>JBJKPM010000080.1:0-31742 GCA_046706325.1 Desulfocapsaceae bacterium | reverse complement strand
CCGGATATTTCGCGGCCCATGTCGCCTCCTTCGGAGGCGTCGATCAACTCGATATCAAAAAAGACGGCCGGACCATCGGCCACTGTTATGTCCGGCTGGTGCATGACTATCGCTTTCGATGATGAAGCAAGGAGCGATAAGGTATACAAGGTAAACAGGGGAGATATCTGGAAGGCTTGCAGGGACAACTCGATAAGGAACACGGTACACGTTGAACCGTCGGCGAGCGGATCTTTGACGACGCCGGCAAAGAACAGTGGTTAACAGAAAAGGGGTGATACAATGATCAGCAAGGATTTATTGGAAATTTTAGTATGCCCGAAGTGCAAAGGGGAGATCCATCTCACCGAAAAAAACGATGGGTTGATCTGTGAAAAATGCCGCCTGCTCTATGAGATCCGGGATGATATCCCGATTATGATCATCGAAGAGGCAAAAAAGCTGGGAGACTGAGCGGGGATTCTCATCAGGCATATTCAAAGTACGCTGAATCCGGATGGACCATAAAAGGCCTGCCGGTTCCGGTGCAGATGGCACGAGCGGTAAAGCGGCCTGCAAAAGGTATCCGGCACTATTTTCTGTACAAGTGTATTTTTCTGTTTTATGACTAGAGGTAAGGGGCAGGTAGTTGTTATTTGTGGGAGAGTGCTTTTTAGCGGAAAAGCCGATCGGACCAGGTGAGAGAAGATGTCGATAGTCGATAAGGCCCAAAAAACAGTTTCAGGGCAGGATGCCGGTGCCCCTTCCCCTGCTGATTATTTCGCAATTATCAGGGAATGCGTGGAAAAAAGGAAACACCAGGGGCCCATCTGGCAGGAGGAGATCGACAGGACATACACGAAGGTGCTCGACGAGATACTTACCAATGCCGGCATGCCGAAGAATCCCGTAAAGTTCGGAACATCGGGATGGCGCGGTCTCTTGGGAAAGGACATCTTCATCCGTTCGGTCTCTTTTGTGACGGCCGCCATTGTCGAGCTGTATGCCGCCGTCGATCGTGAGCCGGATCTTGCCGATCATCTTGGCGTCGCGAGTTCTGCCGAGGCCAAGAGGCGTGGCTGCGTGGTCGGGTTTGACAACCGGTTTGCCGGCGAGATCCTGGCAGCGGCGGTCATTGACGTCCTCGTGCGCGCGGGATTTGCCGTCCATTACGCCGGAGAATCGACTACCGGGGTGCTCTCTGCGGCTGTTCTCGAGTTGAATGCTGCTTGTTCCATAAATTTGACGCCTTCCCATAATCCATTGGAATACGGTGGGTATAAATTCAATGCAGCCGACGCCGGTCCGGCGGCGTCCGAGCTGACAGGCAGGATAACCCGATTATCTGATGAGATTATTACTCGTGGGGCATCACCACTGGTTTCCTTTGCCGGACAACCTGCCCTGCCGACCGAGAGAATCGATATCCGGTCCTTCGATGCCCTGTCAACCTGGAAGACCCTGGTGAGAAAGAATGTCGGCAGGCATGGGCTGGAATACGACGAGATTATCCGCCGCTTTGAACAGCATAACGAGCTTGCGGTCGTAATCGATTCGGTGCACGGGGCAAGCAGGCTGCATATCTCCCAGCTGTTCAACGGAAGCTGTTCGCCGCGGTTGGTTCGTCTGCGTTCCCAGGCTGATGTGACCTTCGGCGGAGTTGCCCCGGAGCCTTCTTTCAACAATATGCAAGACGTAATGCGGACGCTTCGGAAAAGGTCCGAGAGATTGAAATTCGGCGCGATTATTGATCCCGACGGCGATCGGATACGCTTTACCGATGGATCGACGGATATCAGCATGAATCAGTTCGGGGCGATGAGTTATCATTTTCTCCATGAAAAGAAGAAAAAATGCGGGATGGTTGCCAAGACCGTCGCCACCTCCAACCTGGCCAATGCGCTGGCACGGGCCTTTGGCGAGCAGGTATTCGAACCCCGGGTGGGATTCAAGGAATTCAAGCCGGTAATAGGGAAGGCCTTGATCTGTTTCGAGGAATCCGACGGCATCTCGGTGATCGGCCATACGCCGGAAAAAGACGCCTATATCGGCCTGCTGCTGGCGCTCGATATGGTGATGACGCTGGATAAGAATCTCGGCGACTATCTGATGGCAATCGAAGAACAGTATGGTGCCTATTATCCGGACAAAGACGCTATCCGGGTGAGTCTCCACGGGGACGATCTGATGAAAGCCCTTGCCGGATTGGAGCGATATGGCGTCGGGACACGGGTTCAGGTGGGGGGTGAGGAACAGGTTATCCGTGAGGTCATTGCCATCGACGGGAGAAAGATGATCCTTGAGGACGGATCCTGGCTGATGATACGGCCTTCGGGAACCGAACCAAAGGTCCGCTTTTATGTTGAATCGCGGACCCGGGCGGGAACAACCTGCCTCGTCGCTACGGCAAAGGCCATGCTTGCAGGGCTGGGCCTTCTATAGGTCCTGCCGGCTGAGATCGAGGGAGAGACCGGAGGGGCAGGCGGACTGCTGCGGATCAAGGTCGGCCGGGCGTCGGCCCGCTTTTCCGCCTTTGGCGGGCGGGAGCGGAAATTCTCGGTTGCATTTTAGGTAACACGTATTACTTTCAACTATTGCCGGGCTGAATCGGTGAGCATCAGTCGGTGATGAACAGGAACGACGGGTTCCCTGAATTCGGCTGGTGGCTATGCAGTCGCAAATCAGAGGTCATCAAATATTTTTCGGGAGTACTTTATGTGGGAATATACGGAATTGGTCCAGGAGCATTTTCTTCACCCAAGAAATGTCGGGGAAATAGAAAATCCGAGCGGAGTGGGCGATGTCGGTTCGCTTGCCTGCGGCGATGCCTTGAAGCTGACATTGAAGGTCGATGAGAATGACCGCATTGCCGATGCGAAATTCAAGACCTTCGGCTGTGCCAGCGCCATCGCCTCCTCTTCGGCCTTGACGGAGATGATCAAGGGGATGCACATTGATGAGGCAGCCAAGATAACCAACCAGGATATTGCCGATTTTCTTGGTGGGCTGCCCAAAGAAAAGATGCATTGTTCCGTGATGGGAAGAGAGGCGCTCGAGGCCGCCATTGCCGATTACCGTGGGACTGTGCTGCCCATGGCGGAGGGAGAGATCATCTGTGAGTGCTTCGGGGTTACCGATATCGAGATCATCAGGGCAATAAAGGAATCGAATCTTCGTTCCGTGGAGGAGATCACCAACTTCACCAAGGCAGGAGGCGGCTGCGGGAAGTGCGAGGAGAAGCTGCGCGACATCCTGCGGGCGACTGCCGGAGAATTATTCGAAATCAAGACGGTAGAAAAAAAGCCCGAGAGGATGACCACCCTGCAGAAGATCAAGAAGATCGAGGAGGTCCTGGAGAGGGAGGTGAAACCCGGCCTGCGCAAGGATGGCGGAGATATCGAACTCATCGATGTCGATGGCGATTTTGTCAAGGTGTCGCTGCGGGGGGCGTGTACAAGCTGTACAAAATCGCAGACGACCCTGAAACAGTATGTTGAGAAAAAACTGCGAGAGCTGGTCCTTGACACATTGATCGTGGAGGATGCCAATCCATGAACAGTACAACCGATCAAGTGATCTACATGGACAATAACGCCACCACCAGGATAGCTCCGGAGGTCCTCGACGCGATGATGCCGTATCTGACCGAGCATTACGGCAACCCGTCAAGCATGCATAATTTCGGCGGCCAGGTCGGCAGGGAGGTGGCGAAGGCCAGGGCCAAGGTTGCCGATCTGCTCGGTGCCGAAGCAGAGGAGATCACCTTCACCAGCTGCGGGACGGAAAGTGATTCGACGGCTGTGCTGTCGGCCCTCCAGGCCTTTCCGGAGAAACGGCACATCGTCACCACCCGGGTTGAGCATCCGGCCGTCAAGACCCTCTGCGACAACCTGGACAAGATGACGGGTCACCGACATCGGGTCACCAGATTAAAGGTCGCCTCCGATGGAAGTCTTGATCTGGATGAATACAAGGCTGCTCTGGACGATGATACCGCCATCGTCAGTATCATGTGGGCCAATAATGAAACCGGGGTGATCTTTCCGATCGAAGAATTGGCCGCCATCGCCAAAAAACGAGGAATCCTGTTTCATACCGATGCCGTACAGGCGGTCGGCAAGATACCGATTGACCTGAGAAAACTCGATATCGATTTTCTTTCCCTGTCCGGACACAAGCTCCATTCACCCAAAGGGGTAGGGGTGCTCTATGTTCGCCGCGGCACGCCTTTCGTCCCGTTTTTGGCCGGTGGGCATCAGGAAAAAGGCCGGCGGGGCGGGACGGAAAACGTCGCCTCGATTATCGGTCTCGGAAAGGCCTGTGAGCTTGCGGCAAAGAACATGGCAGAGGAAAACACCAAGGTCAAGGCCTTGAGAGACAAGCTGGAAAGCGGGCTGCTTTCCACAGTCCCGCGCTCGATGTTGAATGGGCACAAGACAAACCGTCTGCCGAATACCGCCAACATCAGTTTTGAGTTCGTCGAAGGCGAGGCGATACTCCTGCATCTGAATCGCTATAATATCTGTGCCTCATCGGGGTCAGCCTGTACATCCGGCTCTCTGGAACCATCCCACGTCTTGAGGGCCATGGGGGTCCCGTTCACCGCCGCTCACGGCTCCATTCGTTTTTCTTTAAGTGTCTATAATACAGAGGCAGAGGTCGATTTTGTTCTGGCAAAAATCCCCACGGTCATCGCCTCATTGAGAGAAATGTCTCCATTTTGGAACGGGTGATAGGATATGAAAATCATTGATCCGTACTTTCAGATTCAGGATGATCTCGATCGAAAAAGCCTGGCCGTACGCCTGGAGGAATGCGGGCGTATCTGTTATAAAAGCGAAGATCTGATTACCGAGAATTCAGCTCTGCCCTTTGTCTCGAAGATTGCAGCCCACGGTCACAATTCGGTCCTGGAGATGGCGGTTGTGACCCTGCAGGTCGGTTGCAACCCCGCCCAGTCGGCGGCCCTTATGGCCTGTCAGCCGAGGTTCCTGATCATTGATCAGCAGCAGGACGGTCTGCTGATCACCGGATCGGTCCGGGCCTATCGAGAGTTATACCAGCGGTGCCCGGACAATGAAATCGTAAGTTCCATAACCGCCCATCTGGGAGGCCGTCATCCCTATCTCTTTGCAGGAGTATGGGATGCAAAGGACGCCTGGCAGCCCCAGAGGCCTCTTGCGGTGAAAAAGATGCCTCTTGACGACATTGAAAAGCTGCCTGCGAGCCTGTTGCTGAAGCACAGGTATATCGGGGTGAAATTTGTAGTCAACAGGGCTGTAACGCATGAGATTGTCAGGCATCGACCGTGCTCCTTCCTGCAGGAGAGCCAGCGCTACTGCCGCTACAATCAGGATAAGTTCGACAACCAGGTAAGCTTTATCAAGCCGATGTTTTTCAAGGAAGATTCAGAAGAATACAGGCTTTGGTCCAAGGCCATGGCGGACACGGAGGCCATTTACCTGCAACTCCTGCAGACCTCGAGTCCCCAGGCGGCAAGGACCGTTCTTCCCAATTCCTGCAAGACGGAGATTATTGTCTACTGCAACCTTGTGGAGTGGCGGCATATCTTCAAACTCCGGACGACCAATGCCGCCGAACCGTCCATGCGCGAGATCATGATCCCGCTGGCTGAGGAAATCAGGAAAAGATATCCGGCAATGGAGTAAAAGATATCCCGGCAGGAACCATAAAAAAGGCCGAATAAACAAAGAAAAAGACAAAGGGGGGCGGCTATCCATGATAGCCGCCCCCCTTTTGTTAAAAAGGAACAGATCTAGAAAACACCTTCAACCTTTCCTGTTTCAAGGTTGACGTCAACGCGTTTGAAGGCCGGATTCGAGCTGGTACCCGGCATCAGGCTGATGGTTCCGGCCACAGGCACGATGAAGCCTGCACCGCCGTAGGTCAGGACCTCGCGGATGGTAAGTCTCCAGCCTTTCGGCACACCTTTCAAGGTGGGGTTGTCGGACAGGGAAAGATGGGTCTTGACCATGCACATTCCCAGCTTGGAGAGGACCGGGTCTTTCTGGATTCTCTCGATGGCCTTGTTGGCCTCACCTGAGTAGTCTACACCGTCGGCCCCGTAGACCTCTTTGGCGATAAGCTCGATTCGCTGCTTGATCGGCATGTCAAGCTCATAGAGGAATTTGAACTGGGTCTTCTCTTCACAGGCGGCGATAACCGTCTCGGCAAATTCGATGGCGCCGGCGCCACCCTTCTCCCAGTGACGGGACAGGGCAACCTTTGCACCTTCCGCCTCGCAGAGCTCGCGGACCTTGTTGATTTCAGCCGTGGTATCGGTATAGAAGGCGTTGATGCAGACCACAGGGCTGATGCCCGCCTTTCTGACGTTTCGGATATGGTGAATGAGGTTGGCGCAGCCTTTTTCAACCCAGCCGACATTCTCTTCCAGATATTCTTTCGGCATCGCCTTACCGGGAACCGGAACCGGGGCGCCGCCATGGCATTTCAGGGCCCTGATGGTGGCTACGACAACGGCGCAGTCGGGAATCAAACCGGAGAAGCGGCACTTCAGGTTCCAGAATTTTTCAAACCCGATATCGGCACCGAATCCGGATTCGGTGACATGATAGTCGGCAAGCTTCAGGCCGATCTTGTCGGCGATAATCGAGCTCTGGCCGATGGCGATATTGGCAAACGGTCCGGCATGAACGAGGACGGGCTGGCCTTCCAGGGTCTGCATCAGGGATGGGTTGAGGGCCTCGACCATCCATGCGGTCATGGCGCCAGCAACCTTCAGGTCCTCGGTGGTCACCGGCTCGCCTTTCTTGTTATAGGCCACGACGATCTTGCCCATTCTCTCGCGCATATCCTTGAGATCATTGGAAATAGCAAGGATGGCCATAACCTCTGAAGAAACGGCGATACCGAATTTTGATTTCATCATAAAACCGTCGGACTTGCCGTTGACGCCGTCGATGCCGATGATGATATTGCGCAGGGACTGACAGCAGAAGTCCATGATCCAGCCCATCTCGACTCTGGTGGGGTCGATATCCAGGCGTTTCATATGGGTAAGGCGATCGAGCTGCTCGTCGGTATAGTTTCTTTCATGCTGCATACGCGAGGTCAGCGCGACCATGGCCAGGTTGTGGGCGTTCATGATGGCGTTGATGTCACCGGTGAAGCCGAGAGAGAAAGGGGTCAGCGGAATGCATTGCGCCAGCCCGCCGCCGGCTGCCGAGCCCTTGATGTTCATGGTGGGGCCGCCCGACGGTTGACGGATGGCGGCGCAGACGCTTTTGCCGAGTTTTCCAAGACCCTGAACGAGTCCCATCGAAGAGGTTGATTTTCCTTCGCCAAGAGGTGTCGGGGTGATGGCGGTGACGTCGATATATTTTCCGTTGGGCTTGTCTTTCAGACGCTCAAGAACCTTTCTGAAATCGATCTTGGCGATATAATGACCCTGGGGGAGGAGTTCTTCTTTGGTAAGTCCCAGTTTTTCACCTATCTCATAGATGGTCAACATCGTTTTTTCTGCATCCTGTGCAATTTCCCAATCCGCGTGTTTGGTAGGATCTAATGCCATAATTCACTCCTTTGGTAGTTTGGGGCCCCTTTATGGGAAGACCATTTCGGAACCCATGAATTGAATTGTGTTGAAAAAAAGACTGATCAGGCCGAAATACAAACGAGGTTCAAAGAAACACGTGTTTTATCGATTTCAAACTAGTTTAGAAAAATTTACGCCTCTCCAATGGAACTGCATGCCGGGATTCAAAGACCAGAGGATTCGAGATACCGGTCGCCGCAAAAAAGGAGGTTGAGTTCCCGGCATTTTGTTACGAAAATCGGCTGTGGATTCCCGTTTCCGTAACCGGATAATGACATTCGATACCCCTCAGATAACAACATGGTTCTCGTACCATAATTTGCCTCGATAGGCAATTTCTTTTTGCTTGGGAAGAATTCGCCTGGGGATGTGGGAGGAAACATCGAAGCCGTCAGTGGAAACTATCCTCCGGGTCTTGAGGGCCGTTATCCACTTCTTCCCGGGAAAGGTGTTGTATCGCTCCCTCCGAGGTGATAATCGTCCATCCTCCCTGTTCATCGCAGGCCTTGACAAGACAGTCCAGTCGGGATCCGTCCTTTAATGTCAGATGGCACTCCTCGTTGATATTCTTTCCTTCAACGGAGATAAATTTTTTCTTGCTTGCCATTTCCTTGAAGGCGGTTACGGCACTCTCAAGAATCAAAATATTCTTATGTTCCGCCGGAGATATCTCTTCTATTGTCCGGCGCAAATTGTCGATCTCTTTTTTATGGGCGGCAATACATGCCAGGATTCGCTCCATTTCGCTTTTTTCATTGGAGGGAAGGGAGAAGAGAATCTGTTTCTGGATTTCAACATCTGCCTCTATGTAATTGATTTTTTTTAAAATATCTTGAATTTTACGGTGCATGTCGCAATCCTTGGTGCGTGTGTTCAATCGGGTAATTTTTCGTAAGCAAGAAAGAACTTGACAATGGAGGTCGATCCAGACAGTCGTCACATAGTGTAACTCCTTGTAAAATAGAGAGTAACATATACCATATTTTTCAGTGAATTGAACGGCGTTTGTGAAGAAGAAATTTTTACATCGATCCTCCGGATAGTATTCTCCGCTTGTTTTTTCTTATAAAAAGGAGTTCTCTTATATAGTGATTTGTCTTATACTTATATAGAAATATTTTAGAATTCCTCTTTCCGATATCAAAATCAGCATGACGGTCATGACACGTATGGCAGAAAAAACTCTCACGCCTCCCCGTAGAACGTCCCTCAAGAGGACCGTCAAGGATCAATCCGGAGCAGGTAAGATAAAGATCGGAGAGTTATTAAGTAAGGCCGGTTACATAACACCCGCCCAGTTGGAAAATGCCAAGAAGGAAATGAACAAAAAAGGTGGCCGCCTGGGGGCCATCCTGCGTCAATTCGACTATATCGATGACGATACCATCCTTAACTTTCTCAGCCGTCAGCACAACTATCCCGCTGTTGTCATCAAGAATGAGCCTCCATCGAAGGATGCCGTAAAACTGATGCCCTATGAGGTTGCCAAGGAGTATATGGCCTTTCCGCTCAGGATGGCCGGAAATATGCTGCAGATTACCATGGCTGAACCCTCGGATGCAACGGCCGTTGAGGAGTTGCAGAATACCTTGAACAAAGAACTTTCAGTCTGCGTATCCACTGAAAGCGACATCGTTGAAGCCTTTAAAAAATACTATAATATCAGTGAAGAAGAGGCGAAATCATTTTATGCAGCCGTAGATGATGAGTTCGAGGAACTCACGGTTACTCAGGTTGACGATTTCGGGTCGATCGTGGCCGATGCCGCCGACGAGTTTGAGCTTGAAAGCGTTGGTGAGGACGAAGTGCGGGACCAGTTTGCCGCCTCAGATGCGCCGATCATCAAGCTGGTGAACGGCATCCTTATCAAGGCCGTCCAGGAGGGTGTCTCCGATGTGCATGTGGAGCCCTATGAAAAAAACATGCAAGTCCGTTACCGGAAAGACGGCTCGCTTTTTAAATCGATGAATCTGCCGCTCAATATCAAGAATGCACTGGTTGCCAGGCTGAAGATACTGGCGGGGCTTGATATTACGGAGAGAAGGATCCCGCAGGATGGGCGCATAAAGATGCGTATGGGCAAGAACCGTTCGGTCGATTTCCGGGTTTCATCCTTGCCGACGCTGTTCGGAGAATCCGTTGTTCTGCGTATCCTCGACAAAAGTTCCCTGAATGTGGATCTTACCCAGCTCGGTTTTGAACAGTCGACCTTTGATATGTTGAAACGCTGTCTCAACCGCCCGCAGGGCCTTCTCCTGGTTACCGGACCGACAGGATCCGGCAAGACCGTTACCCTGTATTCCGCACTCAATTCATTGAACAAGGAGGACATAAAAATCCTGACGGCAGAAGATCCTGTCGAATTCAACTTTAAAGGGGTCAATCAGGTCAATGTCAATACCGATGTCGGCATGACCTTTGCGGCAGCCCTGAAGGCCTTTCTCCGCCAGGATCCCGATATCATCATGGTTGGTGAAATCAGGGATATGGATACGGCCGAGATTGCCATCAAGGCGGCCATGACCGGGCATCTCGTCTTTTCCACGCTCCATACCAATGACAGTCCGGCGACGATCTCACGTATGGTGGATATCGGAATTCCGCCGTACATGCTGGCCTCTTCCATCACCATGGTCTTGTCGCAGCGGCTTGGTCGACGGCTGTGTCAAAAGTGCAAGAAGCCCGTCACCTATGATCGGAATGAACTGCTGCATGTCGGATTCCGCGAGGATGAAATCGATGATCTGGTCATCTATGGACCCAACGGATGCCCTGATTGCAACAATCTTGGATATAAAGGCCGGGTCGGTTTTTTCGAACTGATGGAGATCACCGATGAGGTGGCAAAGGCCATCGGTGCCGAAGTTGCCGAAGATCAGCTGCGGAAGATTGCCATACAGGAAGGCATGACGCCTCTCAGGGAATCCGCTTTGCAGAAAGTGCGGAAGGGGATAACCAGTGTCGATGAGGCACTACGTCGGACTGTTGCCCATAAGGAGACCTTGCCTGCCTATCTTGTAAACCCCGACGTGGAGGATTATGAGGATGGGGATATCATTATTCGAGAGGGGAATACCGATATCGACTTCTTTAAGTTGATCAGGGGCGCCTTGACCGTTATCAAAGGCGGGAAGAAGATTGCTGAACTGACGGAACCGGGTGAATTCTTTGGCGAAATGGCGGCAATTTCGGGAGAACAGAGGACGGCCTCCATTGTCTCTCAGGGACGAAGCACCATCAAACGGTTCCCGGGGGATAAGATCGAAGAGGTAATTGAAAAATATCCGGATGTTTCCAGTCATCTCTTTAAGACCATGACCTCCAGGCTGCAGAAATCCAATCAGATTATCGTCAAACTGGCAGGAGGGGGGCGTCGACCTCCTCCCCAACCACCACGATAGTCGCTGCCTGATTGCAGCTGAACCCTACTCTCTCTCCCGGATACCGTATTGAACCCCAGGGATGCATATGGATGTCGTGCCTTGAAGGTCGCCGTGTTTCTTGATGGAAGCCCGGGGCATGAAAAGCAGACTATGGGAGTCATCAAGGCGCTTCGTCGGATCCATCCTGTTGAGATAGATACGGTGAAGGTTGCCAGGCGAACACCGTTGCAGGATATATGGTCCTGGATCAGATACCTCCTTGCCTGGGATGCATCTTTTTCGGTGGTCCGCGATCACCATGATGTGATGATCGGTACCGGATCGCATACCCATATCCCGATGCTGTCCGGTAAAAGGTACGGCAATGCCTTGGTGTGTACCTGCATGGCTCCTGCATGGATGTTGAGGAGACGCTTTGATCTCTGTTTTGTTCCACGACACGACGGGATTGCTGCAGGGAAAAATATCTTTCTCACGTTCGGTCCCCCGAATTGTTCCGAGGCGGGGGAGGGACACGATCAAAAAAAGGGATTGATCCTCCTGGGCGGGACCGACACGAAGAGTCATCTTTGGAATTCGACGGGCATTATTGGATATGTGCAAGACCTCATCGTCGAAGAGGCTGAAAAAGAATGGACGATAGCATCTTCCCCCAGGACACCGGAAGAAACGGTTTCCTTGATTGAGGGTATAGCCCGGCAATTTCCCAATGTCAGGTTCTTCAAGTTCCAGGACACCGAATCGGGGTGGATTGAGAGGCAGTATTACACGAATAAAACGGTATGGGTTACAGCCGATTCCATGTCCATGGTCTATGAGGCATTGACTGCCGGATGTTGTGTCGGCATCTTGCCTGTTGTCTGGAAAAAGAAGAAAAACAAATTCAGGAGCAGTGAAGAAACTCTTCTGCAACGCGGCATGGTAGTCACCTTCGCTGCCTGGAAGGAAGGACGTCGAATGTGGAATGTCAAGGAACCCCTTGATGAAGCCAGTCTATGTGCCAAAGAGATAGTAAAGCTATGGTATCAAAAAAGCTCAATATAGTACAGATTCTGCCGGCATTGGATGAAGGAGGGGTTGAAGGAGAAACCCTCGATCTTGCAATTTATCTCGCGAAAAGGGGATACCGTTCGATTGTCATTTCAGCAGGTGGCCGTCTGGTGAAACAATTGGAGGATGCGGGAGGAATCCATCTCAGATACCCTCATATAGGGGAAAAAAGCCTTCGTTGTCTGAAGTACATCGGTGTCCTTCGTCGGTTTTTCCTCAAAGGGGATATCGATGTCATCCATCTGCGGTCCCGTTTGCCGGCCTGGGTTGCCTATGCCGCCTGGAAATCATTGCCCGTAGACAAGCGTCCGGGGCTGGTGACCACCTTTCACGGTTTTTATTCCGTGAATTCCTACTCGACCATCATGACCAAAGGCGAGAAGGTCATTGCCGTATCCCAGGTCATAACGGATCATATCCGCGAAAATTACCAAGTAAGTCCTTGTAAAATAGAACTGATTCATGGCGGCTTCGATACCCATTCCTTTGATCCAGCCCATGTTGACGGTGACAGGATCCGGGAACTGCGGAGGAAATGGCAGATCCGAGACGAGGGTGTTCCTGTCATTATGTTACCGGGAAGGTTGACATTCTGGAAAGGTCAGGATGTCTTTATCGACAGTCTTGCCCGAATTAAAGAGACACCTTTTACTGCCATATGCGTAGGCGATGTAGACGACAACCCTTCATTTACCAAAAAACTGCTGGATAAAATCCACAGGAACGGTCTGGAAGAAAGGGTAAAACTTGTCGGGCATTGTACCGATATGCCGGCCGCTCTTCAGATTGCCGATCTTGTTGTTTCAGCCTCATCGAGCCAGCCGGAGGCCTTCGGCAAGGTGGCTATTGAAGCGATGGCCATGGGTAAACCCGTAGTTGCAACAAAGCACGGCGGTAGTCTGGAGACTATTCTCAACGGTGTAACAGGCTGGCTGGTGGAACCGTCCGATCCAAAGGACATGGCCCTGACCATAAAAAAGGTCATAACGGATACACCGCTCTTGAAACAGGCGGGTGAAGAAGGACGGAAATGGGTAAGGGAAAACTTTACCGCCGCCAGGATGTGTGAAAAAACCGTTGCCCTTTATGAAAAACTCCTCCAGGAGAAGGAAGATAAGCGCACGGGCAAGATCCTGACCGTCGTGCAGATGCTACCCGAACTTATCGGCGGAGGTGTCGAGCGGGGAACATTGGAGATGGGACGATACCTCGCCCAACAGGGGCACCACTCGTACGTCATTTCCGCCGGAGGCCGACTTGTCGAACAGCTGGAACAGGAGAACAGCCGGCATATAAAGTGGCATGTCGGATCCAAGACCTTGCGCAGTCTCCTCTATATCTGGCCGTTGCGAAGGCTCATGGTGCGGGAACATGTCGATGTGCTGCACCTGCGTTCACGGATGCCGGCCTGGGTGGGATATATGGCATGGAAGAGCCTGCCGAAGGAGCAGCGCCCCGTGCTGGTCACCACCTTTCACGGTTTTTATTCCGTCAACAGTTACAGCGCGATCATGACCAAGGGTGATGGCATAATTGCAGTTTCGGAGAGCATCAAGAAGCACATATGTGAAAACTACCAGGTGAATCACCAGGTCAGATTGATTTTTCGGGGAGTGGATAGCGATCTTTTCGATCCGGAAAAGGTCGGTCGTAAACGGATTGACGATCTCAGAAAGGACTGGAAGATACAGGAAGACATACCTGTTATCATGCTCCCCGGTCGCCTGACCCGGCTGAAAGGGCAGGATATATTTCTCCAGAGTCTGATGTATATGAAAGATAAAATATTTCAAGCTGTTCTTGTCGGGGATGTTACAGATAATCCGGGATTTGTCGGTGAGCTCAAGACGATCATCAGCGAAAATCATCTGGAAAACAAGGTCAAACTTGTTGGGCATTGTACGGATATGCCGGCGGCGCTGATGCTTGCGGATATCGTTCTTTCCACCTCGTCAAAAGAACCGGAAGCATTTGGGAGGACGACGGTTGAGGCAATGGCCATGGGGAAACCCGTCATTGCAACGGCCCATGGCGGGAGTCTGGAGACGGTGGTCAACGGCAAGACCGGCTGGCTTGTCAATCCGTCGGACCCTCTTGATCTGGCAACGGGATTGCAGAAGGCATTGTCCGATGTAGATAGACTCAAGGCATACGGCAAGAAAGGTCAGGAACGGGTCAGGGAGCGTTTCACGACTAAATCGATGTGTGAGCAGACCTTGGCTTTCTATAATGAGCTCTTGGCCGATCAAAAAGAGTTGCGGCTTCAGTGAAAGAAGATTCCGCCTGCCATAAGGTGACGAACACCGCCGACGGAGAAATACTGGCCATAGGCGATTGTAATACGCTGGGGGTCGCCGATTGTATCGGCAACAGCTATCCCGAGCGATTTGGGAAGCTGACGGGGATACAGGTCAAAAATTGTGCCTGTACCATGGCCACCACCAGGGAGGGGCTATTGCTGTTGAAGAAGAATCTCACAGATGACGTCTCCTATCTCTTGGTGCAGTTCGGGCTGGTGGATTCCTATAAAACATTCAAATACTCTCCCTATGTCCTCTATTATCCGGATAATTTTTTCAGGAAGCAGGTGAGAGGCCTGGTGAAGAAATATAAAAAAATATGTAGAAACGCTGGTCTGAATAAACGGTTCGGCGAGAAAAATGTTGTGCCGATAGAAGAATACGAACGAAGCATAAAAACGATAGCCGGTATGGCAGCTAAAGCGAAGGTCTTTCTGATTGAAACGGTGCCCCATAAAGAGCAGGAAAGGAATCCGGAAATTGAGCGGTACAACACCATTCTTTCCAAAATTGCAGCTCAATATCCTCATTGTGAGAAGGTCGACCTGTACGCACATTTCCATGATAATATGGGCCGGTATTATCATGATGAAACACATTGCAATGGTACGGCGCATGAGTATATCGCCGGACAGATCATGCTGCATGTCCCGTTGGCCTGACCGTGAAGATTGTGCAGTTCATGGCGTCGCAGGGGTGGGGAGGGGCGGAAAGCGTCTTTGTCGAGCTGTCAAATGCCTTGGCCGGATCGCATCAGGTGACGGCCTTGCTTCTTCGGGGCACGCAATACCGGGATCGATTTTCGGTGGATGTCGATCAAGTGATCATGCGTTCCCATCCCACCCGGCACAACCCCTTCCTGTCCCACGAGATTTTTCAATGTTTGAAGGCTATCAAGCCTGATATTATCCATACCCATGCCGTCAAGGGCACCGAACTGGTCTTTGGCGTCAACAGATTTCTCCATATCCCCCATCTTGCAACCAAGCATAATGTAAGAAAAGGAAGTATTTTTAATAGATTGGATTGGGTAACCGCAGTATCGAAGGCATCACGTGAGACAATCCGGGCAAAAAAATCGGCTCGTGTCGAAGTGGTCTTTAACGGGATTTGGCCAGTGGAAATCGAAGATGCCGGAAAAATGGATGTATTTACCATTCTCGCCATCGGTCGTCTTGACAAGATCAAGGGATTTGATCGTCTTATTCGTCAGGTACATGCCTTGGATTTCGACTTCCAGCTGCTGATAATCGGCGAAGGCCCCGAGAGAAGAAATCTGGAAGATATTCTGCAAGGATCCGGAATGGAAGAAAAAGTACATCTTGCCGGTTTCAGGGAGGATATTCCACAACTGATGAAAAAGGCCCATTTGGTCGTCGTTTCGTCACATACGGAAGGGTTTTCCAAGGTCCTGGTAGAGGGACTTTTTTATGCGGATGTGGTGGTTTCGACACCGGTGGGGGTGGCAAGGGAGATTCTTCCCCCGATTTTATTGACGGATCAGGAAGGGTTGGCAGCTAAAATCAATGAAGTTCATCGCGATTTTTCTCGGTTTACGCAGGAATTCGCCAAGATCAGGAAAAGCAGAGGCAAAGAGTTTCTTTTCCCGTCGCTTGTCGAAAAATACAACCGGCTTTACAGGGAGATGGTGGTGACGAAGTAATCAGGTCAGTCTTTTGAAGGCCATCGGACAATGCGGGGTTGCGGCAAAGAATATCCCGGAAAGAACGGCATAGAAATGTCCGGGATGGGTATCAAAAAGAAAAGAATTCATACAACAGCCCACCACCATCGATACCACGACTCCTTGAACGAGATACCTGTCTCTCCCGTGCAGTTTAAACGAGCAGATCCATTGGCTGACAAAAAGAGCGAGGAGAGCAAACAGGCCGACGATACCCAGTTGTACGGTGATAAAAAGATATTCATTGTGAGGGTTGTCGGTCGGTTCTGTTTTCGTTCCTTGTATCAATTGTCCCTGGGCTTCGGCAAAGTCTCCCGTTCCATAGCCGAAAATCGGCTTTTTCTTGATGAGTTCCAGGCTGTCGCTCCACCAGTCCAACCTCTGTCCCAGAGATGTTCTCGAAGAACCATGTTTGTACGTCATGACTTCATACCAGGCCTCATGGAGACGCGATGAAAAGTTGTGTGACGTATAAAAAGCGCCGGCAATAAAGAAGCAGAGAAGCATCAAGCCGATGGCCTGCTTCTTGATAGAAAGGCGCTGGGCGGTAAAGAGAAGAAGAAGAACGATCAGGATGAACATTCCCGTCCTGCCGGGGGCGATATAGATGCTGTTGAACACGGTGGCGATGAACAGGAATAACCAGAAATATCGGTATTGTTTCGACTCCATGAAAAAATGAGCCGACCAAAACGCCAGAATCGCCATAAAAAAACTGTGGGTGATATGAAAGAGAATTGAATCTCCATACTTATGATCGGGAAGAAGGTGAAACCGCATGGCGCAGGAAATCACAAGCAGGATAATGCAGCCGGTGATAAAGCTGTATTCGGCATTCTTCCTTGCCTTCGGGCTGTGTTCAAACAGTGAGATCACTATCGGGATATAGATCAGTTTTCTGTATTTCTTGAAATAGTCGAGGATATAGGGCAGATTGGCATGTGAATAGAAGATGCCGATGACAAAGAGGAGAAAGAGAAGTGTGGCGACGGAGGCAACGGGGGATCTTTTCAGCAGTTGCGGCAGCTCAACTATCTTCCCCGAAAAGAGCCAGCATGCAACCATTGCCAACGCGAAAAAGTCCATCAGGGACGTGGAGAGGGGGATGAAAAAGCAGGTTGCAATGGCAGCGTACACACCTGCCGCGGTCAGGGCCTGACGATATCGATTTTGTCGAAAGATGGACATTGTATTGGTCTCAGGCCTGTCTCAGGCATATTGCATCCTATAGAGGAGCTCATATTCTCCATGCAGGGAAAGGAGCTTGTCGTGGGTGCCTTCTTCCACGATCGAACCGTTCTTGATAACGATGATTCTGTCGGCATTCTTGATGGTGGAAATTCTATGGGCAATAACGAAGGTTGTTCTATTTTTCATCAGGTTTTCCAGAGCCTTCTGAACTTCACGCTCGGACTCGGTGTCAAGGGACGAGGTCGCTTCATCCAGGATCAGAATGGGGGCGTTTTTCAGAAGGGCCCGGGCTATGGAAATACGTTGACGCTCACCTCCGGACAGACGTGATCCCCCTTCGCCGATCAAGGTATCAAACCCTTGCGGAAGCTCGTTTATAAAATTGAGGGCATGTGCAGCATCGGCAGCATCAATAATTTCCTGCTGGGATTTGGAGAGGTCGCCGTAGGCGATGTTATTTCCCACCGTGTCGTTGAAGAGAATGGTCTGCTGGGTGACCATGGCAATCTGGTTTCGTAGTGAGTTGATGGTGACCTCGGTGATGTTTTTGCCGTCGATCAGAATGGCGCCGTCGAGTACCTCAAGGAAGCGGGGGACGAGATTGGTCAGTGTCGTCTTTCCTCCTCCGCTCGGTCCCACTATGGCAAGCACTTCTCCTGCATTGACCTTGAGGTTGATGCCGGACAGTACCCTATTGGCTTTGTCGTAACTGAAGGAGAGATTCTTGAATTCAATGGTGCTCCTGAAGGAAGGAAGCTCGATGGCCCCCGGGCTGTCGGCGATCTCCGGTTCGACATCAAGAAGCGAAAAAACCCTTGTCGCCGCGGCCATCCCCCGCTGGATGGTCGAATTGATCTCGCTGACGTTTTTTACCGGCTCATAGGCGGCTATAAGTGCCGTCAGGAAGGCAAAAAATGTACCCGGAGTAGCCGTTCCGTGTATAACCTCGTTGCCGCCGAACCAGATGATCAGGGCGATTGCAACGCCGCCGATGAATTCCATCAGGGGGTGCTGTATGCCTCGCAATTTGGCATCCTGCATGATGACGTTAAAGAGTGTATAGATCTGGTCCCTGAACCGCCGGCATTCATATTTTTCCATGCAGAAGGCCTTGACGATTCTATTGCCGGTGATGGTTTCATAGAGCATATTGGATACATGGGCCGTCTCCTCCTGGCTCTTGGTGCTCAGGCGCCTGAAGATCCGGCCGAACTTGATGATCGGGAGGGCTGCGACGGGGAGGATGATAAAGGAGAACATGGCCAGCTTCCAGTTCATATAGAAGACGACGCCCAGCAGGATGATGACCTGAAAAAAATCTTTTATGATCCCGACCAGGGCATTGGAGACCGCCTGCTGCAACAAGGTGACATCGGATATGACGCGGGAAATCAAGGTCCCGGTCGGCATCTGATGAAAAAAAGACAGTGACTGGGCATGGAGATGCTCGAAAATTGAGATACGAAGATCCCGGATGATCGATTGGCCGACCTTTTCCAGCAGGAAATAATAGAGGTAGTAAAAAACCGATTTGAACAAGAAGATGAAAACGACAACGATCGGCAGGATATCGAGAAAAAATATATTTTTTTCGACAAATATCTTGTCAAGGAGATCCTTGACGAGATATGCCTGGGCGCCGGTCATCGCAGCAACGACAAACATCGCGATCATGGCGATAAAGAGTCGCAAACGATACGGTTTGATCGTTACATAGATTCTGGATAAAATTTCTTTATTAGTCATTTATTTGCAAATAAAACATAATATATTCAAAATATTATCTGTGGATTTTTCAAGAGGTAAGATGATCGCAATACGGTCTATTCATACACCACTTGGGTTGAATAACAAAGTGAAATTTTTACCAGAGATGGTGATGGCCGGCGATCAGAAAAAAATCTGTCCCAAGGTCCTTTTCACGGATTTCGGGTAGTCGGTCTTGGTCCATAATTTGTGGAAAAGGCTGAACCACTGCTCGGGGTTTTCGCGGATAAATGATTCGTATTCCTTGATGCTGATGGCCGAGATATCCCGTATGTTCTCTTCGTTGATCTCTTGATAGGAGGGCAGTCGGACCTCATCGAAGTCGATGTGAAGTTTTCCGTCCTTGACATAATAGACGCTGGTCATCACCGGTGCTCCGGTCCGCAGGTGGAGGATGGCGGTTCCCTTGGCGCAGTGATGGGGGCGGTTGAAGAACGGGACGACGCAACCTTTATGGAATGAGCTCTGATCAAGACTGATGATCAGGATTCTATTCCTTTCCAGGGCTTCCTGATAGCTGCTCATCCCGGTATGGGTATGCAGGTGTTCGAGGCTGCTCCCGTAGCGGAGGCGCTGGCGGATGAAATAGGCGTCGGAGAAGGGATTGTTCTGTTGTTGATAGATGAGGCTTACCGGCAGATTGTTGGAATTGAACCAGGCGAAATAGGCCTCGAACCAAAAGCCGTGGAAGGTGGTCAATATGACTCCCTTCCCTTGGGAGAGTGCCTGCTCCAGCTTTTCTCGGCCGGTGATTTCCGCATCTTTGATGATCCGGAAGATCTTTTTTCTATGGAGAATGGAGATCAGGACGAAGGTCCGCATGAAGTGGAAATAGACCTTTTTCAGCAGCCGTATTTTGTCGGCATGTCCCATCTGGGGCAGAACGGTTGACAGATTGCTGTAGGCAACCCGGAGGCGGAAGGGATAGACGATCCAGACGAGCCAGCCGATACATTGCGTTACCGCCATGATTACAGGCAGAGGCAGGACATTGATCAAGGCTGTTGCGCCACGTAACAAACCGTATTCGATATGATATTTTGTCTTCACGGCCAAAAAGGGAAAAAGAGGATTAACCCTGCAACGTCACGTATGATTATGACGCCGATATGTTATGCATAATGATGCCATTGCCACACCAGGATCAATGACCTTGCATGTTGGGTTGTAGGGTCAAAAATACCCTGTGTTTCTACACCACTTCTGTTCAGAAAAAAAGCAGAATCGTCATGAGCCGAAGCCGGATCCTATTGCAGGCCCATCATTCGGCGGCAAGAGGACGGAATTGCATTTGCTTGAAAATTGGTTTATTGTTCTAAGATTTTTCGGTATTTCCGAGGTCGACCGACCGATTGCAATCCAACGTTAGATGTGTATTTTCAATCGATTGCAAGTGAGAAGAAGCCGTTTGCATCCCCTTAAGGTAATTCTATAATGTTTTATAGTATGATTTTGTTTCTCCGACAAATTTGGAATAAGCGCCGTCTGGTGTCCCTGATGACCAGGCGTGAGATTTCGATTCAATATGTCGGTTCCGGACTGGGGCCTGTCTGGATGATTATTCATCCGATCATCATGATTACCGTCTACTGGTTTGTCTTCAGTTTCGGATTTAGAGTTCAACCGACAGGCGATGCGCCCTTTGTTGTCTGGCTGACGGCGGGCCTCGCCCCCTGGTTTTTATTTTCCAGTATTATCAGCGGCTCTACGCCGGTCATTGTCGATCATGCCCATCTCATTAAAAAGACAATATTTACACCCCAGGTATTGCCGATAATCAAGACCTGCGCCAGCCTGGTAACCCATCTGATCTTTTTATCGATTCTTCTGGCACTGATCCTTTTTCAGCATATGCCTATCCTGATCTGGTTCAGCCAGTTGTTGTATTACCTTATCTGTTTGGTGATATTGGCTTTGGGCCTGTCCTGGCTCTTTTCCACCCTGTTCGTCTTTATCCGGGATGTAAACCAGATCGTCTCGGTACTCCTGCAGATCGGTTTCTGGGTTACGCCGATTTTCTGGAATATCGAAATGATGAAAAAGCATGTAAGAATTCAGCAGGTGTTGAAACTCAATCCGGTCTATTACATTATCCAGGGATATCGGGATTCGCTCATTACCGGAACACCTTTTTGGCACCATCCGCTCTATTCGCTGTATTTCTGGGCTTGCACGGCCGGAATTTTATGCATCGGCATTCTTGTTTTCATCCGGTTGAAGCCCCAATTTTCCGATGTCCTTTAACTTGCCTGTTGCCGGTATGAAAGAAAAAGCCATATCAATACAAAATGCCAGGAAGAAGTATTGTCTCTACCAAAGGAACATTCACCGCATTATCGAAATGCTGGTGCCTTTCGCCAAACAATATCACGTTCCCTTCTATGCCTTACAAGATATTGATCTTGAGGTGAATCGAGGCGAGACCGTAGGGATCATCGGCCGCAACGGCAGCGGCAAATCGACGATGCTGCAGCTTATCTGCGGTATTCTTCAACCGACGTCCGGTTCGGTGGCGATTTCCGGAAGGGTTTCGGCACTGCTTGAACTTGGCGCCGGATTCAATCCTGAATTCAGCGGTCGTGACAATGTGTATCTGAGTACATCGATCATGGGGCTGACCCGCGAAGAAACGGATAAAAGATTTAAACAGATAACCGATTTTGCAGAGATTGGTAATTTTATAGACCAGCCGGTGAAGATGTATTCAAGCGGCATGTTTGTCAGATTGGCCTTCGCAACGGCGATAAGTGTCGACCCGGATATCCTGATAGTGGACGAGGCCCTGGCCGTAGGGGACATCTTTTTCCAGCAGAAGTGCATGAAATACATGAAGAAGATGATGGAATCAAATACGATCGTTCTCGTATCCCATGATATGCATGCGGTATCGAATCTCTGTGACCGGGTCATTGTTCTGGAAGGAGGCCGGAAACTCTACGATGGAGAAACCGCTGAGGGGATTGCCCTTTATACACGGCTGGTCCATAACGAGCTCTTCGGAAGAGATGAATCCACGGCGTTTTCCCCTTCGAAAATCCCGGAGGAAGCCCTCGAAAACATTCAAGCCTGCGTGCCTGATTTCAAGGAATGGATACCGGTTGACAACGATTCGCGAGGGGGAGCAAACGATGTCATTATTTACCATGTTTCCGTGACCAAAAACGGCAATATCTTCAAGACGATTGAACGGGGTGAGCTGGTAACCGTCAGGATGCTGATTCTTGCCAAGCGGCCGATTGCGGAAACTATCTTCGGTTACACGATCAAGGATAGGGTCGGTATCGCTCTTTTCGGTGAGAACAGTGTGTCGTTATTGGCAGAACCTTTGCCGATCGAGGCGGGATTTTCGATTGTGAAATTTGAGTTTAGATGGCCCGAGGTCTCTTCCCAGGAGTATACCTTGACGCTTGGAATAGGTGAGGGACGATACAGCTATGACCATACGGTGCAATGCTGGGCGCATAATATATTTTCTTTTGCAGCCGTGACCCCGGGCCGTTTTGTCCATGGAATGTTCAACAATGAACTTGAAGCCTTGGTGGTTGAAAAGGTTCTGCAGTGAACGGCCTCCGGAGTGCAAACTCAAACATTGCAGGGGAACTCTGTAGAGATTTTCAATCTTCCGACGAAATTCTATGGCTCGAAGCCGGTATTATTTTAGCATGTGGAAGGGAAAAGGTATCTTGAAAAGAAAAGACATCGAGGGCTTGTCTGATCGCGTGACGTATTATAAAACCTTGCACTTCCATGAGGGATATTTTCCTGAGATGGGTTTCAGCCTCTGGCTCTTTATTTATCGATTATATCGAGAGCTCAGGGACAATGGAGCAAAAGATGTTTTCTTCCTGTCAAAGGAAGGAGAGTTTTTGAAGAGGTTGTTTGATTTGTATCAGGCAGCGGCAATCGGTGAACAACGGATTCGGTCGCATTATCTCCTGGCATCGCGAAAATCAACCTTTCTCTGTTCGCTGCATCCGTTGAAAAACGAAGATTTTCATCGTCTGTTCCTTCATTATCGGGATATCTCGATTCGTGAATTTTTACAGAGTCTCAATTTTGATAAGGATATCATCAGCAAACTCTGTCTTCTCCTGGCCGTTGCGAGTGACCTGCGAATTCAGGATTTATCCAACAGACAGGAATTCAAGGCATTGCTTGCTCTTGACCTGTTCAAAGATCACTTTGAATCCCGGCGACGACAACAACGATCGAACCTTATTTCCTACCTTGAATCGTTCGGCGTCGATCTGTCAAAGGGGGTACATCTTGTCGATGTCGGCTGGAAAGGGTCCATCCAGGATAATCTCTTCCATCTCCTGGAGGGGAGAATACCGTTTAACGGATATTATATCGGGTCTTTGAATGCGACCGAGCGAGACGGTAAAAACCAAAAAAAGGGGATCCTGTTCGATAATCATTCAGGAAATACCCCCTTTCTGAATGTGTTCAATAACAATAGATCTCTTTTTGAGATGATGTTGGGAGCGACCCACGGCAGTGCCGATTGTTATCTCGTCTCTTCCGAATACAACAAGGCATCGGATGCCCATCTCGCGATTTATTCAGATATCGACATGGGTAATTCCAGACTCCTGGTAATGACTGTCGATTTCCCCGAAGAACGGGAACTGTTCGCCAATGTGATCCAACCCTTACAGGACAACATGTATCGCCTTTTCTCCGAGTTCACGGAGGGTTTTGTCCGTTCCGATCGTATCTTACCGGATATCGAGTGGTTTGCCAGGCGTCATGCCAGGATGGTCTTTACCCCGGAAAAGGCGGAGGTCGATTTCTTCGAAAATCTTTATCATCTTGAAAATTTTGGGATTTTTGAATATACGGATTTTAAATCGATCAACTCCCTGAGTTTGGGCCGGCGGTTGAAAAATCTGGTTGATGTGGTGAAAGACGGATCCCTTCTAGAGTCGGGTGTCTGGCCGCCAGTCATTTTGAGAAGGCTGGGGCTGGATTTCCTGCGGCATATTGACGGCAGGCGGCGTTTTCTTAGGGAGTTCGTCTGGACAAAAGATCACCAAACTTGCCGATAACCGTTCGTGTCCTTTACACATCATATTTTTCAAGGTGCTGCACAGAGGAATGTCCTTCTAACCAAGCTCCTTTAGGGAATCTTTCTTTGCATAAAAAGATAGCAACACTCTGCCTTTTGCCGCTGATTTTCTGTGGCATTCTCTTGTGGCTCTACAGGAGTAACCCGTACCTTCCGGCTGCTCAAATAGAGATTACCGGCCATGTGTCGAATCCTTCCTCGCAGATGGTTGTTCGTTGGAACTCAGGCCACGGTCTGAACGGCTATGAGATGAATAGGTACGCCTTGCAGCCATTGACGGATTTACAAGAAAAAGATGGGATCAAGGTGGAAATCTCGAGAACAGGGGAAAAAAATCCGGCGTCGTTGCAGGCCAAGGTCATCCTGAGCGATATCGAGGTGGACGGCCAACGGTACCTGCTTCCCGAAGGGCAATCAGGGCAAATAGAGAAGCAGGCCAACGGCCTGATCGTCCTCAAAGACAAAGGATCCGGGCTCAATCTCCTGCTGCATCTCAAACATCACCTTCACCTCGAGTTTCTGACATTCAACAGGGCAGGTGTCGTAAAGGTTGACATGGCAGGAAAGACGGACCGACGAGATCTGTATACCTCCAATGATATGAATGGCTGGTCGCGTGAAAACTCAGCCGTGCTTGACTACTGGTTCGTCGCTGCCGATGGCCGTTTTGCAATAACAATGGATATGCCCCGGTACCCGGTAGAGGCCTATCGGGTTGAATCAAACGGCGCCTTTACCGTGTCCTCATTCAGGATAACGGCTGCCGGAGAAAAGACGCTGTCGTTGGATGGCGGTCTGAAGACGCCCGAAGGGATTGTATACCGGATGAGCGGTGTCAATAAGAAAATCAGGCGCTATTTCCATCCCCTGCGTTTTGGTCTGCAGGTCCTGTGTTCATTGATTGCCACCTGGATAATCTCTGCCCTTTTCTCCTATGCCGGTCGGTTTACCAGTGCAAGGGATATGTTTTTCAATGAAAAACGCTATCTTTTTTGGTTGATGTTTCTCGGGAGTTGCGGGCTGTATTTTCTCTGGCTTTTTGCCTTCTGGCCGGGGGTTGCCTCTACGGATTCTTTGAAAATCTGGCGAGCCGCTCAGATCCCCGGTATGTTTCTGGGCGATCATCCGCCGCTCAATGTCATATTCTATCAGTTTCTGAGCTTCTTCTGGAATAATATGGCGGTCGTTCCTATCTTTCAGATCCTCTGTACTTCGTTGCTCACAGCCTCTATCTTTTTCTCGTTTTATCGCTGGAGACTGTCGTTGTGGGTTTTGGTGCCGAGCTATCTTCTCGTCGCCTTTTCCCTGCCGGTGGGCATGTACACAATGATCCTGTGGAAGGATATCCCCTTCGCATTGCTGAACGTTTTCATTGGTTTCACACTGGCGGATTTTTATTTTCGCAGGCGTACGAATACACTCCACGTCTCTAAACAGACGTGGAGTGTCCTTCTTTTGCTGACTCTTGCCATGGTGGGAATACGATATAACGGCGCGGTCTCTATGCTGCTGATCCCACTCCTGCTCGTCGTTCTAGGCATTATCAGAGTCCGAATAAAGAGGAAGACCCTGCTGTGGGCTGCAGGTTTCCTGCTGATGGCGGGTGTCCTGTGGCCAACATTTTCCCGGACCCCGAAGGCTTCATTCTTTGTCTCTGAAACAAAACTCTATGTGCAACAGGTACGACAGAGAATCTCACCCGAATATATCCTGCAACAAGGCAGGAAATATTTTGGGATTCTCAATGTGAATCAAAAGGAAAGACAATGGGACCTTGTCCATTACTGCCTGTACGGCCGGTATAATAATGATTTCCTGCGCCGTGTCGGATGGAACGATGTGTATAGCTTCCTGCCTCTGCCGCGGACAACCCTCCAGCGGCAGCTGGCAAAGATCTTTATGGATCTCTATTGGGAAACCTACCGAGCTCCCTGGGTCTACTTGACATGGAATCCTGTATTTATGCTGGCTTTCCTGCCGATTCTTCCCTTATTCCTTAAAAAATTACCGATGACATCCGTATTCAGTTTTTTTATAGTGGTTCAGGCGGCGGTCCTGGTGTTTTTCGATATATTCAATTGGCGATACTACTATTTTTTATATCTGGCGCTCTATTTTCTGATTCCTTTTATCGGTGCCGACCTTGCAAGAAAAAAACCTCGGATTTCAAAAAAATATGCGCTTTAGTATCATCACGCCGAATTATAACGGTGCGGCATTTCTGGAGAGAACCATCAAGAGTGTTGTCAGCCAGAGAGAAGACGGCATCGAATTGGAATATATCCTTGTTGATGGCGGCAGTACCGATGATTCTCACGCCATCATCAAGAGGTACAGGTCCTCCATTGATTGCCTGATCAGCGAAAAGGACCATGGCCCTGCAAATGCCATCAATAAAGGATTGGCTGTCGCGACCGGCGATATCGTAGCCTGGCTGAATGCCGACGATCAGTACTATCCCGGGTCCTTGGAAAGAGTCCGAGAGGTCTTCGCCCCGGATAAGGAACTGGCGCTTTGTTTCGGCAAATGTCCTATTGTCGACCAAGAAAACAGGGAAATCCGGAAGGCTATTACTCGTTTCAAGGAGTTCTTCTTTCCGGTGTCCTCACACTTTGTCATCCAATGCATTAATTATGTCTCTCAGCCCGCCTTGTTTTTCAAGAGAGAGGCCTTGATGAAGACCGGAAACCTGCGGGAGGATATGGTGGCTGCCTGGGATTACGACTTCCTCTTAAGGTTATGGAGACAAGGGAAGGCGGTTGCCATTCCAGGAGGGCCTGTCTCTGCATTTTGCTGGCATGACAAATCGATCAGCGGCCGCAACTTCAAGGTCCAATTTAAAGAAGAGCTGGATGTCGCCGCCGCCGATGCCGGGAGATTTGCACCTCAGACATTTATTCACAATGGGGTGCGCTGGGGGATCGTCTGTGCCTACAGCATGATGGCGCTCTTGAGAAGTCGAAATATGTAGTATGGTCTGATTTATATTGGTATTGATGGGATAGCTGCCTGATTGTGTGCAGGCATGAAACCGTTGCCTGCCGAGTCCTGTTGATGCCCATATCGAACGGGCTGAGTGCGGACAGATGCGACGCCGACCAGGGGAACAAAAATGAATTCGTCTCGACTGGTATGAAAAACCAAAACAGAGCCAGGGCATTTCATCTGGGTGTCAACACCTTATTCTATGTACCGGGGGATGTGGGGGGCACGGAAGTGTATCTCCAAGAGCTATTACAGGCGATTGTCCGGCAATTTCCCCAATTGCCGATTACTCTTTTCACCAATAGCGATAACGATTCTCTGTTAAAAAAGATATTTCGCGACCATACATCGGTACGATATGAAATGCTGTCTTTTAAAGCCGCTATTCGTCCTCTCAGGATTGTTATGGAACAGGTCTGGTTACCGATCAGGGTTATGGAGAGTGAGGTAAGCATTCTCTGGTCGCCTGGATATACTGCGCCATTCTGGAGCCGTTGTCCCCAGGTCGTGACCATCCATGATCTCCAGTATAAAAGCTATCCCGAGGATATGTCCTGGCTGGAACGATTTACCCTGGACGGTCTTGTCCGTCTGGCCTGCAGGGTAGGGAAGGCAGTCATCAGCGTATCCCGATTTGCCAGGGATGAGCTCATAAGATATCGATTTGTCGACCCGGATAAGGTTTTTCCGATACTGGAGGGAGTCGACCCGTCTTTTGGTGAGCCGTCCCCAGCGATGCAACCGGATATGGAGACCGGCGGCACCCTGCCGGCCGCAGGGAAATATATCTTATGTGTCGCCCATACCTATCCCCATAAAAATGTGCACCTGCTGGTCGACGCCTTTCGAAAGATCCACGACAAGATCCCGCATGATCTCGTATTGGTGGGAAAAGCCCGCCGGGGTGAGAAGACCCTCCAGGAAAGTCTTGCCCGTCTGAATCTTCCCAACAGGATTCATAGATTGCAGAACGGTGTTTCATCTTCATCCTTAAAACTGCTCTATCAAAATGCGGATATCTTCGTGTTGCCTTCTTTTTATGAAGGGTTTGGGCTGCCGGTATTGGAGGCGATGATGGCGGGTGTTCCGGTCATAGTGCCGCGAAAGGCGTCCCTTCCTGAAGTGGGAGGTGACCATGTGGTGTACCCCGAACCGTTCAACGAAGATCGGCTTGCTGAAAAAATACTGGAACTTGCCTTTCTTGAGGAGCCGGGGCGATCGGAAATTGTCGGCAAGGCAAAGGCCTGGGCAGCCGGGTTTTCATGGAAAAACACCGCTCGGGAAACGGTTGATCTCTTCCGAATGGTGTATGAGCAATCGGTTCGGTAATGCATTTAAGATCTTTCAAGGGAATGTGACGGCATGCATTTTTTGATGGCTGTTTACCAGTTTGCAGAGCGCTGGCTCGGGTCTCTTTCTCAGGTTTTGCTGGTATTTCTTGGAATTCTCGTCAGCCTTATCATTATAGTCGGTCTCTGGGACCGCCGCATTCGTCCTCTTGGTGCCTGTGTCGGCATTACTATCGGGCTTTCTTTGATTTTCTATTCGCATATTGTTTCAGCCTTTGCACATTTTGAAGTCCATCAGCGAGTCGCCTTGCTTGCTCTATTTTTAGGAGGCACCCTTTGCCTAATCACGTTTTGGTCCGTATATGTGTCAATCCTGCATTTACGGTATGCGCTGTTTTGGTTTGGGATGAGCATGTGTCTGATCATCTCAGGTGCATTTCCTTGGGCGATCGGATACTTGAGCAAAGAAACGGCAGGGCAGTACTACGCCCTGATAGGTGTTGGTTGCATCGGCTTTCTAACCCTTATGCTTTTCTATTTTTCCTTGATCCTGACCCGGCTTGAAAGAAAGTATGAGCAACTTCTTCTGCAACAGAGAGCCGGAGAAAATAATCTGAATCCACTTCCTTCCCAACCAGCGGGGGGAGAATCTCGACGCTGGTTCTCACCAATTAAAAAGTTCTTAGTCCTGACACGGAAAAAAACAGCAACTGTACTGGACGGGGAGGTTTCGGGACGCAGCATTCGTGGAACCAGAATTGGTGCCCCGGTAATTATCGCCCTGGCATGTCTGTCCGTTCTGGCGGTCGGATTTGCCTCTCCCCAGGCCATGATCGGCGACGAAGTGACGCATTATTATATGCTGGTCAACCAGGCCCATGATCTGTCAAGGCCGAACTTTTTTGCCGAAATCCCTCAATCGACCGGAAAGATGGAGACACGAAGATATCCGCATGCATTTCTCTGGCATTATTTCGGAGCATTGGTCTATCGCCTCACCGGCAGTTCGTTTTTCGCTATTCAGATATATCAAACATTTTTTCTGTTTCAATTACTGTTGGTTGCCTATTTACTGGCAAGATCACGAGGTGGTGTGAACACCCGAGCCGCCTTGATTTATTTATTGACCCTTGCTTCGCTGCCTCTTTGCCTGATATTTTCGGTGGCCTTCTACCAGGATGTCCCGGTTACGGCCCAGGTCCTTACCGCTTTTTACCTGTTACGCAGAAAAAGATGGTATCTCGCCTCATGCTTTATGGCTCTGGCTGTCGGTTTTAAAGAAACGGCGGTCCTGTTTTTTCCGGCATTTTTTATGCTGTTTCTCTGGTGGCGTTTCAGGCAATCAGGGATCATGAAGAGCGTTCTTACGTTTATTTTCTCGGCGTTCCTTATCTTAGGATGCAGCTTTGGTCTGGGAAAAACCGTCAATATGTATGCCCATGCGCCGTTTTACCCGCTGCAAAAATTGGAACATATATTGGCAGCGGTTAAGCGTGGGATTGGAGCAGACGTGCCCGGGACCGGGGTGGAGCCGGCAGGGGCGCCGGTTCATCCTGCTGTGGTATCAACCGCAAATGAGGCAGACGAAGAAATCTCCGAAACAGCACCGCAGATAATTGCCAATAACCCCGGTGACTTGCGGATAAAAGAAAACTTCTTTGTTTATGGTGGAATCCTGCTCTGGCTGGTGGTTTTTTTAGGAGCACTCCTGAATTTGCCTCTCCCGGCAAAATATCTTGGAAAAACCAATCTCATCAACAAAGAAATTATTCTGCCTTCAGGACGATGGCTCTACCTTACCGGCGGGTCATTTCTGGTACTGGCTGCATATTTCGGCAGGACTGCACCGGATGCCCGATTTTTTCTGCCCGGGCTTCCGTTTGTATTGCTTCCTTTTGCCGAGGGCATTACGAAGCTGAAAAAGACAAAGGTATTGATAACATTACTGGCAACCCTGGCTATCCTTCAGGGCGGATATGTCTTAGCGAAGACCTACAGACTGCGGGTCGTGTCTCCTGCAATCAAGGCCGGGATAGCCTATCTTGTCAAACATCCGCCTGTCCCCCCGGGGATTTTCATGTACCCGGAAGGAGACTACCGGCTTTTTCCGATGCAACATGAATGGTATCTGGGATATAGATTACGTGAATTCTGGCGGGCCGATGACGGCAAACGTATCGAGATGTTGCGTCAGTTCCATGTCGGTGCGGTGGTCATCAAGAAACATCTGATTGCACCTGTTGATAAGGCAATTACAAATCTTGGGGTTTATCCCCCTGAATTTGTACATGATCTTAAGAATGACCCAAGATTCACCAGGGTCTTTGAAAATAAAGATCTGCTGATTTTTCAACTATCTGCAAATTCTGAACCAAATACAAAATGATCATCTTGAAAATTGCTGTTGCATCCGGACAATAATTTTAGTAAGTTTTAGAAAATTGTAAAAGTTGAAAATTAAAGTACCGGAACAAACCGTGAGAACGCGTGAGCGTAGATATGAATTTACTGAAGAAAATTTTCAAAGCAATGGCAAATATTTTTAGAAAAAAGAAGAACCAGGGCAAATCCACAGACCAGAAAAAAAAGAAATCCCCGTCCGATGAAGTCTATCCGCTCTTTTAAGACCGGAATTCAACAATGTCCTCGCTGGAAATTTCACTGGGTGTATTGGTTCCCTTTCTCTTTCCGCCATTGCAAAGAACACTATTTGCATTGGAATGGGGGGATGAACGGGGCGAGAATATCTGTCGATGGGTTCAATTTGTCAATATACTCCTCCTCCTGCTCTTTTCTGTCGACGGCGTCTGGCAACATGCCGGAATCGTATCGACCGTTATTATCCGGTCAGTTATAATCCTCAGTTATTCTGAGCTGATCCTCCGTTTGTTTGCAAAACACATTCTGCCGCTGGGTGGCAGAAAGTACCCGTTATTTGCAAAAATCCACCGGTATGTAACCGACAACCCGGATAATCTTTATTATTCAAACTACGTACCACACCCTTTTCTCCAATTTACCGGACCCCGTGGTCCCGTTGAGGGGGCAGACGGAGATTTTTTTCTTGGATTTAACACCTTGAAGTTATCCGATGTGCCAAAACCCGATACCATGATCCGGATTGCCTGTCTGGGCGGCTCGACCACTGCAGACGGCTATCCTGAATTCTTACAGGAGTACCTTAGCGCCCATGTACCGGGAAGAAACGTCCAGGTATTAAATTTCGGCACATACTGGTGGTCCTCGGTGCATTCAACAGTCAATTATGTGTTGAATGTCATAGACTTCAAACCTGATTTCGTCGTCCTCCATGATAGCTGTAATGACCATCATTACCGGGGATTCCCGGGATTGAGGGGTGATTGCTCCCATGCCTATCGACTTTTTTTGATTCCCCAGACCGCCGGTGAAACACTCTATAGATTCAGTTTGCTCTACAGGGTCACCAGGATCATATTGTCCTGGAAATT
>JBJKPM010000079.1:0-42826 GCA_046706325.1 Desulfocapsaceae bacterium | reverse complement strand
TTAACAGTCTATCTTGCTTCCACTTCCCTGTCAAGATTCTTTTATCTCAATCTGTCCCGGCGGGTCTTGCTCTTTCCCTTATCCCGAAGACCGCGGCAAACTACACGATACGCCGTTCACTGTCAACCATTAACTTTGTATTCTGTTAAGAAAATGTTTGGTTCGAATTAATGGAAATAATTCGGAGTTCAAGGAAAATACCTCTTATGGTCATTCGTTCTTTGTCCATCGCTGCAATGTCTCGATGATCTTTTTTGCCTGCTCAAGACTGGAGATATTGAATTTGGATTTTTGAACATATTCCCCCTGCCGTTTTTGGTAACGACGAATCGAGAACATGTCCTTGCCGAAGGTATCTTTACCCTTGTCCCAATTCTGGTAACGGAAGAGAATGGTGGTCCAGGCCCCTTTGGATAAGACTTCCTTGTCGAGCTCTTTTACCAGAAGTACGCCATCTTCTTCATAATTTACTGAAATTTCGTCGATAGTATTAGCCATTATCTTTATTTGTTTGTATCCTCGGGACATCTCGATCCCAGCGGAGGTGGAGTAATAAGTGGCAATGGATGCCTAAGCCACAGTAAAGGTGAGCTGTCCATCACCCGCATCAATGGTGATCCTATCTGCTTCGTTGAAATGCCCTTCCAGCAATTTCATCGCCAGCGGGTCTTCGAGGTAACGCTGGATGGCTCTTTTCAGTGGGCGTGCCCCAAACTGCGGGTTGTATCCTGCATCGACAAGAAAATGCTTGGCACGCTCACTGATTCTGGCTGTTATTTTTCTCTGAGAAATTCTGGCAAGGACCCGTTGCAATTGGATATCGACAATACCCAGCATGTTGTCTTTGGTGAGACTGCCGAAGATGATGGTTTCATCGATCCGGTTAAGAAATTCCGGTTTGAATTTCAAACGCAGGATTTCGGCCATCTGGTGACTGATGCTGTCATGGCTCTCTTTTTCTTCGGCCATTCTGAAGATCACATCGCTCCCAAGATTTGATGTCATGATCAGGATCGTATTCTTGAAATCCACGGTTCTGCCTTTGCCGTCGGTCATACGCCCGTCGTCTAAGACCTGGAGCAGAACATTGAAAACGTCGGAATGCGCCTTTTCGATTTCGTCAAGGAGGATGACGGCATAAGGTCGCCGGCGCACCGCCTCGGTGAGATATCCGCCTTCCTCATAGCCGACGTAGCCGGGGGGGGCGCCGATCAGGCGGGCGACAGAGTGTTTTTCCATGAATTCGGACATATCGATGCGAATCATGGCATGTTCGCTATCGAAAAGAAAATCGGCAAGTGCCCGGGCAAGCTCCGTTTTGCCGACTCCAGTGGGCCCCAAGAAGATAAAAGATCCCAGTGGTCTGTCGGGGTCTTGCAGACCGGCCCTTGCTCGACGTACAGAGTTGGCGATTGCCCTTATGGCGGTGTCCTGTCCGACAACCCTTCTTTTCAGAATTTCTTCTGCATGGATGAGTTTATCCACCTCTCCTTCCAGCAGCCTGTCCACTGGTATTCCGGTCCATTTGGCAACGACGGATGCGACATCTTCTGCCGTGACTTCCTCTTTAAGCATCTTATGACTGGCTTGAATTTCTTGTAATCTGCCGTTTTCCAGGGCAACGTCTTTTTCCAATTGAACAATCCTGCCGTAACGGATCTCGGCAACCTTATTAAATTCACCTGCCCTCTCGGCCTGTTGTTCCTCCGCATGCGCCTGGTCGATAGCCTCCTTGATTTTCCTGATGTTCTGTATGGTGTCGCGCTCCAGTGTCCACTGCCCCTTCATGGCATTGAGACGATCGTTGAGATTGGCCAGTTTCCTTGCTATCTCCTCGAACCGTTCTCTGGATGCTTTGTCCTTTTCTTTTTTCAGAGCCACCTGTTCGATTTCCAGGCGAATGCGCTGGCGTTCAAGTTCATCGATCTCGGTGGGCATCGAATCGATCTCGATACGAAGTTTGGATGCCGCTTCATCGATCAGGTCTATGGCCTTGTCGGGCAAAAATCTGTCGGAAATATATCTGGTCGAAAGGGTGACTGCAGCAACGGTTGCGGCGTCCTGGATATGAACACCGTGATGTACCTCATATTTTTCTTTTATTCCGCGAAGAATGGCGATGGTATCCTCTGCGGTTGGTTCCTGAACCAGAACCGGTTGGAACCGGCGCTCCAGTGCGCTGTCTCTTTCAATATATTTTCTGTATTCATCAAGTGTTGTTGCTCCGACACAGTGGAGCTCTCCGCGGGCAAGCGCCGGTTTGAGCATGTTGGAGGCGTCCATTGATCCTTCGGCGGCTCCGGCGCCGACCAGAGTGTGGATCTCGTCGATGAAGAGGATGATTTCACCAGCCCGTTCGATAACCTCTTTCAGCACGGCCTTCAGACGATCCTCGAACTCTCCCCGGTATTTTGCCCCGGCAACCAGGGCACCCAGATCCAGCGTAATCACTTGTTTTCCGGTCAGCGACGCCGGAATATCGCCGTTGACAATCCTCTGGGCCAGCCCCTCTACGATTGCGGTCTTGCCTACGCCAGGTTCACCGATCAGGATGGGATTGTTCTTGGTTCTTCGTGATAACACTTGAATAATACGACGTATTTCTTCGTCGCGGCCGATCACGGGATCGAGCTTTGCCTGTTTGGCGATATCCGTCAGATTTCGGCCGTACTTTTTCAGGGCCTGATATTTTTCTTCCGGGTACTGATCGGTCACCCGGTGGCTTCCCCGGATGGAACTCAGGGCCTGCATAAAGGTTTTCTCCTCTATGCCCTTGGACTGCAGCATCCTGGCACAGGGGCTCTTCCCATCCCGGATGATCGCCAGAAAAAGGTGCTCCTGGCTGACGAAGTCGTCCTGCATCTGGTTGGCGGCGACAAGAGAGGCGTCGAGAATCCTTGAGAGGTCAGCTGAGGCATAGATCTGGCCTGCGCCGCTGCCGGAGACCTTTGGTATCTGTTCAATGAGGCGATTGATTTCCATCAGGATGGTCGAAGGAGTTACCCCCATTTTCTGGAGAACCGGAACCACAACCCCTTCCGGCTGCTCGAGAATGGCCTTGGCGAGATGACAGGGATGTATCTCCTGGTTGGAATGCTGCTGTGCCAGTTGCTGGGATGACTGGATTGCTTCCTGTGACTTCAATGTAAATTTGTCAAACCGCATGCCTATCTCCTTGATGACCTGAAATGTAGTCGATCATTCCTCTCTGGTATTTCCGCAAGAACATAAGATCTGGGAAAATGAGAGTCAACAATTTGACAAGAAAAATCCTGAAACAAAAAAAGGTGGGGGGAGAACAGGACAACGGACCTCCCGGAGGAGGCCCGTTGGAAATCATATGAGGAGGAAGACGTGAAAGTCTGTGGTTCCGGCTCCTCTTGTTAAGATCAGAAAAACAGTACAGGATCACCCACAGCTTCCGGAACTGCAGGAACCGCTGCTACAACCTCCGCCACCCAAGGGGTTGGCGGACGTTATACCGAAACCCGACCTTGGCCCGGCATCGATATACTCTACATTGATAGCACCACAGGTATCCAAAAGGCCTTTTTCTACAAGGAATTTAAGGCTGTTATTTTCGAAGACCTCATCGTTGTCCTTTGGCTCATCCAGAGCCAATCCCAAAGAGGGACCGGATCAACCGCCCTGCATCAAGGCAACACGAAGAGCGGAATCGATATTGTTCTGCTCCATGTATTCCTTGAGTTTGGACACCGCCAAGTCTGTTACACTAAAATCAGACATGCTTTCCTCCTTGCAACCATGCAGTTCACGCACGTTCGCACTATAGATTGATACTTAAAAACATTCTTACCTGAAGAAAATAATGTGTTATAGAAAAGAAGTCAATCAACCAAATTTGGAAAGATTCTTCTTCTTAACCATTCGAAAGTGATATCATATCAGGGTGAAAAGGAATATTTTCCCAGCCCATTTTTTTCTTGCTTCCCTAAAAAGCATGATGATAGAATTGAGAGTATTTAAAATAACAGAAGATTTTCCTTCTGTGGCCGTGGTGCGGGGATTGTTCCGGGGCTTTGGTACGTGGCAGGCTTTTTATTGTTTGCCCATAGGGAGAACATCTTAAGAGGTGGAAATGAAAAAGGTGGTCATATCGACCGGTGGAGGTGATGCTCCGGGATTGAATGCTGTCATCTATGCAGTTGTCCATGCATGTTATCGCCGCGGCTGGGAGGTTTACGGGAGCAAGAGTGGCTATAAAGGGTTTCTGGACCTGGACTATATGGTGCGTCTGGATCTCCATGATGTCGAGGGCATCTATGCCACAGGCGGAACGATACTGGGTTCGACCAATAAAGGCAATCCATTTGCCCGACCTGTTGAGAACCTTGCCGGTGAGATCCAGATTATTGATGTTTCTGACAAAATAATGAAAAATTTTACCAGGATGGGCTATGATTGCCATATAGCCATCGGCGGAGACGGAAGTCTTGAGATTGCCCATAGATTTGCTCAGAAGGGCATGCCCGTCATTGGAGTGCCGAAAACCATCGATAATGATCTCGAGATCACCGACCGGACCTTTGGTTTTGATACCGCTGTGTCGACTGCAACCGACGCATTGGATAAATTGCATTCCACCGCAAAATCGCATGACAGGGTCATGGTGGTCGAGGTCATGGGCAGAGATTCGGGCTGGATCGCTCTGTACTCCGGGATTTCAGGCGGTGCGGATGCCATTCTGATTCCCGAGATTCCCTTTGATATTGATAAGGTCTGCGAAAAAATTGCCGACAATGAGCTTCATGAAAAACATTATGCCATTGTCGTTGTGGCCGAAGGAGCGATTGCCAAGGGAGGCAAGGTCTTCAACAAGGGATCAGGAGAGTTGGGAAGGGAAGAAGTTGTCCTTGGCGGGGTAGGGGAGTGGGTCGCCTCGGAGATCAGAAAACGAACGGACAAGGACACTCGATCCCTTGTCCTCGGGCATTTGCAGCGCGGCGGATCACCGACAACCTTCGACAGGCTGCTCGCCCTGCGCTTTGGTACCGCTGCCGTTCGATTGGTCGAGGAGAATATTTTCGATCATATGGTGGCCTTGATCTCCGGTAAAATGGAGGCGGTTCCGATCGCCGATGCGATTAAATCCAGGAAAAAAGTGAATCTCGACAGTGACAAGGTGCTTGCCGCCAGAGAATTGGGGATCTGCCTGGGTGACTGAAAAAAACGATTTCCTTAGGGTATACAACCGACTGTACGAATTTTACGGTCCGCAGGGATGGTGGCCCGGAGAAACCCCCTTCGAGATGGTTGTCGGTGCGATCCTGACCCAGAACACCAATTGGAGCAATGTCAGCAGGGCCATAAACAACCTTAAGGATGCCGGGGTCCTCTCCTTCGAGGCCCTTTCGGCCCTGCCCTTCGACGATCTTGCAGGGTTAATTCGTCCCTCCGGCTATTTCAACATCAAGGCACACAGGTTGAAGAACCTCTTGTCGATGGTCGGGGAGAGATATCAGGGCAGGCTGGAGCTTCTTCTTCAGGATGACATGATGCACGGGCGGGAGAATCTGCTTTCGGTGCAGGGGATCGGACCCGAGACGGCGGACTCCATCCTCCTCTATGGAGGCGATCATCCGATCTTCGTCATAGACACCTATACCCACCGGGTTTTTTCCCGTCACCGGTTGCTTGCAGAGGAGAGCGATTACGATTCGATACAGGAGACATTTATGTCGGCCTTGCCGGCCGACAGCACGCTTTTCAATGAGTATCATGCCCTTATTGTCAGGCTTGGCAAAGACTATTGCCGGAAAAGCAGACCGCTGTGCGAACAGTGCCCGTTAAACGGCATATGAGGAAAAGAACGGATCAGGCCTTGATATCGAGAAGACTGCCCAGCATCTGATCCGTTGTCTGGATGGTCTTGATATTGGCCTTGAAATTATCGCTGTTCAACATCATACCGGTCAGTTGATCGGCCAGGTCGACATTCGACTGCTGGCTGAGTTCAGGCCCGTTACCTGTCGGTTGATAGACCGAAGGGCCTGGGGTGGTATCTTTTTTTACCGTGGCGGCAACGCCCCCCGGTTGCATTTCCGAATAGGTGACGCGCGTCTGCTTGTACCCGGCGGTGAGACTGTTGGCGATATTATTGGCGTTGGAGTTGATTCCGGTCCCGAATGCCTGAAGCGCCGAGAGTGCCGATTGATAAGCGGAAATCATTGTTTTCTCCTCTGTTCATGTCTGGGCCTGGTGTCCGGTAACTACAGCCCCGGATCGGATAGTCGCATTTCAATTTTGCAAGTTTCAGGCCAATTGGTGATAAAAAGAAGCGACCAGGCATAACAGATTGATCTTCCTTATATTTTCAGCAAGGTTGGTCCTTGTTTCTTCGGAGGCTACGCTCCGCCAGGGTCGGGTTGTGTGCTCCGAATTACCATTTTGTGTTTCCGTCCCCGGGCATTAGGTTCATGATGGGCCCGGGGTGGTCCGCTCGTCTCCATCGGTTGATTCCTGATGGGGACCCTTTCTCTGATGCCAGAGAAATTGTCGACATATTCCCCTGATGATATTCGCATCCTTTGACGACAGACGGGTCCTGCTCAGGAACTTTCTGATATTATTCATCCAGTAGGCATGATTTTTTTCCTGGAGAAAATTGATCATAACCAGGGCCTCCTCCACATGGGCATACATTCCCTCCAGTTCGAAGGTGGAGGCAAGTTTTGGAGACGGCGTCAGGTCTTTTTGGGAATGGATGAGCCCATGGTAGATTTCATAACAGTGTACCGCAACCGCCTGGGCGAGATTGAGGGAGGAAAAATCCGCAGTCGGAATTGACGAGGTCAGCTGGCAGAACTTGAGATCATCGTTGGTCAAACCACGGTCTTCAGGCCCGAAGAGGAATGCAATTTGATTATCCGGGAGCAGGGCTTTGATTTCTTCTATGATTTCGCGTGGACCTTGTTCCAGGGCTCGCTGTCTGCCCCGTCTGGCGGTGGTGCCGACAACACAGGAGAATGGTGCAAGGGCCGTCTCAATCTGTTGGTGCAACTCCATGGTATCGATCAGATGCACGGCCTTGTGGGTGGCCATCCTGGCCATCGATTCATAATCGGGGAGAGCATCTCGCACAACTATGAGACGGGAGAGCCCCATATTATAGGCGATTCTGGCTACCGCGCCTATATTTTCAGGGAATTTGGGTTCCATCAGAACGATGGCAATCCGATCGAGAAGCGTGAGATCGATGGTCTTTGGTGGAACCTGCGCAAGGTGAGAAGTCATATCCGGCAGGACAGCTGGCAGTTTGAGGGACACGGATGAGCGCAGGCAGGCATCCCGGAAGAAGAGCTAGTGCCTGTCCATAAACGGCTGTCGTGTCCTAACTCTTCGTTGCTCTTGAGATTTAATCCTCGGAATATCATGCATAGACCTACGGCTAAATTTATTGTGAATACCAATGAAACTCAGCCACTATCCGGGAGACAGATTGATTTTTCTTGAATAGCCTGAGGGGACTTTCTTTTCACGTCGTTTTATGAAAATCAATCTGTCTCCCGGTTGTAAAAAAGAAAAATAAATCAGGTATCCCTGCTGGAATCCTCAATTGAGAGTCGGCTTATCTTTTTAAACTCTTCAGCTTGCTTATCTGGACTCGACGGCATGAGCCTTTTCAGGAGGGGTACAACACCCCGCTCCGACTTTTCAAACAGGTTTTCCGCCTCCTTCAAGGTGATTTGCCAGGCCGGTGCAAATCCGGGGGCCTTTTCGAACATGATATCCAGAGCGGTCTGGTAGATAAAATATTGACGTATCTCCTTGCGGCCCGGCTTCTGGTTCAAGGCCTGGACGGTAATCTGCAGATTGTCTCTTTCCTGTTTCAATCGTTCGAGTTCCGCTTTTCTTCTCTCGTTCTCCGTTGCATCGATCTCCAGTTTTGTATGCAGATGCGTTCTGAGGCGATCGATCTCCTTGGTCAGTTCATGACGCCGCAGGAAATCACGAAAGAAAACAAAAATACAAAAGAAAATCCCAAGAGCAAGGCCCTTTGTGAAGGGATTATCCAAAATACCCACCAGCCAGTTCGTTCCATCCATAACACCTTCTCCTTACCAGATACAGCAATCGGTATTTTTTATGTTCCGTATTCTATCAAGTCGGGCTTCAAAAAGAAAGCTCCTCGTCAAACGGGAAGGAAATTGATCCGGTTTCGGCTCTTGTCGACACTGTCGACTGTTACCCGCACCTGTTGGCCTATCTGATAGATGTGTGCGGTAATCTCTCCTATCAGGCGATGGTGTTTGCTATCGAAAAGATAATAGTCATCGGTCAATCGAGCAACAGCTACTGAACCGCTGATGAAAAGATCCAGGAGTTCGACAAAAAAAGCGAAAGTACTGACACCCGAAATAACGGCCTCGAATGTTTCGCCGATATGTTTTTCCATGAAGCGCACCTTTAATCGATCAGTCATTTCCCGTTCGGCGTCGATTGCCGTCCTTTCCCTCGCGGATAAGAATTGGCCGATGTCTGTAAGAGGGAGCTGTCTTTCCGATGCGGGTCGACCCATTTCCGCAGGAGATGCAATCAGCCTGTTCAAGGCTCTGTGGACAAGAAGGTCGGGGTACCGGCGTATTGGGGACGTGAAGTGGGTGTAGTCGGTTGCCGCCAGACCGAAATGTCCGACATTGTCGGGGGAGTAGCGTGCCTGCTGCATCGTACGTAACAGGAGATTATTGACGACGTACTCTTTGGGGCTGTCTTTTACCAGCTCAAGAACATGGCCGAACCACTCCGGACTTACCTCGGCAGGCGGCAGTTCGAGGCCGAGGGTCTTGGCAAATTCGCGGAAATTCTGGACCTTCTCGGGGTCGGGCTGCTCGTGTATGCGATAGAGCGCCTGTTTCCCCCTGCGGGAGAAGGTTTCGGCGACCGCCTCGTTTGCTGCAAGCATACATTCCTCGATGATCTGATGGGCAAAATTGCGTTCAGCACGCATTATGGAAGATATCTTGCCGTCGCTGTCGAGAGATATCTCGGGTTCCGGGATATTGAAGCCGATTGCCCCCCGCTGCAGGCGCCTTTTCAGGAGTTCACCTGCCAGTTCCCCCGCCCATTTGAGAGGGGTAACAAAATCTTTATGTTCCCTGCGGGCGGCAGCATCTTTGTCGATCAGGATCTTTCTAACCAAGGTGTAGGTGAAACGATATCTGCTGCGTATGATCGATTTACAAAAAACTTTTCCGATTCTTTTGCCCGTCCTGTCAAAATCGAGAATCGCTGTAAAGGTCAGGCGATCTTCACCCGGAACCAGGCTGCAGAGGTCGTTGGAGAGTTTTTCCGGGAGCATCGGGATGACTCTTCCGGGAAAGTAAATGGAGGTTCCTCGGAGATAGGCTTCGCTATCCAGGGCCGATCCGGGCAGTACGAAGTGACTCACATCGGCGATGGAAACGTAGAGTCGAAACCCTTTGCGGGTCTTGATAACGGCAATCGCGTCATCGAAATCCTTCGCTGTTTCGCCGTCGATGGTCACATGGGCGATATCCCGCAGATCGGTTCTGTGTCCGACCGCACGAAGATCCCCGGAAAGGGTCTCGGTCTCCTGGCGTACCTTTATGTCGAAGATATGGGGAAGCTTGAATTTTTCGATGACCATCCGCATTTGAACATCGATATTGTCGGGGGAACCGAGGACCTCGAGAATGGTTCCTTGCACCGTAGTCGCTCGTTCCTGGGCAAAGAAGATCTTCACCAATACAACATCACCATGGCAGGCGATATCATGCTGCTCTTTCGGGATATGGATCGAGAAAGGAAAGCGGGGATCTTCGGGAACGACATGGGGGAGCGCCCCATCGGAGATAAAAATGCCGGCCAGGCGTTCCGTCCCCCGTTCGAGTATTTTGATGATCTCCGCTTCCGGATGTCCGTCGTTTCCGACATGCAGGATGCGGATGAGGATTCTATCCCCATGATTGGCCGAACCCATTTTGGACAGAGAGATATGGGGATCCTTTCCATAAGAAGAAGACGGCGGGAGCCTGGAAGAGAGATTGGTTGCAAAGCCGAAGCCACGCGGATTTTTGTCCAAGATGCCCTCGAAGAGGGGGAGGCTCTTTTTTAAAGAGAAGGCGTTTTTTCCGGTCTTGACGAGGCAGTTGTTTTTCAGCAGTGCAGCAAGACATGTCTTAACTTGTTCTTTGGAGGATCGACTGACTGTGATCGCTTTTACGAGGGTATTGACGGTTGCCTGTCCTTGCAGATCATAGAGAAAAGCGAGAATTTCCTTTTCAAGGAGTGTCGGAGACTGATTGTGTCGGGCGCAATGGCCTTGCCTCTCCCGATAATGTTTTGTTCTTTTTTGTGACATGGAGGTTTTTGCTTGTCCCGGAACGTGGAATTCTGTTTATATGACAATCACGTGTCATATTTGTCTGACGCAGGAGATCTTTCTATATTTCCATCTGACAGCATTTGGAAATGGGGAATGTACTGCCGGCTTGCAGCGATATTCATAGCCGCTTGTACAATAACACAGGACCAATATTAGGGAAAGTATTAAAATTGCGATGGTTTTCAAAAAGATGACGGTCGGGAATGATGGCGCGACGGGGGGATATGCAGCGTATTCCTTTTGATCTCGAAATCTTCCGAAGCCAGATGCACGATTATATCGGTGGACTTCCCAATGAAGAGGTCTTCTGGCGGGCTCTTGATTTTGCCACGGAGGCGCACTACGAGCAATGGCGCAGGTCGGGGGATGCCTATATTTTGCATCCCTGCTCGGTGGCAAAGGTGTTGGCTGAGGAGATGGATATCGTTCATCCCGAGATCCTGGCGGCCGCTTTGCTCCACGACACCGTTGAGGATGTGGAGGCGGTGACCATTGATCTGGTAGGTGAGAAGTTCGGTCCTTACGTTCAGGCCATTGTTGAAGGGTGCACCAAGGTCACCCATTTTTCAGGCGACAAACAGACGCATTCCAAACTCATTCATAGGAAGATTTTTTCAGGAGCCGCTCTTCGGCCCGAGGTTATGCTCGTAAAATTAGCCGATCGTCTGCATAATCTGCGGACGTTACGGGCCATGCCTCGCAGGAAGAGACAGCGGATCGCCGATGAGACCCTTGATATCTATGCACCGCTGGCTACGATTTTTGGGCTCTTCGGCATTAAACGGGAGATGTACAATCTCGCGCTGTCCTTCAAGTTTCCGAAGCAGGGAAGCAAATTAATGGGGACCATCAGACAGCTCGCAGAAAGTCCGGTCGTCCTGGAGATTGCCGATGGCTTGCGCAGTCAGGCTCATGAGGTGGAGCTTGACTGCGCGGTTGAAATCAGAATAAAGGAACTTTGGGCCTATTATGACCGGAGCAATGGCATTCTGCTGAAGGTCATCGATTACCCCATAGAGATCCTGATCGTACTGGGTACTGCCGAGGCCTGTTATCAGGCACTCGGTATGGTGAACCGGATGTTCCCTCCGATCCCTCGAACCATCAGGGATTTTATCGCCAATCCCAAGCCGACAGGGTATCAGGGGCTGCATGCCAGGGCGATCGTGAAAGGACAGCGTTTCCTCTTCAAGATCCGTACCGAGGAGATGGCCCGCAGCGCGCAGAGGGGCCTGTTTCGCAACTGGAGCTCGGAGGGTGGGAGGCAGAAGCAGTTCGTTCGTGAGATCAAGGAGATGTTCGATGTTCTTGGCTCAGATGAGTCTGTGTCGTATCGCGATGTTATCGCGGCAAGCAGCACCAAGGAGATCTATACATACACCCCCCAGGGTGACCTGATTTGCCTGCCAAGAAAATCGACCGTATTGGATTTTGCGTTTCGTGTGCATACCGACATCGGGTATAGTTGCCTGGGGGCGATGATCGGCAACAGAAGGGTTCGCCCGGATCATGTCCTGCGGGATGGGGATGTGGTTCGAATTATCCGCGCCGACCAACAGGTTCAATTTGATCCGCAGATATTGGAGGTCTGCCAGACCCCCAGAACCCGTACGGAACTTGCCAAGGGCTTTCGGTTGCGAAGGAGCCAGGTGGCAAAAGAGGTGGGTTGTTCGACACTCTGCCAGGAAATCGGGAGGTACGGGCTGTCCGCGGATATCCTTGACGGGCCTGATATCCACAAAATTCTCAAATTCTTTTCATTGGAAAGTCTGGACGATCTCTATCGGCATATTGGTGATGGTCGCCTCCATCTGCAGGAGATTATCCATCGAATACGGATTGATCTTTACGCCGGAAACCTGTTCCCGGTCCGAACCGACGCCAGGCTCAACATCATAGAACTGAATACCCTTGATCCGGTGTCCATCAAGTTGTCCGCCTGTTGTAAACCTCTGCCGACGGAAAGGAATAACTGCGCCCTGTTGACCCCGAACTGGCTGTCGGTCCATCGCAAGACCTGCTCGCGACTCAAGGAAATGAGACTGCACAGGGAAGATGTCGTCGATATCGTCTGGAATGCCGGGGAGACCCCGGTACACAAAAAACAGGCGATTCATATCCTGGAGGCATCCCGACAAAGGATCATGATGATCACAGGAGTCGCACCTGAAGGCATGCGGATTTTGGAGTTGACGGTCCTGTCTGCAAAACCGACACAGACCCCTGCATGGCAGCTGACATTCTCGGCCGATACCCTATTGATCTTACGGCGTGTCTTGAAGCATTTTGATAAGTCCGGCATCCCGTATGAATTCGAATTCGATTACTGACAAATGTACCGTATCCTGCCCGCTTCATCATGAAGGTTCATGGTGTTGCCGAAGATGTCTGTCCTCAGGCATCGAGGTCTTCGTAAGGTTTTTTGCAATAATTACATAAAACTCTGGCCAGCATGTCAGGGAGGTCGTTTTTTTGTCGTGAACTGCGGTGCAGCTGTTTGAGTGTCTTCTCCAAGGTAAGGGCCTCTCCCAGGAAGACATGACGCAGGATCAGAGAGATCAACCGGGTGATTGTGGTCAGATTGGAGATCCGCGACTGGAGGTGCTGATCTCTATCGAAGGCGGTCGAGGCAAAGATTTCAACAGGATTGCCTTCGAGTTCACTGATCGATACATACCAGGTATTGAGTTCCCGGTCACGCGTTCTGAAACGGACGGCATCGAGGACCTCGGGCAGTTCGTGCGGCTCTGGCGAGCCGGAATGACGCTCCTTGGGGATGTCGCCGGAAAGGTCGGGCAGTACGAGTTCGAAGAGCCGTTTCAACAGGACCGGATTATCCTTTATGGCCTCCGCCAGCATCGCACATTCGGAGCAGAGTTCCACCTCGGTTACCTTTCGAACGGAATTCTTCTCTCTACAGCCTTTACAAATCTGAGTTTCCGGGTGTTGTTGATTCATCGTGCCAGGCTCCATCAGGCGAAAGTGTCTTGATCAATGTTGTAAGATAGGTGCGAAATTGCTGTCCGGATATTTCGCGGGCACCAAATTTCAGAAGATGAGATGTGGTCATCTGACAGTCGATCAGTTGAATGTTCCTCTTCTTTAAAATATCTACCAGTGCCTGCAGGGCTATCTTCGAGCCGTTTTTTAGGATCGTGAACATCGATTCGCCAAAAAAAACGTGACCCAAGACTACACCGTACAGGCCGCCGGCAAGTTCTTCTCCCTGCCAGCATTCAACAGAATGGGCATACCCGATTTTATGCAGAATACAATATGCCGTCTGCATTTCGGTTGAAATCCAGGTTGGTTCGTCTCTGTCGGTCCGTACCCTGGCACAGGAGGCGATCACTCGCTCAAATGCACGGTCCGTGGTGATCCTGTAGGGTGCCTTTCGTATGTCCCGACCCAGTCTTTTCGAGATCCTGAACTCATCGGGAAAGAGAACGAGTCTTGGTGAGATGAACCACCAGAGGATCGGATCATGTCGGGAGTACCAAGGGAAAATACCGGATCTGTAAGCGGCTATCAATCTTTCCGGGCGCAGATCACCGCCGATTGCCAGCAGACCATTTTCTTCAGCCAACTCGGGTCGAGGAAAAACAATTTTTTCAGTTAGTTGAAAAACAGGCATGTGCAAACTTACTCTATCGGGCAAGATCATGTCAATAATGTTCCAGTTCCTTCTGAACGACTCCAAAGGACCGTCTCAGCCCTTGCAGTTGGGGTTGAAGCGATGCGCTTTGGATGAAAATATGGGGGTGGTGATGAAACTATTTGCTGTATTTGCGGGTAAATGGTATTCAACAACACAAAGACTTTTATCACTTTTCTTCTGAAACGATTAGGCTCGAAAGGATAAAGGAATGATGGAAAAACAAGAAATTGATCAATCACCTTTTCGAGAGGCCGCAGACATCACCAGATTCTTTCCCGGCGGGAAAAGACGTGAGATGCTTGAATCGTTAAAATCCGCGATCGTTGAATCGGTCAGTCTTATTATCCTCACCGGTGATGAAGGCTGTGGAAAAACCATGATGTGCCGGATGGTTGAAAAGGAGCTTCCCGATGGGTATATCCTGATTTTTTTCTCAGATATGCTTGAATCATTTGAAGATGTTACCCGCACGATTGCCCGGGAGATGAAAATTACCCTGGCAGACGGGATAGCCGCAGGCGATATTCGGGAACTCCTGTTCGAGGTTTGGGAGCGTCTTTCAGAAAAAAAACAAAAAATGCTCCTGGTTTTTGATCAAGCTGAACGGATCTATTTGGCCACCTTTGAGCGGATTCGTAAGATGCTGGATATCGTCAATCAGACAGGGATCAATTTCCAGATTCTTTTTTCCGGGGGGGCTGGCCTCCTTGATAATTTGAAGCAACTCTCCATGTGTAACTTACAGGGGGCGGAAGAACGGCATTTTATTCTGGAACCTCTTGATTCATCGGCGACGTATGCCTATCTCAATTTCTGCATGAAGGGGGAGGGAGACGAGGAGATTTTTTCTCTTGAAGCCAGTGAGAAAATCTTTATGCTTGCAGATGGAAATATCAGAAAAACCAATGAGCTGGCTGAAGAGCTCCTCCGATCATTGACTCCGGACAGCTCATTTATGGTCCTTCTTGACAATGTCCGGGACACCACCGACAAAGATCATTCGGCAACATGGGATTTTTCTGTATTGCTTGAAAAATATCGCGCATATAAAAAATGGCTTATCCCTTCCGGCGCCTGTCTGATGGTCCTTGTTCTGATCTTGGTGTTGCGGATCGGAAGATCAGCGGATGTCCATGAAAAAAGACCGGCACCGGAGATTGCGAAACTCTCCGCTGAATTTAACACTATCCAAAAAAAAGAGGAAGCAATTGAGCATAAGGTAAAAACCGTCCATGAAGAACAACCGCCGGTTGAAGAAAAAGCAAAACCAAGAGCAAAAACCACTGAGGTGCCGCCGGTTCAATCTTCTTTGAAGGTTGAAGGTATTACAATAAAAAAAGCTGCCGGGTCAAAATCCACCGGAACGCCTGCCGTGGAAAACGCCGGACCGCCCAAAGTTTCAAAGTCTGAAAATGCCATTGCCAAACCACCGGCTCTTTCTGAACGGGCGCAACAGGAACTGGTAGAGAAGATTTTTAACGAAAGGACAGCCGCTGCCGCTAAATGGCTTGTTGGGGAGAAGAATAATCAGTTTACTATCCAATTGATGGTTCTTGCCTCCGAAGGTGCGGAAAACAATTTGAAAAAGATGCTTGCCAAAAAAGAATATCAGGACCAGGCGGCAAAACTTTTCATCCTCAGAAAAGCGACCTCAACTCCCAGTATCCTTGTTTTTTACGGAGAATATGCGACCATGGTTGAGGCCAGAAGCGCCAGCAAGGCCCTCCCGGAATTTCTGCTTAAACATAATCCGTATGCGATTTCGATAAGGGGAGCGATTAAAAAGGCCATCAGCGGCTGATCGGTGAAATTTTCAGGACCCCGGATCTTGATCTTTTTTGCAACCGGCAGCTTCGGAGAAATTCAGACATGAGGCCCTCGTAAAAACCCTCAAAGGCTGCAGGGGCAAAGAGCGTTACTCTGCAATTCTATATACCAGGGGAAAAATGAAAAAAAAATTTGTCGGATTTTGTGCTCTTGCCGTCTTCTTCATATATGGTCAATCACCAATATCGGCTATCGCAGGCTCAAATACTACCGCGCAGCCTATCATCCAGTCACCAGCAAAAGACGGCTCGTGGGGAAAACATATCGATCTGGTTGCTCAGAAGGCCCGGCAGGGAGATTCCCAAGCTCAGTATGCCCTGGGCATGATGTACCTTAACGGGTATGGAGTTGCTAAGGATGCCCGGAAGGCAATAGCATGGCTCACCAAGGCTGGTGAACAAGGTGACGTGCAAAGTCAAAACCTGCTTGGGAATATATACCTGAATGGCAATGGCGTACCCAAAGACGCCGGAAAGGCGGCAGAGTGGTTCGGCAAAGCCGCTGAACAGGGAAATGCCTTCAGTCAATGCAATCTGGGAATGTTGTACCTGAGAGGAAATGGAGTAGGCGTGGATAAGAAGAAGGCCGCTGAATGGTTCACAAAGGCGGCCGGGCAGGGCGATGCCCAAGCGCAGTGTAATCTGGGCTGGATATATTATGCGGGTGATGGAGTAATTCAGGATAAGAAGAAAGCAGTTGAATTGTATACCAAGGCCGCCGGTCAGGGGTATACACATGCTCAATACAACTTGGGCATGATGTACCTGAAAGGGGATGGGGTAACCAAGGACAGGAAGAAGGCCGCCGAATGGTTTGCCAAGGCCGCCGGACTGGGAGATGTGCAGGCCCAATGCAATTTAGGGATGATGCAACTGCTTGGAGATGGCATCCCTCAGAATAAAAAAGAGGCTGTTGCCTGGCTCAACAAGGCAGCTGATCAAATGTATGCCCGGGCTCAATTCTATCTGGGAATGGCGTACTTTCAAGGAGACGGTGTAGCTCAGAATACGAAAAAAGCTATCGAACTGTATACCAAGGCGGCCGATCAAGGGTATGCACGAGCGCAATTTGTTCTGGGCATGGTGTATTATAGAGGAGGAAAAGGCAGTCCTCAGGACAAAATAAAGGCAGGGGAGTGGTTCACAAAAGCGGCAAAACAGGGGAATATCAAGGCGCAGAGGATGTTGGATGACCTGAAGGTCCCTTGAAAAACACCTCAATATTTCACCAAGCCATCCTGAAATGAGCTTCCGCGCCTAACGGTTATCTGATCTGCCCGACGGCTTAGTTGCAAATACAGACTGTAATGGTTCTGGTTTAAAGGATATAAAGCTCGCATATCTTGCGATAATGATGACCAAATATCGAAAGGGTAACGGCCAGTGAAAGCTGCCTGGGCTTATGGACCAAGGTCCAGATCATCAGTTGCCAGTAGTGAAAACGTTCTTTTCCCAAAACCCCAAGACGAAAAGCTGTGCGGAATAAGGAAAGGAACCGCTGCCAATTGATCGGCTGGTCTACTTCAGGCTCCTTGAGTTCCTTGAGTAATGTCCTGACACGCCGGTAGTAGTTTTTGGGAGAATATATCTGTTGCATGATCGATCGATATCCCTCCAGAAGCCTGTCCAGACCCATTCGAGGAATGATATTGGTCGTTCCATCGACGTTATCACCGGAATAGGTACTCAGCACCCGGCTTTCTTGCTGAAGCCGCCTGAAGAGATGTGTTCCGGGAGGGGCCTGGAGCATGCCGACCATGGCGGTGACGATCCCGCTGTTCTGGATGAAGTCGATCTGCCGCTGGAAGATAGAGGGCAGATCGCTATCGAAACCGACGATAAACCCACCCATTACCTGCAGACCTGATCGGTGGATTTTTTTGATGCACTCCAGGAGGTCCCGATTTTTATTCTGGGTTTTATGACATTCGGTAAGGCTCATCTCGTCCGGTGATTCAATGCCGATAAAAACAGTATCGAACCCGGCGCGCACCATTAAGTCCAGGAGTTCCGGGTCATCGGCGAGATTGATGGAGGCTTCGGTGAAAAAGACGCATCCTTTTTTTCGGTGGCGCCAGCCGATCAGGGCGGGCAGCAACTCCGTTTTTAAGAAGGCCTTGTTGCCTATAAAGTTGTCATCCACAAAGAATATGCTGCCGCGCCAACCGGAGGCGTAAATAGTATCAAGCTCAGCGATAACCTGCGGCGACGATTTTATCCGCGACCGGTGGCCGAAGAGCGCTGTTACGTTGCAGAATTCGCAGTTGAACGGGCAACCTCTGGAAAACTGAATGTTGAGAGAGGCGTACCGCTTTATTTTAACCAGATCCCACATGGGAGGCGGAGTGCTGCCGAGATCACAAAATCCTGAAGCCCTGTAGACCTTTTTCACCTGCCCATTTTCCCAGTCCGACAAAAAGGCAGGTAGTGTTAATTCCGCCTCGTCAAGCACGAGGTGATCCACGTCTTCAAAGAGGTCCGGTTCCGATGTGAAAAGAGGCCCTCCGGCTACAATTTTCAGATGTGCAGACTTGCAACGGCCGATGATCTGTTGGGCGGATTTTCGCTGAATCGCCATGCCTCCTATGAAGGCAATATCCGCCCAATCAAGATCCCTATCCCTAAGCTTATCCACATTCATATCCACCAGACGCTTGGACCATTCTTCGGGCAACAGGCCTGCTACGGTGAGCAGGCCAAGCGGTGGAAAGGCAGCCTTTTTGCCTATAAAACTCAATGCATAGGTAAAAGACCAAAAGGTCTCCGGGAATTTCGGATAAATAAGAAGAATATTCATATCGCTTCGTCCTTCCGGCACTACCCGGTGAAATCATTTTATCGTAATCGTGCAAAATTTGCAGGACCCGGACCCACGATTTTTCTTGCCTTCACGACTGCTTTTTTGTTCTTCAGCCTTGAAATTCCTCTCGCCTGTTCGGAAGAAAATGAACAACCGCATACAAATGATGAATACTGCCCATTCTACCATCAACAGGGAATAATAGCTTTGCAAGATTTTTTCATCCCCAGACCCGGGGGTGCCGGGAAAAACACCTGTGCAAGACGGGGGGTGGACCAAGGTATTCTTCGCCTCATCGATGAGAACATGCTTGACAGTGAAGAAAGCGGAAGAAACACTTGCAGATGAGATGAGATGAGATGAGATGAGATGAGATGATCATCTAAGACATAACTCACCCCGATTTGTGATACAGAAGTCAGGTAGAGCCTGGTGGACCCAGACGATTATAAAATAATCGGGTAACTGTTTGACGATTACCTGCAGATGCAGGCGACACGCGCTGATCGGATTACTACGTGTTTAAGCTGGGATTTCTCGGGTTTTACAGGAGGGGGCGATTTTTGGTCAAAGAAGGGGCGGAATGGGTGGCGATTGCCTGCCAGGACTTGGCACAGGTCAAAGAACCGCTTCGCATCGAACTGATAGATCTTGCCTCCAGTCATTATCTGAAACGATTGCAGCTATGACGGGTTTTTTCGCCATACACCTGCCAATTAAAGGCCGCATCTTGTCACGAGGGACAACCAGGCTGTGGTTCCGATCTGCCGCAAAGAGACCTCAGGTTGGACAATCTCGCACAGCAGCGTATCTGTTCCCTATCACCTTGTTCTAAAGGGCAAAATCTATCCAATGAGAGAATTGATGGATCGAACGCAATTTCTGGAAACGCAGGTCACTGAGAGGACGATTCACCTGATTTCAGACTCAAATGTGTGAAGACTATTATTGGACGCGCAAGGCCAAGTCCGAAACCTCGGAGCCTCTTGTAAAATGAGGCTCCGAAGCCAACAATTTCTCCTCCAGTTGTTTCCATGTAGATGGATTAACAATTTTTTTCTTAATTTTTATTGGAAGAGCACTCACAGTCGATCTATCGGAGCAGTATTCATCACCTTTAACCAAGTTCCCAATTTCTTTGAAAAACTAAGGTTCGGAAACGGGGAACGATCAATCATTTGGCCTTTTCGGTCTCAAATCCCGCACCTTTCCAGGCAAAGATTCCTCCAAGTTGTCTGTAAACGTTAGTGTAGCCCAGCTTTCTTGCCCAGAGTGCACCGTTATGACTTCTAGTGCATTTCACAAACCCACAATAGACAATGCCTGTGTATTCGTTTCATGGGCCACGCACAGGGGAGTCCCGAGAAAGCAGTACGGCGAGTGCCCGGCTGCCGATTTTCACAACTCCTCGTCAAAAATATAGAAATTTTCTATATTATATATTTAAATAATCTATTATAAGTTGTCTTTGATTGGAATATTAAATTAGTTATAGTAATAATATATCATATTTCATGAATTGAATTGAATTAATCAATTAAAAAAATAGAGTCATCTTCATAGTTAGGTATTGACTCAACTCGGTCTGAAAAAAATCTTAAAATTATGCGCTCAAACAACTGCATGAAAAACAGAGCGTTCGAGGTATTTTTCGCTGTGTTTTTTCTTTATTGAGGAATCTAAAAGTTTATACGAATTCGAAACCGGAGATCAAAGCGATGAATGAACTGATCATGATGAAAATCAACGGAATGGATGTTCATTTCCAAAAGGGGAAGACCATCCTCGAAGTCTGTAGGGACGCTGGAATCTATATCCCGACGCTCTGCTACGATGAACGGCTGAAGCCCCATGGGGGGTGCAGGCTCTGCCTGGTGGAGATCAAAGGCAGGCCCGTCCCTCTGACCTCCTGCACTACACCGGGCGAGGCGGGAATGGAGGTAACCACCGAGAGTTCGAAGCTCAATCGGCTGAGGAAGACTGTCCTGGATCTCCTGCTCTCCAACCATCCCAATGACTGCATGGTCTGCGAGGCCTCCGGCGACTGCAGCCTCCAGGAGATGGCCTATCGCTACGGGGGCAGCCTCGACCGTTTCCAGGGGGAAAAATGGAACCTGCCGATCCGGGAAGACGACCCTTTTATCACCTTCGAGCCCAATAAGTGCATCGTCTGCGGACGGTGCACCCGGATTTGTAATGAGGTGGTCATGGCCGGAACAATCGATCTGGTCAACCGCGGGTTTACCGCCATTCCGGAGACGGCCTTCGGCAGACCCCGTACTTTGGAAAACTGTGAGTTCTGCGGTCAGTGCGTCTCCTCCTGCCCGACAGGGGCCTTGACCGATAAAAAAGGCCGGGGTAAGGGCCGTTCAGGCGATGTTGAGAAGGTGAAGACAACCTGCACGTATTGCGGGACCGGTTGTAATTTTTTTCTAAACGTCAGAAACGACAAGGTGATCAAGGTCACCTCGGACTTTGATGCACCTGTCAATAAAGGCAACCTCTGCATCAAGGGTCGCTACGGATATGACTTCATCCACAGTGACGAACGGATCAAGACCCCGCTGATCCGGGAAGGCGAAGGCTTCCGAGAGGCATCCTGGGATGAGGCCTTGACGCTTGTCGCCGATACGTTCAACCACCTGATCAAGAAACACGGAGCCGACAAAGTCGGCGGTTTTTCCTCGTCTCGATGTTCCAACGAAGAAAATTACCTGCTCGCCAAATGGGTGCGTTGCGCAGTCGGCTCCAACAATGTCGACAACTGTGCCCGTGTCTGCCACGCTCCGACCGTGGCCGGCCTGGCCGCCAGTTTCGGCGCGGGTGCGGCAACCAACTCTCTTGAGCAGATGTCCGATATCGATACGATCTTCATCATCGGTTCCAACACCACTGAAGCCCACCCGATCGTCTCCCTCCACCTGAAGAAGGCGATCGGTAAAGGGGCCAAGGTGATTGTTGCCGATCCCCGGAAGATCTGGCTGGCCGGCCGGGCCGATGTCTGGCTCAACCTGAAACCGGGCAGCAATATTGCCCTCATTAACGGGATCATCCGGGTCATCATCGAAAATGGCTGGGAGAACAAGAAATTCATCGAGTCTCGGACGGAGGGCTTTGCAGAGTTAAAAGCCAAGGTCGACGAATATGACCTGAAACGGGTCGAGAAGTTAACCGGGGTCAGCGGGGATAGGATTGTAGAGGCAGCCCGCCTCTACTCCCAGGCGGAAAAATCAATGATCGTCTACGGTCTCGGGATTACCGAGCATCTGACCGGTACCGAAAACGCCATGGCCACCGCCAATCTCGCTCTGGTCTGCGGTCAGATCGGCCGGCCGGCTACCGGAATCATGGCCCTGCGCGGCCAGAACAACGTTCAGGGTGCCTCGGACCTCGGCCCGCTGCCTGCCACCCTGCCGGGCTACCAACCGGTCTCCGACCCCAAGTGCCGGGACAAATTCGGCAAGGCCTGGGGTGTCACCATCAAGGAAAAGCCCGGTCTTAAGTCGGTGGAAATGTTGGACGAATGCGGCAAAGGCAAATTCAAGGCCCTGTACATTCTGGGAGAGGACCCCGCCCAGACAGATCCGGATCTGAACCATGTCCGCAAGGCCCTGGAAAAGGTGGATTTCCTTGTTGTCCAGGACATCTTTCCAACCGAGACGACCAGGTACGCCGATGTGATACTGCCCGGGGCCAGTTTTGCCGAAAAAGACGGGACATTCACCAACGGCGAACGCCGGGTTCAGCGCATCCGTAAGGCAGTCGAGCCGGTCGCCGGCCTTGCCGACTGGGAGGTCCTCTGCAAGGTTTCGACCCTGATGGGCTATCCGATGACTTACACCCATCCATCCCAGATCATGGACGAGATTGCCGGCCTGGTTCCCGCTTATGGCGGCATCAGCTACAAGCGAATCGAGGACAAGGGCATCCAGTGGCCCTGTCCGACCAAGGATCATCCCGGAACCACCACCCTCTATACAAAAATATTTGCCCGGCCGGGCGGCCTGGCCCAATTCATGGTACTTGACCATGTCGGTTCCGGCGAGGTGCCGGATACAACCTATCCCCTGGTCCTGATCACCGGCCGTGTCCGCGAACACTATAATAACGGATCTCAGACCAGACATGCCCAGGGCATCATTGATGTGGTCCCGGAAGAGCTGGTGGAGATAAGTCCTGAAGATGCCCGGTCGATGGGGATTAAAAATCTGGACTGGGTTAAGGTCTCATCGCGCAGAGGGGAACTGAAGGTCCGGGCCAAGGTCACCAACCGGTCCCAGGCCGGCAACGTCTTCATGAGTTTCCACCATCAAGGCACATTGACCAATATCCTGACCTCGGAACACCGGTGCCGGATCTCCGGCACTCCGGAATATAAATCCTGTGCGGTACGAGTCGACCTGGTGTCCTAAAAAGATTCTGGGTCAGTATGAAATGGAATAATCCGGTTCAGCTCCCCCGGATTATTCCACTGCCCGGTGGTGGAGATATCGATTTTGCAGATTGGAAGAGAAGTTCCAAAGATGGGGCTGGAGCTGTATCTGTTTTCTTCCCATCACCTCCATCCTGATTGCCCAGTGGAGATTAGTCATGAGTAACCTCTCAATTAAGACAACCTGAGCGCCGGTCAAGGAGCAAATTTCGCCGTCTTTGTCGCGGAATTTGTCGAATTGATAGAGCGTCTTGGGCCGTCGCCAATAAATCTTGCCCGGACAGACAGTATTGAATGTCGGGTTTCCTATTAATCATGGAATACTCAGGTTTACAGGTTTTAATGTGCTTTCTCCCTTTATTGCCTATGCCCCTGCACATGTCGATGATGCGGTCAGACAAAATTATCTGCAGGAATATCAAAAAAGACTTGGGGAAATAGCAACAACTGAGCCAATACAATATCCCTCACTGTCTGAGTACGATTCCCAGACGTTCCAGCGGAAGGCATAATTTTCCCTTCTGCCCCGGTTCGGATTAACAAAGGCGCTCAAGTCGAATCCAGGGATGAGTGGTATGCAGAACCCGCAGCCTGTGGCTCGATTGCAGGACGCTCCTTTGCGCACCGGCGGTACGCACAGCGCCCTCGAGGTCATGCTGCTGATGGCGGTCGTCCCGACCAAGACGGGAACAACAGGTGGCTCCCTAGCTCCGGTCACATCGGATAATGGAGGACGCCAGCGCGCCGATGCCGATCACCGCAACGCCCAAGCCGACTTGCATCAGCACAGTTGCCGCACTTGAAAATGAGGCCAATCGCGTTATTGCGGCAGTCCCGATGGCACTGGCTATGAAGATCGCCGTCCAAGAGATGGCTGTCACCCGTCCAAGCAGTTCGTTCGGGACTAATGTCTGCCGCAAGGTATGCATGGGAACTCCGCGCATCATCATTCCTGCACCCCATAGCAGACCACCAATACAGGCAGCATCGAAACGGTGCACGATGCCGATGGCAACCAATCCCACGGCCTGCACGAAATTACCTGACAGAAAACACCACCCTGAACCCGCCCGCCTCGAAAGTCTTGGTGCCACGACAGCACCAAGTACCGCTCCCAGTGCCGCGATGCCGATGCAGATCCCAACGTTCGTGGGGCTTTGATTGAGCTCGCGCTTTACGTGGTAAATCATCAGGTCGGTAATTCCGGCACCGACTCCGATATTGCCCGTAAATCCCAGCAGGACGATCATGCCGGTCAAGGTCCGGAGCAGGGGGTGTTTCCAGAGGAACCGTAAACCCGAACCAAAGCTGGTGTCGTCCGCCATGCCGGCGGCACTGGTGAAGGAATCGAATCGGATGACAGTAAGACTCAACGCGGAGACCAGGAAGGTCACGGCGTCTATGAGAAGTGCCCTCGCCGGACCGGCCATGGTCGCGACACAGCCGCCGGCCGCTGACCCTAAAACATAGGCGAGTGCAAAGGAACCCTGCAATTTGGCGTTGGCTGAGTGAAGGCGATCCTGTTCGACCAGTGACGGAACTGCGGTCATATAGGCGACGGAAAAGAAATTTGCCAGGCAGCCTCCGGCAATCGTCACGAAGTAAAGCAGGGCAAGATGCACATGCTGGAACCAGGCGACGAGGGGGACGAGACCGTAAATGCCTGCACGGCAGAAGTCGCATGTCAGCATGAGTTGCCTGCGGTTGACCCGATCTACGATTGTACCGGAGAAGAAGCTGGTAACCACCTGGGCGCCGACCCCCGCAGCACTGACCAGCCCCATGCTCGCTATCGAATGGGTGGCATTGAGAACGAGCAAAGGTATGGCCACAAGGGCAAACGCATCGCCAAATCCGGAAAGGGTCTGGCCAAGCCAGAAAACTTGAAAGCGTTGGTTGTTCTGCAAGGCTGGCGGATGATTAAAAGGTGAGAGGAAATTGCCTGTAATATTCCCAAAAAAAACAACAAACCATAACGTATTGTCAATAGGCAATAAACCTACTTGCCTAACGTCGGAATGGCAATAGTTTTAACCATTCGCTGCAGTCTTTTGTGGCAACACAATAAGCCGTGACCGAAAAAGTACTGTCGCACACGACAAACACCTCCGACAGTAATAAGGACAAACAGAAAAATCATCCACATCCGATAGGCCTGATTGCCCTTGAATGTTTTTTCGATCCTTATGCTTTCTCTTATGGAGGTGGCTTAGGCAGAGGAGTGTTGGATGACCAGGCCTTGGTTGCCGTCGACCTGAACTTCCCCGCCTTCTTTCAAGATTCTGGTCGCCCCGGGTAAGCAAGCCGACCTCGCCTTCCTGCGCCAGGATGCCGCGATCCACAAGTCTTTTGCCCCATTGGGCGGCGATCTCCTGGAGTGCATCCAGCGGGCGGGTAAGATCATAATGGCTCTTCTCCCGGAAAACATTCAGTCGGTAAAGATGATACCACAGATAGTGGAAGACCTTCGATAACCCTGGGAGAAAATGCAGGCGTTTCTCCACCAGTGCCGGGGCCGACTGGTGGCGGGTTCTTACCTGCTCGGGAGTTCCCGTCCGTTCATCTACCGCGACCAGGCCGGCAAGTACCCGGGGCTGAGTTTTTCCGTCCCCTCGGATCCGGTTGAATACGAAAGAAGGCTGGCGGAAATATTTCCAACCGAAAAACTGGCAATACGACGCTATTTCATGCCCGGGGCGGTGGGCCTTTGGATTGGGTTGCTCAACCGGATCACCAGCCGAAAGGCCATTCAAACCACGCAAGACTATTTGGACAGGAATTTCATTGACCCGCGACTCAAGACCTTGTTGACCAGCCAATGGGGGGATTACGGATTACCTCCCCTTAAGAGCGCATTCGCCATTCATGCTATGATTGTAGAGCATTACCTCCATGGCGCCTGGTTTCCAGAAGGGGGCGCCGGCCGTATAGCCCGAACCTTCGAAACAGGTATCGAAACTCGGGGGGGCTGTGTCAAATTCTGTCAGGAGGCAATATCCATACTCGTTGAAAACAGCAGAGTAACCGGGGTTCGGGTGATCGACCGCCGGGGTTCGGAGGCGGTGGAAAAGACATACCGTGCTCCGTTGGTCATCTCGAATGTCGGTGCTCAACTGACCTACGAAAGACTGCTTCCGGTGGAGGGAGAAATCGGGAGGAAAACGGCTCGTTATCGAGAGTCCATTCAGAGACTGAAGGGTGGCGGCAGTGCGGTAACCCTCTATCTGAGATTACGCGGCCCGGTATCGACCCTCGGCATCCGGGGTGAAAATTATTGGATCAACACGGTAGCCGATCATGGCTCGATCATGGAAATGGGACGGAAAGCGCTACAGGGGAAACCCGAGCATATCTACGTTTCTTTCCCGTCTTCCAAGTCAGGTGAGCAGGAATTTCATACTGCCGAAATCATTTCCTTTGTTGACGACGAGGCCTTCTCGGAATGGCAATCAAGGCCCCACGGCAACCGCGGCGCGGCGTATTCCGCCCTCAAGGAAAAAATTTCCGATGGCCTATTGGATCTGGCCGAAACCGTCATTCCGGGTCTCAAGAAGATGGTGCAATATCGTGAACTATCCACACCGTTATCCGTGGAACATTTCACCTCACGTACCCTATGCTGAATTCCTCTTGCTGACAGCCGTGTGGGAGCTGTCGCTGCCGACTCAGGAAGAAGTCGGGTATTTTACGAATACAAGCAAATCCCTGGTCAGCCAGAGGGTCTCAGCCTTAAAGAAAAAGGGGCTGATTCGACAGGAGCTTCATGATGACAACCGGAGGAAGGTAAAACTCTATCTGACGGATGCGGGTGAATCGAAGGTGCGAGCCATCTATAAGGCTATGGTTAATTCTTCTGATCCCCTGTTCGGCTCACTGGGAAAGGACAGGAATATTTTTAAAAAATGTCTTAGGCTGCTCGCCGGCGAATTAGAGCTGAAAGAAGAAAAAGCTCTTCCAGAAGGCATATAAACTGGATTATCAGTCAGACTGTATAAACATCAGAGGGAGAAAGGAGGGATAAGGTGCAAATCCACTCGGTACCGCTTGGCATTGACAATTGTTATCTTCTGCAGGGTGAGAGGTCTGTATTTATCGACGGGGGTGCGCCGGGTCAGTCGGGCGCCTTCATCAAGCGTCTGGCCGAGCTTGATGTAGACCCGTCAAAAATTACCATTATCATTCTGACGCACGCGCACTGGGATCACATTGGTTCGGTACGTGCTCTGGTCGAACTGACTGGTGCTGGACTCGCTGTCCATGCGCGTGAGCGGGCTATCGTCGAGCAGGGGCTGAAAAGCATGCCCCCGGGGGCAACATTCTGGGGCACAATATTCGGTGCAGTGTTACGTGCGATGGTTCCCTTTATCAAAATTCCGTCGGCTCATGTGGACACCGAAATCGGTGACGATGGCCTTTCGCTCAAACCTTACGGGGTTGACGGCAAGGTCTTTCATACGCCAGGCCATTCTCCCGGATCGGTCAGCATTGTTCTTGATACGGGCGAAGCCTTCGTCGGCGATCTGGCTATGAATGGTTTACCGTTAACTCGAAGACCAAACCTGCCTGTATTTGCCGAAGACATCGAGGTGGTGAAGAAGAGTTGGAGGAAGCTAATGGGGCTCGGCATCAAAACTGTTTTCCCTGCTCACGGCAGGCCATTTCCGGCCTCCGTTATGGAGAACCTGTTGTAGCGAGTCCGACTCCGGTGTCCAACCTGGAATAGACCGCAGTTAACCCGAAAAGCATGAGCAGAATACCGAAAAGGGCAAGATGGCAATCCGGATCCAGTTTGGATTTGCGACAGCAATCGTCAGATCATGGTGTAATTCACAACCGGCAACAAAAGGAAAAAGGCGATTGAATTAAATAGATTTTCCCCGTTTTCCCAGACGCTTTCTTGAAAAATCAATATTTTTTTGCCGTGATTATATGACTCTCCATGGGAGCCGCCAATCCATAATCATCTGTGAAAATCATCAAGGACTTCTCTATATCGTCCATGAGTCTCTTCTGATCGCCGCGTGTCATTTCTTTAATTTGATTGGCAAACGGAAAGACCGAAATATAACCGGGGATAAATTCCTCCAAAGAAGGGAAACGGGCCATCTGTACCTCAAGACGGATTTTGATATCTTGAAAGCCTGCAGCGATTAATAAGTTTCTCAATTCCTCTCTGTTGGTTAGAGAGCATGATGAATGAAACGCGGCTGAATATACATGGTTCAATTTTCTTGAGATCCAATCGGGTTTCATGTATCACTTTTTGATGGGCATATGTCTGAATCATGGATAACTTTGTCTATGGGGTAACTCTTCATCTCGGCAGTCTCTAACACCAGTATAGCATAAGCAGGTTACTCCTTCCGGACATGCGCCCTAAACAGGATTTTTCCTGATTTTATGTGATTGAAATCTCAGAAGGAAGCTCGTTATGTCCGCCGATCATATAATACTCCAATCCGCAGGATCGCTTTCAGTGGCAATCCTCGGCCTGCTTATGGTTTTTTTGCAGGCTATCTTCCTTGTTAAGAATCCTGAATTCAAATGGTTCGGGTGGAGCGCGGCGATTTCTTTTTCAGGCATGCTCTATGCGACGGGTGCTTTCCTCCAATATAACGCGACAGCTGGTGCTCTCTGCCGATTCTCCTGTGAATTGAAATTTACCGCTATTATTTTGCTTATTCACAGTTTGTACGGGTTTACATTTTCATTTTTCGGAAAAAATGGGACTAGATATCATATCATTGCAGGGCCTTTCCACATTGTTGTCCTGCTCGGGATATGGTTTACAGATTATCTTTTTTCAAATGTCTTCCAGACCCGGCATTTCTATTGGCTCGCTACCCCATTTTTTGAGCCGGTCCTGGGGCCGTTGACACCATATTTCGAGCTTTATGCCATCCTGGCGACTCTAGCCGCCATTGTCTTTTGGATCCATAATAGAGATCAGGACCCCAGGCACAGATACGCCTTTATTTTCGGTATCAGCTGTTGGCTTTTGTTCGGCATTCATGACTCAGTGGTGTCATTGGGGGTTCCATCCATTCAATATTTTATGGAGTACGGGTATTTCTTCTTTTCTGCGGTTGTTCTTTGGTTTCTTTTCAGCAGCTATGCAGATATTGCCATGGAAGATAAGTACAGGGCGATTACCGAACTTGCAAATGACGGCATTCTCGTAATTCAAGATGATCGGGTAGTATTTGGAAATCCAGCCTCGCATGCTTTGATCGGCAAATCCGTCGAACATCTTAAGCTGGATACACTCCTTGAAATTGTCAATTCGAAGGATAGGCGAGTGCTGCGAATACATTACGACACCTTGTTGGAAACAGGCGTATCTACTGACGTAAGGACAGCACGTATCATGAAGGCAGACGGTGAAGAGAGAATATTCGAAATCCGGGGAAGACTCATTCAGTACAGAGATAAACCCGCTGTACTGGCTGTCTTGCGCGATGCAACAGAGAGGATACGGGAAGAAAAAATACGGAAAGAAAACGCTGAGAAATTATTCAGGCTCAGAAAGATGGAATCACTGGGGCTTCTGGCTGGCGGTGTGGCCCATGACTTGAATAATATCCTTTCCGGAATCATCAACTATCCGGAGTTGATTCTCTATGATCTACCTCAGACCAGCCCCCTCAGGAAACCAATCGAAACCATAAAAAAATCAGGACTCAAGGCAGCCGCTATCGTTCAAGACCTCCTCACTGTGGCAAGAGGAGCTGTTATCGTTAAAGAAAATGCCAATTTAAATACCATCCTCCAAGGGTATCTGTGCTCTCCTGAATATGAAAAAATGAAAATGTTGTATCCGACGGTCTCCGTAAAAACCGATCTCGCTTCAAACCTGCTGAATATGAAAGGATCTTCAGCCCATATCGGCAAGCTGGTTATGAACCTGGTGTCGAATGCCTTTGAGGCCGTCGAAAAGAACGGGACAGTGGTCATATCAACCGAAAACAGATACTTAGATAGACAGTTAAAAGGCTATAATGATATCAAGATCGGCGAATATATAGTCTTGACAATTGGGGACTCCGGACCGGGGATATCTTCAGAGGATTTACAACGGATCTTCGAACCATTTTTCACAAAAAAAATAATGGGAAGAAGCGGGACCGGTTTAGGTTTGACTGTTGTTTGGAATATTATGCAGGATCACGACGGTTACATCAATGTGCAAAGTGATGGAAAAGGCACGATCTTTGAATTATATTTTCCCATCTCACGGGAAGCGATTGTCTGCAAACCCCCTTCTCTATCCTTTGAAAAGCTCTGTGGCCATGGGGAGAAGATACTGGTTATTGACGATGTGGAGAGCCAGCGGGATATTACCTGCCATATGCTGGAGCGATTGAACTATCAAACAAAGGCTGTTTCATGTGGGGAGACGGCAGTTGAATACCTTAAGGAGCACCGGGTCGATTTGTTGCTTCTCGATATGATTATGGACCCCGGAATAAACGGTTGTGAAACGTATAAACGGATCATCAAAACCCATCCCCGGCAGAAAGCCATAATTGTCAGCGGATTTTCCCAAACGGACCAGGTAACAGAAGCCCAGAGACTGGGAGCCGGTCCCTACCTCAAAAAGCCTATCCTCCTGGAAGACCTGGGACTTGCCGTAAATCAAGCGCTACATGGTTCTACTTTTTCAATGCTTCCCGTACCTTCATTGCCAGATCCTGCATGGAAAAAGGTTTCTGGATGAAGTTGATGTTCTTATCCAAGATGCCATGATCGGCAATGACGTCGGCCGAATATCCGGACATGAACAGCCGTTTAAGACCGGGATAGAGAGAAAGCAGTTTCCCGGCCAGATCGCGTCCATTCATCTCCGGCATCACCACATCGGTCATCAGCAGATCGATGTTGGATGAGGATTTCTCAGCTATTTCAATCGCCTCTCCCGGCGTCCCCGCGGCCAGGACAGTATACCCTTGGTGCTCCAGCATGGTTGTCGCGAGCTCCAGAATCTCCTGTTCATCCTCGACTAACAGGATGGTTTCATTCCCCCTCCCGGCCGGAGGCATCACCTCGTCTTGCAGCAACTCCTTATTGCTTCCCAGGTGGCGGGGAAGAAAGATCGAAAAGGTCGTCCCCTGTCCCAGCTCACTGTAGACATTAATAAACCCTTTGTTCTGCTTGACGATTCCATAGACCATGGCCGTTCCCAAACCGGTGCCTTTTCCGACTGCTTTGGTCGTGAAAAACGGCTCGAAAAGATTTTTCAAGGTCTCCCCATCCATACCGCAACCGTTATCGCTTACAATGAGCGACACATAGTCTCCTGGAACAAAGCCGGCATGGCAGGCACAGTATTCAGGGTCCAGTGTGATATTCTTTGTCTCGACGGTAATCTTGCCAATGCCGTCGATGGCATCCCTAGCATTGACGCAGCAATTGGCCAGAATCTGATCAACCTGTGAAGGATCGATTTTGACCCGCCAGAGATCCTTACCCGGAATCCAAACGAGTTGGATATCTTCACCGATAAGACGCTTCATCATCTTCAGCATCCCTTCCACGGTTTCATTCAGGTCGAGCATCAAAGGGATGATGATTTGTTTTCGTGCAAAGGCCAGCAGCTGTCTGGTCAGATTGGCCGAACGCTCGGCGGCTTTACGAATTTCCAGGAGATGGGGAACGAATGGTTGGCCTAGGGTATTGAAATTTTCCAGAGCCAACTCGGTATGACCTAGGATAACTCCCAGCATGTTATTAAAATCATGCGCCACGCCACCGGCCAAGCGTCCCACCGACTCCATCTTCTGGGCCTGGTTCAATTGGGCCTGCAACCTCTCCTGTCGCTCTTCCGCCTGTTTGCGCTCGGAAATATCGATCCCTATACCGGTGAGATATTGTTTGTCGTTGATTGTCAAAAGGCTGCCTGTGAAATACATTGGAATGGTCGTCCCATCTTTTTTTTGTAAATTCGCTTCCGCCTCTCCAAAGCCTGCCTTATGAGCCATTTCGATGCCCTTGACTATGGCTTCCCAGCTTTCTTGATCCCCTGCGAACCAGTCCGTCATTTTCATACCCGCGATTTCATCGGGAGAGTAGCCGGTCATTGTCTCGTGTCTCTTGTTCCATCGAATCAGTCTATGTTCCGAATCATAGAGATAGAGCAGACCGGGGATACTGTTGAAAACGGCGTCAACCAGGTTCCTTTCCCGTTCCAGAGCCTCTTCCGCCTTTTTTCTTTGAACGACCTTCCACACCGAATCCATCAATAAATTCATCTGCCGGATGTCGGAATCGTTGTAATCGTCCTCCTTGTTGGCGATACCCACCACTGCTACTATATCGTCTTCGACGATAACCGGGATGGTCAGGAATTTATGGAGCGGCACATGGCCGTCGGGTAACCCTCTTTTTAAAGGATTTGGTGCTGTGAAATCGTTTATGATGATGGGGCGTCTTTGACGAATCGGCTCACCCCAGAGTCCGGTGTTTTCCAATTGGAACAGGGGTTCTGAATTGGCAACGGAGCATTGCTCTGTGATATCCTTGGACCAGGTAGTAAGGACAAACCCGTCGTTTTCTTTATCGTAAGAAAATACATACCCTACCTTACTTCCCGTAAGATCAATGGCCTCGGCAAGCGCAAACTTGAGAAGTTCATCAATATTATTGGCAGGATACTGGTTGATTCTCAAGAGACTTTCCAGGCGGGTTTCATTAAGCTTGATAACCGCCTCCGCCCGCTTCCGTTCCGTAACATCCCTGGTGATCCCATGAAAACCCGTCGGTCTCCCGTCCCTGTCCCTTTTGAGCGATATGGAGGTTTCGATAAATCGTTCGGATCCGTCTTTCCTGATAAGTTTCCAGTCGAATGTCTTGGTTGCTTTTCCCGTCAGATATACCTTATTGAATGTCTCGAATACTCTTTGGGCATTCTCGGTATCCATGTACTCCCTGTTGTTCATCCCGAGCAATTCATCTCTTTCGAATCCAAGTATGCGGGCAAGAGATTCATTTGTGAAAACAAAGTTGCCGGCAAGATCAACCTCAAAGTAGCCGTCCTCTATATTTTCAAGGATCGTGCGAAATTTTTCCTCGCTCTCGGCCAGCGCTTCTTCGGCCAGCTTGCGCTCGGTTATATCCTGAATCAAACCATCATAGGAGAGGAGGACGCCGTTTTCATCCCGGCGAGGAACGGGGGTATTGCGAACCCAGCGCACTCTTCCGTCCTTGTGTTGAATTCGATGTTCGAGTGCTGATAAACTAATACCGTCAATCACACGTTGGGCCTGTGTCTCAACTGCGGAACGATCTTCCGGTATCACCATTCTCCACCACAGAAACGGATCGGAGGAGAACTCCTCAGGGCTGTATCCTGTAACGGCAATACACCCCGGGCCGTGGATCGTCTCGATCGCCCGCCCGTCTTTAACCTTCACCGTAAAAATATAATCCGTGAGGACCTCGATTATCCGCCTGTAACGTTCCTCGTTCTCTTCACTCTCTGTTTTTGCCGCTGCGGCATAAGCGGCGATCAGTCTTTGTTCGAATTGTTCAAGCTCGAGGTCATGGGCAGGGCTATCCAGGTTAAACCGATCCCAATCCGCCCGCCCGGGTGCATCCCGAAACAGACCTTTCAGTATTCCGAGTTTTTGCCGGGCCTTGTCGCGCAACGTCCGGACAGGCTCAGATTCGATATTCTTCGCAGGGTTTGGCTCGGTATGCCGGCTCTTCAAATCGAACCTCCACCATTATTGTCGACGTTGTAAAAGGTTTACCTACCAGCAGTCCAGCGTGGCCACTTCTTGAATTATCTCGTTGTCCCTGATGGGCCGGGACTTTTTGCGAGGCCACCTTCCTTGGAATTGTCACATGCTTTGCAAAATTTTGCAACAGAGCCGGATAAAGTCTTATGATGTGATAAACGAAGCATGGCTTCGCGCAAGATGGCGGTAGCTGAGAGAGACTCTATAACGGCAAACTGATCAGCATTGATCATGAATTGTCCGGTTTTAAAATTTGCACTTAGGGTGAGAACCAATTGTTTTGTCAACATTATCCCGGCAAAATAACCGACAGATGCCATTCCCGTTTTCGTCATGGAGATTTATCCTGCCGACCTCATTGCAGGATGATGTTACTAAAGTTGAGATGTTCCTGAGATACCTCTGAAAAATTGAGAAAATGGAAATAACAGGGGTGTACTATTAAATTTCATTCGAAAGAATGGAATTGAGTAACAAGCCGCCAAGCTTTTCGATCGCTCACTTTCACCATACACTCGGATAATGCTTGAATGGTTTGAAATGAAAAATGTTTTACACAAGCAGGCCCTGCTTTTGCCCCCCCCGGAAAACATCTGAACCATATCATCATTTCCCTGCCTTAAGAGTACGTTTCCGTTCTGATGTATAATGCCACCATGGCCGTTTTGGTTCGCCCGCCATAAACCTGACAGCAGAGATAAAAACATCTATAACACATGGGTCGTGCCGATACCCTGTTTTCTCGCATAGTTTTTCATATAACAGATAAGGATCACAACCAATGAGATCACTGGGGTGAGAAATTCCGATGAGGCGCAGGTCCATCGCAGAAGCACGACCTATATTGGGGATTTGTTCCAGATGAGTGAGATTATCTCTGTTCATACATAGGGTGATTTCGTATGCCATGGTTGCGAAAGAATGAACTGTTGAGGCTTAATTGAACCATTCAGAAAAAGCAATTTCAAGCCTTTAGGCAGGATTGTCAAATCTCACCTTCTTGCATTCGAAATCCTCTCAATCATATTTTCAATATCGATCCCTGAACCTTTCAGTAGTCCCCTCGTATTCTTCATGCGGTTCTTTCAGGATCTCAACAGTAGACCCATAACCCGACGGTCCGCCGCAATCCTATGGAGGACATGCCCTTCGACCTGCTTTGCATCTTTGGTACTTGATTTTCTTTACTTTGAGCGATGGAGCCTCCAGGAACATTTCATGAACCCAATCAGAGATCATATACTCCTCGCCAAAATGTTCAATCAGTATCCTCAGCGAGTATGCCGGTGCGGTAGCTCATTCCATCCAGGTTCCCTTTGAACTGCCCCTAATCAACACTCCTGGGGCAGTGGCCGCCATGGCGCAGTGCAAATTCCGCGTACAGGTGCATGACGCGAATAAGGCACGTCCCAATAAAAAGTTGTATTTTTCTTCCTTTCTACTTCAGATATCAGATGATACAAAATGCTTTCTTCAAGGTTACAATATGTTATAAAACTACTTTATTGCATCATTTATCAAGTGAGTTGTCGAATACTTGATTAATTAAGGACATCCCCATTTTCACATCGCATTGATATAATAAATTGTTTTAACTAGATATTATTCTTAATAAAATTTTATTGTCGACAGGGGGAGTAGAGGATGTCCCCAATTTTTATTGGTGGTCTGCAAGGTGGTATTTCGGAAGACCTTTCAATAAACCTTCCGATCAGGAACGGGGTATCTCGCAGACTTCTCTGTTGGCTTCCAGTTCCTCCAGATTCAGAAGGTATTTTCTGGAGATCTCCTGTTCTATTCGGCCCCTTTTCCTGGTCTGGACCGGGATTCGCAGGATAAGGGTAATGCAATCAGGCTCTGAAATCTGCATCGAGACGCGCGGGTCGGTGGAAGGGGCATCAAGGCTGTGTTGGAGAGCCAATTGCTGCATGCTCCGTCGGGCCTCCTCCAGATAGGGAGAGCAAACGTCATTGGCAGCATCCATGAGGGCTCTTTCCGCAAGATGCCAATCGGCACCGCCTTTCAATGAAATACTGATGATATGGAAGCCATAATCACCCAACAGGTGCGATTCGTTCTTGACCGGCATAGTCAGAAACATGCTGTTGGGGATAAAGATTGTCAGCCCGGTATACTGATGTGTCCTTACTCCCGATCCGATTTCGATGATCGTTATACCCAGAAAGGTCTGATCTATAACGTCGCCCCGCAAATTGCCTATTTCAATGCGATCGCCGATACGGACGAACTCGCCACTGGTACGGTAGAAAAATCCGACAATATTCAAAAGGTATTCCTTCGTCGCTAAAACTATGGCGGCAGCAAACAATACCAAAGACTCCGTGACAGTCCGCAACTGTTCCATCCATATGACAACGAGCGAGGCCAGAAGAACAGACAGGAAGATATTGCGGATGCTGACAATCCAACGCCTGCGCGTGGTGGGCTGATACTGCTCTTGCCTCTTGATATAACGCGTGATCAGCAGCCGTAGGAGCAAAAGAGAGATAATGACAACAAGGCTGCTGACCAGTTTTCCTATGTAGATGCTCTTGTCGATTGCCATCCCGTTCAACCGTAAGGCCTCCGTCTGTTTCCCTGCACTTAGACATATATGCTGTAAGTAGAAAAACCCGCCCCTTGTAACCGTGAGTAATGTTGTGAGTTTTTGCCAACCAATACCCTGGGCCACAACCACGGAGGCAGATCCTGAAGGAGAATACCATATTTTTAGGACTTGATGTCCATAAAGATTCAATATCTGTAGAGCCATCTCCCGGCAAACGGCCAGCGGGTCATTTCACAGGAGATGGCTCAGTTGGTTTAAAAATAATGATTCCATATGCTTATTTTATTACACATGGGCATTTCTCCGGGTATCTTGCCAGTGCCTCCACGGCTTTTGGCGGGACATTCATTTGCGGCTCGGGCTTTTTAAAATTGGTCTTGGCGAGGTTTATATTGATTGCAAGGGTATAATCTACGAATCGACGGGTGACATTGCCCGATTGTTGGGAATTTATATTCAAGACTTTTACGGGAGCCCTGCAGGAGAAATCAAAGCCCGTGATGTTGATTTTCCGTATTTTCGGGTTCGTATTCGTTTTGAAATAGATTTTCATTTTATGATTGTCATAGACGATGCTCCACTTTTTCGGCATCCAGGTGAGAGCGGTCAACAAATCGAACGCGAAGTTTAGATTCGATTTGGGTTTGACTTGGGCTTCATTTTGCTCCATATTTGCCGCTGTAACAAATCGATGGATGGAAATCCATTTGTCCGGAACCGGAAAGCTTCCGTCCTTCCAATAAGCAACGGCATTTTCGTGTCGGCTGTTGGTCAACAGTAAGGACCTCTATCTGCGATTTTTCCTTATCAGTTGCAGCAATACAACCCCTTTGGTTGTCTTACCAATTGCCTTCTAAAGGTCTGCCATAAGGGGCAAATCGAAAACCAAATGGAGGTATGGCATGTGGTAGATACACACATGGGCAAATATACCAAAGAGGCACTGGAGACAAGATGTCAGAATACTGTTCTTCTCAGAGAGGCACGTGATTTGATGAAACAGGCAATGAGAACCATATAAGGCATGATATCCTTTACCCTTAGGGCATGAACAACCATGCAACGCAACGCGCAACGTAACGGAAGTTACCGAGGAAGATATTGCCTTCATCCTTAGGTGATGATAGACAACAATCCCATAATCTTTTCCTCTTGATGTTATCAGATCATCAGGTTATTCCTTTTTGGAATTACCTTTGGTACTTTTACCTTCGGTTCCTTATTAGGCAGGATGAACCATATCTAATGGGTTTGAATGAGATTCTTAGAAAAACGCATCCCTGCCGCAATTAAAATATCGTGCGATGGTACCCAGAGTTACTTTTGATACAAATATATTTACGCGGTTCATAAATTCAAAACAAACCCCAAATGGAATTGTTTATGCAAAAATATTGCGTGCTATTAAGGATAGGAAAATAAAGGGATATTTTAGTGATACATTTGTTATCCTTGAAGGAATTATGAAAAATGAACGTTCACGCATATTGGGAAGCAGAAAAATTTGCTCCTCAAGTTCAAGTGTGTCAGGAAATAAAATCAATATCAGAATTGGTCCTTCAATGTATAAGCCGGAGCTTCATGAAACACACTTGTGTACCGTCAAATCACTTATAGGGCTAAGAGGGCCAGTTTATTTGGGAGACAATTTTTCAGTTCCTTTAAATATTGATGACCTTTATGAATCTATCTCTCTTGAAAACTTGATAAAATTCAGAACCAAAATGGGAGAAGTTGAAATAGCTATTGCAAATAACAACAATAAAACTGGGCTGGATGTTGGTAAATGTCGTGCCAGAAACTTGGGACTAAGGCTGTTAAAACGTGAGAATAAAAATGGTGAAATATGGTACCAAGGTTTAGGATTATGCATATAATCCTTACGATCTATATAAATTGCTGGAAAACTGCTTCTGCGGAGAACTGCAACTGCCGGATTTTCAGCGCGGCTGGGTCTGGGACGAAGACCGAATTAAAAGTCTGATAGCCTCAGTGTCACGCGCCTTTCCAGTGGGTGCGCAGAGGGCGTGGATGTTGAGGCCGATGCAGATATGGTCGAGGCAGGGATGGTGATGCCAGCGTAATTCATGATAACAGCGGCAATAATGTCTAATAAGGCGCAAAAGGACCATAAGGATTGTGGGTCAGAAAGAAAAATTGATATTTTGAAGGAGATTTTTTACGATGCAAGACATCCGGTGGAAACAGCGATTCAATAATTACTCCCAAGCGCTGCAAACCCTGCGCCGGGCGGTGGCGCTGGCTGGGGAGCGTGATTTGTCCGAATTGGAAGAGCAGGGATTGATCCAGGGCTTTGAGTTTACCCACGAACTTGCTTGGAATGTTTTAAAGGATTATCTTGAAGAACAGGGCGTTATAGGCATCGTTGGCTCAAAGAACGCGACGCGGGAGGCCTTCAAGAATGGCTTGATCAGCGATGGTGAATCATGGATGGATATGATCAAAGCCCGAAACCTGACATCGCATACCTATAACATCGAAATTGCCGAGGGCATTGCGAAAGATATCTTGTCGCGGTTTTATCACGCCTTTGCCGATATGGAAAAGCGATTCGACCAGTTAAGCATGCAGGATACGGTCGGGGAATGAAATACGGCTTGTCCGAGGCCATCGTCGCCAAGATCTGGGGGGTATTCGCCCGGTTTCCCACAATTGAAAGAGCGGTGCTATACGGCTCTCGTGCCAAGGGCAATTATAAGCCTGGATCGGATATTGATCTGACGCTTTACGGCAAAAACCTGACCATTTCACAGTTGGGTGACATTGCCGAGGAACTGGACGACCTGCTCTTGCCCTATATGTTTGATCTCTCCATCTTTGATCAACTCGGCCACTCCGATCTTCGAGACCATATTGAGCGCGTCGGACAGGTTTTTTATGAAAAGGAGGGAGTAAAGGGACGTTCATGATATTATGCGTTTCTTTTATAACGCAAAGATATTACAACAAAAGGAGGGAGTAAGAAGTGCGAAAATGGGGTCAGGCTTGACTTGTTGACATCTTCCAAATAAATTCACCAGATAAACTGGTGATTTTTGGGTTATATGCAAGGAAAAAACAAATAGAGGTTCCAGGAAATCGACAATAATCTGATTGACCAATTCATAGCAGTATTGGATGCACCCCCCCCATATGGGCGACAAAAAGAGCAAGTTGTTCAAAATTTTCTTGAAGCTAATACGGTATTGATTCCAACACCAAACAGGCTCAATCACCATCTGCACTTTGGATTAATTATTTCAAAATTTCCATTGGGCACCGAACTTACCACTGATTATGTCTATATGACTAAGAGCTCGGATTTGTGGAAGATCACATTGGTAGAGCTTGAGGTTCCTGAAAAAGCCATTTTTACAGAAGATATCAAAAGAACAAATACAACCGCCTCATTCAATGCCGCACTAAACCAAGTACGAGATTGGAAAGAATGGAATTTCTTGGTCTTCCGGGATGCCAAGGCACTAAACCAAGTACGAGATTGGAAAGTATTCATTGATGAAAACAAAACTGAGGTTCTGCGACGATTAGATCCACTTATACAACCACCAGGAATGCGACGTAATCCAGTAGAATTCTGCTATGAATTAATTATAGGGCGATCACAAAATGAAAATTTCAGCGAAAAAAGGAAAAAACATTTCAGAAATCTAATAAACGAGACAGACGTGAATATTATGACTTACGACACATTAATCTCTTGGTACAAAAATGACCAGAGATTTGTCAAAAAAAATCGTTAGTTTGTCAGGTAGCCGATTTGCTTTCAAATACATGCACAAAGAGCCAACTCAAATTCTTGCCTATATAGGTCCGGATATTTTGGTTTTATCTCCAGATCAATTTGATGAGCTTAAACAATCTGGCTATGAAATGGATAAATGGAAAATGGGAAATCCGCTAACCTACAATATTAAATATGCAGAGTCTACATTGAATAAAGACCTTAAATCTGGATCAATGATTTGATCATTCAAGGAATAACAAAAGCAATACACCCGATCGCTTCGCTCCGGGTAATATTTTCGTTAGATTATCCTCATTTCGGGCTTCTGGAGTTCATAAATAGGGTTGTAATCTGCCTGCAAATCTCTCCGGTTAACTTCTCGCTGATCAGGGATTTTTTGTCCTTAGAAAATAAAAGGCCGTACAAAAGGACCTTGAAACGAACAAGGGGATAAGCTGAAACAGCTTATCCCCTTGTTTTATTTGGTGGAGCTAGACGGGATCGAACCGACGACCTCTTGACTGCCAGTTTTCTGCCCGTCTATTTTACTATGATTAATGAGTGTTATTTATTGTTGACAAACAACGAGATAGCTTTATTATGGGATTAATGGAGATTGATGAAAATAACCAGAAATACACCTCGAAAGTAGCACCGAGGTAGCACCGTTCACCCTATCAGTGGGTCGCATATGGCAAAAGAAATCTTGCATTTCACCAAGTCGTCATTAAGCGCAATAGTAGCACCAGAAGGTATATCCAGACGGTATGTCTATGACGATCAAGAATCCGGTCTCCTTGTTCAGGTTACAAAGTCCGGCAGAAAGACCTTCCAGCTTTACAAGAAGTACATGGGGCAGCCGATCCGGGTAACCCTTGGCGTTTTCCCCGATATGTCGATTGAACAGGCAAGGAAAAAGGCCAGGGAGACAAAAGGAAAACTTGATCTGGGGGAGAATCCCAACGATACCTTGAAACAGCAACGGCAGGAGATGACCTTTGCCGACCTCTTTGATGTATATATGGAACGACATGCAAAGATAACTAAAAAGACCTGGCATGAAGACCAACGAGGTTACGACTTGTTCCTGGCTCATTCTTTGGGGAAAAAGAAACTTTCAAGGATCACTCGAAAGGATATCGCTGCAATCCACACCAATATCGGAAAGAACCACAAGATACGGGCAAACCGAATTTTTGCCTTGATTTCGTCTGTATTCGGCAAGGCGATAGAATACGGTCTCTGGGAGAGTATGAACCCCTGCCAGGGAATCAAGAAATTTTCCGAAAAATCTCGCGACCGCTTCCTTAGCAAGGGAGAACTTCCCCGATTCTTTCAGGCACTCCAGGATGAGCCGAACGAGACGGTCAGAGATTATTTTCTTGTATCTTTGCTGACCGGAGCCCGGCGCGCCAATGTCCAGGCGATGCGTTGGAATGAAATAGATTTTGATGAAGCCACCTGGAGAATCCCAGAGACAAAGAACGGTACACCCCAGACCGTGACCCTTGGAGATGAGGTCCTTGATATTCTGCGGCAGCGAAGAAAGGATACACGGTCATTCTTCGTGTTCCCCGGCAGTGGGAAGACCGGCCACCTTGTCGAACCGAAAAAAGGCTGGAAGAGGTTGCTTGCCCGGGCAGGACTTGAAGACCTGCGAATACATGATCTACGGCGGACAATGGGGAGCTGGCAGGCAAAGACCGGTTCGTCTCTTGTCATCATAGGAAAATCATTGAACCACAAGAGCCAGTCCACAACGGCGATCTATGCCCGCCTGGATATCGACCCTGTACGCGAGAGCATGGAGAAGGCCACCGCAGCCATGCTGGAAGCAGCACGCCAGGGCAAAATATAGACGGCACACAGCAACAATGACAACACCCTTGACAAAATGTCGCTTAAGTGCGACAGTATGCTCATGAGATACGAAATTGAGACGACCAATATCTTCGATAAATGGTTGGCGGGTATCTCCGATATCAAACACAGAGCGAGGATCATCACCCGGTTCGATCATATCCAACTTGGAAATTTCGGCGACCATAAGAACCTCGGGAGCGACCTGTTCGAACTGCGCTGTTTCTTCGGCTCAGGATTTCGCGTGTATTACACCATAAAAGGCGAACGGGTGGTTATTCTGCTCTGCGGCGGGAACAAATCCTCCCAGGAGAAGGATATCAAAAGGGCCAGGAAGATCCTGGTTGCATTGGAGTAGCTCTATGAAAATGACAACGAAAAAATGGGATGCCAGCGAGTATCTGGACAGCCCGGAGATGATCCGCGAGTACCTGAATGCGGCCTTCGAGGAAGGCGACGAAGAAGTATTGATTGCCGCCATCGGCAACGTTGCCAAGGCTCAAGGCATGACGGAGATAGCTCGCAAGACCAATCTCAGCCGACAGAATCTGTATAAGGCCCTTGCGCCCAACGCCTCACCGAAATTCGAGACGGTGAAAAAGGTCATCGAGGCACTTGGCTGCAAGCTGGCTATCGTGTAACTCTTTTTACCGGACCAGGGCGGTTCTCGAATAGCGGTGATTTTTCACAGCCTGTCTGGGAATTTTTTATAAGGAATGAGATAACGGCATGGGAGATCGGAATCAGACCGCAACGGAAAGAACAACCTGGGCTGAATGGCTGACAATACCGGAGGCGGCCGAATACTTATCAAAATGCTGTCCAGAGGTTTTT
>JBJKPM010000078.1:0-96190 GCA_046706325.1 Desulfocapsaceae bacterium | reverse complement strand
AGAATTGGTCGGTCTGTATTGGGATATCGGTCGAATGATCGTGGAGCGACAGGAAAAAGCGGAATGGGGCAAGGCTGTGGTGGAGCAACTTGCTATTGATCTTCGAAAGGAGTTTCCTGGAATAGGTGGCTTCTCGGCGTCCAACCTCTGGAGAATGAAGGCTTTTTTCGAGGCGTATGTCAGTTCGGAAAAACTCGCACCACTGGTGCGAGAAATTGCATGGAGCCATAATCTGGCAATTTTGGAACGTTGTAAAGACTTGCTTGAACGTGAATTCTACCTGCGCATGACCCGTAAGTTCGGTTGGTCGAAGAACGTCCTCATTCATCAGATCGATAATCAGAGTTACGAAAAATCCCTGATGGGCCAGACCAACTTCGACCAGGCGCTGACGCCGGAACTACGCGCCCAGGCCAAACTGGCGGTGAAGGATGAGTACACCTTTGATTTCCTCGAACTGGGTGAGGAACACAGTGAGCGGGAGCTGGAAAAAGCGCTCATTGCTCGGATCGAAGATTTCCTGCGGGCCATGGGCGGTATGTTCGCCTTTATGGGCAGTCAGTATCGGCTTGAGGTGGATGGCGAAGAATATTTTATCGACCTGCTGCTCTTCCACCGTTGGCTAAAGGCGTTGGTAGCCATAGAATTGAAAATTGGTAAATTCATACCGGAGTTTGTCGGCAAGATGCAATTCTATCTAACAGCTCTGGACCGTCATGTTCGGCAGGAAGATGAGAACCCCTCTATTGGTATCATTCTCTGCAAAGAAAAAAATCGTACCGTGGTAGAATATGCTTTGCACGATTCCCGTAAGCCAATCGGTGTGGCAACCTATGAAATCACCAAGACTTTACCTAAGGCGTTGAAAGGGCAACTGCCTTCACCGAAAGAGATTACCACTTTGTTAGCGGATTTGTAAAATCCACTTACGGGTTAGAATATAGCCTCAATTTCTTCTGAATCTAACATCCCAATTCTCTTTTTAGTATATGGATTCATAGGGAAAGTGTATATAAAGATAGTTTATCTATTCACATCGCTGGCAATATGTATAGAAAAGTGGCAATTTTTAGACGCGCATTTATGTTTCGCAAATGTAGGATATTGTAGGTTATCAGCAAGTTTATTACTCCAAAAGTAATAATTCAGTATGGTTATGGAGCATCATGGTAGTCCAAAATGTCACTTTCTTGTCAATCGGAGCTTAAATCAATTATGAAAAGTACAAGGAATGCGTATTTTGATAAAATTGACGAACTAATACATGCTCATCAATTAAAAGTAGCGGAATTGTCGATCTTAGATCTGATTGAAAGTCTCGATGTGCCTACCTTGCTGATATTAGAAGAAGATATTAGAAAAAGGATTAGTCATTTTTTCAAAAAACGTGAAAAAAACCTATCAGAAAAGCTAGATTCCAAGCTGTCATTAAGTAAAGCAACTGCTGATGAAATCATACGAGATTTTCAGGAAAAATTAAGAAAAATATTACTAGATTTGAGTGCAAAGCACATTTTTCAATGGGGATCTTATTACAAACCAGCGATCGAGTTAATATACACTGAGGTGGCGAATCACATTTCGAATAATTTTTCAAATAGAGGTTTGTTAAAATTTTTACAAACAGAAATCTCAAAACATACAGAAGAAATATTTTCAAAAGGTGCTATATACCAAGAGAGTTCTGAAGGATATGTTATTGCGAAGTCATTAAGAGGGCTTAGGGCATTCTTAGACATACCAATAGAGATATATAGCGCATTAACTCTTCAAAATCGTTCTTATACAAGAAGTCTATCTATTCGAGAAACATGTTCAGCTTTATTGACAGGAATATTGAGCGGTTATGGGGCGTTGGAATTAGAATCCTCAAGTGGCTGGAGTATTCTGCCAAGATTCCAGAAAAGTTGGGCGCACTATCTTCCATTCCTGGTCCCTACTGATCTTGATATTATCATTACGCAATTAGAATATGGCGTATTTAGAACAGGAATAAGAGAAACTCTCAGACCAGTTCTTCAAGGTTTAAATACGATATTAAAAGAGCAAGATGATGAAAATTTCTGTTTATTACGATTGTCCCATTACGCATGGGAACGTGCAAGGCGTTTTGAAATTTCTTTGGCCTTGCCTTCAACTACTATCAATCGTCGTGTCTTAGAGCTTCACTGTTACATTGATTCATTTGAGGTTTCAAAAGATAAACTTAGCGAATCTGCAAACCGAGATGCTGTAGTCATTGCTGCACGTATGAGGCCAGATTTATTAGATTGGGCTGAGAATGATCCGATAATTAGGCCTTGCCTTGTGAATACAGATGGTGAGCGTACCACCGAGGAAATAGTATCAGATAAAGTCGCTCAGATAATAAGGTTTGAATTGTCAAGGGAGTTTAAAAGCGGAAAGAATAAGCAACCTATTAAGGTAAATTTCGCAAAAAGTTTTCCTTTAACTAGCCCAAGGCTTAGTATTTTTTATAGAGTCCAAAGAAGAAATGTTAGAGAGTTGCTTAGATCGGTTGAAGGATCGGTCGGTATAAGACTCTGGTGCAGTATCAGAAGAAGTGGCAAGTCAACCGCATGTCGCGATATAGGGTTATCAACTGCAGGTAGTCTGTTGATCAATCAAACATGTGAGAATACAGAACAGAATATCGATTCGATCCTATTCTACTCAAAAGTTGAACGTTGTTTAGAGGAAAATTTAACGTTACCAAAAGACTTCTTTGCAGATATCGTAAAGCATTGCAATAAGGAATCCTTATATCAAGGAGAAAAAATCGTATTTTTGCTAGATGAGTATGAGACTCTTTTTGATAGATTACGTTTAGCAATTAAACGAGACCAAGAAATAAGATATAGAATAGTACAACCATTACTTAATCAGATGGTTGCATTTAGTAGAGAAAATTTACTTGTTTTTGTTGGTCAACGTCCTGATGCTCATTATATCATTATGGACCAAAACCAACTAAGTCCTTATGTAGTTCAGAGTCAGTTTCCACTCTTTCAACACTCAAAAGAAACACCACATTCTGAGTTTACAGAATTAATAACAAAAATTTTAACTGAAAGAATTAAATTTAATTCTTCTTTTACAGATGCAATATACTCTGAAACCTCTGGACACCCTTTTTTAACCGTAAATGTGCTTGTTGAATTTTGCGATTGGTTAATCAACACCAAAAAACAAGCATCATTGTTGGATTTTACAGAGACAGATTTTTATGAATTTAAAAAAGAAATGATAACTGAAGAAAGGCTTCGAAGAAGCCTTCAATATGATTTTTTTAGACGATTTCTCACACACTGCATTAGTGAGGAAAGCAGAAGTTTGACCCCATGGCTATGGACTGCTGTAAATATTATGAGAAAAATAGAGAGACAGGGCATTTATGGAAATGGATGTAATATTAATGATTTCAAATCAATATACACCCGTTTGGGTGGCGAAGAGTTGTTAAATATGGATTCACTTGGTTTTTTGGAAGGTGCATCTCAAGCTAACTTTTTAATTGAAGAAGAAGGTGAAGTAAAAACAAAAATAAAAATTGTCGGCCGATTAGCTTCGGCAATCTATTCTAGTAAAGAGGTATGATATGTTTTCACATGCTAATAGGATAGTCGAATGCGTGTTACAAGATGCAACAATAAAGCAAGAACCATTATCTGTATATTGGGTAAAGGTAAATTCTAGTCGCCAAAACATTATAGAGGAAATACATCAAACCATAAGTGAACTCCCAATAGTTGCAGTTTCACCTAAACATCAAGGTTTTGAAAACCCAAACGCATTACTTGCAGAATTTTCAAATTTATTGAGAGAAAATAAAGAGTTAATTAAGAATCGATTGTGCGAAAAAACAAAAACCGAAAATATAGTCATTTTGATCGTTAGTTATACTGATTTAAAGGTTCCTCAGATAGCGTCGCCTATCGAATTGCCAGAGTTTATACCAAAAATTGGAGGAACTGTTTATCCAGTCACCATTTTTAATCTCAATCGTGATTTTAGTGCCCTCTTAGATTGTGAAGAGTCAAATTCAGGCGGTATTGCTTTTTCACTATATAGTATCGAGAGAGCAATCCTAACAAGAATGAGAGCAATATATGAAAAAGACAAAAGGATAGGGGAAAGTTTTTTTGCAAAGGTAAAAAAGAATACCACAGTAGAAAAATATGATGATTATCTTGATATTTGCCAAAAGCACTCAGATAACGTAATAAATCCTCACGCTTATAGACCTTCTACGAGATTGCCAAATTCTATTTTAAGTGCTTTAGTGCGTTTTGGGTATCAGAGCGGTCCTGAAACTCTAACCCAATTTGCTAATTCTGTCCAAAAAGCCCTTTCAATAAATGAGGAACTGAGAGCAAAATCAAGCCATTCAATATTCTCGGTTTTATGGCGTTCCACAGATAGAAAGGCAAACATAGATTCGGCCTTCGGTCGAGGATTAATCATTTCGTGTTTTTGTGGATTTCAATATTTAACAGCCTCTCATCATGCTGATAATTATCCAAGATTTCCTTTAGATATAATAGTTTCTTCAGCAAGAAATATCAGGGAATCAATTGATTGGCATCGAAATATTATAGAAAACCTAGACTGAAATATGCGTAATTGCCATATTAGAAATCCAGAATAGGTTGTAAATTATTGGGGCATTATCTGATATAAAATTGAAAAATCTTATAAAAACAGAGCCATATATTTACTCCACTCCTTGCTAGCAATTTTAAAGAAGTTGAGTATTACCAGTGGCAACATATTTCCTGAAGGTTATAGCTTAAGTTTTTCTCAACCAATTTGAGAACATAAGATGTGAAGGATTAATAGATGGATGTCGATTCGCTGAATAAAATATTAGAGTTTCTTGAATCTGATTTTCGAGCCTCATCCTTATTGCCAGCGAGCGGGCAAAGAAAAGTTTACCAGGGTTCAATACTATCAGATAATACTGATTGTGTTATTAAATTAAGTCCTATTAACCCTATAAGCGTAGGTAGAATTCAAAGAGAAATTCGGGTTCTTGGAGAGATAAATTCTGATTATTTTCCGATATTATTCCATCAATCTTTTATAACCGACAGTATTATTTCCGATTTTTTTGATAGCTTTGACACGAGAGAGAAAGAACAATTAGATGAGGTTACGGCACTTCGCTCTCTTCCGATAAAACCATTTTTGTTGACGACAGAAGAGTTTATTGAGAACGTAAGTTGGGCTGATGCCATCCAAGAACTGAGAAAAGAACCTGTATTAGTTGAGTTTTTAATTCATATGTTTGCGGCAGTTTCTTTATTATGGGATGCGCAGATTGCACATCGAGACTTGAAACCAGACAATATTCTACTTAGGCCAGATTTACGGCCAGTTATAATAGATCTTGGAATTGCCAAAAGTTTCCGTCCTGGTACCCAGCAATTCACTATTATTAATACACCATGTACACCTCGATATGCAGCTCCTGAACAGTTAATGAACACAAAGGCAGATATTACCTATAAAACAGATCAGTTCGCGATTGGTGTTATTGCTTTCTATATACTGACAGAACATTTTCCTTATGGAGATGTGCATGATATTAATGAACTAATTATTGAAAATTTTCTAAGTGGTAACCTATCGAATATTCGAGATTACAATGATTCGGTAAGTGAAAAATTGATAATTCTTATTGAAAAATTATTGCAAGTTCATCCTTATAAACGTTTTAGGAATACAGGTGCAATCTTACAGAAACTTTCTGAAATCAGGGGAATGATGACATGAAGATTTTCCATCAGGCGGGTCACAATACTATTTGGAACCTTAAATCATTCCAGGATGATGGAACAGGGGACGGAATAATTTTTAGCCCTGTCCATCTTAAAAAGGAAAGGATGAAAGAGGTTTACCCTGAAGTCAAGAATGTAAGCCTATTTGACCCTCAATTTTATGTTCCAGATTCCCAAAAGGCAAATTTACAATCATATCATTTTTTCCCCGACTCATTAATGGAAGGATTCTCTACCGCTGATTATGAATCTCAGGCGTATGAGGCAGCAGAAGAATGTCTTCAATTTCAAATTGAAAACAATTTTACATCATTAGTTGTTCCGGGCAGGTTCTTTTCTGATTTGGTTTCAGATTTCATAACACAACAGAAGGGTTTGTTTGTCGATCCATTTTTGAATGCCTATAACCGAAGTAAGAGTGAAAAATTTATATTTTTGACCCTGCCTTTAACTGCCCCGATGCTTTTAGATGAGAACTTTAGAATTTCGATTTTGGATTGGGTTACCTCATATCCTCAGATTTATGGTGTTTATCTACTTGTATATTTTGATGAATTATCGAAACAGCTTCAGAATTATGAGAAATTATCCGCATACGTCACATTTATTCAAGATTTGCAAGAGGCAGAATTACAAATAATTTGTGGGTATTGTAATACTGAAGGGTTATTAATGACTCTTTTGGACCCTTACGGAATATCGATGGGAGCGTATGAAAATACCAGAGGCTTTTCAATTGATAAATTTTTAGAAGCTGATGGAGAGAGAAGGGGACCTGCTCCTAGAATTTTTCTTCCCAATCTCCTAAACTGGGTTCGATGGGATACTGCGGCAGAAATCCGGTCAGATTTTCCTGATATTTGGAAAAAGGTTTATACACCAACGAAGTATTCTGAGGAGTTATTTGAACCTGGGCAACGGCCGCATTTTACCAAACCACAATTATATAAACACCATTTTCAATTAATGGCTGAATTGTATTCAGAACTAGCGGGACAAAATATAGCCGGTAGAAGAGAAAGTCTATTGGACAAAATAAGGTATGCGCATGAGTTGTACGGAGAAATCGAACGAGCGGGAGTGATGTTCTTTGATGATAATTGCCGAGGCAACCACTTGCCTGTGTGGAATCGCTTAATCAGGAATATGTAAGTTGCTCTCTAACATTTCCAAATACAGCCTCGTTAAGCCTAAAATAAGAGTGAGTCTGTGGAGCTTCTTGGATTGTTGGCTGGAAGTGCGTTGTATAAATATCATCAACCATTGACATAAGGCCAATATTCTTTTCTTTAAAAATTTGGATATTTTTTAAAGCAGGTTCAACGTATTTACCATCTAGTAACACATAAGATTTATTTGAAAATCTTTTGTATCTTATTGCTTGATCCAGCGCTCTACGCCAATTTTTTAGTTTAGCTTCGATGGCAATTATTTGATTCGTCAAAAGCCTATATCCTTTGACAACTTTATATTGTCGATTGCTCTGTTTGGTTAGGAATCCGGCTTCTACGTACTCTTTGAATCTCTTTCTGGCTGTCGAAATTGAAACCCCATAAGTCTGCATAAAACAACTTATCTCAATTTCTTCTTCATCGTTGAAATTATAAACAGGTCGCACCCAATTCAAATTAATACTCTTTCGAGAGAATTCTCGAGGGTCGACAGGATTACATGTTCCAATTACTAGATCTGCAATACCATATTGACTGTCAAATTCTTCGACTATAAAGAATGGTGAGGCGTTTTCATTGATGTTGGAGTTCAAGAAATCGACAGCGATGCCTTTAAAAGCATTTACAAGATCTTTTTCTAAAGTATACATGGGGGAGAGGTTAATTTCGGTTGATAATTGTTTCCACAATATCTAACTTGATGTTATTTCTAACAATAGTATATTGGATTTGTCAAGAAAAACAAGGATAAGTAGCTTGCTTTTTAGTAAAAAAAGAAAAAGATTAGAGTGAACATAGAAAATGTGATGTTAACTCAAGGTTTTTTCGACCTCTCATTCTTTTTGAATCTGTGGTAATTTTTCAACGAATTTAAGATTGACTTTTGATTCTTCTCTTTAAAAATTTCCACAAAAAAAGAAATAGCCTGTCGTTAATCAAAACCTTACCGAAGAGTAGGATTCAAGTTTCGCATCGTCATATAAATACAGAGCTAATCCCCCAGCTATGCTGGGGAGAGTGGAAAAAGCTATGCTGTAGTATTTGAAAGTTGCCCCTTTTGGATTAAGGAAACAGCGCTGATTCTGTGACCGAAACCCAAAAGGAGCGACAAGTGAAAAAAACATTAGCACATACAACTTGGGAGTGCAAATACCACATAGTCTGGGTACCTAAGAATAGAAGAAAGATAGTTTATTATGGCAAGCTGAAGCTCGATATTGGAAAGATTATTCGAAAGCTTTGTGAGTATAAGCAAATAGAGGTAGTGGAAGGCATGGCTTGTGCGGATCATATACACCTGTGCTTGTCAATTCCACCCAAGTATGCAGTATCCACGATAGTCGGGTATTTGAAAGGGAAGAGCACAATGATATTGTTCGAGAGGTACAGCTACCTCCGGCGAAATTTTCGTGGGCATCATTTTTGGGCAAGAGGCTATTATGTTAGCACAGTGGGATTAGATGAGCAGAAGATTCGGAACTATATAAAAAATCAGCAAGACCAGGATTCCATTGAAGACCGATATGACACAGATCTTGTTAAAGACCCTTTTAAGGGCGCAAGTAGCCAAATAAAAGAAGAAGATAACGAATAAAAAGCACAAAGTGCCGGTCACAGGACAGCACAGTTATTTGGCAAGGAATTGACAGCCCCTTAAGGGGCAATCAGTAGAGAAAGCCCTTATAGGGCTATATGCAAGCCACCGGCTATGCCGGTGGTCATGACTCACGTTTATATTCCAGCGGATATTTTCTAACCTGGTTAGGAATAGGTTAGGAAAAACAAAAAAGGCTTACGGGAATTTCTCGTAAGCCCTTGAATTTGTTGGTAGCGGGGCTAGGATTTGAACCTAGGACCTTCGGGTTATGAGCCCGACGAGCTACCAGACTGCTCCACCCCGCGTCAAGAGCCACTACTATACATCATAAATCCATGCTGTCAAGAGATATCGGCCAGTTGTTGCTGCCGTCGTTTCATTGTGTCAGACGACCTGCCGGAGCCTGTCCAGGATATCATCGGGCAGGCGGGTGAGTTTGCCGGCCCTGTTTACCGAGGCATGGACGGTAGTGCCTTTCACCAGCAGCCGGGGACGGGGGTTGTCCTCCTCCTGACGGCTGATGCGGTAGCAGAAGCGGCAGGATATCTCCCGCACCTCGGTAAGCGAGGTCTCGATGGTCAGCAGGTCGTCGTAGAAGGCCGGGGCCTTGAACCGGGTATAGCATTCGGTCACCGGCAGGATCAGGCCCAGCTTTTCGATATCGCGGTAGGAGCAGACCCAGTCCCGCATCAGCTCACCGCGTCCGATCTCAAAGTATCGCAGGTAGTTGGCATTGTAGACCACCCCTCCGGAATCGGTATCGCCGTAGAGTACCCGGCAGGTCGTCCTGTGGATCGGTTCGGTCAGGCTACTGTTCATCGCGGGTCCTGTCCCTCTGCTCCAGGAGCTGTTCGATGAGCCGGGCGCTCACGGTAAAGCAGGGGGGGGGCTGTTTTTCGGAGCCGATCCTTTCGGAGAAGGGCAGACCGGATCCGGGGCCCGGTTCCCGGGAGTCATAGATACAGACCGGCACCGGATCGCTGCTGTGGGTGCGCAGGGCGATCGGCGTGAAGTGGTCCATGGTGACCGCGACCCGGAAATCGACCCCGCGCTCGCGCAGACCGGTGACGATCGGGGTCACGATCCTGGCATCGAAGTCCTCGATGGCCTGGATCTTCTTGTCGACCAGCCCCTGGTGTCCGGTCTCGTCCGGCGCCTCCACATGGACGAAGACGAAGTCCTGGGTCGAGAGGGCGTCAAGCGCCGCCTGGGCCTTGCCCCGGTAGTTGGTGTCCAGATACCCGGTGGCGCCGGGGACGTCGATGACCAGGAGTCCGGCATAGACGCCGATGCCCTTCAGCAGATCGACGGCCGAGATCATGCTGCCGCCGATGCCGAACCGCTGTTGCAGGGTCGGCATCGACGGCGGCCGGCCTTCGCCCCAGAGCCAGATGCAGTTGGCCGGATTCAGGCCTTGCTCCCTGCGTTTTTGGTTCACCGGATGGGCCGCAAGTATCCGGCGGGCATCGGCGAGAAGGCTGGCCCAGGCGGGGTCCTGTTGATATCTGAGCCAGATGTCGGTCACGTCCTGACCGGTATGATCATGGGGCGGGACGGTGGCCATCTCGGGGTAGGGGCCCCTGGCGATCAGCAGGTGGCGGTAGCCGACCCCCGGCTCGAAATGAAAGGCGGCGTTGCCGCAGGCGGATTCCAGGGCGGCGATCAGGGCATGGGATTCCTCGTTCGTGATATGACCGGCGGAAAAGTCGACCATCCGCACCCGGTCGCCGGCCGCGAAATCAAGGGTGACCGTGTTGCACCTGAAGGCCGTCTCGTCGGCCGCAAGCTCGACACCCATGGCCGCGGCCTCGAGCGGCGCCCGGCCGGTATAGTACTTGCCGGGGCTGTACCCCAAAAGCGACAGGTTGGCGACATCGCTGCCCGGGGAAAAGCCCTGCGGCACCGTCTGGTTGAGAAAGACCTCGCCTCTGCTGCACAGCTCGTCCATCATCGGTGTTGCGGCCGCCTCCAGGGGGGTGCGGTTGCCGATCTCGGCGATCGGCAGGTCTCCCATGCCGTCGCCGACGAGTATCAGGTATTTCATGCGTAATCGAGGCTCCGTATCGAGTGGCTGCGGCGGCTGATGTCAGTCTTCATCGTCGAAGAGGACGCGGATTTTCATGGTCGGGGCGGTGCAGATATCCAGGGCGTCGATCTCGCCGATCGCCTTCTCCACATCCGCCTCGCAGGCGCGGTGGCTCCAAAGGACGATATGGACCGGTTCATCGGCGTGCCGGCTCTTCTGGATCACGGATTTGATCGAGATGTTGCAGCGGCCGAATATCCCGGAGATTCGGGACAGGACGCCGGGTTTGTCCAGGGCCGTGACCCGGAAATAATAGGAGCACCGCAGCTCGCTCATCGGCGTGATCTTCGGCTCGCCGATAAACTCCGGCAAGAACGACAGGGCCGGCACCCGGTTGATGGCGCCCGAGAGGATGTTGCGGCCGATATCGACCACATCGGCGGCGACGGCGCTGCCGGTCGGCATCATGCCGGCTCCCTGGCCGTAGAGCAGGATATCGCCGACCGTGTCGCCGATGAACTGGATCGCATTGAAGGCCCCGTTGATATTGGCGAGCATATGGTCCTCGGGGACCATCGTCGGGTGGACCCGGGCCTCGACGTGGCTGCCGTGGTTGTGGCTGACGGCCAGCAGCTTGATGCGGTAGCCGAATTCCCGGGCGAAATCGATATCGATCGGCTCGATGGTGCTGATCCCCTCGGTGGTGATGTCGCCGGCCGCGACGTGGAGTCCGTAGGCAAGGGACATCAGGATAGCCAGCTTATGGGCGGTGTCGATCCCCTCGATATCATAGGTCGGGTCGGCCTCGGCAAAGCCTTTGGCCTGGGCGTCCTTCAGGACCTCGGCAAAGGGGATGCCGTGGTCGGTCATCCGGGTCAGGATATAGTTGGCGGTGCCGTTCAGGATCCCGCGGATCGAATCGATCCGGTTGGCCACCAGCCCCTCCTTCAACGACTTGATCACCGGGATGCCGCCGCCGACACTGGCCTCGAATCCGATCTCGACCTGGTTTTCGGCCGCTGCGGCGAAGATCTCCCGGCCGTGGCCGGCAAAGAGGGCCTTGTTGGCCGAGACGACATGCTTGCCGGCGGCGATGGCGGAGAGGATAAAGGATTTCGCCGGTTCGATCCCGCCGATCAGCTCGACGACGATGTCGATATCGGGGTCCGAAATGATGTCGCGGGCATCCCGGGTGAGGCGGACGGAGGCGAATTGGTCGGGAAGCCCTTGGATGTTGATATCGGCGATCCGCGTCAGGGTCACCGCTGCGCCCACCCGTTGCCGGAGGCGTTCCTTCTGGGCCAGCAGGGTGGCGGCCAGTCCTTTGCCGACGGTGCCGAAACCGATGAGCCCTACACGTATTTCTCTCATGATATCCAGTAGAAGTCGATGTTTTTATCTGCAATTATCCCGGGTGCCAGCCGGCAAACGATCCGCCGGAAAGCTGCGAATTCTGCCGAAAAATACCCGCTTTCCGGTTGAAAGTCAAAAATATAGCGCAGATATTTTTCTGGCCTGATGCCGGCAATTGGTTTATAGTGGCAGACTGCCCGCCGGGCTTCATAGAAAAAAGGAAACACTGCCGGGGTGATGAGTGAATGATCATTCATGACCCTCGGTTGCAATTTTGTTGGTTAAGGCTTTCTCCCGCCGTCCCGCCGGACAGAGAGGGCCTGGTATTTTTGGAAAATACAGGGTAGATAGGCATACATTAAACATTCAAGGAGAGGTGTTATGGGCAAGAATATTTTGTTTTTTGGACCGAACGGAAGCGGCAAAGGCACTCAGGGAGCCATCGTGCAGAAAAAATACAATATTCCCCACATCGAGTCCGGTGCCATATTCAGGGAGCATATCGGCGGTGGAACCGAGCTCGGCAAGAAGGCCAAGGCCTATATCGACCGCGGCGATCTGGTCCCCGATGATATCACCATCCCGATGATGATCTCCCGCCTGCAGAAGGATGACTGCAAGGACGGCTGGATCCTGGATGGTTTCCCGCGTTCCAAGGAGCAGGCCATCACCCTGGCTAAAAATCTGCAGGAGGCCGGTCTTGCCCTCGACTATGTCATTGAGATCGTCCTCGACCGGCAGATCGCCAAAGAGCGTATCATGGGCCGCAGGCTCTGCGTCAACGACAACAACCACCCCAACCATATCGCCTTCGACGCCATCAAGCCGGTGCAGAAGGACGGCAAACTGGTCTGCCGCGTCTGCGGCGGCGATCTGAAGACCCGTGCCGATGACCAGGACGAGGATGCCATCAACAAGCGGCACAATATCTACTATGATACCAAGACCGGGACCATGGCGGCGGTCAACTATTTCAAAGAGGCCGGTAATGTCAAGGTTATCTCCGTTGACGGCTCGGTATCCATCGGCCAGGTAACCGAGTTGATCATGAAGGCGCTGTAGCAGGCGTCGGTTTTTGATCTGCGGTCTGTTGCAGGCTGCTGATGCGAGGCATGCCCTTTTTCGGGGCATGCCTTTTGCCTTTGTAGCAAGAGGTGGTACACTGACAGAGGGCGGCACTTTCCCTGCTGCCGGATGTCTGCTTGAAGGATCGGAGCAACCCTGGTAGTATGGCCTTTTTTTAACGGAATGGTTTTTCAGACTCAGAGGAGACGGGTATCGGTGGGCCGCATTGCCGGCCTGCCCCTGTGATTATGGAAGAGCAGAAAAAGAAAACGAGACCGGGGAAGGTCTATCTGGTCGGTGCCGGTCCGGGGGACCCCGGACTGATAACCGTTCGCGGCAGATACCTTCTGGAACGGGCCGAGGTGGTCGTCTATGACTATCTGGCCAGCAAGAAATTGTTGCGGCACGTCCCTCCGACCGCGGAACTGATCTATGCCGGCAAAAAAGGTGGGGACAGGCATACCCACACCCAGGATGAAATCAACCAGATGCTGATCGAGTATGCATCCGCCGGCAAAAACGTCATCCGCCTCAAAGGCGGCGATCCGTTTATCTTCGGCCGCGGCGGCGAGGAGGTGGAAAAACTCGCGGAGGCGGGCATCCCCTTCGAAGTGGTTCCCGGCGTCACGTCGGCCACCGCGGCGGCGACCTATGCCGGCATCCCGATAACGCACCGTGATTATACGGCCTCCGTTGCCTTTCTGACCGGTCATGAGGATCCGACCAAGGCCGACTCCAATATCGACTGGGAAAGACTGGCGGTGGGCGCCGGGACCATCGTCGTCTATATGGGGATCAAAAATCTGCCGGTCATCGTCGAAAAGCTGATCAAATACGGCCGGAGTCCGCAGACGCCGGTGGCGGTCGTGCGCTGGGCCTCGACACCCGAACAGAAATCGGTGGTCGGGACCCTGGCGACCATCACCGAGGTCGTCCGCGATGCCGGGATCAAGCCGCCGTCGCTTATCATCATCGGCGAGGTGGTCAGATTGCGCGAGACCATCGACTGGTTCGAAAAACGGCCTCTTTTCGGCAAACGGATCGTTGTCACCAGGACCAGGGAACAGGCCAGCGAACTGATCGCAGGCCTGGAGGAGGCGGGGGCCGATTGCCTGGAGTATTCAACCATCCACATCGAACCGGTGGACTCCTACGAGGTGCTGGACAGCGAGCTCGATCGTCTCAAGGAATACCACTGGATCCTGTTCTCGTCGATAAACGGGATCCGCTATTTTTTCAAGAGACTCTTCGCCAGAGGGATGGATGCCAGGGATCTGAAAGGGCCGGCCATAGCCGTGGTGGGCAAGAGCACGGCCGATATCCTGTTCGAGTACGGCATCAATGCCGATCTGATCCCGCCGGTCTTCACCAGCGAAGGCCTGGCCGAGAGCCTGCTCGATCAGGGCGTGGAGGGAAGGAATATCCTGATCCCCCGGGCCTTGAAGGCACGGGAGATCCTGCCGGAGACCCTGCGCGGCGCCGGCGCCCAGGTGACCGTGGCCCCGGTGTATAAGAATGTGCCGCCGCAGGGCAGAAAGGACGCCCTGCGCGATGAGCTTGAGGCCGGCAAGGTCAACATGGTCACCTTTACCAGCTCCTCGACGGTCAGAAATTTCCTGACCATGGTCGACGCCGCCGACAGTGCCGAGTTGAAGGAGTTGCTCAAGGGCGTAAAGATCGCCACCATCGGTCCGATAACCGCGAAGACGGTCACCGACAACGGGCTGACGGTCGATGTGCAGCCGGAGGTGCATACCCTGCCCGAGATGATCCGGGCGATCATCGATTTTTATCAACGGGGCGCCAGAGAAGGCTAGGGTGTTCTACCGGAGGAAGGACGGCGGGGAGAAGGCCATGGATATCGAGTACTTCGATCGACCAAACGCTGCGACCTCTGCGTCATGTGAAGCCCCGGCAAACCTCCTGTTACGGGAGGGAAGGGGGGCGGGGCCTCCCTCCGCCGTCATCGAGAAACAGCCTCTTGCCAGGAGTGCCGAGGAAACGGCCGTTTTCTGCAGGACCTGCGGCCACCCGATAACCACGGCGCGGCAGGTGGTGGCGATGGATGGGTCGCAGACCCACACCTTTTTCAATCCCGCCGGAATCATCTTCGAGATCATCTGCTATACCGGGGCCCCCGGTTGCGCCGTTCAGGGTGCAGCCAGCAGTACCTTTTCCTGGTTTGCAGGCTTTACCTGGCGCGTCGCGCTCTGCGGTGGCTGTCTTACCCATCTGGGATGGCTCTTCGAATCCGGCAGCTCGTCCTTTTTCGGGCTGATACTGCAGAAGCTGGCCGGCGACCTCTGAGGTCATCCTATCCGTTGCGGATCAGATCCAGCAGTTCGTCGGGGTTCATCCTGGCGCTGATATCGCTCCCCTCAAGAAGGCTTCCGGCCAGATCCCGTTTCTCCTCGTGCAGCCTGACGATCTTCTCTTCGATCGAATTCTTGCAGACCAGACGGTAGATGGTCACCGGCCGTGTCTGGCCGATCCGATGGGCTCTATCCGAGGCCTGGTCCTCAATGGCCGGGTTCCACCAGGGATCCATATGCAGCACGTAGTCGGCCGCCGTCAGGTTCAGACCGAGCCCTCCGGCCTTCAGGCTGATCAGGAAGAGGTCTCCCTCTCCGGACTGGAAGGCCTCAATCCTCTGCTGGCGCTGTTTTGCCGGGGTGCTGCCGTCAAGATACTGATAGACAATATCTCTCGAGTTCAGATACTCCCTGATGATCTTCAGGTGGCCGATGAACTGACTGAAGACCAGGGCCTTGTGCCGACCGCCGATCAGCTCGTCGATCACCGAGGCGAAGACCTCCATTTTCGAACTGGGAATGGTTATGTTCGGATCGATGAGCCTGGGATTGCAGCAGGCCTGCCGCAGCTTCATGATTTCGGTCAGGATCTGCAGGTGGCGGCCTTTTTTATCTTTATTGTCTTCGAGCAGATCGAGGGCGTTTTGTCTGAGGGCCTCGTAAAAATGGGCCTCTTCACTGTTCATCTCCACATCGAGGGTGATCTCGGTGCGCGGCGGCAGTTCGTCCAGGACCTGGGATTTTATCCGGCGGAGGATGAAGGGGCGGATCAGCTTCTTCAGCTTCAGCCTGGCCTCCCGGTCGTGGTAGCGTTCGATGGGGATGGCGAACCGTTCGTTGAAGGCGCCGATGGTCCCGAGAAGTCCCGGGTTGATGAAATGAAAGAGGTTCCAGAGTTCGCCCAGGTGATTTTCTATCGGGGTGCCTGTGGTGATGAGCTTGAACTTCGCCTGCAGGGACATCGCGGCCCGGGATCTTTTGGTGGCGGAATTCTTGATAGCCTGGGCCTCATCGAGGATGATGGTCTGCCATTTGACGCCTGCCAGAAGGTCGGTCTCCTGTTGCAGCAGGGTGTAGGTCGTGATCAGCAGATCGAAGTGACCGAGCCTGTGTATGGTTTGTTCCCTGTCCCTTGCCGGCAGGGTAACGATGTTCAGGGTCGGGGTAAAACGGCGGACTTCGGTCTGCCAGTTGGTGGAGACGGAGGTGGGAGCGACGACAAGGGAGGGGCCGTCAGCCGCGTGTTTTAAGATGATAGCCAGTGATTGCAAGGTCTTGCCAAGCCCCATATCATCGGCCAGGCAGCCTCCGATCCCCAGGTGAGCGAGACGGGCAAGCCAGTTATACCCTTCGCTCTGATAGTCCCGCAGTTCGGCCTTCAGGGTCGAGGGGAGTTCGGGAACGAAGTCCTGGATTTCCCTGATTCGGTCCAGATGGCTTTTCCAGCCGGTATCGGCCTGTGTTTTCGCCTGGTTGGTAAGCTCTTCCAACGGAATTGCGGCCAACGGATGGATCAGGATCTCCTTTCCGGTCCGGTCGTTGAATTCCTCGGCGTAGAGGGTGATCTCTTCCAGGCGTTTTTTGAATTCCTGGGTCAGGGCGAGGAACTGGCCTTCGCTGATCTGGATGAACCTGCCGCTGGATTTTTTGATCCTGGCCAGCAGGTCTTTCAGATCGATGACCTGGTCCTGGTTGAGGATGAGCTCCCCACTCATGGCGAACCAGTTCTGACGATTGGTCCTGATCTTCAGATTCAGGTTCTTGAAGGACGCCTGGTGGGAGACGGTCAGTTTTTCTCCTTCCGGCCACTCGATGATGACCTGGTCGCCGATGTTCTGGAGTTCGAGCAGGGCCTGAAGACAGTCATCCGGATCGAGCAGATGCCATTCCCGGTAGGCCTCCTGCTCCAGATCGATTGCCAGGTCGAGGATGGGGCAAAGCTCCTCGATATTGCGGGCCTTTTCTTCTTCCAAGGCCAGATTGCGGCGGGTCTGAAGTCGTTTGCCGCCGACCTCGGCCATCAGGTTTTCCACACCCTGACCGGGTTTCAGGTAATGTCCGCCCTCCTTGAAGGGTTTGACGAACATCTCCAGCCGAAACCCGGTTCCATAGGGCAAAAGATGCATATAAACGGTGGAATCGGCCTCGACGAAGTTGATGTTGGCCTCCTTGTATGTCGAGGCATCGGCGGCAATGGCCGAATGAACGGTCATGAAGGATGAGATATTGCCGATTGCGGTCAGGACCTGTTCACTGGCCTCCAACGGGACAGTGAGGCCTGTTTTTCCGGTAATTTGAGCAATCCTGCGATGATTTTCGTTGATGGCGATGATCTTGAACCGGGTGGGTGTTTCCTGATAGACAGTGACATTGTCCGGGGTGATCGTCTGGGCAAAACGGATATGGAGATGGTTGTCACGTTCTTCGACCAGGAGTTCCGGCTCTCCGGCAATGAATTCGACCGGAGTGGTCGGGGAGGCCGCCAGGAAAAGATGGAGGTGCCCTATCATTGCCACCATGGCCTTGTCCATGGCCAGCCGGTAGGTGGTCTTCCTGGTTTCCGGGTGCAGGTCTTTTTCGATGGCGTGGCAGATCTTGCGATCCTGGACGCAGAGGTAGCCGGGGTCGTTGGGCGGGGCGAGCCTGGCAAGGGAGAGGGGTTTTCCTCTGCTCCATTCCCCGGAGGACGACAGCCTCTGTTCCCGGGGACTGATCTCCATCTTGCCTTTCCTGTAATCGACCATCCAGGCCAAACGGACGGTTTGGGAAGGTTTATTCTGGGCGGTCGTGATGTGGATAAGGGCGTCGAGGCATCGTTTCCAGCTCTCTTCGGGCTCGAGAACGGCGATCAGGGAGATTATCCCGGTCTGTCGCCGCAATTGCTCGATCAGGGGGGAATAGCGGGCCTTATCGTGATTAATCTTCACCAGAATTTCGGCAAAAGCCAAGGCAAAGAAAAGATACCCGTTCTTTAGGGCAGTGGCATGCAGCATGGAGATCTTCGCCTCCAGCTCCGGCTGTATGGAGCTGTTCAACCAGTATTCGCAGAGCCCGGCGAACAGGACGGTAAGGCTGTGCGGTGCCGTATCCTGTCCCAGGGTGATACCGGTCAGCGGCGGCGATTTCTTAAGCTGCTCGTCAAGGACCATTGCCAGGAAGATATAGGCCTCTTCCTCGACCGACCCTGGAAAGAGAGAAAGCGATAAACCGATCCTGTCGGCAATCTCTCGATACATCGAGGTCTCTTTCTGTTGCAAAAGGGCCAGGATATAGAACAGACCGCAAGGACCGAAAAAGGCTACCTGGTCGCTGCCGCCAAGGTCCCGGAGGAAGCCGAGATCCTCGGCAAAGGCGGCCATGGCCTGCTGCTGCCTGCCCTGCAGGAAATACAGGGAACCCATGGCGCCGGTCCCGGAGAACAGCGAGGTATGCCTGGTCACCACCTCCAGCGCGTCCTGGAGATTTCCCTGCAACAGCAGTTGATTGAAAAGAAGACGTTTGAAGGGGAGCTGTTCGTCACCGATAAGATCACGGCAGGACCGGCTGTCAAAGAGATACCCGAGAACATCCGGAAAGGCCATAAGCCTGGCCTGGGCATAGCGGAGGACATTGTCCAGGAGATAGAAGCGGAAGGAGGTCGGCAGGGTCTGGAACCAGCAGAGATCAAAGGGCCTTGTGGCCACTTGGACGGTCGGTGGAAGTGCCGGTACGATCTCCCGGCATTGGGATTCGATGAATTCGGCGGCATCGTTGATCAGGTCGAATTGTTGCGTGTAGATGCCGATACGCAGCTCTCGCATGGCCCGCCAGCAACGGGTTGTCCACTTGCCGTAGTAATAGGACACCGGCGCCTCGGCCCTGATCACCTCGGCAAACAACGGGAAGGTCCCTTCGGCAACGGAAAATCTGCTTAAGACCTCAACTATCTCCGGGGCGCACTGCCGATCGGCGGTCAGCAGATTCATCTGCACGAATTTCGCCAGATAGTGATTGAGGTTGGCGGTGGTCGGCCGGTTACCCCGTGAGCTTCGGAGATCCAGGTTGTTCAGGCAGTTGATAACAAGGGAAATATTAGCAGGTTCGTAAACGACGGACAGGAATTGCAGGAGTGTTTTTTCAAATCGGCTGAGATTTTCGTATTGCAGCAATAAATCGTTTTCAATTGTCATTACTGAGTATGTTTGAACCGGTCTATGAGCCGGGCCTGATGACTATTTGATCGAATCCTATCGAAAAAAAAACGGGGAACAAACATTCTACTACAGCAGGCAAGAAGGGAAAAGGACAAAAAGGTCGCAAACGGCTATTTCTTTGTTCGGGGAATCAGTCGCGTCCGAGAACACGATGGTTGTCGGACGGATCCGCCGTTGTTTTGGCACTCCTCCGTTGGGGGCCGGGAGAACAATCAGGGAAGGTATCCCGGTCGATATTAAAAAAAATATCTTAATTTCAAATAATTATGCTGATGTAAATCATTATTTATATTGTTGACAATATGCCAATATATGATTATTTATTGTTGACATGATGTCAATAATTATAGAACCTTCAGTCAATGTGTGACGGACACTGTTTACAACGGGGGCAAAAATGACCGTGCTGGGATATATATTTTCAGCCATGGGACGAGACGTTCAGGTACCGGTTGGAGACCAGCAGAAGGCCCTGGAGGAGTATGGCAAAACCTGCGGTCTCGAGGTGGAGGAATATTTCATTGAACAGGGGTGTTCGTTGAAATCTCCGTTCAGGGAGAGGACGGAGGCCGCGAGACTGCTTGCAGGTGTCCGTTCGGGGGATACCATTATCGCATTGCGGGCCGAGTGGGTATTCAGTTCGGCCAAAGAGGCGGTCCGCCTGATACGGATGTTGAGGCGGAATAGCGTTTCCCTTTATTGTGTCGATCTGAAAGAAAACATCTCACTCGAAACGGAAAGAAGGCTGGTTGTCTCCGAGGGGGCGTCTTCCCTGATACTGGCGGTTCTGACGGCCCTTGCCGTCTGCGAAAGCAGCAAACATGGCGAGTCGATCAAGGCGACCAAGAGACACCAGAAAAAGGAAGGGAAATACCTTGGAGGACCTGTTCCGTTCGGGTGGCAGGTGGAAGGGGAATATCTGGTTCAGGACTTGAGGCAGCAGCAGATTATCAGGGAGATCGTTAAATTGCGATCCGATCGATGGTCGTACCGGGACATTGTCGGCAAGCTGAAGGAAAAACACGCCGTGGAATTATCCCATGAGGGGATCCGCCGCATCCTGGCAAACAATGACCGCAAGAAGGCGGAGGAGAAAAACCGTTCGTTGGGTGGAAAAGGCAACAAGAATCCTCATCTGGTAACACATAAGGCACCGATGGGTAAACAGAGATGACGGCGGGACCGGCAGACCCCGAGCCGGGGGTAAGAGAAGGCGACGTCATGCGGGCCGAACCCGGCCGTTTATCCGTCTGTGCGGCTCAGGATGGAGCACGGCGCAGAGGTGGATAAAATCGGTTTATCCGGATGAGCCGTAAAATCAGAGCCCCTTGTAGGTGGTGATGGTCGCCTGTTTGCGTGCATGGGCCAGCCAGGCGTTTAAAAGTTCCTGTTCCTTAAGCTGTGACAACGCACCCTTGTATTGTTCGCGCTCGGTGGCGCTTAACTCCATTTTCGGTATGATTCGTTGGGCAAATTTATAGACATAATACTGCTTATCGGCCTGGCCGACCTGCACGGGATACGGTGATTTGGCGGAAAGCTCGAAGATCTGGTTCACCAGGGACGACGGGAATGGAGATTTTGGGTCCTGGTGGACCTTTGAGAGGAGTCCTGAGGTCTCAAGCGTTGCCCCGGCAGCCTGAATGAGCTGGGCGAAATCCCCGCCTGTTTTCGCCTTTTCCAGCAGATCTTCCGCCGATTTTTTGGCCATTTCCTCGGCCTTGGCGGCAATAAAGTCCTTGCTCACCCGTTCCTTGATATCGGTCAGGGCCGGAATCGTGGGCTCTTTGATGTGTTCTGCAAAGATGATGGCGTACCCGTTCTTGGTCTCGATAAGAGAGCTCAGTTCCCCCTGTTTGAGGGCAAAGGCCGCAGTAAGGAATTTGGTATCACCTTTCAGGGCCTCCGGGGGAGATTGCCGGGTGAAGAATCCGGTTTCAATAACGGATGCCTCCGGATGTTTTTTGGTATAGGCCTGGAGGCTGCCGTCTCCGATGATCCCTTCGTAGCAGTCATTCGCCTTCTTGAAGGCGATGGCCTTGGCGCGGGACAACCGGATATCCTGAACTATCTCATCATGCACCTGGGAAAGCGCCTTGACGACCGCCGGTTTGATGGCCTCCAGCTTGATGATGTGGTAGCCGAAGGGGGAACGGATGATATCGCTTATCTGGCCGGGTTTCATTGAAAAAACGGCATTATCGAAGGATTCCACCATCTGACCTTTCTGGAAAAAGCCGAGATCACCGCCGTTTTTTGCGCTCGGTCCCTGGGAATATTGCTTGGCCAGTTGAGCGAAGTCTTTTCCGGATCTTGCCAGTTTCAGGACCTCTTCCGCTTTCTTTCGTTGCGCCTCTGCAACGGCTGCCGGACTGTCGGACTCCACCTTGAAGAGGATATGCCGGGCACGTCGCTGTTCCGGAGTGGTAAATTTCTCACTATTCTTGCTGTAATAATCACGCACCGCGTCGTCGTCCACGGTGATGGTCCTGGCCAGCTTATCAAAGTCGAAGGAGAGGTACTGAAGCTGGATCTGGGGCAGGGTTTTGTACTGGTCTTTCACCGTCGCATACCAGGCGGCAAGGTCGGTATCGGTAACATGAACCTTATCCGTGAAGGCTGCAGGTGAAATCTTGGCAAAGGAGACGGCAACACTTTCCTGTTCCAGGTCATAGAGACTTTTTATCTCATGGTCCGTTACGATGGCCGCAAATTTCTCGATGGCATTGATGGTCTTCTGGGTCAGCATATCATGGCGGATCGAGTCCTCGAATCCGTGGGCCGAGAAACCATTGCGGGAGAGAAGGAGTTTATACTTCGGCAGACTGAAGGTCCCGTTGTCCTGGAACACCGCCATGTTCTGTATCTCGTTCTGAACTTCGGCAGGGCTGACGATGAGGCCCATCTGTTGGCCGCCTTGTTGGAAGAGAACCTCCCGGATAAATCGGCTGATAACCTGTTGCTTCAAGCCGATTTTTTCTGCAAATCCTTGTGGAACGACGCCGTTGAAACGTTCCCGAAGCTGTGAAAGGGCCTTTTCATAGGCCTTCTGGTATTGCTGAAAGGAGATCTCCTCGCCATTGACGGTAATTGCCGAATGGTTCCGGTTCATCATCTGGGTGCCGACACCCCAGAAGATAAAAACCAGGGCAATGATGACGACAATTGCCTGCATAATGGTAGATTGGGCCTGATTACGAAGTATTTGCAGCATATGGGTACACTGTGGTGAAGATTCAATGGCTCTTTGACGGATACATCACGTCGGACAAAGACGCGAAAGAAGAAAAGGCCGGTCCTCTGTACGTTGGAAATTTATGACAATTGCTGTTGGATTTACCCTTTCTCGCCTTTTGGTGCAAGAAAAATCCGTGGCGGGATTCTGAAAACAACGGGGACTTTTCAACCTGACGTTTCAATTCCGGAGCGCACTTTGTATTGCATTTTCAGAAAAAATACGTAATAATCGTCATCCTTGTAAAACTTGAAGCGTTTTTTGGGAAACAACATGTGAAATTGCGTCTGGTTATGTCATGCTGGCAGAAGGTGGAAAATGATTCGTCATTCACTTGACAAACGCTTTCTCCTGTAGTAAAAATGCCAAGTTAGTTTATAGCTTGACAAAAGAACGGTGAAAGCCATAAAATTATATTTTTTCAAGGAGGTATGAAATGCCGACACTCGAACACAATGGATCCACCTTTCAGGTAGATGAAGATGGTTTCCTGCTTAAGGGTATGGAAGAATTCAACGAGGATTGGATTGACTATGTAAAAGGTGTTGAAGGTATTACTGAGCTGACCGACGAGCATAATAAGGTTATCGATGCTCTTCAGGAGTATTATAAGAAGAATGGTATCGCCCCCATGGTTCGGATTCTTTCCAAAACCACCGGTTTCCCGCTGAAGAGAATCTATGAGTTGTTCCCGTCCGGACCAGGCAAAGGAGCCTGTAAGATGGCCGGTCTTCCGAAGCCCACCGGTTGCGTATAAAGGATTTTGATTAACGACTTTGACTGACTGAAAAAGGGGAGGAACCCGGTAGGGGTTCTTCCCCTTTTTTTTTGAAAAGATCTACCGGCAGAGACTTTCCAGGCCTGCCCGGTTGAGCTGTTTCAGTTTTTCTCCGTAACTCTGCGCGGTGATATCGGCCCCGCGGATTCCTCCCCGAAGATTGATTTCATTGAGATAGACCTTATTGTCAGCGGTCAGCAGCAGATCCAAATGGGCATAGGGAAAGGACCCTCTGGCCAGTGCCGTGCGACAGACGACCTCCTGTTCTCTTGACAGTTGCCATCGGCATGCCTGTGCGCCGCAATGAAGATTTTTCCTGAAGTTATCCGGATTACACCGTTGATAGGCTTCGAGATAGTCTCCGAGGATGATGACCCGTATATCCCGGCCGTCGGGAATAAACGGTTGGAGAACGAAAGGGAAGGAAATGACATGATTGGTACAAAGGGTGAAGATGTCTTCGGGATCCTTGAAGAGATGGATACCCAGCCCCCCATGCTTCCTGTCATTTTTAAGGATGACCCGTCCCGTTTTGTTTCTCTGATACAGGGAGATCACATTCAGGAGGCCGTGGATATCATAGACGGCAGATGTGCCGGGGATCATCAGGGATTGAAAAATCCTGGCCTGGAAGACCTTTGATCTGCTGGCAAGCTGGGAGGTGGCGGAGGGGAAGAGTGAGATTCCTCGTTCCATCAGATCCACAAGAATGTGTTCTTCCCGGGATCGTAAACGCAGCCGGCAACAGACGGCATCTCCTGCCCGCAGTTGATGCTGGCAGGAAAAAAAAGTCTCATTATCGGTGATAACCTGTTGCGGGTCGGCCAATTCAGAATACCATCTCGGTAAATCGGTCCAGGAATTCAGACAGTTCTTCCTCGCAATTTCCGCAGAACAGCTTGACCTCCCCGAAGACCTGCGATTCATTTTCTTCCTGAGTGAAACTTCCGTCAGCATTCTGTTTGAAATGGGTCGTGATAATCGCGTCTTCGGCTATTTGAAAAAAGTCGCTGGCATTTCCGCAAAAAGGGCATATCAGGCGATTGGCGACTGTTGGTTCGTGGTTTGGTGGGGGCATGGGAGTACACCTGAGAATGTCGCAGACGAGGACTGCGGCCTGGGAATTCAGCGTATTCTTTTTGTTCCCGGAAGATTACGCATTTGACTGTTGGGGATCTTCTTCGACAAAACGAACTTCCTGCGTACTTGCTTTGATCTCACCATCAAGCAAGGCACCCGGTTCCACCGTAAGACTGCCGGCTTCGAGCTTGCCCCGGATCGAGCTTTCCTTTCTGGCGACTACGATGGTTGCCACGACGTTGCCTTCCAATGCACCATGACAGGTGAAACTTGCCACATGGATGTCTCCGGTAACCTTGCCGTACTTGCTGAGGATGAGATGTTCGCCGTTGATGTTCCCGTTGATCGAGCCGTCGATCATGGCCTTGCCTTTGAACGTGATCTCACCTGTGATCGACATGTTTTTGTCAATGATCGAGGAAATGGCTTCGCCTTCGGCCTTTTGCCTCTCCTTCTCCAGGATACCGTCTTTTTTTCCGAAGATGCTCATCGTCCTACTTCCTCTTCTTGGTCACAATCAAGCGGGAAATATCGGCAAATCTGTAAAAATTATAGGGATCGATGGTTTTGTTGTGGACGTGTATCTCGTAGTGCAGATGCGGGCCTGTGGATCTCCCGGTGACCCCGACATAGCCGATCACCTGGCCCCTGGTGACATGATCTCCCTTCTCTACCTTGAATCTGCTGAGATGACCGTATCCGGTGCTGTATCCATTGCCATGATCGATAAGGACATATCTGCCGTAACCGCCGTCGACCTCGGCAAGAACGACCGTCCCGTTTGCCGTAGCCCGGACCTTCTCCCCGATATATCCCGCAATGTCAAGTCCGGGATGGAAGGCGGCCGTGTGGGTGATCGGGTCGATACGGGGGCCGTAAGAGGAGTTGATTTCACCCCGGATCGGTTCGCCCAGAGGCAGGGACCGCAGGGTACTGAGATATTGATCGGCTTTGTAGAGGAGTTTGTCGTAGTGGTTGTCTTCTTCGATGGCGATGAAGGGGCCTCCGCTGTTTTGCAAGGCATCCTGATGTTTGAATCGCTTGAGCTTGACTCCGATATGCTTCATGATGGAGGCGATCATTTCGCTCCGTTCCCTGAGTTCGCTCACCGCCGTCGACATGAGATGTTCTTTTTCTTCCTGGAAAGCAGCTTCCTGCTGCTGATTCTGCATCTTGAGATCGGCTATCAGATGGCTGCTCTTCATCTGCATATTGGTCACCAGCTGCTCATTTCTGGCCTTCATCTGGGTCATTTCATCTTTATGTTCCCGGATCAGTTCGGCAAGACGTGCTTCAAAGCCGGCATTGATCTTTTTTGTTTCCTGCATGTCCTTGGATATGACGGCCATCCTGTGGACCAGATAGGTATTGTCAAGAGAAAAACCGACGGTGAAGAGACTGCCGAAAGAGAGAACGGTGACCGCCAGCAGAGAAAAAGCCGAAGAGAGGAGGAGTTTTTTCCTGGAAAGGATAAAGGCCCGTGTTTCTCCGCTTTCGCTGGCGACGATAATACTGAACCGTTCCGTCATTGCAGTTTCTCCCGATTGATTGTATAAAATTGCATCTGGAAAACAGGCATACTACAGCAATGCTGAGCTTCGTGTATTCTTCATTGTCGATGTCTTATAACAGTGAGCCATAAATTTATCAACCCCAAAAGTCCGGAAAAAGACTGTTGAAAGTCATCGGGATGCAGCAATAAATCATGCCTCGGCCGGGAAGTGCCGCATTATGTCCAATCTGTTGGTTTGCCGGTCATTGACCAAGTCGTTCGGGGCCCAGGTCCTCTTCCGGGATGTCGATCTGACGATAAACACCTTCGACAAGATAGGCATGATTGGTCCGAACGGTTCGGGTAAATCCACTCTGATGAAAATCATCTGTGGCCTGGTGGCGGCGGACAGGGGTGATGTAGTAGTCAGGAAACATGCCCGCATCGGTTACCTTGCCCAGGAAGATCTCTTCGACGAGGACAAGGGCATTGCCGACAACCTCCTGATTTCTATTGCCGGATTGGATCTTGAGGATACCGAGAAATACAACAGGGTCCATACGATGTTGAGCCGGGCCGAGTTCGTCGATGACGGTCTGCCGGTCCGGCTTCTGTCCGGCGGCATGAGAAAACGTCTGGCCATATGCCGGTCGTTTCTCACGCATCCGGATGTGCTGATCATGGATGAACCGACCAATCATCTTGACATCGAGGGTATTGTCTGGCTGGAAGGCCTGTTGTCCGGAGCATCGTCCGACCATCCTTCGGCGGTCGTTCTTGTCAGTCACGACAGAAGGTTTCTGGAGAATTGCACTAATCGGATCGTTGAGCTGTCGCCGGTCTATCCCCAGGGATCTCTCGAGGTGAGGGGGACCTACAGCGATTTTCTTGAAGAGCGGGAGAAATTTCTGATCCGGCAGGCACAGGATGAAGAGCGACTTCATAATAAGGTGAGACGGGAGACCGAATGGTTGAGGCGCGGGCCCAAGGCCAGGGCGACCAAGGCACGTTACCGGATCGAAGAGGCCTTGAGGCTGCAGGGCGAGTTGGAAGCGGTCAGCGGGCGGAACAGGATGCAATCGAGTGTCCGGATCGATTTTGAAGCGACCGGGCGCAAGACCAGGAAGCTTCTTGAGGCCAGGGGGATCGGCAAGAGGTATCAGGACACCCGGCTTTTTTCCGATCTCGATATCCTGCTTTCCCCGGGCAGCAGGCTGGGGCTCCTGGGTCGCAACGGCTGCGGAAAATCGACCCTGATGCGTCTTCTTGCCGCGGGTGCGGCCCATGACGGACCGGTCCCGGACTCGGGGACAATCACCGCAGCGGATGGTGTCCGGATTGTGCATTTCACCCAGCAGCGCGAGGATATCGATCCGGCCGTGACCCTGCGCAGGGCCCTTGCACCGGAGGGGGATTCCCTGATGTACCGGGGCGTCTCCGTCCATGTGGTCTCGTGGGCAAAACGGTTTCTTTTCCGAGCCGATCAGCTGGAAACCCCTGTCGGCCGGCTCTCCGGCGGCGAGCAGGCCCGGATCTGCATCGCTTCATTGATGCGGCAGCCGGCGGATATCCTGCTTCTCGATGAGCCGACCAACGATCTGGATATCCCCTCTCTGGATGTGTTGGAAGAAAGTCTCTGTGACTTTCCCGGCGCAATCGTTCTGGTGACCCATGACCGGTTTCTTCTCGATCGGGTCTGTGATCAGGTAATCGGCTTCGATGGCGATGGCGGGACCCTGTATTTTGCCGATTATGAACAATGGCTGACTTTTATGCGGCAACGATCGCGACCGGAGGGCCAGCCGGAAAACAGAGAAAAAGAGACGAAGTCCCAATCGCCGGCCGAAAAGAGGCCGAGCGGCCGCCTCACCTATATCGATCAACGGGAGTATGATCAGATGGAGGAGAAGATACTCGCGGCGGAGACGGAACTGGCCGGACTTCAGGAAAGAATGGAATCCCCTGAGACCATGGCCGATCCCGGTCTTCTGCATGAATGCTGGCAGGAGGCGCAACGGCTGCAACAGGTCATTGATTCGCTGTATGCCCGCTGGGACGAACTCGAGAGGAAAAAGCAGGCATAACGGCAGGAGGGGGCGAACCGGCTGTCAATTCCCTGCAAAGGTATAGCCGCGTTTGCCCAGCGTCTTTGTCTGGTACATGGCATCATCGGCCTTTTTGATCAGTTCTCTGCTGGTATCACCGTCCCCGGGATACATGGCGATGCCGATGCTGGCCCCGATCCTGATCTCGTTGCCGTCCAGATCGAACGGGACGGCCAGCCGGTCGACGATCTTGCCGGCCACGCGGGCGGCCGCCGCCTTATCGTTGACCTCGGTCTGGATGATCAGGAATTCGTCACCGCCGATACGGGCGACCGTATCCGCCTTTCTGACGGTTTGCACGAGCCGTTGCGCCACCATCTTCAGGACCCTGTCCCCGGTTTCATGCCCGAACGAATCGTTGACGTTCTTAAATCCGTCCAGATCAACGAACATGATCGCCGCCTTCCAGCCTTTCCGTTTGGATATCGACAGGGTGCTGAGAAAGCGTTCCTGAAACAACCGCAGGTTCGGCAGCCCGGTGAGCACGTCCCGGTTGGCCAGTTCCGAGACCTTCTCCACCACCTCGGCAAGTTCCGCTTCGGTATCCTTATGCTTGGTGATGTCGAAATAGGTCAGCATCCTGCCGCCGTAGGGCAGGACGAAGCATTGATACTGATAGACGATCCCGTCCTTGCGGCGAAACTCCTCCGGTCCGCTGGCGCCATTCCTGATCTGCCTCTCCCGTTTGGCGATATAGCTGTCGAATTCATGATCCGCAACATCATAGAAATTGTTATGTCGGTTGAAGTTGATCAAGTCGCGGAAGGTCGCCTTCTGAGCGAACAGTTCATCCGGAATCCCCCACATCTCCCGAAAGGCCCGGTTGGCAATGTGGATCTTCAGGTCGGAATCCATGAACAGGACGCCGTAGCTGATGGCTTCCATGACCGCATTGAATTCGTTCAGGGTCTCCTCCAGCATGTCTTCGGTCTCTTTGATCGACGTGATGTCCTGCAGGATGGCTATCAGGAAGAAGCTCTGTTTTTCAGGGACCTTCAACAGCTTGAGGAGTATCCGGTGTTTTCCGATCAGCAGAGGGTTGTCATAATCCGAGGAAAAGGTCATGGACCCCGGGTCGGCGATGCCGGCAAACCATTCTTCCACCTTGAAGTACTCCGGTCCGGCCAGTGCGAGATAGTCCGTCAACCGGGTTGCCGCCAGCCCGGTCAGATCACGGCCCAGCAGCTCCTGCGCGGCCCTGTTCGCCTGGACGATCCGGCCGCTATCGTCCATTTCGATCACCGCCTCGACCAGGTTTTCAAAGATCGTATGGTGGTGATGTTTCGAGAGCAGGAGTTCCTTGGTGATGGTCCGCGAAAAGAGGCCTTCGCCGCCATGCAGTATGTTTTCCCGGCGTTTGCCGCTGTGAAACTGGTCGATAGCGTGGCGGATATGTTTTTGTACCGTGGTCGCCGGTCCCTTGACGATATGGAGGTCGGCGTCGAGGTCGAAGATATGCGATTCGTCTTCAAGGGCTATGGACGAGTAGACGACGATGAAGATATCCCGCAGGGCCGGATTGGTTCGAATGATCCGGCAGAGCTGGTCCCCGCTGATCTTGGGCATGATGATGTCGGTGAAGAGGATGTCCGGGATGAAGTCTTCCAGGACGATCATGGCCTGCAGGCCGTCCCCGGCGAGACGGACAACGCATCCTTCGGCTGCAAAATGATGGGAAAGGAGTTTGGTCAGGGTAGGATTATTCTCTACAATCAGTATCTTGAGCATGCAATCACCGACGCAGCATCTTCAGCAAATCATCTTCGGAAATGATGGTTTTTCCAAGCTCCAGGGCCTTTTTTAATTTCGATCCCGCCTTGTCGCCGGCCACCAGATGGGTCAACTTCGTGCTGACCGTGGTGGCGATCTGCCCGCCGCCGGCCCTGACCAGCGTCTTTGCCTCGTCACGGGAAAGCGATGTCAGTGTGCCGGTAAACAGGAAGGTTAATCCGGCCAGAGGAAGGTCGTCGGCCCCCCTGCTGGCAACGGCCGGCGAGACCCCCAGTTGCCGCAGACGGGCGAGCATGCCTTGTGTTTCGGCATCGGCAAAGTACGCGACGATGCTGGAGGCCGCCTGGTCGCCGATGCCGTCGATTTCCATGAGATCCGCAAATTGAGCGGAAATGAGGCCGTCGAGGGTGTTGACACGTTCTTCCAGCAGTGATGCCGTCACTTCGCCGACAAAACGGATCCCCAACGCCGCCAGGAAACGGTTGAGCGGCGGGTGTTTTTTATCACGGATTGCGGCGATGACGTTTTGGGCGGATTTTTCTCCCCAACCATCCAGATGGGTGAGATCCTCGGCCGTCAATGCAAAGATATCGGGAATATTCTTTATTATATCCAGTTGGAAGAGCTGTTCCATGACTTTTTTCCCGAGTCCTTCGATATCGAGTCCGGCCTTCGAGGTGAAATGGATCAACGCCCTGATGCGCTGGGCGGGACAGAGAGGATTGAAGCACCGGGTAACGGCCTCTTTTTCCGGGTTATCCAGCAGGTGACCGCAGGCCGGGCAGTCCTCGGGCATCGTGATCGGGGTTTCGGTGCCGTCGCGGGTGCCGGTGATCGGTTTGATGACCTCCGGGATGACATCCCCCGCCCGTTGTACCAGGACCATATCGCCGATTCGCAGGTCCTTGCGGATGAACTCGTCACGGTTGTGCAGGGTGGCGCGGCTGACCGTAACGCCGCCGACATTGACCGGCTCAAGGATTGCAACCGGTGTCACGGCGCCGGTCCGGCCGACCTGAAATTCAACCCTGATGAGTCTGGTGGTGGCCTGGGTCGCCGGAAATTTCCAGGCGATGGCCCAGCGGGGAGAACGGGCCTTGCTGCCGAGACGGTCCTGCAGATCGAAGGAATCGACCTTGACGACCATGCCGTCGATCTCATAGGGCAGACTATGGCGTTTTTCCTGAAGTGCGGAGAAACAGGTGCAGACATCCCGGATCGCTGCACACCTGCGGGTCAGATGATTGACCGGCACGCCAAGTTCCTGCAGCCGGCTGAGAAGCTCGAATTGGGTCGAACAGCCGGTTGGTTGCGGATTTGCCACCCCGTAGGCGAAGAAGGTGAGAGGCCGGGAGGCGGTCACCTTCGGATCTAGCTGTCTCAGGGAGCCGGCGGCCGCATTGCGGGGATTGGCAAAGAGAGGTCTGCCGGCCGTTGTCTGTTCCTCGTTCAGTTGCATAAAGCCGTCCTTGTCCATGAAGACCTCGCCGCGTACCTCGAGGAGGCCGGCCACCGGGGCCCGCAGACGCAGGGGAATGGAGGGGATCGTACGCAGCTGGGAGGTGATTTCTTCACCGGTGACGCCGTCGCCCCGGGTCGAGCCCTGCACCATCAGCCCATCCTGATAGACGATCTCGACGGCCAGGCCGTCAAGTTTGGGCTCGGCGACATAGGCCGGCGGCCTGGTGCCGTTTAGAAAACGAAGGAGTCTTTCCTCGAATGCCGACAGGTCCGCTTCGCTGAACGCGTTTTCCAGGCTGAGCATCGGGGTGCGATGGTTGATCTGAACGAATTTATCCAACGGGGCACCGCCGACCCTGCGGCTGGGGGAATCTGCGGTGACATATTCCGGAAACCTCTGCTCCAGTTCCAGCAGCTCCCGGAAAAGAAGATCATATTCCCCGTCCGAGATGGCAGGGTCGTCCAGGACATAGTAGCGACGGGCATGCTCGGTGATGAGTGTGCGGAGCTCCCTGATCCTTTCTTGTACTGAAATCGGCAAGGCTATTTAGGCGCCTGCAGGAGTTTGCCGGCCTTGGCAATGTTTTCATGCGGGACCTCATCGATAAAGATCAATATCGATTCGGGCGGCTTGTTGGCCTGTTTGGCGATGACATCGGTGACGCCTGCGCTGATATTTTGCTTTTGTTCCTTGGATAGTTTTCCGGCAACGCGGATGTTTACATAGGGCATCTGTCTCTCCTCTGTCTGGGTTAAGCCGAACGGTTTTGCGGCCGTCGACGATTTTGCATATGGATTCAATATACCTTATTCCATTGTAATCACCAAGCAAACTTTGACCATATCCGCGGCCGTGTTTTTTCAGCCGGACCCCTTCAGCCGCAGGGGATCCTCCGCCTTCCGTCCGGGTTTTTCCAACAGAAGGGGCTGTAAGGAGGGCTTTTCACCATGACGGGATATCTGTTGATGAAAAGTGAAATAGTAACTATTGTTGACTGGTATTTGTCCAATTCGTTGTGACGGCAAGCATTCGGGGAAACATCATGCATATCCTTGTTACCGGCGGTGCCGGTTATATCGGCAGTCATACCTGTCTCGAACTGCTGCAGGCGGGACACCGGGTCACGGTGGTCGACAGTCTGGTCAACTCCAGGGAGGAGTCCCTGCGGCGGGTCTGCCGTCTTACCGGCAAGTCGATTGATTTTCATAAGGTCGACCTGTTGGACGACGCCGGGTTGGCAAGGGTGTTTTCCGCAAGCGACGGCTTCGATGCGGTCATCCATTTTGCCGGATTGAAGGCGGTCGGCGAATCGGTGCATCGGCCGCTCGCCTATTACCATAACAATATCACCGGCACCCTGGTTCTCTGCGAAACAATGGCGGACCACGGGGTCAGAAATTTGGTCTTCAGCTCGTCCGCCACCGTCTACGGGGATCCGCATACGGTCCCGATCACCGAGGATTTCCCGCTTTCCTGTACCAATCCCTACGGGCATACCAAACTGATGATCGAACAGATCCTAAACGACCAGGTCGTCGCCGATCCGCGGTGGAGTGTCTCTCTCTTGAGGTATTTCAATCCGGTGGGTGCCCATGAGAGCGGTCTCATCGGAGAGGACCCCCTGGGAATTCCGAACAACCTGATGCCGTATATCTCCCAGGTCGCCGTCGGGAAATTGGAGGTCCTGTCCGTTTTCGGCAACGACTATCCGACCGAGGACGGGACCGGGGTGCGTGATTATATCCACGTCGTCGATCTGGCGCTCGGTCATGTCAAGGCGATCGAAAGGGGAGTCGGGAGTGGCGGGGTCTTTGTCTACAACCTGGGCACCGGGAGAGGGTACAGCGTTCTTGAGATGGTGGCCGCCTTTGCCAAGGCCTCAGGCAGGAAGATTCCCTATCGGATTGCCTCCAGGCGCAGCGGTGATATTGCGGCCTGCTACGCCGACCCGGCAAAGGCCTTGCGGGAACTGAACTGGCGGGCGGAGCGAGGGCTTGATGAGATGTGCGCCGACGTCTGGAGATGGCAGGAGCGAAATCCGGGCGGATATCGGTGAGCCTGGCGGTTTGTCGGCCTCGTAAAAACCGGCTGTGCCGACGGTTCCGCGGTATACCGTGTTGAAGCAGCGTGTTGCCGCTGCACTCCAAGGATCTTTACGAGGCCGCCGGGGGTAATATATTGTATAATTTCCCTGTATAGGGTATGCTACACCATCTTCTGACCCCCTTCCAGTTTCGCACAGTTTGCATAGATCGGTAGAAATTGTGCAAAGTAGTGCTTGATTATAGGCAGACCTTGTGGTATTCATGCCTCTATTGTATAGATGAGGCATAGTTTGCACAATGGCACCCGCTAAACACTCCACGGTCATCTTTGGCTGCGGCAATGGTATCCTGGGGGATGACGGTTTCGGCCCTGCTGTGATTGCAGAGCTGGAAAGAAACTGGACCCTGCCGGATGAGGTTGTTGCCGTCGATGCCGGCACCGGCATTCGAGAATATCTCTTCGATTACCTTCTTGCCCCCGATTACAGGCCGGAAAGGGTGATCATCGTTGATGCCGTCGATTTTCCGGACCGCAGGCCGGGTGACGTGTTTGTGATCGATATCGCTTCGATACCGGCAAAAAAGATCCACGACTTTTCGCTCCATCAGTTTCCCACCACCAATCTCCTCGCTGAGTTGCAGCAGCATACGGGGATGAACGTCGCCATCCTGGCGGCCCAGGTCCACTCGATTCCGGAACGGATATCTCCGGGACTGTCTGCAGCCATGGTCGGCGCCGTTGGGGTGGCATGCGAGAAAATTCAGCAGATTCTCTCCGAAACCGGAGAGACCCCGGGTGATCGTCTATGATGTATGAATTTAAAGTCAGCGAGATGGCCGAAGAATTCGGTGTCCATCGCAATACCATCCGCAACTGGATAAATGCCGGAACGCTCGCGGCCCAGGAAGGACCGGGGCGGAAGTACCTGATGAAGTTTGAGGATTATCAGGTCCTCTGCGAAAAATTCGGACGCGAGCCGCTGGTCAGGCCTGAGAGCAGTGTCGATCTGGGCGCCGTGAAATTCCTGGAGGCAGAAAAGAAGGAGATGCCGGTCCTCGAATTGGGGAAAAAGATCAAGACGCTGTATGACGATACCCAATGGGCCGATGAGTGTCTGACCTGCGGCACCTGTGCCAGCGCCTGTCCGATTTCAGGTATTGACGGCCTTGATCCGAGGAAGATCGTCCGGATGGCCTTCCTGGGTCTGGAAGACGATCTGATCGCGTCGGATTGGGCCTGGAAGTGCACGATGTGTGCAAAATGCGAGGATGTCTGTCCGGCCAATATCCAGATCGTTCAGCTGATGCGGCGCATCCGGTCCCGACGCGACAGGGACAAGGTCCCGGGGCCCATTCACAAGGGGGTCGTGACCTGTCTTGAGCGGGGGAATAATATCGGCATCCCGAAGGATGATTTCCTGCACCTGGTTGAAGAGCTGGGTGAAGAGCTGGCCGAGGAGTCCTGTCCGGGTTTTGTGACACCTGTGGATGTCCACGGTGCCAGGATCATGGTGACGGTCAACTCGCGGGAGCCCTTTGCCGAGCCTGACGAAATGAAGTGGTGGTGGAAGATCTTTTATGCGGCCGGTGAGTCATGGACCTTGAGTTCCGAAAACTGGGAAGGCGTTAACTGGGGGCTCTTTTCCGGGGACGATGAATCAATGCGCACCGTGGTCGGCCGGATCGTCGACAACATGCGGCGGCTGAACTGTGAGACCCTGTTGCTTCCCGAATGCGGCCATGGCTACTATGCGACCCGCTACGGCTTGAACAGATGGTATCCGGAGGCCTTGAAGGAATTCAAGATCTGTACCATTTTCGATCTCCTGTTGGGGTATCTCAATGAGGGCAGGATCACGGTCGATAACACGATTCATACCAGGAAAACGGTGTACCACGACCCCTGCCAGTATGGCCGGAAATCGATGAAGGCCTTCGGTCAGGCGTACTACGAGGAAGGCCGCGCCATCATCCGTGCCTGCTGTCGGGATCTGGTGGACATGGAGCCGAACCGGGGGTCCAACTACTGCTGTGGTGCCGGCGGTGGGGCCTGGGCCATGCCCTTTGCCGACGAGCGGGTCTACTACGGTCGGATGAAGGCCCGTCAGGTATCGGAAAGCGAGGCGAAGCTGGTCATCGCCTCATGCCATAACTGCCGGGATCAATTAAAAAAATCATTGAATCAAGAGTATAACCTCGGGATCGAAGTCAAATACCTGTGGGAGCTGGTTGCCGATTCATTGATCCCGCAGGGCTCCGGTAAAAGGGCCGCAGCGGACAAATAGCGGGCAGGGAGGATCAAGGCATGACACAATCGGATGCCGTGAAGAGTCCGGAAAGGATGTGCTTGAACACAACGGGTGTGGAGTTCTGTGATGGTGGAAAGTAAAAAGATCGGCTCGGTGGTAATCATAGGCGGCGGGGTCACCGGAATCCAGGCTGCCCTGGACCTCGCCGATGCCGGATATTTCGTCTATCTGATCGAGAAATCGGGGGCAATCGGCGGGACGATGGCTCAATTGGACAAGACCTTTCCGACCAATGACTGTTCGATGTGTATCATTGCGCCGAAGCTGGTGGAGTGCGGCCGGCATCTGAACATTCGGATCATGACCTTGTCCGAGGTGGTGGGCCTTACCGGCTCGGCCGGGAATTTCACGGTTACCGTAAAAGAGAGGCCTCGTTATGTCGACGTTGATAAATGCATTGCCTGCGGTCTCTGCGCTGCAAGATGCCCGAAAAAGGCAAAAGACGATTATACCACGGCAATGGAAAGACGCAGGGCGATCTATCTCAAATACCCCCAGGCCGTGCCGCTCAAGTATCAGATCGACCCGGATTCCTGCCTGCAGCTCAAAAAGCCCGGGAGCTGCGGTCTGTGCGCTCAGGTCTGTGATGCCCAGGCGATAAATTTTGCCGATACCGAGAAGTTCCACACGCTGCGAGTCGGCGCCCTGGTGCTGGCACCCGGATTTGAGCTCTTTAATCCCGAGCCCGCGGGCATTTGGGGATATGGCAAGTTTCCAAACGTCATCACATCATTGCAGTTGGAGCGCTATCTGTCTGCAACAGGGCCGACCGATGGTCAATTGGCCAGACCCTCCGACGGAAAACCGGTGCGGAGGATGGCCTTTCTCCAGTGTGTCGGCTCCCGTGACGAGAACAAATGCGGCAAGGGATACTGCTCGTCGGTCTGCTGCATGGTGGCGATCAAGGAGGCGGTTATCGCCAAGGAGCATATGCCCGGTCTGATGACATCCATCTTTTATATGGATATACGCACCCATGGCAAAGGCTTTGACGCCTACTACGAAAAGGCGAAGAATGAACTGGGTGTCCGGTTTGTCCGCTGCCGGGTCCATGGCGTCGAGCCGCAGGGCAAAGGCGGCGATCTGCGGATACGCTATATCAACGAACAGGGACGCCAGGTCGAGGAATACTATGACATGGTCGTCCTGTCAGTGGGCATGGAGACGCCCAAGCACCTGCAGGGCATGGTCGATCTGATCGGCATCCAGATGAGTGCCAACAATTTTGCCGCCGCCTCGGATTTCCTGCCGGTGGCCACATCCAAGGAGGGCATCTTTACCTGCGGCACCTTTGCCGGACCCAAGGATATTCCGCAGTCGGTGGTGGAAGGATCGGCTGCAGCTGCGGCAGTAGCCCAGCTCCTGGTGCAGGTCAGGGGAAAAATGACCCGAGAAAAGGTCTATCCGGAGGAGAAGAACACGTCGGCCGAGTCTCCCCGGATTGGCGTATTTGTCTGTCATTGCGGCTCGAACATCGCAGGCGTCATCGATGTTCAGGCGGTGGCCAGGTTTGCATCGACCCTTGCCGGTGTCGTCCATGTCGAATGCAACATGTTTGCCTGTTCCGAGGACAGCCAGCAGATCCTGATCAGCAGGATAGGCGAAAAGGGATTGAACCGGGTTGTGATTGCCGCCTGTACGCCCCGGACCCATGAGTATCTCTTCAGGGAGACGCTCAAGGGCGCGGGTCTGAATGAGTATATGGTGGAGATTGCCAATATCAGGAACCAGAACGCCTGGGTGCATGGGGATGCACCGCAGCAGGCAACCGCCAAGGCCTTTGACCTCGTCCGCATGGCGGTAGCCAAGATAGCCTCCTCGGTTCCGCTGGCCTCCATCACCGTGCCCATCGTTTCGAAGGGGCTGGTTATCGGCGGAGGGCTGGCCGGCATGACGGCGGCCCTGAGCCTTGCTGAACAGGGGTTTGAGGTTCACCTTGTTGAAAAGACGAATAAACTTGGTGGAAACTCCCTGAATCTGAAGCATACCTACTCGGGTGAGCATGTGCCGATGAAGGTGGCCAAACTGATCGACAGGATCCTGATCAATGACAGGGTCATCCTTCATAAGGAATCCGTGGTCAGTGACGTCGAGGGCTTTGTCGGCAATTTCAAGACAACCTTGAAGGGCGCGGGCGGCCGGACCCGGACCATCGAGCACGGGGCCTGTATCGTGGCCACCGGGGGGAATATCTATTCTCCCGATGAGTATGGCTATAAGTCGATCCAGCGGGTCGTCACCTCCATTGAGTTCGACAAACTTCACGATCTGAAAGAAACCCATGTCAAGAGAGGGAAATCCTTTGTCTTCATCCAGTGCGTCGGTTCACGGGAAAAAGAGAGGATGTATTGCTCGAAGGTCTGCTGTACCCACTCCGTGCAATCGGCGATCGAGCTGAAACGGGAAGATTCCTCCCGCAATGTCTACATCCTCTACCGCGATATGCGAACCTATGGTGAGCGCGAGTCGCTGTTTAAGAAGGCCAGACAGATGGGGGTGGTCTTTATCAACTATGAGTTGCACGGCAAGCCGAAGGTGAGCCAGAACGGCAAGTCCATCGATGTCGAGGTCTGGGATCATGTCCTTCACCGTCAGGTCCTGATCAAGGCCGACATGGTGATCCTGGCTGCGGCTATTGTCGCCAACAAGGATGCCGACGATTTGGCAAAGCTCTATAAGATCCCGGTGGAGGTGAACGGCTTCTTCCAGGAGGCGCATGCCAAATTGCGGCCGGTCGATTTTATGACCGACGGTTTGTTTGTGGCGGGGCTTGCCCATTATCCGAAGCCGGTTGATGAATCGGTCGCCCAGGCCTTTGCCGCCGCGGCCAGGGCGGCCACTCTGCTGTCGAGAAAACAGATGATTGTCGATGCGGTCAAGGCGATCATCGACCCGGTCTTCTGTGATGGATGTGCCCTCTGTATCGATGTCTGCCCGTATCATGCCATTACCCTTGCGGATAAGGAGGTGACGGATGGCCAGCCGGCCCAGATAGCCGTTATCAACGAGGCCCAATGTAAAGGCTGCGGGCTCTGCCAGGGGACCTGCCCGAAGAGGGGGGTCGCCATTGCCGGTTTTACCTTGGATCAACTGAAAAATCAGGTGCGGGCCGCGTTGCAGCCCTAAGCCCATGCCGGTGGCGTTCTCGAGTTTGTTTAGAAGACGTCTGTTGCCGAAAAAATTCTTGTCATTGGTTGCAATTGAGGAAAAGGAGTCTGCCGGATGGGTTTTGAACCGAAAATCATTGCCTTCTGTTGTAACTGGTGTTCCTACGCTGCGGCCGATCTTGCCGGCACGGCCAGGATGCAGTACCCGCATAATGTGCGGATCATCCGGGTGATGTGCTCGGGGATGGTTCATCCCGAACTCGTCCTTGATGCCCTTTCCCATGGGGCGGACGGGGTGATGGTCCTTGGCTGTCATCTCGGCGAGTGTCATTATCAGGACGGCAACCACAAGGCCCTGGCCCGCTCCGACATGATTACCGAATTGCTGGAGGATTTCGGCTTCGAAAAGGAGCGGTACGCCATCTCCTGGCTTTCTTCGTCGGAGCCGGACAGGCTGGTTGCAGCCTTTACCAGGATGACCGAACATATCAGAAGATTGGGACCGGTTGACGTCCAGGACTCCGCAGGATAAAAGGAGAAGGCCCATGGCTGTGCGCGCCGCGCTGGAATGGTTCAACTCGTGCTCCGGCTGCGAAATTGCAATCCTGAATATAGGCGAGGCCCTGGTGCCGCTGTTGACCGAACAGCTGGAGGTTGTTCATGCGCCGGTGCTGATGGACCATAAGCTGCTGGGACAGCGTGGCGACGGGTTGGGGCCGGATATTCCGGAAGCGGCTGTGGGCATGGTATCCGGCGGCATTGCCAATAGTGAACACCTGGAAATCCTGTTGAAAATGCGTCAGAGATGCCGGATCCTGGTGGCGCTCGGGACCTGTGCCACCCATGGGGGAATTCCCGCCCTGATGAACGGACAGGGCTTGCGGCGGGGTCTTGAGGGGGCCTTTGCGACGTCGACCACCGATCCGGGAAGTCCGTTTCCCGATGTCGAACTCCCGGCGCCGTTGGATCGCGTCTATGCCTGTGACGAGAAGGTGAAGATCGATATCTTCCTTCCGGGATGTCCGCCTAATCCGCAGCTCATTGCCGAGGTGCTGACGGCTGTCGCCGAAGACAGGGTTCCGGTCCTGCCGGGCAAGAGTGTCTGCGATACCTGCCCAACAGTAAGAAAGGGGAAGGGGGCCGTCTCCGAGGTCAGGCGATTTCTGGTCAATGCCGATGCCGAAGGCCCGGTTGAGGATACGCGGTGCCTGCTCGAGCAGGGGTTTATGTGTATGGGACCTGTGACCGCTGCCGGTTGTGCCGCTCAGGGGCTCCCGCGCTGTATCGCGGCCAGGGTCCCGTGCCGTGGCTGTTTCGGGCCGGTTCGCCAGGATGGAAATCAGCTGTTGGACATGATGAATGCCTTGGCCAGCAACGGGATTGATTATACATCGGTCGTCGACCGCCGTTCGCTCCTGCGTTTTTCCGGGGCGCACGGCAGACTGCGGCCGATCAGAAAGAAGTAAACGGGAAAACGATGGCAAGCGTTATCAACATAGCACCGGTCACCCGGATAGAGGGACACGCGAAGATCGCCATCCACCTGGATGATCACGGTGATGTTGCCCAGGCCTATCTGCATATCCACTCCCTGCGCGGATTTGAAAAGTTTGTGGAAGGCCGGCCCGCCGAGGAGATTCCGCGCATTGTCACCCGTATCTGCGGCATCTGTCCCTGGATGCACCATCTGGCGGCCAATAAGGCCATCGATAAGGCCTTCGGCGTAACGCCTCCTCCAGCCGGTCACCTGCTCAGGGAGGTCTGCCAGCTGCTTGCCCATATCAGCGACAAGATCCTCCACTTCTTCTTTCTTTCCGCCCCGGATTTCGTCCTCGGGCCCGATGCCGATTATTCGGTGCGCAATGTGATCGGCATCGCCAGGGCGGAGCCGGAGCTTGCCGCCAGGGTCGTCAAGATGCGGCAGCTCGGCCAGACGATGCTGGAACGATTTGCCGGCAGGTCCATCCATCCGGTGGCGGGGGTGGTCGGCGGTTTTTCCAAACCGATGTCCGAAGAGGATCGCCGGGGACTTTTACGCGACAGCCGCACACTGCTCGACTTTGCCTGTTATGCCCTCGACTTTGCAAAGAACAACGTCTTTGCCCGTTATATGGATGTCATCTCGGATCTGGGAGCGATCACCACCGGCTTCCTGGGGACGGTGGACAGAGAGGACGGCTCGCTCAGGCTCTATGACGGCAGGCAGCGGCTGATGAAGTCCGACGGCAGCATAACCGATTTCGAAGGCGACCGCTATGCCGAGTATATCGGTGAGCATGTGGAGCCCTGGAGCTATGGCAAGATGCCCTATGCCAGGGCATGGGGTGAAGGTTTTTCTCTCGATCCGGCGGCCCCCGCCGGGATCTACCGGTCCAATACCCTTGCCCGGATCAATGTCTGCGAGAGGATATCGACCCCCAAGGCCCAGGAGGCCCTGGAGGAGTTTCGCCTGCTCTTCGGCAGACCCGCCCAGCAGACCCTTCTCTATCATTATACCCGTCTGATCGAGCTGATCTATGTCTGTGAACGTGCCCTTGAGCTGCTGCAGAGAAAGGAAATAACCGATCCACGGATCAGGGCTGAAGCGCAACCGCGGGCCGGCAGAGGGATCGGCATCGTCGAGGCCCCCCGCGGGACCTTGATCCACGACTATGCCACGGACCGCAACGGCTGCATCACCCGGGCCAACCTGATTGTCGGCACCACCCATAATATCGGTCCGATGAATATGAGCGTCAGACAGGCCGCGACCTCCCTGATAAAAGGAGGCGTCTATGACGAGGGCCTGCTCAACAGGGTGGAGATGGCCGTCCGGGCCTACGACCCCTGAATGTCCTGCGCGACGCACCGCCTGGACGGCGGCATATCGATGGAGGTGAGGATCATAAACACCGACGGGGTCGAGGTGGACAGGCTCACCGCCGGGTGATGTCCGCCTGTGCCGGGGGGACCCGAAAAGAGATCTTACCGTTTAAGAGGTAGATGGACCAATAAATCTAGAGAAGGAAAAGGCAAATGGCAACTCGCAATGGAAGATTTGGCAGACCGAAGGTCAGGGCCGAGAATCCGACAGGCGCCTGTGGCTTCATCGACCACATGACCATCGATGAACTGAAGGAATGTGCCGTCGGTGACGAATTTGACGCAACCTGTCCGTCCTGCGGCATGTTTCACCTCAACCGCGAGGAGATTGATCGGATCAACAGTGAAAAGGTTACGGAATCCCGGCAATATGCCGAGATGAAGAAGGAGGCCGAAGAGGAATGATGGCCGGGCTGTGAAGGCGGTTTTTTTCGTTCCTGTCGCAGACGGTATGTCTCCGGTATCCGCGCCGGGCGGGCGGAAGATATGCAGAGAGGGGATATGGCTGCTTGGTTCGATGGAGAAAAAGCTGCTGGATGGATTGCCAGGGTCAACAGGGGGGTGTTGGCAGGAGTTTTCCTGTTTGCCGCCGTGCCGAAACTTATCGACCTGGATTCTTTTACCTCAATTATAGATGCGTACGGCATCTTGCCCCAGAGGTGGCTGACCCCTGTTGCGTTGATCTTGATCGGTTTGGAACTGACCGGTGGTCTCGGGCTTTTCTTAAAACGCAGGCGCTACCGGATCATTGCCCTGACGGTCATTTTCTGTCTTCTGGTCTTTTTTATCCTGGTGCTCGGCTATGGATTGCGGGCGGGCCTCGATATAGACTGCGGCTGTTTCGGCAAAGCCGAACCGGCATACCGGTTTTTCAGTACTCTCAAACCGGCGTTGATCCGCGATCTTTTCCTCTTGTTGCCTGTGGCCTATCTGTACTGGCATGATGGGTGGCATCAAAGGAAGAGAAAACGATGATCTCCCCCCGGGCCGCTATCGTGTCTTCCGCGACAGGGACCCGGGGCAAAGTCTCGATGTTATTTGTTTCTCTTTTTCATCGCGATCAACATGCTCAGGCGCAGACGATTAAGTGAGGCCTGGAGCTCGCCGACTTCATCACTTCGTTTTGAAGCAATCTCTTCCTGAAGCCTCCGGCCGTGGGCCAGGTCGTCGGCCCTGTTGGAAAGTTCCCTGATCGGATTCAGGGAGCGACTGACGATGACGGAGGTCAGGAGAATGGAGAGGATCAGGATGGTGCCCATAATTGCCAGAAGGGTCAGCAGGAGTTTTTTCTTGGCCTGCTGGATGGTGTTGAGGTTGATGCCGATCCTGAAACCGCCCCAATGCCTGCCTTTTACCATGATGGGGGAGGAGATATCCCACATGGTTTCCCCGGTATCCCTGTGATAGGTCTGTTGGTAACCCTCCTGCAGATTCCGGGCGGCATTGATGCCGACCGTATCATTGAAGACGCGTTTTGTCCTGTTGCCGGCCAGATCCTTTTTCGGATCTCCGGTTATCGGTTGCTGGAAGCGGGTATTATGGGTGGGGAGATAGCCGTTCTTGTCGACCGCGACGGCAAATTCGACGCTCTTGTCCAGCAGGAATTCGTCCTCGATTCCGAGAATGGCATTGTCGAGGTAGCTGTCATATTTCGTATGGAATTTTGGGGGCTTAAAGTTTCCAAACTCAACATAGTTGGTATCAAAGGCATCGGTAACCGTAAAGACACCGTTATCAATGGCCTCCTCGATGATCCTGCCGATCATCTTCGCTGCGACCTTCGACTCCATCTGTCCTTTGCTCAGCAGTTCCAATTCCAGGCTGTGGCTTTGCCTCGCAATGAGGATATATGTTCCGGCAGCCATGACGATCAATATAAAGAAATTTACGATTATCGATACCTTAACACCAATTTTCCCGGTAATGAAATTCGCCATGTCGATCCTTCCCCTTTTAGATTCCAGAAAAAAGTCATACGGACCATTGTCTTCCCGGTTTGCTTTTATGGTCCGGTTGCGGTCTGGCCTGAACTCCGAGAACAGGCGAGGCCAATCAATTCAGCTAGGCGGCGGTAAGCCCCCCTATTTGTGCGAGTATCCTATCCGGATAGCACCCCAGTGTTTTCCGGAGATAAAAATCGGAACCGAGAGATCATACAGTTCCTCTCCCGTATCCCTGCTGTATTTTTGCAGAAGATACGGTTGGATATTTCTGGCTGCGGCCAGACCGGTCTTGTCATCAAACATTCTTTTTGTGCGGTTGTTGAGCAGGTTGTAGTCGCGATCCTTGGTCAAGGGCTTCGAATACCGTGAGTTATGCGTCGGCAGGTATCCGTTGACATCGACGGCGACCACAAAGAGCAGCCGCTTGTCCATACTGGCGTATTTGTCGAGTATGATCCTGAGATTCTGGTCTGTCAGACTGTCGTACTGGGTATGAAACTTCTGAGGATAGGTATTGGGTATCGGAACATAAAAGGTGTCGAACAGCTGACTGAGGCTCAGACGGTTGGCGGCAAGGAGATTGTTCAGTTCCTTGACGACGTCATCCCGGCAGCTGTCGGCCCATTCTTTGACCTGCAAGTCGAATCCGGTGAGTTCCTGCTGTTGGGCCTGGGCCGCCATCGATGAGGAAGGCCAGAGGAGAGTGATAAGGAACAAAAAGAGCAGACAAAAACGGTTCTCGGATATCAATTTCATAGGTGTCAATTTCATTTCCTCCAGGTAATAGGTCCGACACAACCCCTCTATGCCCATTTGGGAATATTGCGACCAGTGATATTCCCGGTCCTTTTTTCTTGATGCCCGGCAATCAATCGGTCATCACGGTCAACGCCATCGCATGTTAAATGTCCTTTGGAGCTATGACGTCCCCACTTCGATCTCCATCGGCCAGGTCTCTCGCATGCCGAGATGCGGTTACCCGGTATGTCATCCCAAGCCTTTGATTTCCTGTATCATTATCCTCTTGAATTCCGCCTGTTCCTTTTCTCCGGGGATCTCCTGGGCAATTTGATAGACGAAATCCGCGGCACTGGATTTCGGGATCTTGGTTACCTGGAAGTTCATTTTTTCCGCCGTTTCTTCCAGCAGCATTTCTCCCAGCGGCCCTGTCAGGTTTATAAGTGTTTCCCGTAGATTTTCCAAGAAAAATTCATTGACATAGACAACCTTCGGCTTCACCTCCTCTATCAGTTTCAGTTTGAACAACCGGAGGAAACTCTCGCGGAAGACAATCGGATCCATCTTGATCTCTTTGGCGATCTGGAGAATCGGCTTGTCTTCGTCGATTGCCATAAGGAGTTTGAGCATGTCCGTATCAAAGACCGTCTCATCATGTGAAGTGAAATTTGTTTTCCTGAACCGCGCGTTCTGTAGTTTTGTCACTCTTTCGTTTCCTCGCTAACACAAGATAATAAGTACGGCATCCCCTGAAAAAAGCACATACCGCTTGGAACAAGTGTACGAAATAATATATGAAAACCAACGCGCCCTCGTCCTGCATTCTCCCTTATGCCTTTTTGCGGAGAACATTGACCAGGGGGTAACCTTCGATGATTGACGGGACGGGATTGCACCGGTGAGGGATTCGAAAGACGGAAAACAACCTGCACCCTCGTCAAGATGGATCCTATCCGGACAGCAGACCCGTAACTGCAGCCAGATAATACGAAAAACCTGGTTTGCGGATCCTTCTTAATAATAATGTATTTGAAATCGTGGTGTCAAATGGCTTGTGAACTATTATGCCGTGGAAGAAAGAAATGACACCCTCTTCCTAGAACCGGTACACAAAAAACACTGTAATGTCAACCGATAATTATATTTTGTTATCTGCGGATGATCATTGGTATTTCATGGAGACTTTCCTGTGACGGGCTCTGCGCGGGGCGAGCACTTCGGGTAGGCGTGCAGCCCCGCCTTCTTCGATTGGATCGATTGTGGTTTCATCCGGTCGTAGGCGGGTGCAGAGTATTTAATCCTCGGAATATCAGACTTTCTGCGGTAAGATTTCCTTGCACGCCCTGATTTTTTACAGGCATGCCTTTTGGTAAGGCAGCTTTTGCAGGAGGGGGCATCAAATGAAAAATGATTACCGGTAAAGGGGAGAAATATGCGCTGGAATCTTGCCGACATGGAACTTTTATATCCACCTGATGTCTATGCCGGGACCTTTGATAACGAAAAAATGCAGGCCAGGCATTCTGAGTTCAAGCAAAGAAAGATCGAGGCCCTGCGAGAAGCCGTCGAGGCCGAAGACGATCCGCTGGCGGCGATGATGATCTTGAACAAACGCGACCATATTCAGTTCCTGATCAATAACGCCCCGGAATTTCACCAGGCGGGGAGATATGAGGAGGCGGTCCTTGCCCTCTATACCAGGGCCAATTCGCCTTTTCTCTGCGAAGGCGATCAGGCGGTGTGGGACGACCTGTTCCGATCCTGCGGCAGGAAGAGATTGGCGGCCCTCGGTGATTCGTTTCCGTTTGAATCGGCAACGGTATACAGGATCTCGATCACCGGGATTCCCAGGGGCCTGAGCTGGACCCTGAGCAGGAAAAAAACGCGAAAATTCGAAGAACGATGGAACGAATTTGAGATCGGAAGAGGAAAGGTTTTTGCTGTTGATGTACAAAGAGGCAATGTTCTTGTCTATCTGAGCCACCGTATGGAAGAAGAGGTTGTCCTCGATCCTGCATTTATAGCGACGGCGAAGATCCGGGAACTGTAATCCAGCCGCCCGGCGTCGGTATCCGCCGGATGAACGGTTAAGCGCTCGTCCGTAAATAGACTTGGGTGTTCGATCCGGAGAAAAGTGAGTCTTGCAGATGGTTGATGCCGAAGCAAGAGCGAAAGGATATCCCGGACGAAAAGCTAATGCGAAATTAATCGCCGATTAATACAGTCGTGGTGATATGAGTGCTGGTCTCAAGCTGTTCCCAACATGTTTCAAGCACAAGGAGGTTTAAAATGTCCCCCATCGACTGGAACCGCTCATTCAGCGTCGGCCACGCCATGGTCGACGACCAGCACAGAGAATTCCTGATTATCATGAACACGATGGAGTGCCTCTCTTCAGCCGATTCCGGTGTCGGCAACCGGAAACATTACCTGCGCCTTCTGGAGAGGCTTATGGAATATACCGAAAGGCATTTCCGGTTTGAGAACGCCTTGATGCAGCAATATGACTACCCGGGCGCCTCCGGTCATTGGCGAAGCCATAAAGACTTCGACATGAGCATCTATGCCGTTTACCGGAAGGTCCTGACAGCAGAGCCGGTTTGTGATATCAGCATGTACATGCTCCTCCGTGATAAGTTCAGAAAGCATATGCTCAACGAGGATAAACGGTTGTTCCGGAACCTCTTGTCCCATGGACCGCAACAGGGGCTTTTGGCACCGGATGCGCCTTTGGCAATGTCTGAGGACTATTGTCAGCCGATGTTTGGGTCTTGATTCCGGAATCTTCGGGATCATATCGTGTGCACCTGCGGCAGGCAGGCCGACGATCGGTTTAGCCTGTCCTTCCTCCGGCTTCATGCATATCGCCGAGCCATGCAACCAGATTCAGCCCTTCGCCTTGCCGAGCCCGAAGTTTAGGGATACCGGCCGCCCTTGACCCTGGGGTCCCGTTTAGAGCGGAGATCCGCATGACGGCGTCAACGGATCGTCCTTTTTCCCCCATACCAACAGGCCCTGGCGTACGGCGGGCACAAGGTATCAACTCAATACTACGTGGTTGGTCTCTTAAGATTGCAGACGTTCGTGGTCGCAGTGATCTTTTTTATGGCGAAAAAGGTTCGACGTGCTAAGATTTAATCTTAACGTGTGTTAAAATGTAAACAGGTGATAAGAAGTGGTGGGTGATGAGCTGAGCAAGTATTGGAAAACCGTAGTCGACACTATCCAGGAAGGGGTAATGATTGTCACCCCGGACGGCATTATTGTTTCGGCCAACAACGCCTTTATGCGTATGACCGGTTATGATGCGAAAGAACTTGTCGGCCAGCCATGCTCTCATCTGAACTGTACAAGTTGTCATGCAGAACGAAATCGGGAGAGCCACTACTGGTGCCGTCTGTTTCGCGAAGGATTTCTGAACAGGCAGCGCTGTACGCTCACGGCCAAGGACGGGAGTCAGCTCCATATCCTTAAAAATGCCAATGTGTTGAGGGACGGAAGGGGAAAAATCATCGGTGCCGTTGAGACGATAACCGATATCACCGAACTCCTTGACCAGGAAACCAGGATCGAGGCCTTTAAAAAGGAGTTGAGCGACAGGGACACCTTCCACGGATTGGTGGGTATTTCTTCTTCGATGCAGCAGGTCTACAGCCTGGTCACCAACGCTGCGGATTCGGATGCACCCCTGATCATCTATGGAGAATCAGGTACCGGCAAGGAACTGGTTGCCCGAGCCGTCCATGAGGCCAGCAATCGGCGAAATTTTTCGTATGTGAAGGTGAACTGTGCGGCCCTCAATGAATCGTTGCTGGAAAGTGAACTGTTCGGCCATGTGAAGGGGGCCTTCACCGATGCCGTCCATGATCGGAAGGGACGTTTTGAGGCGGCTGAAAGAGGGTGCATCTTTCTCGATGAGATAGGCGACCTGCCGCTCGCCACCCAGGTGAAGCTGTTGCGGGTTCTGGAGGAGAAGGTGATCGAACGGGTCGGTGATAATCGGCCTGTGCCGATCGATGTTCGGATTATTTCGGCCACCAATAAAGACCTGACCAGAATGGTCAGAGAGGGAATGTTCCGGGAAGACTTTTTTTATCGCATCAATGTTATTCCCATCCATATTCCACCTGTACGAGAACGTGAAGGCGATATCCCGTTGCTGGCCGAGTCGTTTTTCAGGCATCTCCTGCTGAAAACAGAGAAAAATATCAAAGGGATCAGCAGCAGGGCGATGGATATGTTGATGCGTTATGACTGGCCGGGCAATGTCCGTGAACTGCGAAGCACATTTGAGTATGCCTTTGTCACCTGCCAGGGGGAAAGCATCCGCCCCGAAGATCTTCCCCCCGTCATTCAACATCATTTTCATGCGATACCTCCTCCGACGGTGGCTGTTCCCCCTCTTTCCACTAAAAAAATGCGGCAGAAACAGGAACTCCTGGATGTCTTGTCTGAAGTTGGAGGCAACCAGCTGCGTGCGGCCCAAATCCTCGGGGTATCCCGAGTGACTATCTGGAACCGGATGAATCGGTTCGGCATCCGCTCGGATAAAAAGATATGGCAGGAGTGAGGAGGACAGGAGAGGGGGCAGCGGGACCTCCGGCCGGCGATCCGGGGGGTTCCGGTGTGTTGTCGGCAGGCCCGGGAAGACGGCTCTTCCTTCCTTTCACAAAGGCCTGGGCACCTGAAACAATCGAAAAAGAGATATCGCGCTGGGACGTGATACCATAACTCCTGGCAACTACGGAATAAGGGGAAAAAATGAAAGACCTGTGCGCTCTTGTCGAGCAAATAAAGGACCATCCCGAGTATCGGCAGGCTGGGATGATTCTCTGTCATAATGGTGTGGTCCGTGCCACATCAAGGGATGGCAGAGAGGTCAGCGGCCTATCGGTGAAGGTTGATTGGGACAAGCTGAATGAAATCGTTACCCGGCAAAAGAGACGACAGGGAATTATTGAAATCCTGGTGGAGATCAACGAGGGAAAAGATCTCTCCATCGGCGATGACGTCATGTTCATTGTGGTGGCCGGTGATATCAGAGAGACGGTGATCGCAGCATTGACCGACACCCTCAATGAGATCAAATCGACTGTTACCGGTAAGACAGAGTTTTTCCTATGAAACCGGCTCCTTTTTACTCGGCTGAATGGAGATGGAGGAGAAGGGTCACGGTGAGAGCTCCGGAGATCGGTGATCGGCGGGTCTATTGAGTTAGAATGTATACCCGATTTCCGCTGCAAGGATGATGCGGCCGTTCTTCAGGTTTGCGTCCTTATCTGAAAAGCCGTCATCCGCATGGACATAGCCCAGGTCGGCCCGGACATACGCATTATCGTGGAATCGGTAGGTTGGACTCAGGGTGACGGCATAGATCTGATGTGCGTTGATGCTGTCGAGATACATGCCGCTCTTGCCTTGGTCGATGTATTCCAGGCGCACCGGCAGGGAAAATTTGCCGAAGTGGGGAACGACATAAAAGGCGCCGCCGATGGAGGAATCATCCTGATGGGTGCGGATCATGCCACCCTCCCAGTGCCAGTAATCCATGTTGAAGCCGAAATCAACGGCGCCGACAGTCCGTTCGATGACTGCGCCGGTCAGGCTCTTCAGGCTTTCGAGCCGGTAATGGTAGAGGCTGACCGAGGTATCCAGGAGTGTACCGGAAACGCCGCACTCCCAGGATTCGTTGGGGGTGTCTTGGTCGGTCACGTATTCATCTCTGACGAGCCGGTCTTGATAGTATCCACCGACGAAATGCATGTCTTTGAGATCATACCCGATCTGGGCGCCATAGGCATTGTAGGGCTGCTGGGAGGCCAGGGCTCCGAGGAAGGCGTTTTTGTTGGTATAGGTGTAGGAGCTCTCATAACCGGCATTCGGTTGCAGAAGGCCGACCTTGACGCTCACTCCGGGGACCGGATCCAACCTGAGGGATGCATATTCAATTTCTATCGGGTTCGTGCCTTCCGGGCTTCCCAGAATCGATGGGGTCGAGGTCTCGCCGAAAGCGGCGGCAAAACCGATCGGGGCGGTTGTATCCTGCGATGAAATCTCCACCACCAGGTTTGACAGCATCCATTTGTTGTCGGAGGTGCCCTGTCCGGCATTTGAGGTATAAAAACAGCCGGCACTGATCCCGCCGGTGAGACTGAGGCCGGCAAGAGCCGATTGCAGCGGGTTCTTTTCATCATGTTCGTTTTGGGCAGCCCCTTTCTCGTCGGCGCCACTCCCTGATTCCGACACCCGGCTGTTGTGTCCGGTGGTGCTCTGTTGCAAGGCATCTTCAGCCGAAGCCGATCCGGCTATCGGCACGGAACATACACAAAACGCAAGGATCATAAGAGTCAGATTTTTATTCATCGGGAGCCCCTCATTATTACGAATTATTGAAACGTGTTCAATCTACGCCGGATTCATGCCCCTGTCAAAGGAATTTTGTGTTACCATTGATTATTTCGTAACATCGGTTTGAGCCGATGGTCGTTGGCAGGGGTCACTGTCTTCACCCTCTTCCCGTCCCGGTTCATCGTATGGTGCCGGACACAGGGACATTCCGGGCAGTCGGGAGAGAGATTTCCAACCGACAAACCAACGGCAAAAGCCAACAGAAGATTTGATTTGCCCTTAGCGGCAGGAGAAGATGTCCCTATCGTCTCCAATCCATGTACTCCTGTATTTGATAATAATTTTCTTTGATTGGCTACCTATTACGGAGTATGATATCTCTGCAGGCATCATGATAGGTTGGACCTCTGTCTGCACCGGACTGTCTCCGCTCTCTCACTGCCGGGATGAAGGCTGTCCTGTTTTAAGCTGAAAGAGGAGGCCCGGCTGGGGGGGCATGGGTGCGGTTGTGGATCCTTTATGCAAGGCGGAGAATCAACCAAATGATTTAAAACACCGTCAGACTCGCCTATACAAGGGATCTGGTGGATGTCGGCAGGTTGCATAGCAGGCCAAACAGCAGTGACATCTCATAAAGAGCAAGAGCCCGCCAGGTTTGGAGCATGGCCTGGGCGAACCCATTTAGTTGCTGAAGATATTAGACCGTATCACAAAGTAACCCACATTACCCAAGGAGTCTGAAAATGAGTGATTTTGCAGAGATTATTCAGTTTGCCATTGATCGAGAAATTGAGGCTGAAACCTTTTATCTGGAAATTGCCGCCAAAACGACGAAGGAAGCAATGAAAGGTATCTTTGTCGGATTTGCGGGGGAAGAGAAACACCACCAGCAAATATTGAAAGGAATTCTTAATAATAAAGAGGCATTACTGCAATTCAAACCCGTCTCTGATTATAAGATTTCTGAAACGGTAGATGCGGCGGAATTAACAGATGAAATGACCATGGCAGATGCCTTCTCTGTTGCGATGAAAAAAGAAGAAGAGGCCATGAGAATGTATCAGAAGCTAGCGGGCGATGCACCTTCTGAGGAATTCAAGAAACTCTTTGAGAGCCTGGCGATAATGGAGCAGGGGCACAAAGTGAAAATGGAAAAATATTACACTGATGTCGCCTATAATGAAGTCTGGTAGAGACTCGGGTCTGCGGGGTTGCTGGGCGGTCATTTCCGTTGCCACCGGTCGTTTTTTTCCAGAACGGATTGCGGGCCGTGGCCGTCGAGCCAGCTTTCTGCCAAAGGGTCGTGGCGAAGCCAGGCGTCCCAAAAGGCGGTGCTCAACGCCAGAATGGCGCGGTGATGATTGGGATTACGCGGCTCCTTGCCGCCAGGCAGCCGTCGGTCGGTGAATGCGTAGTGATTGGCTCCTGCCAATACCACTTCGTATTTTCCTGCCGGCGGTAGTGCCGGGAACACCGCCAGGCGGGAAGTCAGGTCGGCCTTCCCGATGGGTGATATATCCCTGGTGCCGGTCATCAGCATCCAAGGTATCGGGACTCGGCGGAAGGCTGTTGCCGGGTCTTCCCGTCTCGGACTACTCGGACTGAAGATGACGGCCGCCTTGATCCGCCGGTCCGTGAACGACAGCCGTCCCCGTCCAAAGCTTTCCCCGCTGACCGCCTGGGTCGTCAGCGCCCCGAAGGAGTGACCGGACATGCCGACACGGCCAAGATCCATCCGGCCGGCCAATTCGTGGCCCGCGGTCCGGTTCCAGATCTCGAGCCTGTCGAGCACGGCGGCAACATCCCTCACCCGCCGCAGGAAGTTCTGCAGTCCCGCTGCCCGATGCATGGCCAGCAACGCCTGGGCCCGGGACTTGCCCTGCCACAGAGAATCATCACTTCCGGGATGCTGCAGATAGACGACGACGTAGCCGCGCGCCGACCAATGCCTGCCGAGATAGGCGCTGCCTTCACGGGAGCCGCCGAGACCGTGGCTGAATAGGATCACCGGTTCTGCAGCATCGGTTGCCGGCAGATAGACGCGCAGAGGAATATCCCGCTTCCGGTTGCCGTCATGAACCGTGAGATCCACGAACTGCGGCGTAAACCCTGCCGGCTCGATGAGCGGATCATAACCGACCTTTCCGAAGGCCGCCTGCAGCGAAGGCAGGAAAAGGACAGCGGCTAGCCAAAGCACAAGGGCGAAGGATACGCGCTGTACTCGCTTCCGAAGCATTTTAATTCTTTCTGAATCGGGCGGCATCATCTGCCCTGCCCGTTGGTGGTGATGGTTTTCGTCCAGGTCTTGGTCGTCGGATCCCATTGTCCCTGGGTGTTGCGGGTCGCCGTATTACCCCGGGGACCGGTCGCGACGGTGGTGCCGGTATAGCCGTTGTCGGTGCGGGTTGCTCCGCTGTTCCTGGTTGCGGTTCCACCGTTGGGGCCGGTAGCGGTTACGTTTTTCGTCCAGGTCCTGGTCGCCGGATCCCATTGCCCCTGGGCGCTGCGGCTGGCGGTATTGCCTTGGGGACCGGTATAGACGGTATTTCTGGCATAGCCGTTGGCTGTTCGGGTGCCGGTTATCGCCCGATTGGAGGTGTTGCCGTTCGCATGGATGCGGGTCACATTGCGCTGCCAGGCCATGCAGCCGGGCGGTAAGGCCCATAAGGCGAAGGTCAGAAGACCGAAGGCAGCGGAGAAGATGAGGGGGGTCCCGGTTTTCATTGTCTTAAGCATGATATTCTCCTGAAGGTGGTTGAACGGGTGGGGCCGATCGCCGTCGGCCTCTTTATCAACCTCATTCGTCCCGGAGCTAAGAAAAGTTACAGACAAAATGCAATGTATATCAGCCTGCTTCATTTATTTTCATCCTGGCGGCCCACTGTGCCTTGAGCCTGGTAATCAGGACATCCAGCTTCCGCTGCTGATCGGGCCGCAGGTTCTCCCGTATCCGATTGACCCCGGTTTTAATAATCTGCAAGGTCTCCGGACGGTTCCGAAGGCGGAGCTCTTGCAGACGATCCTGGATCCCGTGCACCTCCCGGCCGATCACGACCTGCTGACTTCCGGACAGATCGAGTTTGCGGGTCAGCCTCTTCATGACCAGACGGGTTACTGCCGGCTGGCCTCCCTGGAACAGAGAGATCACGGCATGTCGGACATAGAGCCCGGTCCCCGCGCTGCCTATGCAGATACCGGTCAGAAAAACCAGGAAGATCCCGGCCCAGAGTTTCCATGTTTTCATTTTCGACCTCCCTCACTATCGTCCATGGACTTTGATAAACGGCTCCTGATCGATTTCAGAGCAGCAGAATTTGAGGTGCGGTCAGCCACGTCGGGTCGCCGGCAAGGACGTGCGATGCGATCTGTTCGGGTGAAATCCCCACCAATAGGGCATAAGAGGTTAGGAAGACAGCCACGGTGGCCGTCACCGCCGCAAACCGCCAGACCACCCGCAAGGAGGCCGCCGCAGCCGTCTCGTCTTTTTGCTGTGCGTCTTGCCGGCGGTGGATTCCGGCCATGACCCGAAGCGCGAAACCGCTGTCCGCCTGAACCTCGGGGCGGTGTTGATGAGCCCTCCTCAGGGCCTGCTCCAGTTTTGAGATGCGATCAGAATCCTTCATATTTTTCCTCCATCCTGTAAAAGCGCATGCAACCGCTTTCTCAATTTTCGCCGCGACCTGTGAGCCCTGACCTTTACGGCGACAACGCTTGCTCCCAGTACCTCCGCCGCTTCCCGGACCGACAGGCCGTCCAGGTGGACAAGGGTCAGGACCATTCTCTCTTCGGGACCAAGGGAGGCCATCGCCCAGTGGAGAAGCTCCACGGCCTCCGCCCTGGCCTCTGTTCCTCTGAAGATGTCATGCGCCTTATTCGCCATGACGGCATCCGCCCATTCCAGATGCCCTTGGGAGAGCGAGCTCATCGGAATCTCCTTCCGGCGGTAATGCCGCCTCAGATGGTCGTGACACCTGTGAGCCGCGATGCCCGACAGCCATTTTTTAAAGGCTGTCCCCCTCTCGAAGCAGGCCAATGACCGATAGGCCTCGATGAAGACGTCGTGGGCGATCTCCTGGACCGCATCATAGGGGACGTATCCGGACACGACGGCAAAGACATACCTGCGATAGCGCTCCAGCAGAATCCGAAACGCGTCGGTCTCACCCTCAAGGACACTGGTGATTATCTGTTCGTCTTCCGGTTCGCCGATATCACCCATGATGTCCGCCTACCACACCGCATGGCTGGATCGGACCGGTCGGCCGCAACCCCATATGAGGACTTGTAACGAAGGCAGGGCGAGGCCGGTGCTTTGCAGAGACTTTCCTGTAATAGCGTGTCTTCTCGATCCTTGGTTCCGGCTTCATTATCGCTTGAAGGTCATGTCGGCTCATGTGTTCCATGGTGAACCCGCCCGGTTATTTCTTCACGGAGGCTGGAAGAGCAGTGACTAGGCGAAACCGGGACATTCCGATTTCTCCCGCATTGCTCTCGGCCTTCTTCGAGGGTACGGCGAAAAGTTTTACGGCTTATATATATATTCGTGCGGTTCGGATAAAAAGTTACCCGGAATCTGATTGAATTCTTGCGGAGCAATCAACAAAGCAGGCAGTGCGATACAGTTGTTGCGCATATCGTCCCTGGTGACCTTTTCGATCTGTCCTCCCGGTCAGTTTTTTTTCGACATCATCCTTCTGCTATGACATGCAGGATGATCAACAATCAGTTGAAAAGCTCTCCCCATGCAATGCTTGAGGTTTTCAGGTAGACCATCCAAACGTCCGATCCGCAAAAGCAGCGAGTCAGGAGATATAAGCATTCGTTCTGTACAGCCAGAAGCCATAACCACCAGGGTTTGCTGTACCACCTGACGCTATCCAACCTCTTTTCCCGGCTCATTGAACGGCCGAACCCAATAAAATATCTACGAATGTATTTTAGATTTTGCCTTGACCGTGGGATCCAATGCCTGACCCTGGCTCCGGGAACCCACCACCCCGTTCCGCCCTTTTTAAGCACATTCGTTAAGACCTTGGTCTCCTCACCCACAAGGATTTTCCCGTGAACAAGGCCGAGATTCGGGTCGAATATGTGTTTTTTTTGCTCTGTTGTGCAGAGAGCAAAATTTGCCCCGTACGGCAAGTGATCATTCGTCAAGGCGAAAGACTCTCCGCCAAGATCTCGTGTTGCATAGGTGTCTTTTATTATAGGCCAACTCTGTTCCATCCATGCGGGGGCGGAGCCTTCAAACCATGGAGAAATGGGGCCGCCGAAAATAGAGGCTTCCGGATGCTCACGAAAGGCGGCAACATAGGCTGCGATCCAGTCTTCATCAACAATAACGTCATCGTCGGTCCAGATGATGTAGTCGCCTTTAGCTGCAGATACGCCGGCATTGCGGGCGTTGGAAAGACCTTTTTGGGCTTCGAACACCCGGACAACAGGCAAGTTTTCAGAATGATAAGCGATAATCTCGTCGGTGGTATCAGTACAGTTGTTGTTGACAACGATGAGTTCCCACAAGATTCCTTCAGGAATTTTCAAGCGATGCATTGCGTCAAGGGTCTGATCAAGCAGATTTGCCCGATTCCAGGTGCAGATGACAACCGTGATATTCATGGATGTGTCGTGTTGCGCAGATCAAGAATGGTGCGCTTGACCGTATGGTTCGCTCCAAAGCCGTCTACCCGGCGGATTGTCCCGAGGGTTAGCCCCCTTTCTGCGAGACTCTGTCCGATGGCCGGAATCTGCAAGAGCAGCCTTTGGATTTCCTTTTCCGTTGATTGGGTGTCTTTGCAGGCTACGAACTCCACATCCAGACGATCGACCCGGCTTCGCTCGAGGGTAAGACGGTAATCGAGCAGGCCGGGGACGGTAAATAACAGATCGTCTGCGGCCTGGCTGAAGAGCATGCCACCGTTTGCAAGCCGGCAGCCGGTCAGGCGTCCGCGGATTCGATCCAGCCGGGCCGTCACCCCGCCGCAGGAGCAGGGGGAGCGGTCGATGGCGGCCATGTCGCCGGTACGGTATCGGATGAGCGGCATGGCCTCGCGGCCGAGGGTGGTGAGCACCACCTCACCGATTTCGCCGTCGGGGAGGATGCGGCAGGTGACGGGATCGATGACCTCCACCAGCAGCTCGGATTCGCGGATATGGCAGCCGTGATGTTCCCGGCACTCCACAGCGCCGCCGAGGCCGGATTCGGTGGTCCCGTAGTGGAGAAAGGTCTCGCAGCGGCAGGCCTCCTCGATCCTTTTGCGCAGGGCCGGTGCCGCATAGTCGGAACAGAGCAGCATCGACTTCAGCGCCCCAGGTCCGACCGCTTCGGCAAGGGCCAGCAGATGCTGGGGCAGACCGACAGCACAGGTGAGCTGTTGTCTGCGGACCATCGCAGCCATGACCGTTAGGGGCTCCGGCGGCCACAGGCCGCAGGCCGTGATCCCGCCTCCCTGCAGAGACCGGATGAGCAGGTCACCGACACTGTCCGGCTGGGTGAAGGGCAGCAGCACCAACACCCGGGCATCGTCGCCGATCAGGCTGTGCATGCCGTGGAGAAAAAACTCCGAGGTTGCGGCCAGATCGGCCGCCGTGAAGGACAACCGCTTGGGGGAACCGGTGCTGCCCGAGGTCTGCAGGGTGACGACCCGGCTGACCAGGCTTTGCGAGACCGAGAGCAGCAGGTGGCCTCGATGGACGATATCGTCTACGGTAAGCAGCGGCAGCCGGGCAAGATCGAAAGGGCCCTGCAGTGATTCCGGATCCAGCCCGTCCAGGTGGCGCCGATAGAAGGGACTGTGGGCCATGGCATGGCAAAGGGTCCGGCGAAGCGATGCCGTCTGGGCCTGTTCGAGCGGCTCTCTGGCCTGGAGTCCGGTCAGGCCGAGCCGACCGGCAACCAGAGCGTCCACCGGGGTCTTTTCCTTTCGGGGGGCCTGCGGCCGGGGACGGTGCAGCGGCCGCCCGTTTCTTGCCGTCAGGTTGAAACTGCAGAACGGGATCAGTCGGCCGTCGGGTTGGGCGACATGGATGCAACAGCCGTGCAGCCGCTCCAGGTTCAGGCTCCAGGCATCCTGAAAGGCCATGGCCGAGACCGCAAAGACATGGCTGCGTGCCCGGCGGAGGAAGCGGTCGAGATCGTCGTCCGAGGCCGGGGCGCAGTCGTTTGCCCTTGGGGCGGCACTCCATTGCCTGGCAGTGACCTCGATGGCGGTCAGTGCCCCTTGTTCGGCAGGTCTGGGGGAGCAGTCGCAGGAGGCGCTCCCAAGCCGCTGCAGGTCTCCGTCTTCGTGGACCAGATATCTGGCGGAAAATGAGCAGAGGGCATGTTCGCAGCCGGGTGGCCGGAAGTCTTCCAGCCGCAAGAGCCCATAGCTCTGGTCGGCAAGGCCCTGCATGATCTCCGGCAGGGTCACGTGGTCGGGGGTGAAGGAAGCCGGAAAACGACCGAAATAGCTGATCGGCTGAAAATGGACGCCGCGGACATGGGGCTGCCGGTCAAGGCCGAACCGCACCAGCTCGCCAAGCTGGTCGAAATTGATGTCGCGCACCACGGTCGGCACCAGCACGATGCCGAGCCCCGCCTCGGTAAGCCGGTCGATGGCCAGCAGCTTAACATCGAGGAGCCGGCGGCCGCGCAAGCGTGCAAAGATCTCGTCGCGCAGCCCGTCAAACTGCAGGAAGACCGAGGAGAGTCCCCGGTCGTGCAGACGGGAGGCCAGATCCGGGTCATCGGCAAAGGCCAGCCCATTGCTGTTCAGCTGGATGAAGGTGAAACCGGCCTTTTTCGCCAGGCCGACAAGGAGCGGCAGGTCGGTACGGACGGTCGGCTCGCCGCCGGAGAGCTGCAGGTTGCAGCCACCGGTTTGGGCCATGATCCGGTCGAACATCCGGGCCAGGATATCAGGTGCGAGGTCTGTTGCGGTTCCACCGCTGTCCGCGAAACAGACCGGGCAGGCGAGGTTACAGCGGGAGGTGACCTCCACCAGTGCCGTGCAGGTCCGTTGGCCGTGATCGGCGCACAGGCCGCAGTCGAATGGACAGCCCCGTCCGGTCGGCCGGCGGTTGCCGCCGTGGAAGGGCAGCTTGGGTCGGAACCAGGACAAAAAGGATGGCTCACCCCGCCAGATCGTAGCGGCAGACGGTCCATGTTCCGGGCAGGTCTTTTCCAGACGGATGCTGTTTTCATGCTCTATCAACCGTCCGGTCAGTCGTGTCAGACAGTCGGGGCAGACGCTCTCCACCGGGCCGAGGACCTTAGTCATTGCCGGGACTTGCAGGATCGAAGCCGTTTTCGATCAGAATGGTCATGGCCCGGCCGAAACATTCGGAGACCAGGCCGCCGCAGATGGCGGTGTCGGGCCGGTTGTCCGTGACGATGTCTCCACAGGTGATCCCGCCGAAACGGGTGGTGGCATACTCTTCGAACCACTGGGCCAGCTCGGAGAGCATCAGCGGCAGGCGGTCATGGGCGACTTGTTCCGGTTTGCCCTTGCCGCCGTAATAGGCAATCAGGCAGGAGGCCCCGGTGAGCGCCCCGCAGGCCCCGTTGGTGGCGGAAAAGCCGTGGCACAGCCCGGACATGGCCCGGATCAGTCCCGGGTTGCAGAGCCCCTGCAGATCGAGGGCCATCTGCATCACGATCTGGCTGCAACAGTACCCCTGGTGCGCCAGCTTGAGGATATCGAGGTCGTATTCGTTCATGGAGTGTTTTTTCTCGCAATAAGTAAGAAAAGGCCGGGGCGGATAGCGGCCGCTGCATTGCAGGCGGCCGCCGCCAGTTCGGGATCATTGGTTACCGCCTGCCAGAATCCGTGTAACGAACCGTGGGCGAAGACGAACTCGGCAGCAGTACGGGTGAGCAGCCGGCTATGATCCTCCAGGAGAGTGACGGCAAAGCCCGCGGCCGCCACCATCCGCTCAACCGTTGCCAGGCTTACGGCCTTGGAAAAACAACAGGGTACCGGCCAGCTATCTCCTTTCTCCAATGTATCGTTTCGCCGGGCATAGATATCGGTCAGGGCAAGGCAAGCGCCCGGCTTTAGGGTCCGGGCAAACTCGGCCAGCACCTTCTCTCGATCGGTCAGATTCCAGACGCATTCGCAGAGTACCATATCGAGACGGTCGTCCGCAACGGGTAGAAAGGCCAGGTCGGCCCTGGCTACCGGGAGATCATCCCACCGGGCCAGCTCCAGGAGTTCGGGCTCCAGGTCGAGGCCGATAACGGTATCGACGCCGGTCTGACGAAGATAGCTTATACTTGCGCCTTGTCCGCAACCGGCGTCGAGAACGACGCTTTTGCTGCCCATGCCGGTCAGCCGGACAATGCGTTCGGTCAACGTCCGGCCGCCCGGCCGCAACCAGGGGCCCAGTCCGGCACGAACGGGAGGGGCGAGATAGAGCGGCTTCATTTGTCTTCGAGCAGCTGCTCCACCTCCAAAATCCGGCCCAATGCCAGTTCCTCGAAGATCAGCACGGAGGAGCATTTGGGGCAGACCGGCAGTTCGACCTTGAAGACATTGTCCATATAGGTGAGTTCGACCATGCCGGGTTGCAGTGCCACTCCGCAGGGGCCGCAGATCCAGTTCATGTCCGGCGGCAGGAAGCTAAGACTCATTTTTTCTTTCTCCTTCTACAATCATGCGGTGGCTCCAGCAGCCCTCGATCCGGTAGGCCTCGCCCGTTTGCCGGTATTCGACCCAGTAGGTGACCTGGCCCAGGCGGGCCGAGGCGATCCGACGACCGTCATCCCGGTGGATGAAAAAGGTGTTTCGTCCCAGTGCCTGATGCAGCACCCGGCGGATATCGTCCTCAAGGATGCGCCGTTCGTCCATCAGGGCCGCAACCTGGGCCTCGACGATCAGCACCAGGTCCTCCCACGGCTGCCGTGGCGGCAGCTTCGAGCCCGGATACCTGGCCAGCACATCGGCCTGCAACCGCTTTCTGTTGGCGCGTCTGGCAGAGAGCGAGACCGGCGGCTCGTCGGCCGGCCGGGCCTGTTCGGCAAAGAGAATGTCGAGCAGGTGCAGGACCGGTTTGCCGGTCCTTGCCAGCTGGTCGCGGCACATTGCACAGTAGGTGAGAAAGCCGGTCTCCGACTGGCCGACCCGAGCCTGCCTCACCTTCTTGGCGGTAGCCGGGGAGGCGTTGTCCATCAGGCCGCCGAAACCGCAGCACTCGGTCAGTCTCCCCGACATGGCGAGAGGAGTAAGCGGCTGGCCGACTTTCGCAAGCAGGGTGCGGACGGCAGACCGGGTTGTCTCGTCATCGCGGGAGGTACAGGGATCGGTGAGGGCCAAGGGGGGAAGGGGTACACCGGCGACAACCGGTTCATTTGCCAGCACCGTCCAGACCGAGACGGCCTCCATCTCGGGCAGGTGCCTACGAAACATTTGCAGGCAGGTCGAGCAGGCGGTCAGCACCTTCGGGCTGCCCATGGCCTGCCAGCTCTTGTTTAGGCGGGTGACGGCCTGTGAAAATTCCTCGATCCTGCCGGCCCAGTGTGAGGGCGCGGCACAGCAGTTCAGCCAGATGCCGGTTTTCGGCTGCACTTCCAGCAGCCGGTCGTAGAGCCGCAGGGTCTGTCCGGGCCGAATGCCCGCCAGCTGGCATCCCGGAAAGAAGAGAGTTGTACTGACGGATTCCCGGGGAGCGTGGCGGATCAGGGCGCTGTCGCCTGCCGCCGAGCGCATTTCTTCAAGCGCAAACCAGTGGGCCGAGGAAGGCATCCGCTTCTCGCGGATCATCTGTTGCCTGGCCTCAAGGCAGAGATCGGCCATGGAAAAATCCTTGGGGCAAAGGATCTCGCACTGGCGGCAGAGGGAGCAACTGTTGATGAATTTATTGGCCTGATGGATGCCCTTGACGATGGCTGAGTTGTTGTATATCCGTCGGGCATAGGTCTTCGGATAGGCGCCGTGTTCCGCCAGGTAGACGCAGTGGCGGACGCACTCCAGGCATTGGCAATCGATGCACCGCCTGGCTTCGCGTACGGCCTCCTCCCGGCTGAACCCGGCGGCGGGGCCTCCGGCCGGAAGTATTCTATCCTCGGTCGCAATATCCTGTGTATTGGTAAAAAGCTCGGTCTGTCCCCGTCTCAAGGGAATCCGGCTGCTGGTCAGCGACGCGCCCTGCAGAAAACGGTCGATGGAGACGGCCGCCTCCCGCCCCTGGGAGATAGCGGTAATGAAGCGTAACCGATGTTCCGGCTGGCTCATGCCACCGGTGAACATCCAGGGTTTGCCCAGCGCGAAGGTCTGTTCGTCGTGACCTGCGCTCATGGCCTTCAGGTCGTCTGAAAGAACGTCGTCCTGCCCGACATAGCAGGCATCGGCGACATCCGGGGTGCATAGTCCCGGATGCAGTGTGTCCTCGGCGTGAAATTCTACCCCGAGGCCGGCCAGTCGTTGCAGCTCTTCGGCCAGTACGGCCTTCGGCAGCAAGGTTTCCGGCAGCCCGCGCAACCATCCCCCGGGACCGGGGGGGTGGTGCACCAGAGTCACCGGATATCCTTTCTTGGCCAGATCGAAGGCCGCAGCCAGACTGCTCGGACCGCCGCCGACGATATATACCGTCTTGGCACGGGGAGGCAGACGAAGGATCTTGCCCCGCACCGGGGCAAGGCGCACAACGAACCGTTCCAGCCCGCCGATGTCGATAGGGCCGCCCAGAGGGCTGCGCAGACAGAAATCTTCGCAGGGGGCCTCGCATAGCCGGCCCACGATGCCCGAAAGCGGCATGCTCTTTTCCAGGATGACCCTGGCTGCTGCCGGATCGTCACGGGCCATGGCCTGCGAGAAGGCCCGGGCGTCGACATTCAGCGGACAACCCGCCCGGCAGGCCGGCGGCTCTTCCTGAATACACCTTGCCTCCCACTCGCGCAGTTCCTTTTGATCCATGCTTTCGTCTCTTTTCGTATGATGCGGTTGCTTGCAAACGGTGATTGCAGAGGGGTAAACGCAAGGAGCGAGGGGTGGACCGCTGCCACCTCTCGCTCATTTTCCTTGCGTCTATTCCCTTGGAATACTACTTCTTTAAACCGGCAAGGACCTTATCCGGAAGGGCCGGCAGCCGGGTGATACGGACTCCGCAGGCATTATGGATGCCGTTGATGACCGCGGCATGCGGGCAGGTCAGCGGCAGCTCGCCGATTCCTGAGGCGCCGAAGGGGCCGTCCGGCCGTGGGCTTTCCACATAGATCAGTTCCATATCGTCGGGGATCTGTTTGGTATACGGGAAGCCGGCACCGACCATGGACGAATGCTTCTTGATATCCTCGAAATCTTCGGTCAGAGCCAGGCCGATGCCCTGGGCCATGCCGCCGTACATCTGGCCGTCGACCACCAGCTTGTTGGCGATCTTGCCGATATCGGCGACAAGGGTCATCTTCTCAACCGCGGTCGCACCGGTTGACGTGTTCACCGCCACCTCGGCCATGAATACCCCGTACATATAGCAGGCAAACGGCTTTCCTTGACCGTTCTCATCGCAGGCATTGGCCGGAGCGGTCCATTTGCCCCGGTATTTGGTCGGGATCTTTTCGGCGACCATCTCGTCGTAGCTGCGGTAGCCGGAGGATTTTTTCATGCCGGCCATCAGCATGTCGCAGGCCGCCTTGATCGCCTGGCCCACCACCACCTGGGAGCGGCTGCCGCCGGCCGGACCGCCGTTGGGACAGATCGAGGTATCGTTCAAAACGAGGTTGATCCTGTCCGGAGCCAGCCCTATCGGCCGCAGGGCCTCATGGGCAGTCGCCAGGGTTCCCATATCGGCTCCCTGGCCATGGTCATGCCAGGTGGTGAAAATCGAGACCGTGCCGTCACTGTTCAGCTCGGCATCGACTTCGGCACTGTCCGGCCCATCCAGGCCGCTGCCGTAAACACCCAGGGCGATACCGACGCCGCGTTTTGTCTCCGCGGTCGAGCTGTCCTTGGCCTTCTTCAGGGCCGCCTGATACTTGGGCCGCATGGTATCGATCAATTCCGGCAGGCTCCAGACCTCGGGACTCTGGCCGGTCGGGGAGGTGGCGCCCTGACGGTAGACGTTTTTAGCGCGCAGTTCCAGCGGGTCGATACCCAGTTTTACAGCCAGTTCGTCCATCAACACCTCGGAGGCGAATTCCGACTGGGGCGAACCGTAGGCCCTGAAGGCAGACCCCCAGGAATGGTTGGTGCAGACGGTCCGGCCCATGCCCCGGATATTGGCGATGTCATAGCCGGCGCCGATGAACTGGGCGCCGCGCAGGGTCAGCAGGTCGCCGAACTCCGAATAGGGGCCGTGGTCGACGGACCAGTCGGATTCCATGCCGCGCAGTTTGCCGTCCTTGTCTGCCGCCAGGCGGAGATTGATAAAAAACGGCGAACGCTTGCCGGTATAGGTCTGCTGCTGGAAATAGTTGTAGCCGAGGAAGACCGGCCGGCCGGTGGCCAGTGCCGCCGCCCCGACCAAGGCCTCCATGGTCGGGCTGAACTTGTAGCCGAAGGTGCCGCCGGCCGGGTTCTGGATCATGACCAGGTTTTCCGGCTCGACGCCGAGACCGGGGGCGATCATATAGAGGTGGAGATGCAGGCCGATGGACTTGGAGTGAATGACCAGCTTGCCGTCGTCGTTGATATAGGCGAACCCGACATCCGTCTCGATGGGCATATGCGGCTGGCGGCCGACATAGAAATCATCCTCGACCACCACATCAGCCTTGTTGAAGATCGGAGCTGTCTCCTCGCCTTTGGCGATGCGCTGCTCGAAGTAGATGTTCGGTGTGCCCGGATGGATCTCGATGGCATCCTCGGCCATGGCGGCCGGCGCGCTCATATAGGCAGGCAGCTCCTCCAACTCGACCTTGACTTTTTCTGCCGCGGCCTGGGCCTGTTTTTTGGTGGCGGCGCAGACGATGGCCAGGGCATCACCGAACTGGAAGACCTTCTCGTCGCAGAGTATCGGCCGATCCCAGCCGTCACCCTTGTTGCTCGGGAAGGTGATCAGGCCGGTGATCCGGTTTTTGCCCTTGATATCCTTATGGGTCACGATCTTGACGACGCCCGGCATTAATGCTGCCTCGCTGGTGTCGATCTTTTTTATCTTGGCATGGGAGACCTTGGCCTGGACCAGGGCCAGCTGCAGGGTCTCCTCGGGCAGTTTCAAGCCGAGATCGGCACCGTAGTCACAGGTGCCGGTAACCTTGGCCAGGGCGCTAGGACGCGGATATTTGGTGCCCCAGATCCTGCCGTCCTCGGGGATCTTGAAGGCCAACTCATCGATACTCATTTCGCCGCGCAGTACCTTGGCTGCGTCCATAACGGCATCGACCAGCTGTTTGTAGCCGGTGCAGCGGCAGGCGTTGCGATGTTTCTGGAACCAGTCGCGGACGTCCGTACGGGTGGGTCTGGAATTGCCGTCAAGCAGGCCTTTGGCCGAGACGATGAAGCCCGGGCTGCAGAAACCGCACTGGGCGCCGCCGTGGGCCATCCAGGCCATCTGCAGGGGATGGAGATTGCCGGGGGTGCCGATGCCCTCGATGGTGGTTATCTGGGCGCCGTCCGCCAGCCGCTGCATCTTGGTGGCGCAGGAGCGGGTGACCTTGCCGTCGACGAGGACGCTGCATGCCCCGCACTGGCCTTCGCTGCAGCCCACCTTGGTTCCGGTCAGTCCCAGGTTTGCCCTCAATACGGTGGCCAGGGAATCTTCCCCGTTCACCACCAGCCGTTTGGCGATACCGTTGACAACAATCTCTTTCTTGATCATGAGCCTTCCTCCGTGAGTAATTTTGTCTGTGCAAACCTGACGCGTTGCCGTGATTACATCAGAATGGGGCATTCGGCACCCTGTCTGCAGAAGAGCACTGTATGGACATGCGGTAGTCCCTCATCCGGAATGAGCAAATATCGTACCAACCGGGAGGATTCTTTTCTGAAAGAGTCTAAAGACGCTTTCATAACAAAGGCTGCAGCCTGGTTTGACCTGCGATGCGGTACATCGTTGCCGGCCAGCGAGTGTGAAGCACCTGTGAAGGTCATGTGAAGTAATTCTTCGTTGTCTTCACAAAAATTACACAGCAGGGCGGAGACGGTCAGTTGGCTATGGCCAACCGGTGCATCTTGTTGTAGATGGTCTTCCGGGAGACACCCATTTCCCTGGCCACCTGGGATACGTTTCCTTCATGGACGTTCAACAGATGGAGGAGCTGATGTTTTTCTCTCTCCCGTCGCTGCAGGAGGCGCTGGCTGCGGTCGGACGGCGGTGGCGCCGCCGTTGGGGCCGACATGGTCCCGGTATGCCGGTTGACGATTTCCGCCGGCAGCTGATGCATGTTGATCACTCCGTTGACGGCCAGATTCGCGGCCCGTTCCACCACGTTTTGCAGCTCCCGGACATTGCCCGGCCACGGATAGGCGTAGAGATAGTGCATAATGTCCCGGTCGACGCTCAGTCTGTGACCGCGGTCACGACAAAGCTTATCGAGAAAATGGTCGAAAAGCAAGGGGATATCATCGAGTCTTTCGCGCAGGGGCGGAATGGTGATGGACATCACGTTGAGCCGGTAATAGAGATCCTGGCGGAAGGTGCCTTTGTGGACCTTTTCCAGGAGGTTTTTATGGGTGGCGCAGATCAGCCGGACATCCACCGGAATGACCTTGATGCCGCCTATCCGGGTCATGCGTTTTTCCTGGATAACCCGCAGCAGCACGGCCTGTTGTTCCAGCGGCATATCGCCGATCTCGTCGAGGAACAGGGTGCCGCCGTCGGCCAATTCGAATTTGCCGGGTTTGCCGCCCCGACAGGCCCCGGTGAAGGCGCCGTCCTCGTAGCCGAACAGCTCGCTGCCCACCAGTTCCCGCGGGATCGCCCCACAGTTCAGGGGGATGAACGGTTCGGCATATCGGCAACTCTGGTTGTGAATGGCCTGGGCAAAGATCTCTTTGCCGGTACCCGACTCGCCCTGCAGCAGCACGTTGGAGGAGGTCTGTGCCGAGAGCTTGGCCAACTCGACTGCTTCCTGTATCCCACAGCTCTTGCCGATGATATCGTTGAACTGCAGGGAAGCGGAATAGCCGCTGATGCGATGGACCAGATGCTGCACGGCCTTGATCGGCCGCAGGGTGATGAAGCTGCCGGTAAACATATCCTGCTCGTCGATGATCGGTTCGGAGGAAGCCAGGCACTGGCACTGGCGACCCTTTCCGGTATCAAGAAGGATCTCTATCTCGGAATGCGATTTTTCCCAGTTGAGGCAGGATATTTTCTCGGAGCTGCCGTTTATAAGCAGGCTTGGGAACCTGACACCCTTCAGTTCCGATCGGTTTCGTCCGAAAATACTCTCTGCTGCCGGGTTCAGCTCGGTTATGATCCCGTCGTGGTCGAGAATCAACACCCCCTCTGAGACCATATTGAAGAAGCTTACCAGTTTTTTATTGGCCATCGCCAACTGGTGGTTCTTTTTTTGTATCCGCAGCTGGGCGGTGATCGCCTTGGCGGCGGCAACAACCATGCCCAGGGTATGCAGATGGGCACTCACGCAGGCCCCGGAGATATCGAGAATGCCGATGAGCCGGTCCTCCGGATCGAAGATCGGAGCGGCCGAGCAGGTCAGACAGTGGTGTTTGCGGCAGTAATGCTCAGGCCCGGTGACCTGGACCGACTTTTGTTCTTCCAGGGCGGTACCGATGGCATTGGTACCGGCGTCCCGTTCGTGCCAGGAGGCGCCGATAAAAAAATTGTTGGTCATCGGTTTTTCTCCCGCCCCGTCATCACCAAACAGTTCGAGAATATAGCCGTCTTCATTGGTCAACACTACGACAAAGCCGCTACCCTTGACAATATCATAGAGGTCGGCCATGAACGGTCGAGACACGGAAATCAGTCGTTCCCGGCCGTTCAGAGCCTCGATGAGGCTGTCGCCCCGCAGATGATCGTGCAGGCCTCTGCCGTAGGGATTTACCCTGATCTTTATGCAGCGTAGCCAGGAAAGAAGAATAACCTCACGCACCTGAGGGGTGTCACCGCTGCCGGTAGCAATAAAGTGTTGCCAGTGTTCATTGAGAGAGCCGCTGGGCTCGGAAGAGTAGGAATCCATCTTAAATTGCCTGAGTAACGGAGTTTGGAAATGAGGTGGCAAGCAGCCGTTTTTTACATATTACCTGATAAAATGGCTGCCCGATCATAAATTTTCCTCGAACACTTCCATCGCAAATAAAAGGGTCGCCTTTTGGCGATGGTCACACTGTATACTATCTTATCCGGTTGAATTGCTCACGGGAAATACTTGTCCAATCCCATATGCCGATGCAGCGAAAGGAAGCCTTCGCTGCCGACCCGGAAGAACTGGCGGAGGTAGTGGAACCCCTCGACCGGCAGGGCGTAGCGCTCCAGGCCCGGTTCCGTGCAGACCTTGCATTCCGGAAAATTCAGGGTCTGCCTCCGGAATCGAGAGGCCTTCCAACAGTGCACCAGTTCCTCCAGAGTCTTTTCCCTAACGTTGCCGAGCAGGTTGTCGATGATCGGACAACAATAGGTCTCACCGGTGCTGCGGATAAAGAAATAATTGAACCCGGCGGTACAGGGCTTCTCCATCCGTCCGGTATCCAGGAAGCTGCTCAACTCGTTGCGGTAGCAACTCCATTGGAACCGGGCAGAATTATAGAAATCCCTGAGCTTATCAAGGTCTTGGACTGAAAAGGACAGGGAGTCGTCACATTCTTGGTTGGCGTAACGGTTGGCCGTCAGAATATAGGGGGAGATAATGGTGAAGAGTCCGCGGTCCTCGGCGTAGCGGCAGATCCTGTCGAGCTCATCTATGTTCCAGCGGGTTACTGTGGTCTTGATCCCGAGGATTAGGCCCGGGTATTTTTCCCGGAGGGCAACTAGCCCTTCAATGGTCGCGTCAAGCTTTTTCCACCCCCCCTTAACGTTACGGATCCTGTCATGGGTCTCCCCCACAGCGTCGAATCCGCAGGCAAACACCATTTTAACCCCGCAATTTTCCAGTGGTTTTATCACACTGCCAACGTCTTTCAGCACCTTGTCGGTAAGAAAGCCGTTTGTGGTAACAGCCACAGAGGAAAGCTGTTTCAGGTTGGTTCCCTTCAACCTTCCTATCCCCAAGAACAGCTCGACGATGTCTTTTCTCAGGAACGGCTCGCCGCCGGTGACGTCCAGCTCCTTCAGATCTGAGAGGATGGGAGATTCCAGGAGCGCCAGCCAATCGCTTGCCTTCAACTCCGCGGTGATTGGTTCCATACGCCAGATGTTGCACATGACGCACCTGGCGATGCAGCGGCGCGTCACCTCGATGCTCAATGCCTCAACCTTTCCGGAAAGGCCGAGCATCTTCCTGCAACGGTGGGCTATTCCCCTGGCCACGAGGGTAAGGAGAATGCGGTCAAGCGTATACTGCTTCTTCAAATATGAACTCAATGTCCCTCTGATTCGGTTGGCGGGGGGTCCAGTCAATCTGGGTCCGGTGCTCATCAGCTAGTATTACCTTTCGCCTTCCCCTGGGCGCAATCCCCCAAAAGAAGGAAATTGCATCCCTCAATCAGGTGAATTTCTTGGACAAGAACGCGGCTTAGTATTCATGTGGCCTTAAAGTAAACGGCAGAGTGCACCCTTTTTTTTAGCAGGAGCAAGATGGCCTACCTGGTTGGAAATCTCCGCAGAGATACTGTTTGTTGTCTGAACAAGAACCAACTGAGCGATATAAATACCGCACTACCGAATGCTACATGCAGGGGATACAACAACAAGGTCTTTGCCGGCACGAGTGCCGGGAGCAAGGCAATTGCGGAGGCCGGGGGAAAGGAGAATTGTATAAAGTGACATAAAAGAAACACGGAAGCTACTGACATGCAAGCAAAAATCCATATCGGCCATCGCAGAAAATGATGGAAGATTTCCAGCCAGAATACTCCGATAAATGCTGCAAAAACCAGCAGAAGCATGATCTTCAGAGACTGGTTGCGCAGGGATGTCTCCGGTTTGGAGATTTCTGCAAACGCAACGATCAGCGGAGGAGCTATCATAAAAAGCCAGCCGGACTCCAAGGCCATGGTCGAGACCATCAGGATACCGAGCAGCAGTTTTCCCCAGTATTTCAGTTCATTACTGGACCCCGAGATGTCAGACACTGCAAGATCGATAGAGGCGTTGATCTCGCCGGAGGTCTTTTCGGAGCGATGGCGAGTCTGGAAATATCTTCCCAGTGCTACTATTCCGGTCAACAGGCATACCGAAAGGGGGTAGAGCCAACTGTCGACTCGAATAACGACAGGCAATATTGCAGCTGAAAACGATGGAAACACATCAGAGTGAAGGATTTTCAATTGCAGGGCAACAACTGCAGAGGCGACTGAGATCAAAAGCAAGGGCGAGTATGGGAAAACCCGCAGAATGAATACTCCCGTAACTGCGGCCAACGTGGGAGAGAGCCAGAAATTGTAAACGGCACAGCGCCATGGAGATCTTTCCATAACCCAGGCGCCAAGCGTCAGTGCTGCAATCTCAGGGAATATGATTTCTTTTTTCGCGGCGTAACCTGCTATTGCAAACATGGCAACAACCAACAGGATCGAGATCAGCTGCGGTTTTTTTCTCACTCGAGTCTGTATCCTTTCAATCTTTACAACCCCGCAAAAAACCTTCAATGTCCGCAGAGGAAACACGATAATTCAACAAGGGGCAACGCTGGGCCGTCGGCGGAGTGGCTTTTTACGAGGCCGACAATTTTTTTTGTGATTACCAATGAAACTCAGCCACTATCCGGGAGACAGATTGATTTTTCTTGAATAGCCTGAGGGGACTGATTTTTTTTCACGTCGTTTTGTGAAAATCAATCTGTCTCCCGGTTGTAAAAAAAGAAAAATAAAATCAGTCCCCTAAAGCCATCTCTTTCATTTGTATATTGCATCTGGCTGAGCTTTGTACGTAATCACAATTTTTTTAGCCGGTCGCCAACAAGACCGCAATCTCGTCATACCCCAATTCTTTGGCTTTCTGTACTGGGGAAAGGCCTTGATGATTGGCAATAGAAGGGTCTGCCCCTCTGCCAAGGAGCGCATCCACAGCCTCGATTTGATTGCCGAGGACAGCAACAAAAAGGGGCGTGGCATTATAGATGTCTTTCTGATTCACATTGGCACCTTTGTCAATCAAGTGATCAATTATATTTACTTTTCCAATATAGGATGCTTTATGCAGCGCAGTTTCGCCGCACTTGTTGGTGGCGTTGATATCAGCACCTTTCTCAAGGGCGAAATCGATTAAATCACTCTTGCCTTTTTCAGCGCACCAATAGACAAAAGGAGAGCCCCAGCCACTGAGAGTATTGGGGTCAGCGCCTTGATCGACCAACCGCCTTGCCTCTGTATAATTGTGGGTATACATTGCCTGTCTTAACTTGTCGCTTAGTTCCGCCTGTTTCAGAGTATTTTCTTCCATATTTTCCATCCTATTCCGGCTGCCCCGTACATAGGCCATATATCACCGGAGCAAAAAGTCATGTTGAGGCCTCAGGAGTCGTATCCCAAGAGATTTCCAACCAGCGGCCATTCAGCCATAATCCCTTTGCTGCAATGAGATCAAACCCACCTGATGTCCATTCTGCAATCCGTTGTAAGGCCAAGAAGAGGTTGTGGCAAAAAGGATCGCAGAAAAATAGCGCAAGTGGGGCCTGTCAGAGGTTCCTCAATCTCTTGACAACCCACTCTTTGAACTGGTTTTGCTGCTCTTGAAAGGACTTCTCAAGCGTTTGCTGAATCGCCGAGGACCCGACATCCACCATCTCTACCATCGCAGCACGAATGTTTTCCGGAAGGAAATCGGTAACCCACAAGACCCGCGATCGGCCATTCCGGCCGGCGAATACTTCAAAGTACGCATTGTGATGGGATGCATGACCTCCTACCGCTGCATATGCCAGACGGCGCAACCCATCATCGATGGTGACGATTTGTTCACGAACGACCATACCGTTGGCAAACGTTACTGTTCTGACGTCTTCAGCAAATGAGGTATCGGTGACAAATCCTTGGGCCAGCCGTGTATGGACGGCTGCAACATCCTTGATCGCTTCCCAAACGAACTCAGGAGGGGCGTTGACCAAAAACTCCTTGTAGATAGTAGCCATTTTCTTCTCCGAATTTCACATGCCCGCCTTGCGTGCCGCCTCGACCCTGTTTTTTACATTCAGCTTCCTGTAGATGTTCTTAATGTGACTTTTAACAGTCTCCACACTGACAAAGAGACTATCCGATATCTCTTTATTGCTTTTGCCGTCAGTTATACATTTGAGAATTTCTCTTTCCCTTTCCGTTAATTCTTCTCGTGCCGTATTTTTCGATTCTTCTTTGTCTTCAAGTTTTAGGGTCAGATTGACCATGTAAGGTGATATTATTGCATTTCCCTGACCGAAGCTGCGGATAATACGAACAAGTTCACTGGTGTTGACGCTTTTTAACACATAACCATCAGCCCCGGCCCGCATGGCATTGCGGATATATTCGTCATCATTATAGGAGGATAAAACCAGAAGCTTCATGTCCGGGGAACTCTCCCGCAACATCCTGATGACCCCGATACCCGAGATCCCCGGCATATCGACGTCAATCAACGCCAGATCCGGAGGGTCTGCCTGGATTTTTTCAACGGCCGCAAAACCGTCACTGGCTTCCCCACTGATCTCGATGTCGTTGTACTGGCTTAAACTCAGGCGCAAACCTGCCCGCAATAAAGGATGATCGTCCGCTAAGAATATTCTCACTCTTCCATGCTCCTCGAAAGATTATCAGAGTCTATCGCCGGCAACAAAAAACAGAATTGACACCCTTGCCTTGCATGGGTTTCGTCGGATTCGATAGGAGAGTTCACCCATATTTCGCCTTGATGTGCTTCAATGGCCAGTTTGCAGAAAGCCAACCCCAATCCTACTCCTTTCCGTCTTGTTTCTCCTTTGCGCTTGGTTGTGAAAAATTTATCAAATACATATTCCTGATCTTTTTGAGGAACCCCGGGACCTTGGTCCGAGACGCTTGTAAACATATACGGTTGTCCGATCTGAAGTTTTGCAATAATATGGGGCGGAATGGCTGTTTGAATGCCCTGGCCGTTTGGCTGACCAAGCATACTTGAGCTTACCTGAATTGTCCCTCCCTCGGGAGAAAAACGAATCGCGTTGTCAATCAGGTTGACACAGGCACGCAGAAGTCGGATCTGGTCGCCATGGATCTCCAGAGGTAAGAGTGACGGTTCGAACGCAATGATAATATTTTTGTCCTTGGCAAATAAGTGCAACTGCCTGATGCTCTCCTGGATAATCTGATGGAGATCTATTCTTGATTGATTCAACTGGAATTTGCCGCTCTCATTACGATAGATATCAAGCAGATTCAATGCCATGCCGAAGAGTTGATGGGTGGCTGCCAATGACAGTTGTAGAAGTTCCATCTGGGCGATGCTTGTCGGTCCCAGACTCCCCTCCAGCATAAGTTGGATGGAACGCTCCAGAGAGAGGATAGGATTTACCATATCGTGGGTGATCATGCCCACCAGATCTTCCTTCATCCGCCGGACTTCCCGCTCTTCCGAAATGTCTCGGATAACCCCGACGCTGCCGACATTATCGCCATTGGCACCCTTAATCCCCGATAAAGATAGCTGCGCCGGGAAGACTGTCTCCTCTGCTGTGACAGCCAGTAACTCGGCCCGCCAGTTGCTGACGGGTTCGGACTGGATGTTCTCCAGGTCTTTTTTTTTCGCCTGAGAGTCAAGGAAGAGTTTATCGATTGTGCGATCAATGATATCTTTGGCTTCATAGCCGAACATGTTGATGCCGGCCTTGTTGATCATTGTTATGGTCCCGTCTGTTCGAGCGGAGATGATACAGTCGGAAACACTGTTTATGATCGTGCGGAAATTCTCCTCTGAAACCCTGATCTGCTCCAGGACCTGTTCATATTCAGCGCTTGCTTCTTTTAAGAGATTGGTCAGGATGTCGGATTTACGTTCTGAGATTATCAGCAAATCCTCCAACTGTCGAATTCTACTCTTCAGCATCCCAGTACCTGAACCACGGCCGTTTCATTGTTTAAAAGACAGGGACCGCCGCACCCGACCCGGCAATACTCACCATAAGAATAAAATCCTATGATCGGGACATCACAACCAAATTCTTCCCGGATCAAAACAAACTCCTCATTGACGCGGAGACCGAGCAAGATCTTCCTGGCCATACAGCTGTAGAAAAAGACCATGCGCGGAGGAGTATCGCCCAATCCCTCTTTGGCGATCCTGGCCGCTTTCTTCGTTGCATCCAGAATCGAAGATATATCTCCGCAGGTCATATAAACCATGGCTCCAGCGGGTATTTCACCGGCAAAGCGCAGGGAGCCGTCCTTGCGGTTTACGCTCATTGTCGCTCGAAGCAGGTAGCTGTTGTCGTCTGTTCCGTTCGGGTGTGACCCAACGATTCCAAGAGGATATTCAACGCCCACTTCGGGAAGCCCCTGGGCGTGCTTACCTAAAAACCGTTCATATACCTTTAAGGCGGATTCGTCATTGAGTTCATAAAGGACGTTTCCCGCAGAGCGGGTAACCTTCTTCGGCAAACCGACAGGAGACCAGCCGCTCCGCATTCCTTCACTGACCTTGAGATCCCCCATCATCCCCATTGCCACCGCCGAGTTTGTCAAAACCCTGTTTCCGGCAAACTGCCATGTTTGGCGGAACAGCCCGGCATCCCCTGCCGTTCCACCGGCAATTTGAACACCCTCCTCCAATACTGAGGACATTCCCCGCAGGAGGGCGCAGCCATTTCCTGTGAGCCCATCCGAGAAAAGCTGTATGTATTGCACTGCTGCAGGGAGTTTTGCCGCCAATTCCCTGCCGGCCTGTTCTCCGTCGCCATCGATATTTTCCGATGACACTACACAGCATTCTATCCCGTCGGAAGAGAACCCCCCAAGTACCGCAGATCTCGAGGAGTATCCCATGTCCGAAATCTCGCCGTCGGTAGTGCAACCGATCAAATTGGGTGTGTCGATAACGGAACAGATTCCGGCAAGAAGGTGTTCAAATCCTTGCTCAGGTGAACAGAAAAGCCAACAGGCAGTCGGTGACTTCCCCAGCTTTTTCAGAAGGGCTTCACCCATATTCCTGCCGGTATTTCTGGAAAAAAACTCTTTCGATGTAACAGTCGCAGCATTGAACATAAGATACCGGTCGATAAAGAGTTGGTGGGGAGGAAGAGCTCAACTGGTCGGGAAACCCTTGAGAGCAGGCTCCTCCATTTCGTTTGACTCCTTTTTAATGTATCGTAACTGGGTTGGTCTTCGGGTGCAACCTTTATTCTGATCACCCCGGGGGTTGGATATATTTTGATAATAATATGTGATTATTAAGAAAAATTTGAATTCTTGTCATAATAATGATGGAAAACTTGCCCGTAGAAGTGAATCACGGCTGATCATCCCCTTGAACCGTCCTGCTCCATCGAGCACCGGCAATCTTTTGATAACTTTCTCGAACATGAGTCTGATAGCCGCTTCAATCGGGGCGTCCTCCCGTATGGTCACCACATCCGTTTTCATCACCTCCGCAGCTGTTTTGGCCTGCAGATGTTCCTTCAACTCCTTGAATCTTCTGCCCCTTTCAGTGAAAGGGATCGTGTTCATCAGATATTCCCAGATCCCCGGATGCCGATCGACAAAGGCAAAAAGAAGATCCCTGTCCGATATAAGTCCAAGAAAATATTGGTTTTTATCAACAACACAGACACGGTCAATATCGTTGCAGTCTATCAGTTGAATCACCTCATCCACCGGGGTATCCGGAAGTACGGTAGAGGCATCATGTCGTGTGATGTCTGAAACAAACCTGAGGTTTTCCACCTGGATATTCATCTGCTGAAAGCCCCTCCAGTCAGGACATTCTTTCACAATGGTATGGAATATATCCTGACGGGAGAGGATTCCCGTAAGCCTGCCTTGTCCATCAACAACCGGCAGGCGTTTGACCTCCCTGGTCAGCATGTGATTCACCGCCTCGGTGATCGATTCGTCCTGGTCTATAACGACAATCGGCTGCGACATTATTTCGCTTGCCTTCCTGTCGGCAAGATCCCTGAGTATTTCATTCGTCTTTGCACGGTCCGAGCCTGCAAGCAGGCCAAAGCTCAACGGGATACCGGCTTTATAGACCAGATCTCCCTGGGTTATTATTCCAAGCGGCAGATCGTCTTTATCAACCACCGGGAGTCCCGTGAAATTCGAAGATAGCAAGAGTTCGACCACCTTTTGTATCGGCGTATCGGGCCCAACCGCGATTGGAGATGCGGTCATGATGTCTCGAACATGCAGGTGCTTAGGTATCAGGACGCTGTTGGTCCTGTGATAGATGACATCCTGATCCCGAAGCGTCAAAATGCCGTCGGTAACCATCTCCTGCACCGCGGAAAGGACATGGTCGAGTTCTCGCGCCGGAAGGATGATTACGATGCGCAGAGGCATGTTGTAGGACAGGACCTCGATCCTGCCGGTGGCGACCTCGCCGCTTTCATACGATCCCGCAATCCCTCTGGTAACGATGGTCCGCGCGGCGATTTTGAGATTATTCACATGTTCGATGATGGCGCTGTGAACCGGCTGGCCGTGCCAATGCACATCTTCACTGGTAAATATTTCGATAATCTTGTATTTCAGCATCATGCATGTTCCCTTAGATGAGACGACCCAACCAGATTCCCACAAAAACCAGGGCGACACCGAAGAAATTGTTAAAACAGAAGTTGATCACTGCAATGGCGGAGTCGGCCATCCTGGTTGAATTGGCCGTCTCCAAGGCATAGGTGGAGAAAGTGGTGAGTGCCCCCAGGTAGCCGGTCATGAAAAATAGCCGGACCGAGTGGTTCACAAGAGCCGTCCTGTCACCCAAAGAATAGAGAAAACCGATGAGAAAACACCCCGTCAGGTTAACGATAAGTGTTCCCCATGGGAATTTCGTCCCAAAAAGGCCTGCGGCAAGCAACGAAACACCCCAGCGGGAAAGAGCCCCAAGTCCACCTCCAGCCAGTACCAGTAGGATTTTCATGTTCCACCTATTTGAACACCAACATCGTCGAGGTCTGATTGATATGTCCGAGAAACGCTTCTCCGTAGGTGGAAAATCCGATGGTGGGAATATCGGAGAATATCCGGGCATATTCCTCGGTGATATCTTTGCTCTCAAGTTCCAACGTCCTGAGAATACAATGAAAGTTGATGATTCCGGATATACCGCCCATTTCGACACGTTTCTTTTCCACCGCTATCCGGGTATCGCGAACGATATCAAGAGACTCAAGAAGGGAGAGCTCCATTCCCTCTGCAACCTTGCAATAGAATGCCACTTTGTCGCCGTTGAGGCGTTGGGGGCTTCGGACAAACGGTTCGCCGTTGATCATCAAGCCGACAGGGTTGGTCATAAAATGACTTTCCAGTTCCTCCTGTGAAACCCCGACGACCTGGGCATAGGCTTGGGCTGCCGGTACCCCATTGAATTCCAAGACCTCTCGCGAAGACGTATCAACACGGGTGGGTACGAGTTTTTCCTGCCGGGAGACGAAGCTTTGGGTCTTTATAAAATCGAACGGCACTTCCGGCCGTAAAAGGATCAACAAGGCGGCATCCGTGTACGCCCTGCCGTTTGCAAAAACCCAGGTCCGGGAGAACTTCAGGTCGTCTCCGGCGGAGGCCCCTACGAACAGGACATCGGTCAAATCACCGAGACGGTCCATAATCCCCTCTTCAGCACCTGAAAGGCCGTCAGTCAGTATTATCCCTACATACTCCCGGAAATCCATCTCCATTGCGTCAACGCCGAAGTATTTCTCAAACGCCGCAATTGCCTGCTCGACTGTATCTTCCGACCGGATCTTCTCAAGCACATGGCAGGTGAAATCCCCGATGATGTCGTCACTCAAGGCCATGGCAACAATTGAATGCTTCAGCATCTTACCGGAGATGATTTCACCGGCGGTGGAACAACCGAAAGTGGCGGTATCGGCAAAGACCTCCTTGAAAGCGGCAGCCGTTTTTTCCGGATCGAATGTTGAGGAGGCGAAAAACACTATGATCTTTGGATTCCGGTCGCCAAGCTGGGCCTTTATCTGCGACACGGCTTCAACTATGCCATCCGATTGGCTGTAAGCGGTTCTGATCTGCATTATAACTCGTTATCAAGGTCGTATGTTCATGGAAAGGGCAAGCCTTTTGATCTTATCCAACATGACCGGGTCATCGGGCGTGTCCGGTCCGTAACGATCCACATCGATACCCTTCAGGAATAATTTGGCTTTGATATGTCTTGCGATGGACGGGTTCTGCTTGGACCGGTTTTCGATGATGTCATGGAGGAGACGCCGTATTTGCCCGCAAGCTTCATCAGGCGATCCGGCAGGATATCTTTTTCCATCCAGATCAACCCCCATCTTCGATGCCAGGATGCTCAGTTCCTTGAGCGTCTTGGCATCGTCCGGGGTGGTGTCGAAATAGGCGTCGGGATCGATACCTTTCAACATCAATTTGGTCTTTATATTCTTGGCGATAAGCGGATTGCCGCCGGAACGTACAGAAATAATCCGGTCCATGATCTGTCGTGCTTTTCCCCTCGAAACGTTGGTGAGACCGAGGGCTTTATTGGCGGAAAACGATCCGATAAACGGCATCTTTGTTCGTATCGGCAAAAGGGTCTCCATGTAGTCCCGGAATTTTCCCCGGATTTTGGCATCAGGGATCTTTGCGGCAACCGTATGCACCAGTGACGATACGCGGACGGCAGACAATTGGTCATTGGCAAGACCAAGGTCTTTCAAGGCGGAATCCACGCAGGAATAGGCGGCCTCTTTGTTTCCCAGGATGTAATGGAGGTTGATCTGCAAGAGTTTGCTGAAATTCGAATCCACGATAAGATGAGTCAGACCGATGGGTTCAATCAGTCCCAGATTCCAGAGTTTGACAATGGATTCCATTATCACGCCAAGTTCCATCTGCTGCCGGGAGGCCAACTGCGACATGGTCGTGTTTTCATCGAGAGCGAAAAACAAACGGAACATGTTCCCGTTAAACGGATAACTCCGGTTCATGAAGATTACCGATTTCCGGAAACGCATTTCTGCAAACTCGTTCAATACCCTGGGTATTCCCATAATTTCATTCCTATTATCTTCACCCGGTTTTGCCGGCCCGGAATTGTACAAGCTGGGCGACGATGCTGATGGCGATTTCCTCAGGGGTATCGGCGCCGATGCTGAGTCCTACGGGACTATGTACCCTGGCGAGGTCGGCATCGGTAATGCCCTCCTTGCGCAACTCATTGTAGACGGCCTCACGTTTCCTGGTGCTGCCGATCATACCGACATATCCGGCTTCGGTGTGCAGGGCCTGGGCCAGCACGTCCCGGTCGTGAAGATGCCCCCGGGTCACGATAACGACATAATCGTCCGGTCCAAGATCCTTTATACAGCCGTCGAATGATTCGAGAACGCAGACCTCTTTCGCCTGGGGAAAACGTTCCTGATTAGCGAACTCCTGCCGATCGTCCATGACCACGATCTCAAAACCTGCAAAAGCGGCGCATTGGGCAGTGGCCAGCGCCACATGACCTGCTCCCACCAAGTGGACGGTGCCGGGATGGAGCAGCGTCTCGACAAATACCTCCAGATCATTATAGGTGATCAGAGAAGGAACTCTGTGTTTCTTACGGAGGAGATCCTGACGCAGGTCCGGAGGAATCTCATGATGTCCCTGCTCCTCGAGAATAAGGATTTGCGGCGGTGTGTCGACACCGGGCAATATGGTCACTACCGTCGGAGGCTTTCCATCTGTGGCGGTCTTGCTCAGTTGCTTGAAGAGGGGGAGGGAATCGGACCGGAAACGCTGTAATAATACCGAGACCGTACCCCCGCAAAGCATGCCCGCATCGGCTGCCGAACGGGCATTTAGTTCAAACTTCAGCTCAGCGTAAGATTGCCCGTTTGTAAACAGCTCGGCAGCTTTCACCTGACAGGCGGCCTCCAACGCTCCGCCGCCGACGCTGCCGTACAGCGTCCCATCGGAAAATACGACCATATGGGCCCCGGATGTTCTCGGTGCTGAACCGTCATTGCGAACAACGGTTCCCAAGACCACCGGCTGTCCCTGTTCCAAGGTTTGGACTAATGGATCTAAAACATTTCGCATCGTTTTTCCTTTTGTCGACGATGAAGGGTGGATTCTCTTCCTAGGGGGCCTTCAATCGATTGTCATTCTCACTCCCTTTCTGCGCATCGGCATGCCTCCGCTTCTCGTTACCTTAGCCGCCTTTACCCTCCACCCCAAGAGGCCCTCTAGGCGACACTGCCGCATGTGTCCTCCCTGCGGTCTTGCCAGCTGTAGACCGTTCTTCTCAACCGGCAGCGATCCTCTACAGCCGTAAGCTCACCGTGAGCCGTATAGGCCCTGCCCATGCAACCTCCGCTGCAGTGAGCCCTGCCCGGACAGGATTTACAGAGTTGCAGGTTTTGCGGTCGCTTCAGGCTCTGCCGTTGCAATGCAGCCCAGGTCGGCAGTATCGCTTGAAGCGTCTCGGTGAGAGGACGGTCGTACGCATTACGGGCAGCGTATTTATCGATCTGGAACATGACACAGGGATAAAGGGTTCCATCCGCTTTGACATAGGGGTTTTTCATGAATTCGCAGCCTGGTTCGGATGGAAACGACCTGCCGAAATACCATTCAAGGGATGCGATCTTTGCCATCCTGCCGTAGAGCCGTCTGAAGGAGGGATCTGCATGGTAGAGTTCCAATATCCTCTTGTATTGCCAAGGGAGGGGAGGAGTGAGTGCATTCCCTCGAGCCTTTGCAGCTCTACCGCCAGGGACCAAGGTACCACTGGAAAAATTACCGACCCCCAAGGAGAATACCAGCTTGAGCAGCGCAGGTATTTCCAAGAAATTTTCCTCTGTCTCGGTCAAGGATACCTTGGTTTGTCCCGCCAGTCCATGTTCGGCCAGCAGGGAAAGTCCCCGGAATGCCGACCTGAAGCTTCCCCTGCCACGAATCTTGTCATGGGTCTCGATTTCAGCTCCTTCAAGACTCACCTGGAGGGTCAACTTGTGATTGTCAAACGATGTAAGCTTTTGGACGTGTGCCTTGGTCAGCAATGTGGCGTTGGTCTGCAGGCAGACCTCCTGTATTCCCGGCTCGGCACAAACAGAAGAAACAAGCGAAAACCACTGCGGATGAAGAAGAGGTTCTCCGCCTGTCAGACAGATATTTTCGACTCCCAACTTATGAAAATCACGGATTATCCTCAATAATCGGTCCTTGTCCACATGGCCTGGATCTGCGGACGAACCCGATTCGGGCCAACAATGAAGACAATGAAGATTGCAGGCGTTGGTAATCATGAGAGTGAGGCTATGGGGCCGATTCAAGCCTGATTTGACAATCTGGCGTTCCATTCTGGTCACCTCACATACGGCAAGCTGCATTGACCAAAGGTTTTCTGGAGAGACCCGCACAGCCCGTGCGATAAATCCTTCCGACGGAAGCCTGAAACGGCACGGCTTCCGTCGGAACTGCCCCTATTTTTGCATACATTGAATAATCCACATCTTGCAAAACCGAAGTACCACGAATGAAATATCCTCATCCCCGATACCGACATTTCCAGCTACGCGGCTTTACTGACCGGTCCAACAGGGAGAATCGGTCGACCGTAAAGAGCTCCCAAGATTCCGGCGGCAGTCAGATACAGCGCCAGAAGGCCGTCAATCATCCCCAGATAGCCCGCGAATACGACGTATTCCGGGTGTCCTGCCAGTCCGAAATCGAGGCAGAGGAACACCGCGAGCAGGACTGCCAGTGTAAGTATGACGGCCTTGTTGGTGGCAAAGGTTGCAAAGAAGATGATAGCGGTAAAGATCGTATAGGCTATCATGAATATCATCAACGTCTTGATGTCGAGACTGAACCATTTCAGGGCGCAGCCAAAATTTATCATGCTCCAGACGGCCCAGAACATCCCGTAGATCCCGAATACCAGCGCCGTAAAAAGTTCATTCTTTTTGAATCCGTTCATGCAGGCAAAAAAGTGAATGAGAGCAGTGATCAAAGCCAATGGAATAAGGACGCTTATTGCATTGGGCCCGACGATACCGGCATTCAGAAAGCTGAGGGTAAAAAGCGCGATACCAAAACTTGCTAACCCGACCGTCGATGGATCGGCTATGGCCTGGTTTATTACATTAAACGCATTTTCTTCTGCCATCTCTCTTCCTCCCAAAGATTATTTGGACTTATCTTCTCTATCTCCCCATTTGTTCAGGAGCCTTCCGGAGATGCTGCAGTAAACGCCGACTCGGATCAGCGTCTACCCGGATGCGAGCAGGCTGACGGGTAGGAATAACCTCAGCCCGTCAGCCTGCCGGACTCCCTGCTCCGTTCCGGCTCCTGGGAGGTTGATTATCCCATGCAGGTCTTGAAGACTTTTTTCATATCCTCGATACCGACGTCTTTGGGATTGCCTTCAGAGCAGATATCTTTGGTTGCGAAGGTGGACAGGCTGTCGAGGTCTTTCTCCAGCATGCCAAGATCCTTGAACTTCTCGACGATGTCCAGTTCCGCTCTCAGTTGTTCAACGGCGTCGATGAATTTCTCGCCGGCCTTATAGTCCGATATGCCGGTGGTATCGATACCGATGGCCTGGGCCATGAGTTTGAAGCGCTCGGGACAGGCAGAGAGATTGTACCGGCAGACATCAACAAGACCGATGGCGTTGCAAAGTCCGTGCGGGGCATCATACAATCCGCCCAGGGCATGGGCCATACTGTGGACGATACCCAGACCGGCGCTGTTAAAGCTGACGGCCGCGGTCATTTCCGCCCAGACCATCTGTTCGATGGCCTGTTCATTATTCCTGTTTGCCGACGACTGCCGCAGGTTGTTGAAGATCTCGGTGATGGCCCAGAGACCGGCACCCCAGGCAGACTGAACCTTGAGGCGGGAGGCCAGGGCTTCAACCGCATGGGTCAGGGCGTCCATACCCGTATATGCGGTCAGGTTACTCGGCATACACTGGTGAAGAAGGGGATCGTTAACACTCTTGCTGGGGGTACAATTCGGATCAAACAGAGCCATCTTGTACTTTTTGTCGGTATGGTTGATGATGGAAAAACAGGAGACTTCCGAACCGGTACCCGACGTGGTGTTGATGGCCAGATGGGGGATCTTGTTAGGTCGGACTGCCTTGAAGGCGCCCTCGAATGTTCTGACATCCTGGCCTTCATGGGAGAAGACAAGACGCATTGCCTTGCAGCAGTCTGTAGAGCTGCCGCCGCCGATGCTGATCAGGCCATCGAATTTGTTGCTCGACAGGAGCTTATACCCACCCATGACCTCATGGTCCTTGGGGTTGCCGGTCACGCCTTTATAGACCTCGGAATTCACGCCGGCATGCTTCAGAACACCTTGAATCGTATCGATAATGCCGGTCCCGCGCAAACCCGTGGTGACAATAAGAGCATTGGTCATGCCAAGCTTTTTGGCATCGTCACCAACCATTGTATGGGAGCCCCATCCGATGTTTACAGAGGGATAGGCATGCTGCATTTTGATGGGATATTCCAATCTTTCGTTACTCAAAGTCCTTCGAACATCTTTAAAATGTGGCATTAGTGACCTCCTCGATCATTGGTTTTTTAGATTGTCATTCGGTTGATTACCATCTTGAAATCTTTTTTCCTGTCCCTCCTTTTTAATTTAAGGTTAATGAATTTTATGGCCTGTACTATCACGCTATCTCATTGAAAATACAATCACCCGAAAGGATGAAAAGCCTCACCCCTTTGAGGGGATTCGGGGGGGGGCGGATTTCGAGGCGGAAGTGGACTGCGGCCGCAGTCCGGCACTTCATTACCTGGCCGGACGAGCCTGATCGGTGAAGGCGGCCCTGGGAAAAATCGATCCGAAATAACGGTTGGTAACAGAACTCCACCAGACACCGGCCTGATAGGAAATCTGCTCGACGGAAAAAAAGAAGAAAAAGATGAAAAAAGACAGCTGCGGCTTTTTGATGATATATTGACCGAGGCAGGCAATTCCGTGCATCCCTAAGACGATACAGAACAAGGATGGCCTGACCGCCAGCAGCGGCAGGCCTGCCAGCAGATAATACCGTGAGACAAAGCTGCAGAGATGATAGAGCCACGCGCCATAGCTTCTCAATACAGCCAGCATGATCCTGAATCCGCCCACCGGACCGGTCTTGCCGCGGGTTTTTATATAGACCGATAGAAAACTGCAGACCGGAGCAATGATTGACGGAAGAAGGAAACGACTATCGCCGGTCAACGATAACCCGACCAGGCCCAGCCAGAACAAGGTGATGAGTGGCGGAAAGACCATCTTCTTCCTCCGTTCCTCATGCAACTTGTGCAATTGCGGTTCGGAGGTTCCATAATCGAACCGTCGGCTGCAGAAAGGCAGCAATCGGTTGCGGTGCCTGTGGTAGACCGTGCCGATCGGTCGAAAATCCACCTGAAAACCGCTGTTTTGCAGCCGCCAGCAGAGGTCGACATCCTCTCCCACATGCTGATCGATCTTGAAGCCGTCCAGCTGCAAAAAACGGTCACGCCGGATCAGGAAATTACAGGAGGGGACATAGAAAAAACAATCCACCTCACCCGAACGTTTATACCGGGAACTCACCATCAGAGATGATGCGACCTGCTCATATCTATCCAGGCGGCTGGTCGCAAGGCATGAGTCAATCCTTCCGCCGACCGCGGTGACACAGTCCTCCCGGAAGGCCGGGGTCAAGGCCGACAGCCAGTCCGGATCGGCCTCGCAGTCGGAGTCAATGAAGGCGAGAATGTCGTTTCTGGCGCGCATGGCCGCCACATTGCGGCAAAATGAGGCCTGCCGGTGCTGTTTCATGGTAAGGAGCGTGACCGGAAATTCCCTGATTACCTCCGGCGTCGTGTCGGACGAACAATCATCTACCACGATAATTTCTATTTTTTCGGATGGGTAGTTCAACCTTGCCAGAGATGCAAGGCACTCCCTGATCTCCACCGGACGGTTTCTCACCGGTATAATTATTGAGACGGATGGATAGGTGTCCAACCGGGGCACCCCCCGCTGCTCGAGAAAACCTCTGCGGACCAGCTTGGCCAGAAAAAACTCGAGCGCCAAAGGATCCAACCGGGGGATAAGCGCGCTGATTTCAGCTACAGAGAGAAAGCTGCCGGCTGACAGGCGGGTGAAAACGGGCTGCCAGAGGCTGTTCAGGCACATGAATTTTAATGGATAGTCCAGAACCAGAAAAAGGCCGTCGGGCTCTTCCCTTACTGATACGGAAGATGGCAACCGATAGATGAGCCCTCCGGCCTGTCTGGAGCCATCCGCTGCACCGGAGTCGTTTTCGGACTCCGGGCGCGGAGGACATTTTGTATCTGTGGATGACCATTGAACCATTTCAGCACGTTTTTTCGTTGGTCTTGAGAAAATCTTTTTCCTGTAAATAAGAGAGGATTCTGTCAACCTGCTGCTCAGGAGTCCCTTTTACCATCTCTCCTTTTTTCTCGATGCTGCTCCCCCGAAGAAGTTGCTCAATCCTTTGATACGCCGGAAGACCGCTATCTGGCGGGACAACCTGTTTAGGCCTGGGCCGTGCTGGAAAAACCCCGGTCGATATGACCTTGGAAACAGTCGTATGCTGCGAAGCGGACAGTTTTCGAATGGGCTTGCCGCTCAGTCGCCTTTTATTTTCAAGACTTGGGTAACGGGGAATTTTTGGGCCCGATACCGCTGAAAAAACTGCAGGCAGACCACACTCGACAAGTTCACGTTCTCCGCGGCCGCAGTTCCTTTCAGCCCTTACCGGCAGACCTGTTTCTGCAATGGTGATATCCGTCACCCTTGAGATAAAAGGTGCCCCCAGATGAAAGGCCATGAAGGATCCTGTCTGACCGCTGCCACTGTCCATGGATTTTTCCCCGCAAAATACCATGTCTGCCTTCAGCTCGGACGCCGCCTCAGCCAGCAGAACAGATTTTGTCCAGCCATCCATGCTCTCGCTGGTATTGATTTGACAGAGCTCATCGGCCCCCATCGCCAAGCATCGGCGAAGATCGGATTCGGCAATGAGGGGTCCAAGGCTCAACAAAATAACCTCTGCTTGCCCTTGATGAGAGTCCTTCACGCCAAGCGCAAGTTCCAGAGCTGCTATATCCAGCGGATTAACACAAGAGACCCCGTCATTATCAGTGATAAAATTGGTGGTGGAATCCCTGCCGGTTTTGCCAAAAACAGAGTGTATCTGTTTGATACATACGATGATCCGCATACTGTCATCCTTCGACATCACAGCCGATAGAATACGCCGCCATGTCTATAACATCCATAAACTTATACTCGCCGTGCTCGTCACAGCTCTTCATCTCCGCCCCCAGCATGGCCAGGCAATAGGGACAGGCGGTAGCGGTTACCTGGCAACCTGTCGCCTGGATTTCCCGGACCCTGAGAGTGGAAATCCGATTACCGGGAGTTTCATGCAGCCACATCTGAGCGCCGCCACCTCCGCAACAATATGAATTTGTTTTGTTTCTTGGTAATTCCTTGAACTCGATTCCGGGAATTGCGCTAATTATTTTCCTGACCCCGGCCGTCAAATTGTTAACCCGTCCCAGATAACAGGGGTCGTGCAGGGTGATTTTTTTATCGATCGGGTATCTGAAATCAAGACGGTCTTCATCTATCAGCTGCTCAATCAGTTCGGTGGCATGCCGGACCTGGAAGTTGCCGTCAAATTCCGGATAGGATCTCTTCATGGTGTTGAAACAATGAGGGCACATAGTGATGATTTTCTTGATGCCCAGGGCATTCAACTGCTGTATGTTTTTCCTGGCAATATTTTGAAAAACCTCTTCTTCGCCCTGTCTTCGGGCCGGGTCTCCACAACACAGTTCATTCTTACCTAAGACAGCGAATGACACCTTGGCCTTTTCCAGAATGTGCACCATGTTCCTGATGGTTGTCTTATAATCGGGGATATATTCCGGAGAACAGCCGAACCAGAGCAGATATTCGGGCTGTGAAGCCTCTGTTACTTGCGGAAGGTCTAGGTCAAGGGCCCATTGTTGACGATTTGCCGCCCCAACCCCCTGAGCGTCCCCGTAGAGTTCCAGGTTCCTGAGCATTGTCTGGGTTTCAACCGGGAATTGTGCCTTACGCAGGACGCTGCAGCGACGTAATTCCAGGATAATATTGACATGACCGATATACAGAGGGCAGTTCTTTACACAGGCCATGCACATACTGCACGCCCAGATCTCTTCCTGGGAAATAACATCACCTAAGGATTGAGGACATGATTCTTTGAGAGTAGCACGGGTCTGGCGCAGAACTTTCTGGACAATCTGCCGGGGAGAAAGGAGTTTGCCTGACAGTGAGGCAGGGCAATTGTTCTGACAGCGGCCGCAATTCGCACACGCCAGTCCATCCAATATGCTTTTCCAGGACAGGTCCGTAACTGTCGCAGCCCCGAGGGGATCCGTGGTCAGGGAGAAAGGTCGGGTTTTGCCCAGGGGCCCGCGATTTTTATAGTAAATAGTGACCATGGAGGCCAGACCATGCGGGAAAGCCCCAGCCGCAAAGAGAACCGCAAAATAATAAAAAAGGTGCCGTTCGTAGAGGCCTCCGGGAGATGAATAAGAGAAAATACGATTGAGAGCAAGAAGGGGCAGGGCGGCTATCGGCAGCATATCCATCCAGTACCCAGCGCGAACTTTTTTGAGCACGGACGACACAATGAGCCACAGGCTTCCTGCAAGGACGACTATGCTCGCAAGCAGGGAGATTGTTGCCGGCAGGCCTGACTGCAATCCCAGTAGGGAGAGAGCGAGTTCAGCCATAATGTACGCACCGCCTGCCGCCAGCACGACCATATACCAGAGACCACCATCATTCTTGTTGAAGGTTCTCCCTCTGCCGACGAGGCAGCGTATCACTGAGCGGATGGTACCGGGCAGTTTCTCCTCTCTGCCCAATTTCAGGGCCCGGCGGAATTCTATGCTTTTTAAGGTGATAAAGGCGATGGCGGCAATTGCCACAAAGGCATCGTATAGTATAATGTTTTTCAACATGGCAATGTCTCTACATCCTTCTGGTTTTGTAAACGGGACAGCAATAAAGGCAGCACCTGTTGAACGTCACCAACAATACTGAGATCGGCAAAGCGGAATATTCTGGCCCGTTGATCGGTATTGATTGCCACCACTATTCCGGCGTCTTCAAAGCCAACAGTCAATTCATTTGCGCCTGAAACACCACAGGCTATCAATAACCGTGGCCCAACCGTCTTGCCGGTTTGACCGATCTGCCGCTCAAACGGCAGGATACCCATATCGATTACCGGTCTGCTGCCGCCGACAGACCCGCCGATGGCCTCTGCCAGGTGATGGATGATTGAAAATTCTTCGCCTTTCCCCACACCTCGTCCGCCCACTACAATAATCTCTGCTTCTTCCAGACTCAGATTATCGGGGCTGGCGGCAATTCGCTGCACGGATTTTGTTTTGAGCCTGGCTGGATCGATGCGACAAAACTCGGTAATAATCTGACATGTGCCACCCTGTACCTGTTCCCGGGGTGTCAACACAGAGGGCTGAAACGATATGACAGGCAAGGGGCTGCCGGGAAAGCGAAGATTCTCAAACAAATGGCCGTTGGCGATCATACGAACGGCATGGGCGGTACCCTGGTCATCCACATGCAGATCAACGGCGCCGCTGATAAAGGATGTTTCCAACAGGGCGGCCAGCCGAGGGCCGAGGTCCATGATCTCCGGTATCTGACACATCAGCAGACAAGAGGGGCTGTGCTTTTTACACAGGTCGGACAGTAGGATTGCCTGCAACTCGCCTTCACAGCAGGGCATATCCTCATAGTGGACGGAGAGAACTTTGTCGGCGCCATAACTCCCCAATGCCGTGAGCTCCGATTCTTCCTCAACGCCCAAAACCACAACGGTCACCTGACGTTCTTTTTTGGCTTCGGTGAGTAAACGGCGCGCCTCGCCTATCAATCCAAAAGTAGATTTTTCAACAACACCCTCTCGGGTTTGGGCTAGTATCCAGATCGCTTCCAGCATGATTTCACAATGGCTTCTTTTTGATTATATTGCCTGCACCCACTTTTTTTGCCGGGGCCGGCAGGTCAGTGAGCCGCAATTACAACATCCTGCCGAGACGATTCCCTTCAACAATCGCCATATCGGTTTTCCTGGGCGAAAGACAATCGCCGACCCGGTAGAGTTCTTGAACTTTTCCTTTCAAGGCAAAATAGAGCTCATCCCTGACTTCGTTCGGCCCCACCACAATAACAGTATCAAAGTCATCAAACTCAACCATTTCCCCTGAATAGACACTGAGCCCTTGCACCTTTTTCCCCTGGATCGACAGAACCGCAATGTCCGGGGTAAAGGTGACCTTGTGGCCGGCCAGCCGGCGGCGGCTGAGGGCAAGATCCTGTAAGGGACCAAGTTGGCTGCCTACGGAGAGGGAAGTTGTGATCACGTGTATTTTTTTCCCTCGGTCTGCGAGCCATTCCGCGAGTCCGGTGGCCTGATGATGGCCCTCATAGTCTATGAGAAGGACCCTCTCGCCGGCCTCTACCTGACCGGAGAGAATGTGGAGGGGATTCACTACATCCGGGAAACCGTATTCACCGGGAAAGGGCCTCTCCTTAGGCGTCGAACCCGTGGCGATGACCACCACATCCGGGTCTTCGCCGAGAATCATCTCTTCGGTGGCTTCCACACCAAATTTCAGTGTGATCTCAAGTTTGCCGATCTGACCCTTAAGCCACCTGGTAACGCCGGTAATTTCCTGTCTTCCTGCAAGCTTGCCGGCAAAAGTATTCTGCCCGCCGAGCTCTTCTTCTTTCTCGAAAACAACAACGTGATGTTTCCTCAAGGCCGCAACCCGCGCGGTTTCCATGCCGGCTGGTCCCCCACCGATAATGACGACTTTTTTCGGTCTGGCACAGGGAGTAATGGTACCGGTTCCCAGTTCCTCTTCTCTGCCGACAGCAGGGTTCTGTATGCATCCCAGCTGATAGCCAAGCCCCATCCGGCCGATACAACCCTGGTTACAGGCTATGCAGTGGCGGATGTCGTCGGCCCTGCCAACCATGGTCTTGATGGGCAGATCCGGATCACAGATCAGGGCCCGCACCATGCCGATCATATCAGCTTGACCCTGTTCCAGGATTTTTTCCGCTAAATGAGGATCATTAATCCTGTTGGTGCAAAATACCGGCAGGTTGATCTCTGATCTGATGGCGGTCGCCAGCGGTACGGTATAGGCCAGAGGCGTGTGCATGGACCCTTCCACAAGATAGAGATTATGAAAGGTGCCCAGGCTCAAATCGACAAAATCGATTTGCTGCGTAGCCTCCAGGCGCCTGGCAATCCTGCCGGCGATTGCCAGGGTGATTCCCCCTTGGGGATGCATCTCATCTGCATTCAAGCGCACTCCCAGAGGAAAATCAGGTCCCACTGCCCCGCGAACAGCCGCCACGACTTCCAGGCAAAATCTCATTCTGTTATCAAAACTTCCCCCATACCGGTCATTACGGAAATTGGTTGCAGGGGAAAGAAACTGCCTGATCAGGGAACTGTGGCCTATCTGCAGTTCAATGCCGTCGAACCCGCCCTCAACCGCATGGTTGGCACTTATGACGAAATAGTCGATGCATTCCTGGATATCTTCAGGCTCCATTTCCTTGGAGTTCTCCCTGAAGATGGGATCGCTCCCGGGTGAAGGACCCCAGACGGGAAGTCGTGATATCTTGCCGTCAGCCTGCATGCCATTGTGATTGAGCTGGGCGAATATCTTGGTATCGAAGTGGTGGATGGTCTCGGTCAGCTTTTTAAATCCGGCTATTGCCTCCGGATCAAAGGCCTCAACCAGCTTGTCATACGGATGGTCCGAGGGGTGGACGCTCAGTTCCTCTGTGGTAATCAGTCCGCAACCGCCCTTGGCTCGTCCCCGGTAATACCCGATATGCTGGTCACTTATCAGATGGTTTTCACCGAAGTTTGTCATATGGGCGGCAAAATGGATACGATTGGGGACAACCACGGAACCGATCTTAAGTGGTGAAAAAAGATATTTGAAGCGACTCATACCATTTCCCCCACCGCCCTTCCTTCCAGAATGGCCATTTCAATACTTCTCGGTGCAACTGCATCGCCCACCCGGTAGAGCTCCCGGACCTTCCCTTTCAATTGCCGGTAGAGGCCGTCAAGGGCGTCATTGCCGGCATCAACAACGACTGTATCATGCCCTTCAAGGGTGACGATACGGTTGGAATAAATCTCCCGTGCTCTGACTTTGTCCGGGCCGATTTCCTCAACGCGTACCTCTTGTGTGAACACAACTCCCTTTTTTAAAAGCCGCTGGCGCATAAGGTTTAATTCCCCGATCGGCGCAAGCTCAACGCCGATAAAGGGATCGCTGGTGACCATTTCTATTTGTTTGCCTTGATCAACAAGAAATTCAACGGTGGAAGCTCCCTGCCGTCCGCCACTTTCATCAATATATAAGACCTTCTTACCCACTGGGTATCGGCCACTGAGTACCTGCCAGCCATTCAACACGCCGGGTGGCCCGTATTTGCCGCTGAACGCCGCTGTTTTGGGCCTTGAACCGGTTGCCACGACAACGGCATCCGGTTTCTCCGCCAGCACCTGCTCCTGGTTGAGCTCCGATCCGGTTTTGATTGCTACTCCCGCTCCCGCCAGGGCCTGGGTGAAATAGCGGATGATCTCTGCCATACCTTCCCGGCCGGGTCGTTTGCTTATCAGGTTGACCTGCCCGCCGATAGTCTCGCTCTTTTCAAAAAGAGTTACCCGGTGGCCACGTAGCGCTGCAATACGGGCCGCCTCCATCCCGGCCGGACCGCCGCCCACCACCAGAACCTTTTTCGGGTCTTTCACCTTTTGCATCAGGGCCGCCGTCTGGTCCAACGGTTCTTTGCCGACCGTGGCATTCATCGTGCAGCCGATGCTTTTCGATTGCATGACCCTGCCGATGCACCCCTGATTGTCTCGAATGCAGTAGCGAATAGCGTCAAATCTTCCCTGTTCGACCTTTTGCGGAAGATCCGGATCGCAGATAAGCGGACGTACCAACCCAACGAGATCCGTTGTGGGAGCAGCCGCCGTCTGTTCTGCCGCTGCTATGGTGTCGATCTGGTATTCGGCCATAACGGGCAGTCCTGTCTGTCGTTTGATGCCGATGGCCGCCTCCACTGCCTCGCCCGGGGCGATAAGCATGGAGGGTCGGGTGATATAGAGGTTGTAATAGGTGCCGATATCCACATTGAAGAAATCGATACTCCCTGTGGTTTCGATTTCTTTCACCATCGAAACGGAATCCTCCAGGGTGATCCCTCCCCAGAATTTCTCATCGACGCTCAAGCGTACACCCACCGTGAAGTCATTTCCCGCCGCCTTCCTGACCTTGGAGATGACCATAAGGGGGAAACGCATCCGTTCGGAGATGCCGCCGCCGAATTCATCCCGGCGGTGGTTGCTTATCGGTGAAAGAAACTGGCGGAGCAGGGACTCCGGTCCCATGTCGATCTCCAGTCCGTCCAGCCCTGCTTCCCGGGCCAGGACGGCTGCACCGGCAAATGCTTCGGCGACACTTGCCATATCTTCAACTTCCATGGCCTTTGAGGTTTCGCCAAAGGTGATGTCGGCCATGGCGGATGGCCCCCAGGTCACCTGTCTGCTGATGGCCCCGCTGCTCTGGAAACCGTGGTGGTTCAGCTGGGCGAAAATTTTCGTCCCGAAGGGATGTACCGCATCGGCAAGCCGGCGCAGGTCGTGAACTATCTGCGGGTCATAGGCATGGATCATCGACTCCCAGGGCTGGTCACCGGCATGGATGGATAATTCCCCGAGGACGATCAATCCGCACCCCCCCTGAGCGCGGCGACGGTAGTAGGCAATATGCCGGTCATTCATTTTCCCCTGCCGGCCGAAATTGGTCCGATGGGCCGGAAAGCAGAAGCGATTGGCCAAGGCTGTCCTGCCGACTGTGATCGGTGATGAGATGCTGGTATTCATACCTGTACGATGTGATCCTTCAAAGCCGCTGTCTCTTCGTTTGAAATTGGCGAGCACCTCTACTACGGTCCCGGATTACTCGACTTCCGATCGTCAAGATCCCGGATGGGTGCTATTTTCTAAAGCCGTACTCAAGAATGAAATACTGGGGTTGTAAATGGGCCAGGGGGACTCGGAGCTTTTTTAGTTCCTCCTCCGGTCCGTGGACCTCCAACCGGGTGAGATCGGAAACCTCAAGGGCCTGTTTAAGCAGAGGTCCGATACGCTCAAGATGGGCCAAGACTCCGGCGGCATCTGCATATCCTTCACGACAATGGGCCTGGTCGCCGTTGAAACAAAAACCGTAATAGAGGCACTTTTCCTCGGTCTGCGTCTTTTCGACCATCTTCTCGCATACCGCTTTAAAGGCCGTATGCTTTCCGGCGGCCATGCTGAAATAAGGGACTACTGAACAACATGTATCCTGCGTTGTCATGTGCTTCTCCTTGTCGGGCGTGTTGAGGCAACACCTGTAATGGTTTCCCGGCCTCATATTCCGACGGTATGGGGTGGCCGTGGCGGCAACCGGCTACCGAAGAACGGTTCATGCCTGTTTTTTCAGATTGACAAGACATTCAGGGTCCGGCATGGCAATATCATCGTACGTATGATATGCAACTGCCGGACAGCCGCCCCGGCAGTAGTCAAATCGTTGACACGTCTTGCATGTTTCGATGTTGAGATTGCGGAGCCTTTCAAAGATAGACGAATTTTTCCAGATATCCCTGAAACGGGTCGTTCGGACGTTGCCGGCCTTAAAGGATTCCTCCTGCAGAAACGCACAGGGGAAGACATCTCCAACAGGCGAGATGCAGCAGGTCATCTTGGCGGCGCCACACATATCGAGGCCCTTGTTGCGCCTGCTTTCAGAGGTCAGGCAGAAAAAGGAGTCGCCGGTCCTGACCAGATCGTGAGTGGCCAGCCATTCGGCAAACGATTCCAACTGATCTTTGCTGGGACCCAGCAGCTGCTTGCTGTTTTTGCCTCTGCCCGATGGGCGAAAACGGGAGACCCTGAGATCGGCACCATACTCTTTCGCCATCGCCCGCAAGGTGTCGAGTTGGTCGAAATTGAGCATGGTCAGTACGGTATTGATACTGAAATGGACCTTATGCCGGGCGAGTGCTTCAACCGCCTTCATGATCTTTACATAGCTCCCCTTGCCGCGGATACGGTCGTTGACCTCCTCCGTTGCCCCGTCCAGGCTCACCTGAAGATAGAGCATTTTCAGTTTGGCCAGGCGGCCTGCAAGCGTATCGTCCATCAGCAGTCCATTGGTGCTGACACAGGTGACCAATCCTTTTTCGTGGGAATAATCCAGCAGATCGAGAAAATCCTCGCGGATAAACGGCTCACCGCCACCGATATTCACCTGGAACACCTTTATGGCGGTGAGTTGATCGATCAGCTTTCGGCATTCCAAAAAGGTCAGTTCCTTCGCCTCCCGGATACCGGAGTCGGAGAGACAGTGGGCACACCGGAGATTGCACTTGAAGGTAATCTCCCAGGTGACATTGACCGGTGCCCGCAGGGCTGCTTTTGCCATCTTAGCGCTCAATAATTACCCCCTTATCTGTCAATTGCTTAAGGACGTGCGCCAGACTCAATCGCTGTTCCTGGCTGATCGTTCCTTGTGGGTCCTTTTCGGCGAGCCACTGTTCGAGAGTCTTTTGACCGACAAAAAAGCGGCTGTCCAGCATGTTGCCCAAGGCGGTAAAGTGCAGCCTGGGGCCCGGCATGCTGTAAAATAGGAGGCCGAATTCTTCTTCTCTGACTTGGGTGCCGGGAGCCAGAATGTATGAGTAACCCATCTGATGCTCTGTGTTAAATTTGACTGTTCAATAGACTCCGCAAATTCCGTCGATGGCCACTTCCTCTATCTCAATTTCCTTTATCGCGCATAGGTCGGAAACCATGGACTCATTCTGATTTTCCATTACTATATTTTGTTGTTTTTTTTCATTTTTTTTGTCGTTGCTGTCTTTTTCGATCATAACATTCCTTCCTGTTTCAGTTGAAGTTAAGGTTGCGCGTTCACCGGTACCCCATCCGGTTGCCATCGAATCGGGGCACTGCTGAACGCCTGCACTTTAAGCTGCCGCTAAATTTCTGGGAATAATCGTACAGATCACCAGAAAGTGCAATCCCCCAAAGGGATGAAAACTCTTCACCCATTTAGGGGATTTCGCGAAAATCTCGAATCGCTTGAAATCCCCTGGTTGAGGGATATAACTTCCTCCCTTTGGGGGATTGCGCTTAAAAATAAAGCATGAGACAATGGCCTTTCTATAATCCTGATGGATTTCCACCAGAGGAAGAGATCCAAGGCTCCATCGCGCAAGCAAGTAAATACCATGTTGATTGATCATGGTATAACGATAACACATTCGCCGTCGAAGAAGGGAAGATCCAGATGTCCACAGTGTCCGATATCCTGGAAAAACCCACAGTTCCACATTCCAAAAACAGGGAGAAAGAACATGCCGAAATATGTAATCGAAAGAGAAATTGCCGGGGCCGGGGATTTAACAACACAGGAATTGACGGCTATCTCGCAAAAATCATGTGGCATCCTGAAAGAGCTCGGTCCTCAAATTCAGTGGGTTCAAAGCTTTGTCACCCAGAATAAAATTTATTGCGTCTATATTGCCCCCGACAAGAATGTCATCGTCGAGCATGCCGAAAAAGGAGGATTCCCAGCAAATAGTATTTCTGAAATCACAGGCATGATTGATCCCACAACCGCCGAGGGATGAGCACCCGGTTCAGATTCACAGCATTCTGCTAAAAAGAATAATTATTAATAACACTTGACATTCATTCCATGCCATGGAATATCTGAGTTGAACTGATCACCATAATTTCAGAGGAGTGGCAATGGCAAATGATCTCCTGAAATTTGTAGCGCCTGACTTCATCTTTGGCAGCGGCGCGCTCGACCTGGTAGGGAGCTATGCCAGAAGGTTTGAAGCGAAGAAAATCCTGGTGGTTACAGATCCCGGTGTCGTCAAGGCGGGTTGGGCCGATAAAATTATTGCCATCCTTGAGGCCTCCGGGATCTCATCTGTCGTGTTTTCCGGTGTTTCGCCCAATCCGCGCGACGAGCAAGTCATGGCCGGCTCCGCCTTTTATCAGAGCCACGATTGTGATGTCCTCGTCGGCGTGGGAGGGGGGAGTCCGATGGATTGTGCAAAGGGCATCGGCATAGTCAGCTCCAACAGACGGCATGTGCTTGAATTTGAGGGCGTCGACTGTGTCAGTATCCCCGGTCCCCCGCTGATCT
>JBJKPM010000077.1:0-14410 GCA_046706325.1 Desulfocapsaceae bacterium | reverse complement strand
AAGTCTACGCTGATACGCTCCTTGGTATAACCGGCGCTGGCGAATGGATCTTCGATTGCATTTGCCCGTTCAAGGGCTGTTGAAGCAGAGGACCCCTTCTGCTGTTTCTTCTCCAACGCCGCAACGGATGATCCGATAAGTTGCTCGAGGGTTGCATCGGATGCGGCGGCGGTCTTGTCTGGAGCACCCTGTTGATTGGAACCCTTACCGTCTTTGGCTGTCCCCATATTCTCAGCGTTCTTCTTTTCCATCGATGGAGCAGCTGAACCGGCAGCTGTTACAGCTTTCGATTCCGGCGGGGAAGGAGAAATCTTGACTATGAGATCGTTGCCTTCCCTGTCAAGCTTATATTGGTAGTTTTCTTTTATCTGGAATACGAACCTGGTGACGGCCGTGGTTTTATCGTGCTGGGTGGTTGTGGTGAGCTTGACGAACCGATTATCAGGGATAAGCTTACCGGTATTCAGCTTTTTGGCAAATTCGACTCCGGCGATGTCCAGGATAAGACGGAATGGCTCGAATTTCTTATAGGATGTATATGCAGGGGCCGTGTTGCCGCTGATCCTGATTGTAATCGAATCAGTGGTGACGTCGGCATGAATATCCTGGACAAGATAGGAGGGGGCAACACTTTTCGGTGCCGGGGATTCTGTGCAAAAGGCCTTGGTATGAAAAAACAGAAGCACACAAAGTGTGGAGAAAATAACAAAATGATATGTGACAAGCTTCTTGTACATTACTTTTTTTTCTCCTCTTTTCGTAGAACCATAACGATTGTATTCTCCAATTTTCTTCCTGAACGTGTCATCGAGCTTTCTTCGATCACCACTTTATTGGGAACAATGGCAGTGACAACACCTCGCCTACCTATTTTTGTGCCCTCCTTGATAATATAGCCTTTACCGGAGACATCCTGGACCATGGCGAATTTCTCATCTGAGGTATGAACAAGTGCAACCAAGGTAAGTTGACCGGGCTCAAAGAGCTGCATTCCTGTCAGTTTTTCATGAGTCTCAACGATTTCGTCCGGGTTTTCCTGCGCCTTATCGGAGATAAAAGGTAGAAAAGGATCGGGGCGACCTTGGAGTTGATAGGTGAAATGATCATTCTCCTGTAACAGCGAAACCGGTTTTTGGGCATCCTTGGCCGGAGCGGTGGCGGTCATGGTATGGGGAAGGACCACGGCATGAACCCCCGCGGGAAAGATAAAACCCAACGCTCCCCCGACCAAGAGGATTGAATAGCTAAGAAGAAATTTTTTCACTCGAAGTTTCATGACATTCTGCTCTATCTCTTCCCTTTTTTCGGGTTTTGTTTGGAATGCTCTATGTTGGTGAACCGGTACGTAACCAGCTTACAGAAGGAATTCAGAAGCATATCATTGCCCTCCCTTTTTGGAGAACCCATTTTGATATTCGAAACTGAGACGATCCTGTCGAGTTTGCTGATCTGATCTAAGAAAAAACCGACATTATGGTAGGGGCCGTTCACGTCGATATCAATGGGGATTTCGTCATAGAAATCCTTCGGGATATCCGCCTGTGGCCGGAAGGAGTTGAAATCCAGACCGGCATTTCGTCCCAGAGACGATATGTCCGCCAACAGCTTCGGTATCTCTTTCTCCTTAGGCAGCAGTTTGGATGCCTCTTCAAAAACGGCGGTCGTTTCCTCCAATTCCTTTTGCAGCCTCGGCCGGTCTTGCAGTGTCTTTTTCACCTCACGCAATTTCTTCTCAAGACTCTGCTGTTGTTTGGTGAGATTGGTGATATTTTCGTTATTGGGCTGGAAAAACACAAAAAAGCACACAACAACCGGCAGCAATAAAAGACAAACCGCAATTGCAACCCTGTACTTTGGTTCAAGCGGCAGATATTTCTGGTCTATAAAGGTTGCAAAGGCTGCGTTACTCTTTTTCATAACGTATCTATTAAAGGTATGCGGTTATCAATCCTATTTCCCATCTGCCGTGGCCTTCTTGTTCTTGGGGACTGAGACGTCGCAACGAAGGGAAAATTCCTCAAGGTTTTTGTCAGAAATCTTCTTAAGCGATGCATTTGAAATATTGACATCCAGGATATAGGGGGACGTTTTCAGTCTATCCATAAACTGGGCAATGGTCTGATTGTCAAGAGCGACTCCCGTCAAGGAAAGAGACTTTCCCTTCTGGTCGAGCGTGGTGAGCCACATCCTGCTGTTATCTATCAGGTTGGCGACATCGTTTAGGATATGTACCGTTATGGACGATTCCGCTTTCAATTCATTGATAACGGAGATTTTCTTGTTGAGCTCTTCTTTATCTCTTTTAAGTTTTTCTACGGCGGCTATCTCCGGAGCAAGCCTTTTTTGTTCCAGGTTTAGACTGGCAATGGCGGCATTGATGGAACTGATCTTGCTCATCTGGAGAAGGACCACACAGCCGAGAATTGCCAAGAGGAAAACAAAAATGATGCAGAAACCCGCAATCTGATTTTTTGCTTTGGCTCTCTTTTTGAGCTGCCTGATGGGAAGCAGGTTAATCCTGAGCATATGTATACCTGGGTAGAGCTAAGAAACCTTAATTAAATAGTCGAAGGTCTGATGGCTATTCCTGTGGCAATAGCCATCTCCGGCCCGATGTTTTTCAAGTATTCAGGGTCAATTTTCCTATTATTAACAACCATATGTTCAAACGGGTTGAAAAGTTCGACCGGAAGGGAGGTCTCTTTGCTGAGAAAATCCGTTAAACCGGCAACTTTTGAGCCTCCGCCGCTGAGAATGAGTTTGGCCAGCGGTTCATCCGGATGGTTGGCGTGGTAAAGATCGATGGCTTTTTTTATCTCCAATACCCACTGGGTACAGGTTGAGGTAAAGATTTCCTCAATCTGCGCCTGCTTATCTCCGGCAGGGGTGTGCCCAAGCTTCATTGCCTCCGCCTCTTCATACTCCAGATCAAGCGTGGTCTGTATCTGGTCCGTCAGTTGTCTGCTGCCGACGACGATATCGCGGGCGACAACAGATATGCCTTCTGAGAGGATGTTGATGTTCATTTTGGAGGCACCTATATCCACCAGGGCGACATTCTCGTTTTTAGGATGGTTGTGTTCATAGGTGTTTTCAAGGGCAAAGCCATCGACATCCACGATAACCGGCTGAAGCCCAATATTCTCGAGCATTTCAATATATCCGTCGACTATTTCCTTTTTTGCGGCAACGAGCATCACATCGGTCCTCTCCGATTCGGAGGTGTTCGTTTTCAGATCCTGGAAATCGAGATAGACGTCTTCGATATCGAAGGGGATATATTGTTCGGCCTCGGCCATGATGTGCTCTTCGAGCTTGGCTTCGTCCATTACGTTCAGATTGACTTTCTTGACGATGACGGAGTATCCGGAGATGGAGAATCCCACCTTCTTGCTCTTGATCTTGAGGTTATCGAACAATTCTGAAATGATAGCCCCTACAGCCTCCGGATCGTTAAGGGTGCCGTCGTCAACCGCACCTTCCGGAAGCATGGAACTGCCCAGGTTTAAGATGGCATAACCTCTTTCAGTCCGTTTGAGTTGACAGACCTTGACGGCATGCGATCCTATATCAACACCGATCACCAACTGTTCTTTGGAGAAAAACGGCAGATTCATGATTGTTCGTTTCAATACGTTTTTAGAAGAAAGAGAAAAGTAGTTAACACTATCAGCTAGATATTAAACCACCTGTGCTGAGCTTCATTTAGGCCATAAAAAATATCATTTGTCAAGAAAACACTGAAAAAATTTTTCATTTTTTTTCTTTTTAAACAAGGAGTTAATACCGGAGAAGTGCAGCTGGAGAGGCATTTTCTACAACATATAGCCATCTGATAGGCTGTATACTCTGTATATTGTATGCAATGGTGTTCAAAAATTTTTACCTGGGAACTACCCGATTTTATGCTATTTGTGTGAATCTGACTTGTAATTCGACCCTGTATGCGGTAGTTTTGACCTGTTGTTTTGCACTTTGGTATAAAAATTTGATCTCCTATCAGGATTGCGAGGTACTCCCTTTGGCCATTACTCAGACGAAAAAATCCATTTACAGAGAATATCTGGAAGCAATCGTCATAGCCGTTATCCTCGCTCTCTTTATTCGAACGTTTGTTGTTCAGGCTTTTAAGATTCCATCCGGGTCGATGTTGCCCACCTTGCAGGTCGGAGACCATCTTTTGGTCGAAAAGTTTATCTATGGCATCAGGATCCCGTCTCTAACGTTTTACGGCAAAAAAATTCCGTTCTCCGGCAGGGTCATTATGCCGATGGAAAAGCCGAGGCACGGTGATGTCATCGTCTTTATCCCTCCTTTTGATAATAGTGTGGACTATATAAAGAGAGTTATAGGTATTCCTGGAGATACAATAGAAATCAGAAACAAGAAGGTGTATATAAACAACAGGCTTTCCAGTAATCCGCATGCCCATTTCACATCCGATCTTGTCCTGCCGGCCACGTCCGGCCCCCGGGACAATTACGGACCCATTACAGTGCCGGAAGGAAAGCTTTTCGTTATGGGTGACAATCGGGATGACAGCAATGACAGCCGTTTCTGGGGATTTGTCGATCAACAGGATGTGCTTGGAAAGGCCTTCATTATTTATTGGTCCTGGGACCTGGATACACCGTTTTTTTCGTTGCAGAGGTTGGAGTCGATTCGATGGCGCCGATTCGGCAAGATTATTCACTGAAAGTAATGGGCCTTCAACGTGACGCAAGGGATAGCGGAATATTCGTTCAAACATAAACATGTCTTCGGCATTGAGCAGTTTTCCGTCGATGATATCAATCATATCCTGTCCATTGCGCGCTCGTTTAAGGAGATATCCGAAAGACCGATCAAAAAGGTTCCGATCTTACGCGGCAAGACAATCATCAACTTTTTTTTTGAACCGTCCACCCGAACCCGGCTGTCTTTTGAGATTGCAGCCAAGCGGATGAGTGCCGATACCTTCAACATCGCCGCCTCAACCAGTTCCACCACTAAAGGGGAAACACTCATCGACACCGCCAGAAATCTGGAGGCAATGAAGCCGGATGCCATCATCATACGACACGCAAGTTCCGGTGCGCCTCAGTTGCTTTCCCGTCATATTAGTGCCTCGATCATCAATGCGGGAGACGGAGCACATGAACATCCGAGTCAAGGCTTGTTGGACCTGATGACGGTTGCGGAACATAAAGGACAAATTGCCGGCCTGATCGTGGCCATCGTGGGGGATATTGCCCATAGCCGGGTTGCCCGATCCGATATCATCGGCTTTACCAAGCTTGGAGCCGAGGTGAGACTGGCCGGGCCGGCAACTTTTATTCCCCATGGCATTGAACAGCTCGGCGTCAAGGTGTGCACAAGCGTTGCTGCGGCGATTGATGGAGCAGATGTCGTCATGGCCTTGCGTATCCAGCATGAACGGCTTAACGACCCGCTCCTGCCGTCCTTGCGTGAATATGCGACCTTTTTCGGACTGAACAACAAACTCCTTGCCGGAGCGCGGAAGGACGTCCTGATCATGCATCCCGGCCCGATCAATAGAGGCGTCGAATTGAGTCCTGACGTGGCTGACGGCCCGCGTTCCGTTATCATGGATCAGGTAACCAACGGGGTGGCGGTTCGAATGGCCTTGCTCTATCTGGTATTGGGCGGGGAGCGCAATAGTGACGGGTGAGAGTAAACCGCAATGAGTTCTCTACTGATTTTACAAAACGGCCGGTTGATCGATCCGGCAAACTCGCTCGATAGGCAGGCGGATGTCTGGATACGAGACGGCCTGATCGTCCGGCCGGATGGGGATGTCCCGGAAGGGGCCGTCGTCTTCGATTTGTCCGGGAAATGGGTGGTGCCGGGATTGATCGACATGCATGTTCATCTTCGAGAGCCGGGCGAAGAATACAAGGAGACCATTGCTTCAGGGACCAGAGCTGCCGCTGCCGGGGGTTTTACCGCCGTCGCCTGTATGCCGAATACGAAACCCGTCAATGACAACGCGGCGGTTGTGCGGTACATCCTGGAAAAGGCCTCCGGTTGTTCAGCCCGGGTCTATCCCGTCGGCGCATTGAGCAAGGGGCTGAAAGGCACGGACCTCGCCGAGTACGGCGATATGAAAAGGGCGGGCGTGGTTGCTCTCAGTGACGATGGCCGGCCGGTGGCGGACAGTCAGCTTATGCGAAGGGCCTTGGAGTATGCCTCCAGCCATCATCTGCCGGTCATCTCCCATTCGGAGGAGGATTCACTGAGCCGCCATGGCTGCATGAACGAGGGTGTGGTGTCGACCAGAATGGGCTTGAAAGGAATCCCGAATGCCGCGGAGAGTATTGCCGTCTACCGTGAGTTGGCCCTTGCCGAATTGACAGGGGTAGCCGTCCATATTGCCCATGTCAGCACCGGTGAGTCGGTGGATCTGATCTCCGCCGCAAAGGGACGCGGCGTGAAGGTGACGGCGGAGACGGCCCCTCATTACTTTACGCTCAATGATGAGGCGGTTATCGGATATGACACCAACGCCAAGATGAATCCGCCCCTGCGTTGTGAAAAAGACAGGATGAAGATCAGAGCGGCCCTTCGGGACGGTACGTTGGATGCCATTGCCACCGATCATGCCCCGCACTCGATTCTGGAGAAAAACGTGGAGTTCGACCAGGCGGCAAACGGCATCATCGGCCTGGAGACATCGGTGCCGTTGACCCTGGCCCTGGTCCGGGAGGGGGTGATCGGCGCTGATCGGATGGTGGAGTTGTTGTCGGTCGCTCCGGCCCGTATTCTAGGTGTTCCGGGAGGGTCCCTTGCCATCGGCGGCGCTGCCGACGTCACCGTCATCGATCCGGAACGGACCTTCGTCTACTCCCGTGAAGCGGTTGTCTCCATGTCCGCCAACTCGCCTTTTATCGGTCGGAGGCTGCTGGGAAGGGCTGTGATGACCGTCCTTGCCGGCCGGCTGACCCATAACGAATTGGAGTAGCTTGCAGCATTATATATAGGTGACCGGATCTTTTACGCCGGCGTCGGCAAATCCCTTCAGGCGAAGCAGACAGGCGTCGCATCTTCCACAGGCCGTTTCTCCCTGTGGATCGTAACAGCTATGGGTCATACCGTAGTCGACTCCCAATTGGATCCCTTTCCTGATGATTTCTCCTTTGGTCAGATAGAGAAGAGGTGCACGGATCTTCAGCGGAGTTGTCCCGCTCACCCCCGCCCTGGTCCCGAGATTGGCCATCTTGCCGAAGGCCTCGAGAAATTCGGGTCTGCAGTCGGGATAGCCTGAATAATCGACTGCGTTGACGCCGATGAAGATGTCGGCGGCACCGATGACCTCCGCCCAGGCGACGGCATGGGCCAGCAGGATGGTATTACGGGCCGGGACATAGGTGAGAGGGATATCGTTGTCCGGATGGTCGATATCCCGTCCCTTCGGCACATCGATATCGTCGGTCAGCGCCGAACCGCCGATCTTGTCGAGGTCAAGATGCAGGACCAGGTGGCGCTTTGCCGAAAAGGCCGCTGCAACCCGAGCGGCGCAATCGAGTTCCACCGACTGTCTTTGCCCATAGTGGAAGCTCAGGCAATAACAGTCATATCCTTCCGATTGGGCAAGGGCCAGGGTGGTTGTCGAGTCGAGACCTCCGCTCAGCAGCACGACGGCTCTGGGAGGGGATAAATTGATTGTCTGCATGGATGTCACCTGGGTAAAATTCAGAGCGAAAAGGGCAGGCGCCTGACAATTGCAATCTCCAGGGGCGTAACATCGGCCTGGTAGACGAGAATCCGCACGCCGGCTTTTACAACCTGCGCCAGAGTCTCTGCATAGCGGGGATCGATATGGTCGGCAGGACGGAAGATATCGGCATCTCGTCGCTGGACGAGAAAAAAGATGATTCCTTCCTTCCCGCTTTCGACAAGTCGAGCGAGCTCCAACAGGTGTCTGGTCCCGCGCTCAGTCACCGCATCGGGAAACATGGCGCATCGATCGACAACCAGTGTGCAGCTTTTAATTTCGATATAGATTTCCCGTGGCCCCTTGGTCATCAACACGTCGAGCCGGCTCCCCCTGGAGGTCCGGACTTCCCTGCGCAGGCTGTCGGGAGCTGCCAATTGGGTGATATCCCCGTTTTCTATCCCCTCCACCACCAGGGCATTGGTACGGGACGTATTGATGCCGACCCAGGTGGAATCAGCTCTGACCATCTCGAGTGTATACGGGTACCTGCGCTTTGGATTCGGCGATGCCGAGATATAGACGTCACTGCCTGGCTGCGAGCAGGACAGCATTGTGCCGGAATTCGGGCAATGGACGGTTATTTCCCTGCCGTCTTGCAACCGGACATCCGCCAGGAAACGTTTGTAGCGCTTCAGCAGGATTCCAGGGGCCAGCGAGTCGGGAAAAATCATCGTGTATCCCGAAGGATTTTCAAAATAATCAATGGGTAACCTTGTAATAAATCGTTTGCATAATGCCGGTACTGGTGATAAAATCCTACCGTCTCTTCTGAGCGTATGGTAACGTCCAGTTGCCCTGACTGTATTCCTTCTGCAATCGGGGACTCAGCATTATGCCTGCCATTTTACTAAGAAAGGAGATGTATTGCTATGAAATTAGGTATCAACGGTCTGGGCCGGATTGGAAAACTTTCAGTGTGGCACCATGTTTCCAGAAAGCATTTTTCCGGAATCGTCGCCAATATCGGTAGAGAAGTCGGGAAGAACCTCGAAAATCTGGCGGCGGCCATTGAACGCGATTCTTCATACGGTCGTCTGAGTGCTTATCTGCATGGGCATAAAGGGGGAAGGGTTATCGAAGAGCTGGATAACGACACCGGGACAATGCGCATCAACGGTGTTCCGGTTACCATTCTTCGTTCAACTCGGGACCCCAAGGGTATAGCCTGGCATGAAAAAGGTGTTAAACTGGTTGTCGATACAACCGGGGCCTTCACCGACCCGACAGCGGACTCCGACGGGCCGAAAGGGGCTCTGCGCGGCCACCTCCAGGCAGGAGCGGAAAAGGTTGTTCTCTCGGCCCCTTTCAAGATCAAGTCCAAGGGCCTGGAGATGCCGGGTGATGCGGTCACCACGGTGATGGGGATCAATGACGAAGACTATGATCCGGCACGGCACTCCCTTATTTCCGCGGCTTCCTGTACGACCACCTGCCTGTCCTATATGATCAAGCCGCTGATGGAGACCATCGGTTCGGAGAATTTTCTCAGTGCCTCGATGGTGACGGTCCATGCCGCGACGGGAAGCCAGCAGGTCCTGGATCGGCTGCCTGGGACGGGGGCCTCCGATCTGAGGAAAAACCGTTCGATCTTGAACAACATCATACTGACGACGACCGGCGCGGCCAAGGCCCTGTCCCTGGTCATTCCCGAGATGAGGACCATCGGCTTCATTGCCGAGTCCGTGCGCATACCGACATCGACAGGGTCTCTCATCGTCCTGGTCCTCAACCTTCAGGACGACTATGACCGGCCCATCAAGCGCGATTACATCAACTCTATTTATCGGGAGTTTGCAAAGAACAACAAATATCTGGAATACAGCGAAGAGCAGAACGTCTCTTCCGATATCATCGGTGTTCCCCAGGCCGCCACCGTCATAGAGGGGACCGAGACCCATACCCGGACCGCCGCCATTCAGGTCAATCTGAAAAAAACGGTGGCCGGCGGCAAGCTCGCAGCCGATGTGAATCCGATCCTGGAGGTCCCCGTTACCCAGGCGGTGGTCTATGGCTGGTATGATAATGAACTTGGCAGCTATACCAACATGCTTGGGGACCTGACCGTCCAGATTGCCGGCAAGATGGTATAGACCGCGATTCTCACCTTCCGAGGTTGCTGCAGAGGCGGCGGGATCGGCCGGCCTTTGGTGAATAGTGTGATAATTTCGAGCCAACACGAATCAGCCCGGTGCTCCTTGTCGAAGGGCACGCCATTCCTTGAAATTACCTACTGTTCATAGGAAATACGGTCAGGGTATGATCATCCGGTCCATGTGCCATGGGGATGTCGGCCGTGTCGCTGCCATAGAGAGGGCCGCTCCGTCCCCGTGGCCGGATTCATCCCTTGTCCGGGAACTTGAACGACCACATGGCCTGCAACTGGTGGCGGCAGGTGATGATGACGATATATGGGGCTGGTGTTGCGGCCGGTATACACTGGAGGATGCCGAGCTTTTCAAGATCGCCGTTGCTCTTCGCCATAGACGGTGCGGCATCGGCAGCGCATTGCTCCTTCGGTTTGAGTCGTGTTGCCGGGACAGAGGTTGTACCGGGCTTTTTCTGGAAGTCCGGGCGGCCAACAGCCGGGCGACGAGTCTGTATCGCAGACTCGGCTATGACAACATTGGTTGCCGAAAAGACTATTACACCGCCCCACAAGACGATGCCTTGATCTTTCGCAAGTCTTTATCCGAGCAGACCTGAGTCTGCCATTTCAGCGGAGGCCTTGACCATGAAAACTCTTCGAGACTGTGATCTGACGGACAAGCGGGTGCTGGTACGGGTGGATTTCAATGTACCGATGGATGACAAATCGACCATCACCGATGATATCCGGATTCGAACCGCACTGCCCACCATCAGATATGTTTTGGAAAAGAAGGGAAAACTCATCCTCTGCTCGCATATGGGCAGGCCCAAAGGCAAGCGGGTCGAGGCCTTCAGTCTGGCCCCGGTCGCCGCCCATCTGCAGGGGCTTCTGGGTCGTGATGTCCGCCTGGCGCCGGATTGTATCGGCGAGGCGGTCGAGGCCATGGTAGCCGATATGCGGGCCGGCGATGTGGTGCTGCTCGAGAACCTGCGATTTTATAAGGAAGAGACCGATAATGAACCGGGGTTTTCCGAAAAACTGGCCCGTCTGGCAGATGTCTATGTCAATGATGCCTTTGCCGCCTCCCATCGAGCCCATGCCTCCATCGTCGGGATCACCGCCCATGTGCAGGTGAAGGCCGCTGGTTTTCTGCTGCAGACCGAGATGGAGTATTTCCATAAATCGATGGATGACCCGACCCGCCCATTGGTGGCGCTGGTCGGAGGGGCGAAGGTCTCTTCAAAACTGGGGGCTCTGGAGCATATGCTCGACCGGGTTGACCGGATGATCATCGGCGGGGCCATGGCCAACACCTTCCTGAAGAGCATGGGGGTGGACATGGGTGCTTCGAAGATAGAGGAGGACCTCCTGGGGTCCGCCAAACAGCTGCTTGATACGGCGGAGAAAAAGGGGGTCAGACTCCACCTCCCCATCGATTTTGTCGCAGCCAGTGCCTTTTCTCCCGATGCGGTGGTCAAAAACGTGACCTTCAGGGATATACCGAAAGAGTGGATGGCCCTGGATATCGGTCCGGCGACGGTCCTTTATTTTCGCGAGGCCCTGGCAGATGCCAGGACCATCGTCTGGAACGGCCCGATGGGGGCCTTTGAGATGGATGCCTTTGCCCGCGGCACGATGGCGATGTGCGAGGCGGTCGCCGCATCCCATGCCCTTTCCATCATCGGCGGCGGCGATTCGAATGCCGCCGTGAAAAAATCGGGTGAGGAAAAAAACATCTCCTATATGTCGACGGGAGGAGGCGCCTTCCTCGAACTGATGGAGGGAAAGACACTGCCCGGCGTTGCCGCCTTGGGGTGAGGGGTGCAGACCTCCCCGGTAGCGCTCCGGCAAGGGGATGTTGCGGGGATAAGATTTTGAAAGCGACGAAGAGCCAGCAGAAAACAGCCATCTATGGACGGGCATTACTTAGAGGAGAGGACCCATGACCAGAAGAGCCTTGATTGCCGGAAATTGGAAGATGCACACCACCATCATGGATGCCTGTCATCTGGCTGCGGCAATTGCCGGACAATGTGGCGACATACCCGACAGGGACGTGTTGCTGGCACCGCCCTTTACGGTGTTGAGCGAGGTCTCCCATATCATCAGGGATACCTCGATTATTGTTGCCAGCCAGAATGTCTGCTGGGAAGAGATGGGGGCCTTTACCGGGGAGATATCACCGGTGATGGTGAAGGATGCGGGCGGGACGGCCGCCATCGTCGGCCATTCGGAGCGGCGCCAGATCTTTCATGAAGACGATGAGCTGATCAACAGGCGGCTCAGGGGCGCCATATCCTTCGATCTCTTAACCATCCTCTGCATCGGTGAAACCCTGGAAGAGAGGGAGGCCGGGAAGACGTTTGCCGTCGTCGAGCGACAGATACGCAAAGGACTCGCCGGAGTAGATGCCGCCGGGATGGCCAGGGTCGTGATAGCCTATGAGCCGGTGTGGGCCATCGGTACCGGGAAGACGGCGACGAAGGAACAGGCGCAGGATGTCCACGCCTTTATCAGGAAGCACATTGGGGACATGTACGAAAAAAGCATTGCCGACCAATTGAGAATATTGTATGGTGGCTCGGTTAAACAGGACAATATTGATGCGTTGATGGCGCAACAGGATATAGACGGTGCCCTGGTCGGCGGCGCGGCACTGGAGGCGGCGTCGTTCGGTCGGATACTGCATTTTCGATAACTCAAATAGGATAGTATTCCTAAATGGTTACATTACTTATAATACTTCATGTCATTGTCTGCCTCTTTCTTGTCATCATCGTGCTGTTGCAGCATGGTAAGGGCGCCGATATCGGAGCGACCTTCGGAGGGGGGGGCAGCAATACCCTCTTCGGCACCGAAGGGCCGGTTCCCCTGATGAACAAGATTACTACCGCGGCTGCAGTCATCTTCATGCTGACGTCGGTTACCTTGGCGTACTTCTCTTCCCATACCAGCAGCGGATCAGTGATGGACCAGCTGAAAAAGCAGCCGACGGCGGTCGAGAAGACGGTCAAGAAGACGGACAAGGTCACCCCTGCCCCGGCGGAAAAGCCGGCGCCTCAGGCGGTAACACCCGCAGCGGCAGAGCAGAAGACCACACCTGCTCCCGAGGAGACAAAGACACACTGAACCTTGAGTGCCGAAGTGGTGGAATTGGTAGACACGCTATCTTGAGGGGGTAGTGAGCCACGCTCGTACGAGTTCGAGTCTCGTCTTCGGCACCAAATACTAATCCAACGAAGTATGTTGGAGTCCATTAACCCCGTGAATCTTAATTGATTTACGGGGTTTTTCTTTGCCTTTTCATCCTGTATCGTCCGTTTTCGTCCATTGACAGCCGGGTACAAAACCGGGTATAAACCAGAGTACGGAGAAAAGGGAACCGAATAACCGGTCTCTTGGAATACCCGGAAATGGAGGTAAGTGCTTATGCTGACGGCAATTCAGGTCAGAAATGCAAAACCGAAAAAGAAGCCGTATAAACTCACCGACGGCAGAGGCCTCTTCCTGCACGTCGCTACCAGCGGCAAAAGAACCTGGCGCTACCGATTTGAATTATCGGGTACGGAGTCAACCTTTGTTCTCGGAGAATACCCGGTTATGACCCTGGAGGCTGCGAGGATGGAAAGGGCGGCTAAAAGGGAACTTGTGAAAACAGGTATTAACCCGGCAGACGACCGGAGGGAAAAAAAACAAGAGATCGAGCAGGAAAAGGAAGCCAAAAAAGCCCTTGCAGCTAACAGCTTCGAGGCGATTGCTCTTGAATGGCATCATCACCAGAGGGACAGATGGGCTAAAAGTCATGCCGCGGCCATTGTGACGAGCTTCAAGAGAAACGTTTTCCCGGCCCTGGGTGATATTCAGATTGACCAGATAACCCCGCCTCAGGTGCTGGAGGTTGTAAGGGCTATTGAATCACGAAACGCTCTGGAGATGGCGGCAAAGACCCTGCAGCGGATTACGGCTGTTTTCCGGTATGCGGTCCAGACAGGCCGGGCAACATACAACCCGGCAGCCGACATGAAAGGGGCGCTGAAGGCAAAAAAGGTGACGCACCATACAATGATCCCGCCGGAAGAAATGCCTGCATTCTTACGAGCGCTCACCGGCGGAGACATTCACATAACGACAAAGCTGGCTATTCAATTCACCATCCTGACGGCGACGAGATCCGGTGAAGTCAGAGGGGCAACCTGGAATGAAATCGACCTTGAAAAGCGGTTATGGTCAATCCCTGCTGAACGGATGAAAATGAGATGCCCTCACACAGTGCCGCTTTCCGACCAGGCACTAGCTATCCTTAATCGGCTGACAATTCTTTACGGTGACAAGGGCTTGGTCTTCCCCGGCATTCATTATCCGGAAAAACAGCTTTCCGAAAATACCATGCTCTTTGGCCTTTATCGTCTCGGATATCATTCCAAGGCAACCATGCACGGCTTCAGGGCGCTTTTTTCGCCGATCTCCAATGAATCAGGATTTAACCCGGATGCTATCGAAAGGCAGCTCGCACATAGAGAGCGGAACGCGGTCAGGGCGGCCCATCATCGAAGCGAATATCTGGTGGAAAGGGAAAAGATATTGCAATGGTGGGCGGATCATCT
>JBJKPM010000076.1:0-1701 GCA_046706325.1 Desulfocapsaceae bacterium | reverse complement strand
GAAATTCTCGCGGCTCGCCAACGCCATGGGGCTGGATACCCGGGGCAAAACCCCGGACGAGGCAGCGGCCCTGGTCCCCCCCCGCATCGAGGAGCTGATCGAGGAGCTGCATATTCCCACCAAACTGTCCCAACTCGGCGTGATAAAGGAGGATGTGCCGCGCCTTGCCCGGGATGCCGCTGAGGACCTGTGCATGATGACCACCCCCCAGAGTTTCGGGGTTGCGGAAATCGAGATGATGTATCTCGAGGCCCTATAGGAACCCAACATGAACGTGCCAGACAAGAACCCGAATCCCGATTTCAAGGGGATCGGGTTTTCCAAGATCGGGTATTTCAAAGAAACCCGGACCAAAATAAAGGAGCTCGAACGGCTCAACATCGAGCTGGCGAGCCGCCACAACAAGCTCGAAGCCATCCTCAACAGCATCAGCGATGGACTGACCATCCTGGATCGGGATCTGAACATCGTCCATGTCAATCAGGTTCAAAAGACCCTCTTTCCCGGCAGCAATCTGATCGGCCAGAAATGCTTCCATGCCTATTTTCAGAAGGAGGACATCTGCAGGCATTGCCCGGCGGCCAAAACCATGCAGACCCAGGACAATTATTGTGGCGAGGTGTTTGTAAGAAAGGGAGATCACAACGGGCGTTACTATGAATGGACCACCTCGCCGATCCGGGATCCATCGGGTCAGGTTTACGAAATCGTCCTGCTGATGCGGGATATTACCGAAAGGAAGGAATACGAATACAAACTGATGCAGGCCGACCGGCTCGCCGCCATCGGATTTCTGGCCGCCGGCATCGCCCATGAGATCAACAACCCCCTGGCCTCCATCGCCGGGTTTTCAGAGGGCCTGCTCAGACGTTTCGACAAAATAAAAACCTGCCTGGATCCGCAGTTGCTCCAATCGGTCAAGGAATACCTGACCATCATCAACGATGAGGCCTACCGTTGCAAGGACATCATCCACAACCTGCAGGACTTCAGCCGGAGCTCCTCCGACGACTTCGAGGTCCTCTTAATCAGCTCCATTATTGAGGACACGGTCTCGCTCTTCCGGCAGCGGGCCAAGGACAACAACATCAAGATCAGCTATGTCAACCACCTCTCCCGGGGTCTGGATACCATCCACGGCAAGGAGTCCCAACTCAAACACCTCTTTTTGAACCTCATGATCCGGGCCTTCAAATCGGTCGAGGAGGGTGGAGAGCTGCAAATGTTGGCATCCAATCACGGGAACCAGATCAAGGTGGTCATAACGGACAACGGCAGGGACCGGGACGTGGATACCCGACGGCCCGTCACCTCGGGGCAGAGAGAATTGATGGGGGCCGGCTACGATATCGACCTGTCCATCTGCTACAATATCATTCAGCACCACAAGGGCGTTATAAAGTACGAAACCTCTAAAAAGCTCGGTAACACCCTGACGGTTTATTTTCCCGCTTTGATTTAACCGATTCCGGAACGGGGCTTTTCTGGGCAAGGACTGGGCACATATGACGAACGGAAACATCCTGGCCGTCGATGACGAGGCAAACATCCGACGGTTGATCCGAAATGAATTCGCTTTGGAGGGCTACGAGGTCAGCACCGCAAAGAACGGTGAGGAAGCCTTGCATCTCTGCGAACAAAATCAGTTCGACGTGGTCCTCTTAGACGTCAAGATGCCCCAGATGAACGGCCTTGAAGTGC
>JBJKPM010000075.1:0-86646 GCA_046706325.1 Desulfocapsaceae bacterium | reverse complement strand
TTGATTTTATTGGTAGGCGAGATGGGATTCGAACCCACGACCTTCGGCTTCGGAGGCCGACACTCTATCCAGCTGAGCTACCCGCCCAAAGATAAAACAAAGCCCCGCCAGAGATCCGGCAGAAGCCTGCGCCGGGTATCATACCACAGCCTTTGATTTTAGCAAGATACTTACTCCCATATTATCAACCTTATTCCCAGGTAAAGACCCCGGCCTGGCAGGTATCCCGCAAGGCATGACGGTACCGGACAATGGGACTGCAACAAATTTCTCATTTGCCGCCGCAGCTGGTTCTGTACTCCTCCCACTCCATGGGCATCATGCTCTTTTTTTTGGTATTGCAGTCCTTGCAGGAGGGCACCAGGTTGTCTCTGCTGCTTTTCCCTCCCATGGCAAGCGGGACGAGATGATCCATGGTCAGCTCCTTCGAGGGAACGACGGCACCGCAATACCAGCACCGTCCGGAGGCCGTCTTCTGTTGCCACCAGCGGGTCTTTCTGAGTTCCCTGGCCCTGGCCTTTTCCCGTTTGATCCAGGCTGCATCCACCCCGTCGAAACCGAAATCCTCGATCATCATGCCACCAACTCCCCAACCAAAAAGGTCCTGACGGCACCGATGAGATAGAGAGAACCGGCGACCACGATCAGATCGCCCGGGCCGGCAACCCGTTCGGCAGCAAGCAGGGCCTGCGTCACATCGGCTACCATTTCGGCCCTAGCCTGCAGAGCAACAGGCAGACAGCAGAGAAGCCGAGCCGGCTCGGCAGCACGCTCCCCGGACGGCCTGGTCAGTATGATCCGTTCCGCCAGGGCGGCTATTTCCGGGACGGTCCGGTTGAGATCCTTGTCGCTCATGGCCCCCCAGACAACGATCAACCGCCGGTAGGAATATTCCTCCCTCAGTGTCGTCACCAGGCTGTCGACACCGGCAGGGTTATGGGCGCCGTCCAACAGGTAGTGTACCAGGTGCGGTCCGTCGGGGGCCGGATCAACGACCGGTTGTCTGGTCCTCCTGTCGAGGACGATATATTCGAGCCGTCCCGGCCACCGAACCTCGAGCAATCCGGCCCGAATCTCCCGGGCCGAGGCCAGGAATCCGTTTCCCTCCAGCAGGCCCAAGACCGCCAGGGACAGGGAGGCGTTGCGGACCTGATAACTGCCGCGCATGGAACAGCGGAGTGAGGTCAGGATCTTGCCCGTCAGCTGACCGGAGAGACCGCGCCACGTCCAGGTACCGTCCTTCGCCGGGTCCGCGATGAAATCCTCCCGGTAATGATAGAGATCGGAACCGAGTTCCAGGCACCTCCTGCGGACCACGCTGGTGGTCTGCTCTTGCTCGGTCCCGCAGACCACAGGGACCAGGGCCTTGATGATCCCGGCCTTTTCATGGGCAATGGATTCAAGATCATTGCCGAGGTAGGCCTCATGGTCCATACTGACATTGGTGATCACCGAAACAAGCGGTACGACCACATTGGTCGCATCCAGCCGGCCGCCAAGTCCCGTTTCCAGGACGACGAGATCGAGACCGGATTCGGCGAACCACAGGAAAGCGACTGCGGTGGTGAATTCAAAGTAGGTGATCTTTTCCTCCCCCAGCACGCCTTTGATCCGGGTTGCGATCTCGGCGAATTTTTCCCGGCTGATATGGGTGTCGTTTATTCGCAGACGCTCCCGGACGGAGCTGAGATGCGGCGAGGTATACAGACCGACGCGATAACCGAGACGGGAAAGGAGTGTCAGCAGGGTCATGCTGACCGACCCCTTGCCGTTGGTCCCGGCAACATGGACGAATTGCAGTTTTTTCTCCGGATGCTGCACCCGTTCGAGAAATGAACGCATCGCCTCAAGGCCCAGTTTGATCTTGTGAAACTGGAGACTGTTAAGATAGGCCTCTGCTTCAATGAAATTCACGTATGCACCTGATAATATGTATTAAATTATGAAAAAGAAGACAGGCAAGAAATCCCGGATACCTAAAGGCATGCATGCTATTTTCTGACCACCTTCAGTTTGGCATAGTCCAGATGCAGGGTCTTCAGGCCGTGCTTGGCAAAATCGACATCCACCGAACTCGGCTTGATACACCTCTTGACGATGCCGTCACCGTAGAAGGGATGATTGACGACACTTCCTTTGGCAAGATCGTTCATGGTGATCTTCGCCGGTTTTTTTGGGCCGGTGACGGTGCCGGACCTGTCCGAAGCCAAGGTTGCCGAGGGGGCGAAACTGTACGAAGGTTCCTCCTCGAGACGCTCGAAGAGTCCCGACTGCAACTCTCGCAGAAAAGGGGACATCCCGACCCGCTGGAACCGCCGGTCGGGCGTCATCAGATCCTGTGGATAGCAGAGATACAGCCTCTTTTTGGCGCGGGTGGCGGCGACATACAGAAGCCGTCTCTCCTCCTCCCACTGTCCGCCCGGTTCCGCCGAGGGATGCGGGAAACGGCCTTCGGCCAGACCGATCACAAAGACCGCTTCCCACTCGAGGCCCTTGGCCGAATGGATGGTGGACAGAATCAGCCTCCCCCGGCCCTCCCGATCCGTTTCCATCTCCGACTCCGGAGGATCGAGGGCTGTGGCGTCAAGAAAGGCCTGCAGGGAATCGTAGGCGGCGACGATCCCCCGCAACTGTTCGAGATCCTTTTGCCTCTTCGGATAATCATCGGCATAGATATCCTGAAACAGAGGCGTGTAGTAGCGCATGACGGCATCAAAGAGGACGGTCGGCGGATCGGTTTCCGACAGCCCGGAAAAGAGGGCGGCAAGCTCCCGTATCCCTTTCTTCCAGGAAGCCCCGGCAGGGTACCGGGCAAGCGCGGCAAAGGGCTCGTCGGAGAGGGCAACGGCAGCCGTGACCTTCTGGGCGGTTTTCGGGCCAATCTTCGCCAGCTGCAGCAGCACCCTGTTCCAAGACAGGTTGTCGCGCGGATTGGCCAGGATACGTAAAAAGGACAGGACATCCTTAATATGCGCCGATTCAGTGAGTTTCAGGCCGCCGCGTTTTTCAAAATCGATACCTGCCGCGTTTAGCTCCATCTCCAGTTTGAAGGAATGAAAACCGGAACGAAACAGGACCGCAATCTCATGCAGCGGCATGCCCTCCTGGTGCAGTTGGCTGATCTTTCGGAGAACGGTCAAGGCCTCGCGGCGTTCGTCGGCGGCTGCAACCAGTTTGGGCTTCAGGTTGCCTTCTCTCCGGGTGAACAGGGTCTTGGTGTATTTATCCGTCGCCTTGCGGATAATATCGTTGGTCAGGCTCAGGATAGGCTGTGTCGATCGGTAGTTCTCTTCCAGTTTGATGATGCGGGTATCAGGAAAGATCTGCGGAAAACGCATGATATTGTAGAAATCGGCACCTCGAAACGAGTAGATCGACTGCGAATCGTCACCCACGGCCATGACGTTATCATGTGTGTATGCCGTCAGGCGGACGATCTCGGCCTGAACCAGATTCGTGTCCTGGTACTCGTCGACCATGATATGGGAAAATCGATCCGATATCGCCGCACGCACCTCGGGGACCTCGACCAGCAGCCGCTTCCAGTTGGTTAAGAGGTCATCATAGTCCATCAGGGAGTGATCGCGCTTAAAGTCGGCATAGTGACGCTGCAGGCCGAGGAGTTCATCCAGGTGTTCAGCCAGATGCGCATACTGGTCATAGATCAGGTCCTCAAGCGGGATGGATTTGTTGACCGCCCCGCTGATCATATTGACGATAATCCGTTTCGATGGAAATTGCCTGCCCCGTCCGCCAAGTCCCAGAGAGGATTTCAGCAGGTTGACGATCCCCTCGGCATCGGCCCGGTCGATTATCGTAAATGACGAGCCAAAACCGAGTGAAGCGCCATACCGCCTGAGAAGCATATTGGCAACGGCATGAAATGTGCCGCCGACGACACCGGTACAGGAGTCGTTCAACAGGCGACCGGCCCGCCACAGCATCTCCTGGGCGGCCTTCCGGGTAAAGGTGAGAAGCAGGATATTCTCCGGAGCGATCCCTTTCCCAATGAGATAGGCCACCCGATGGACCAGGGTCCTGGTCTTGCCGCTGCCGGCCCCGGCGATGACCAGGACGGGTCCTTCGGTCCTTGTCACCGCCGCCTGTTGGGACTCATTCAGCTGCTGCAGATCGACACCGGATGCAACCGGCTCGCTCAGGTGGTAAAGGGGTTCCATGTGCATGGCATCCACTCTACCATAGTGCCTGCTCAACCGCAACGACGGTTGACAAAGGGGATAAGACAGCCGTATAATAGCCGCTTATATGCCGAAACAACCCCTTGATATCACCAGCCTCCGAGAGGGAAGCCATGAACACCGATTCTCTTGCCACGCTCTTTTCCGATAAAAATCTCCGGGAAATCTTTCCACCGGAACGTACCGATGCCTTTTTCGAGGCCCTTCTCGGCGATGCCGAGGAGGGGGCCTACGACATCAGACTTGCCTTTACAGGCTCGCGGGGCAGAACGATTTCCATGGAACTCCAACTCCTGGAACGCCCCGGTCACTGTCTGGCATGTAATCTGACCCAGGGGCTCCCCACCGTCTTTTCCAGGCATCCGGTAATCAATATTGCGGGAATCGTCAAGGAGATCGACAAACTCCTCGCCGGTCAGGCACGCTGCAGAGACTGGTCTCTCGGCTATACGAAGCAGAACAGCAGGAATATCCATTCGATCCCGCTGACAATCACACTGGAAAAAGACTAACCGCTTCGTCATAAAGTCAAAAAACCGACTCGGATGAGTCGGCTTTTTCGGTAAGTGCTGCCTATCGGATTACAGCCTCGGAAAACTATGGAGAGCGTACTGATTTTCGACTTGCTCCTTTGCCTACGGGGTTAGGCTGAGACCATGAGACTGAAATAATAACCTCAGCCTACCGGTTGTCGTGTACCGAACCGTCTTTCTATTTGACGGCAACCCGGGAACGGCCCTCGGCCTTGGCATGATAGAGGATATCGTCCGCCCGCTCCAACCACTGATTCAAATCGTCCGCTTCCTCCAACTGGGCCACCCCTATGCTTACGCCCAGCTTCACACCTTTGCCGGCCTTGACATTCAAGGCATCGACCGCCTTGCACAGCCTTTCGGCCAACACCCTGGCGCTTTTATTATCGGTATCATCCAGGACCAACAAGAATTCGTCGCCCCCCATCCTCACCAGGAGGTCCGTGGAACGGACCGCCCCGTTCAGAACCCTGGCCACGGATTTCAACACCTCATCTCCCGCCATATGTCCATGCGTATCATTAATATCCTTGAAGTGATCGAGATCCATGGACAACATCGTCAGCGGACGCCTATACCGCCTTGAACTCTTCATCATTCCCTTGATCCGTTCATCGAAGACCCGGCGGTTGGCCAATCCGGTCAAGATATCATGACTCGCTCGCTCGAACAGGTCCTCATACTCAAGTCCCCGCTGCAGGGATTCGCTCAGTATCTCCAGCGAATCACTGATCAGAGAAATCTCTTCTTCCCCAAGTTCCCGTCCTTCCTTCAAAATCAGGAAGATGCCGGCGTTCTCTGAGGTCTCGAATACCCATTTGTGGGCATAATGGCCATCGCTGTCATTACATATTCCACCGCTGGGGATCCGATTGTCGATAAGTTCCTCGGCAAAGGCGATAGCCCGGCGTCGATTGGGCCCATGCCCGGAACAGAAGAGAAATTTCTTGTTCCGCCTGCTATTGCTGTAACCGATGAGTTCGTGAGCAACATGCGGCATCAGCCATACCGAATACGTCTCGATCATCGAAGCGAGATGTAACATTCCGGCCAGCCTTGCATGAAGTTTATTGAATAAATCCAAACGTTTTGAATGTTGTTTTAAATGATTCAACTCAACCATGACCCGGTCAATTTCATGCCATTCATTTTTTTTGATTCCATTTGAAGGCACTTGCGTTGAGACATTCATTTACTCATTCCTTGGTTGTGCTAAATTTGGTTTTTTATTAAGTGGATAACTTTATATCGACCATTTTATGAATATCTTTACATCTTTTTGCTTATCGCTCTGATTGCAAAAAAGAGGCCAGAAATTGCAATTAATCATAAATTCCCCCGATATTTCTATAATATACTAAAATTACTAAATTACTAACGAACAAACCCTACGGCTGACCCTGACCGCTATAGACCTGTATCACAGACCAAGGCCTTCCCTTCTGCTCTATGTCGAAATTTTGACATACTTGCGTCAAGGCGTTATTTCCGCTAAGATGCCGGGGTCTTGGCATAAACTGCCAGGCATGTCTGAAAGGAGTAAGTGTTGTGCTTTTTTAACATATTGTGTACAAATACCTGGGTTGACACCCCCGCCTACCGGAAGAAACCGTAGGCTTGTTATTGATTCCGAATCCCGGTGCCGGCTAAACATTTTGTATATAACACATTTGAAGTATTGATCATTTAGATCTGCAGCACCAGAATAAATGCCAATCATATGGACTTTTTAAAAGCGCTAGGACAGCTTTTCCTTCTCGGTTTTCATGGAGAAGACATCTCAAGCAGGCATCCCATTGTTGCCGACATCCGGCAAAGAAACCTCGGAGGAGTTATCCTGTTTGAACGGCTGCTGGCCAAAAATCTCACGTCAAATAATATCATCAGCGCGACACAAGTCAAAAATCTGACAACCAAATTGCAGAAGGCGGCCGAGGGCCGTCTGTTGATCGGTGCTGATCAGGAGGGAGGCCGAGTCAGCAGGTTTGCTGACGATCGGGGATTTCCGCTATCGGTTAAGGCGGCTGATCTGGGCAATCGAGACGAGACCGTTCTCACCGAAATTCATTCCCTGGCGACAGCCGACATGCTCAAATGCCTGGGAATAAACATCAACCTGGCCCCTGTTGTCGACCTGAACATCGTTGCCGATAATCCGATCATCGGGGCTTTGGGCCGCAGCTTTTCAAGCGAGGCGGCAAAGGTGGTCAGACATGCCGCAGTCTGGATCAAAGCACACCGATCACGCCACATACTCAGCTGTCTCAAACATTTCCCCGGCCATGGGAGTTCCCGAAACGACTCGCACCTTGGCTTTGTCGACATCTCCGAGACCTGGAGCAGGGAAGAACTGTACCCCTTTGATGAGTTGAACAGACGTGGTCTTGCAGATGTCATCATGACAGGTCATCTTTTCAACAGGTCTCTCGACATCGACGCCCCTGCCACCCTCTCCCATAACACCATTACGGGATTGCTGCGGCGGGAACTGCAATTCGATGGAGTCGTAATGACGGACGATCTGCAGATGAAGGCCATCACCGACCATTACGGACTGGAGGAGACGGTTTGCAAGGCATTTTCGGCGGGCGTTGATATGATCGTCATCGGCAACAATCTCGAATATGATCCGGAGGTTCTCGACAAGGCGTTGCGGGCCGTCAGTCACTGCGTACAAACCGGCACCCTGAAGGAAGAGATGCTCACAAAATCAATTGAGCGAGTGAAGAAACTAAAAGATAGGCATTTTTCGTCGGCAGTGTCAGGGGCGGGAATCGGGGGAGCTTTATGCTAAACCATCGCTCGTGGAATATCCTCCCGGCCGCCCCCGACTGGTATGATAAAAATTACGGCAGCGGACAGGGAGCATCCCTTTGCTGCGATATCACATTCGGGAAAATTCCAACATGAAGCCCTCCAGCCAACCGACCCATTCCCTGTTGATCGGATATCTTCTGTGGATATTCGGTTTTCTGGGAGCGCACCGTTTCTATTACGGAAAGCAGCTCTCCGGCGCCCTGTATTTTTTTACCTTCGGTCTCCTTCTGGTCGGCTGGCTGGCGGATCTCTTCCTGATGCCCTCTTTAAGCGAACAGGCAACAATCAGGTACAACAGCGGCGAGATCGATTATTCCATCGCCTGGATCCTTCTCACCTTCCTTGGATTGTTTGGATTTCATCGATTTTACCTGGGAAAATGGCTGACCGGCGGGGTCTATCTGCTTACACTGGGCCTGTTCGGTGTCGGCTACATCTATGATTTTTGGACATTGAATGAACAGATAAGCCTTCTCAACGGTTCCGAAAGGAGCTGACCTCATGTTCCTGGAGGTCCTGTCCGACAAAAACATCTTTTTCTCAATCGATGCGTACTGAAAGAAATACCACGGACATACAATTGATATTCCGAGGATATTTTTTTAAGTAAAACGATGAATTGGAGAAAAAGGGCATTCTCGGACCGGCTCCCCTTGACGAGGGATATCGTTACGAGACCCCGTAGCTGCTGTTTTCGCGCATCCGGCTATGCCGTTCAACGTAGCGGTGCGTTTCCCGGCGTATCCAGTGTTTTCCTGATTATCCTGGCCATTTCTTTGAAGGAAACCGGCTTCATAAAGAAGGCATTGATGCCCGCTTCGCTGGCTCCCTCACTGGAAAACTCCTCAAGATAACCGGTAAACAGCACGACGGGGATATCAGGGCGGACCTCCTTGACCTTTCGGCAGAGTTCCAAGCCGGTCATATAAGGCATGGTCAGATCGGTGAGAACAAGATTGAAGGTATGGGAAGATCTCAAGAAAAGGAGCAAGGCTTCCCTGGCCGAGGTCATCGGGGTTACCGAATATCCGAGGCTTTCCAACAATTCGCCGGTGACGGCAACGACCTGTTCCTCGTCATCGACCAGCAGAATATGCTCGCTTCCACCGACCATCTCCTCCGTGCTGATGACCTGATCGAAGGAGGTGGTCTCCTTCGAAACCGGCAGATAAATCCGAAATGTGGTGCCATGGCCAACCTCGCTCTCCACCTGCAGATCCCCTCCCTGTCGGCTGATAATGCCATGGACCATGGCCAGCCCCATTCCGGTCCCCTGCCCCTTCTCTTTGGTTGTGAAATAGGGCTCGAATATCCTGTCACGGATGGCGGGATCTATCCCGCAACCGGTGTCCGCAACGCTCAGTTCCATCCAGTCCTTACCGTCATTCTTCCTATCGCACCTCACCAGCCGGACCGTCAGAACGCCGCTGGTTCCGGACATCGCAAAGGACGCATTGGTGCAGAGGTTGATCAGAATCTGATGAATCTGAACCGGATCGACAGAGACCATGCCGCATTGTTCATCGATCTCCTGACGAATATCTATCGTCGAAGGAAGGGTGGTGCGGATCAGCTTCATCACCTCTTTTACTATCGGATGAATGTACTGCAGGCTCTCCTTCTGCTCAGAGCTCCTTGAAAATGTCAGGATTTGTTCGACGAGCCGACGTGCCCTCTTGGCTGCCTTCAGGATCCCTTCGATATAGCTCTCTATCTCCTCTTTATGATCGCCTCCCTGTCTCATATGCAGACGAATAATCTCGGAATATCCCATGATTGGAGTTAAAACATTATTGAAATCATGGGCAATTCCTCCCGCCAGGGTGCCTATGGCCTCCATCTTCATCGCATGGCGCAACTGTTTTTCCAGCTTCAATTTTTCCGTGGCATCCCTGGCAATGACCACAATACCATCGATATTGCCCGGTTTCGTATTGACCGGAGTGCTGATCATCTCAAAGACCGTCTCCACATCATCGGGCTCGCCGGTACCCACTTTCTGCATCCAGGTCCCTGCCTGGCCCGTGCTGAAGCTCTCGGCTAATCCGCACTCATCACAAGCACCCTGTTCTCCACAGAAAATCTCTCGGCAATGCCGCCCGATCGGTGTGGAACATATCTTTTTGACGCTGTTGTTGGCCCAGACAACTCTCATATTCAAATCGAAAAGAATGACGATATCGGGAAAACCTTCCAGAATGGCCTTCTTCTGGGCCTCGCTCTTTGCGAGTGCCCTGCGCACATCCTTGAGTTCCGAGAGATCGTACATCATGGTCATTATGCCTGTTACGGCGTCATCGTGGCCTCGAACTGCCGTCTTACGGTAGACAACCTGATATTCGGTCAAATTCTTGTCGCAGGCATATCCTTCAAAGTACATCCCGCCGCCGTCGACCGACAATTTTTTGTCAATTTCCTGATATTCTGAAGAAAAACGGGGAGCAAGCCGTTGGTAGACCCCTCCCGGGAAACCCGGATCTTCCTCCACCCCCAGGGAAAGGAAAAAGGCAGCATTAGCACCGAGAAAACGGCCGTTGGTATCGATGAAAAAGACCGGAACCGAAAGGGCGTTCAGGAGCTTCCGTTCTTCTTGAAGCAATGCTTCGAGATTCCCGGAATGCCTGTTGATAAGATCATCCAGCAGGTTCCTCTGTTGCATTGTGGTCTTTCTCAATTCGATCTTCTCCTTGTCTTGGAGGAATCACCTGTTGGAACCAGAGAGCTGAAACCATGTGCTGCGGAGCATATCACCTTTTTTCTCCCTTTTCCACCCCCCATACACCAATTAGACAGGAAAATTCTTTTTCTTTATCTTGACTCTTAGGAGATGGTCGTTAATAATCAGGCATCGATAACCGGAAAATTTACACTCGCTCTTAATTTATCCTACCGATGTCTATGAACACGCCAAATACAACAGGGCCTTTTCCTGCCACCGGGAAACCGGAAATCGACTATCCCTGCCCATGGTGCTTCAAGGTCATCGGCAAGGACCCGGAATCGATCCGCAAGGCCATTATCTCCTGCTGTAGTCCTGTGCCGGTGAGGGTTTCACTGTCTCATTCGAGTTCCCGAGGCTCGTATTGGAGCCTTGCTGCGGAGCTCGTCGTCGTGGATGAGGCAATGCGCCTTGCCATCTACCGCTCACTGACCGACCATCCTGCAGTGAAACTCGTCCTGTGAAGACCTATGGATAGTAATAACAAGAAAAAATCTCAGCTGCTGACGATACTCCAGGAAGGTGTGGGACTTGTCCAGATGATCCTTTTCAAGGAGCTGCGCACCCTGCTCGGGAAGAAGTACTGCGACAAGGATATCATCTATCTCTCCATGCTGGCCGGAGCCATAACCAATGAACTCTTCGGCTCCAAGAACCCGGAAAGGAAATTCCGGATTTTCAGAGAGGAAAACAGGGCCTTGATCGAACAGGAACTCCTGGCTCTTGCCCAAGAGCTGCCGGTTTTGCGGCCGAATATCACCGACGCCTTGCGTATTCAGACCCTGTGTGACAACCAATCCGGAGTCGACAGCACCATCAATCTGACCAAGGCCGACGGACTCGGCATTTTGGAAAGGGGGAGAGATATCCCGTTGCCGTCCACCTTCATGACCACGGTCAGGACGCTGGGAGAACAGCATGGTCTTATCATCCCTCCCGTCCTGATCACGCCGGAAGAGGACCGGAGCGTCGTCCAGTAACAAGGAGCGCTCAACTCTCTGCCAGTCGTACCTGTACGACTCCGCGGACTGAATTGCAGAGGAACAGGGCGTCGGCATCCCTGATATCCTCCATTGTCAGCACTGCTTCCCTAAGCGGCCGTTCACGATCCTTCAACAGCACGCTGCGCATGATTCCCGGCAGGAGACCGCAGCTGACCGGAGGCGTCAGGAATATTCCGGCCTTATACACGATGATATTGGTGATGCAGCCCTCCGTCACCTCGCCGTCGGTATTGCAGAAACAGATATCAAAGAGACCTCTCTCAGCGGCCGTGGCAAACTCCCGGTCATAGAGATCGCGCATGCTTGTCTTATGATAGAACCAAGGCGACTGAGCCTCGGTCCGGGTCTTCGAAAAACAGATCCCGGGGAACTCGCCCCGGCAGGGACTCGCAGGCAGGCGAAATGACGCAGGCGGTGCGCACTGTCCGGAGGCAATGGCAAAGGTGCCGTCTTTTCCCAGGCTGAGCCGCACCCGCTGAGGGGTCCCGGCAGACCTCCGCCCCTGTGCCGACAGAGCCTCTCTGATCGAGGCAGTATCACAGGAAAAGAGGAAATAGGAGGCGGAGGCTTCAAGCCGCTGCAGATGCTCCTTCAGAAAGACATATCCTTTATCCGGATCATGAAGCAGGGTCTCGATGACCTGGAATTCGGATGCGGGTCCGGTCAGAAACCTGCCTTTCAGCAGGCACTCCTGCCACTCCTGTTCCGGATCGGAATCCGAGACAATCCCGGAACCGATTCCCATCTCGCCCCTGCCGCCATGGAGGACAACCGTCCGGATAGGGACATTGAACATTGCCTCGCCGCTCGGGGTCAGGTAGCCGATTGCCCCGGTATACACCCCCCGTCTGTCTTTTTCCAGCTCATCGATGATCTGCATCGTCCTGATCTTGGGAGCCCCGGTCACCGATCCGCAGGGAAAGAGCGATCTGAAGAGATCGACAAGAGAGATGCCGGCAAGGGCCTCTTTTGTCGTGGTGGCGCAAATGGTGGATGTCATCTGCAACAGTGTCTCATAGACCTCGACATCAAAAAGAGACCTGACCCCGACCTCTCCGGCATCGGTGCAATGCATCAGCCGACCGAGATCGTTTCGCAAAAGGTCCACTATCATCACGTTCTCGCTACGATTCTTGATATCATCGGCAAGTATGCCGGCCTGAATTGCATCCTCGGCAACAGTTTTCCCCCGATGCATCGTCCCCTTCATCGGCCTGACAACCACCGAGTCGGGTCCTTTTTTAAAAAAGAGTTCGGGGGAAAAAGAGAGGATCCGCCGGTCGCCCGTACGGATAAAGGCGCCATAGGATACGGATTGATTACGACGCAATGTCCGATAGAGCTCCTCAGCCGAACCCGAGAAATCAAAAAGCAGCTTCAGGGTATAGTTGACCTGATAGGTGTCTCCTGCCCTGATATATTCGAGGATCTTGTCGATTGCCGTGATATATTCCCGTCTGGTCTGCGAAGGCACAAGGCTGGTTACCGAGTAGGGGGAAGATCCCGGAATTTCTTTTCCCAACCCGGGAAAATCACATGCCCCGGAACGATGATTGAAGGTATATCTTCTCGTATAGACCCCGAGATCGGCCAAGAGGGAACCCTTGTCCTCGGAACGACCCAAGAGGCCTTGCAGAGAAGGCTCGATCTCATAGCCGAACTCATAGCTTACCCAGCCGGCAACATAGCATTCTTCATTTTGAGCTTTTGTAATATCTTCAAGGAAATTGCTCACATCTTGTCCTTGACAATGTCTCAGCCTGCGGATCGGATCCAGAAAAAGCATCGAACAGGCATTTTCTTCATCGGTTTTTGCGGTGTCGAGGAAGACAAAGTCATCATGCCCGGACAGGGCATGAAGAAGTTGTGACATCGTGTTGTTGGCGATGGGTATCATTACATTTTTTAAGGTTTCGAACATTTTTTTGCATCGATCAGACGATAAAAGGGTCGCCGCTCAGGAAAACAGGGGAATATCCATTGCTGCTGCTAAGTATCCATATTTACGGTTAATTTCAAGGCTTGCGCAGTCCATGAGAATATTCTATATTGACAAACTCTTCCCCAGAAATCTACAATAGTTATTAACGCATAGTTCAGGGTTTTGCCAAGAGGTTCCGAAATAAATTGATCTTTCTTTTTTCCAGATACACCGTAATCGACAGTATTCATCCACGCACATCCGCCCCTGCTGCTCCTCCGGTCAAGGGATCTACATAGAGATTTTGCACTGAATTATTGAGCTGTTGGACGTAATCCAAGCATTCAGAACCGAGGTTTGGCAAGGAGTTTTTTTTCTTGACAAATGGAGGGTCTTTGCATAAAAGGGAAACGATAACGTTGTTCTTTTGTCTTGTGTGAATTTATTATTGTATTTTTTTTATTTAGTTTTTACAAAATGTTATATATGAAAGACGCCAAGAACGCGGTTTTGTTTTCCTTGAAAAGCGGTTTTATTTACCTGTCCGACACCATATTAATATGCTGTAATTAATATATTATTTTTATTTTTATTTTCCCGTTTCGTTTTTTGAAATTGAAGAACAGTAACGATATTAAATTCGAAGAAGAATGTATCGGGATAGCCCTGATGATATCCGGAACACAGCCCTGCAGGCTCGTTCCAACAGGTGCATCATCACCCGGGCAATATCCGAAGAAGTGGCAGAGAAGAATCAAAATGATATGAAAATATCATCACTTAGCAAGGAGAAAACCATGTCGCGGAAAATGGTCACAATTGATGGCAACCAGGCCTGTACGCATGTCGCCTATGCCACCAGCGAAGTTATAACAATCTACCCCATCACGCCGTCCTCACCGATGGCTGCAGAGGCGGACTCGAAGGTCGCCGCGGGGCAAAAGAACATCTGGGACTCCGTACCGGTCGTCACCCAGATGCAGTCTGAGGCGGGTGTAGCCGGCTCCCTGCACGGGTCTCTTGCCACCGGGGCGATCTGCACCACCTTCACGGCCTCCCAGGGACTCCTGTTGATGATTCCGAACATGTATAAAATCGCCGGTGAGCTGACCCCCACGGTTTTTCATGTTACAGCGCGCTCCCTCGCCTGCCAGGCCCTTTCCATCTTCGGCGATCACGGTGATATCTATGCCGCCAGGCAGACGGGCTGGGGCATGCTCTGCTCCCAGAATGTCCAGGAATGCATGGATATGGCTCTGATTTCAACCCAGGCCTCGCTGGCAAGCCGTATTCCGTTCGTCCATTTTTTCGACGGATTCCGGACGTCGCACGAAATCCAGAAGGTTGAAGAGGTCAGCTATGACAATATGAGGGAGATGATCGACGAGGACATGATCATCGCCCATAGGGAAAGGGCCTTGAGCCCGGATCGGCCGACCATCCGCGGCACGGCCCAGAACCCGGACGTCTATTTCACCGGCCGGGAGACCGTCAATAAATATTACAATGCTGCACCTGCCATCGTCCAGGAAACCATGGACAAATTCGCGACGCTTACCGGTCGCAGGTACCACCTGTTCGATTATCACGGAGCACCCGACGCCACCGATGTCGTGGTGATGATGGCCTCCGGCTGTGAGACGGTTGCCGCAACCCTCGATTACCTGGCTTCCCAGGGAAAGAAGGTGGGCATGGTCATTGTCCGCCTCTATCGTCCGTTCGATTGCAGGGCCATGGTCAACGCCCTGCCGCCGACCGTCGAACGAATTACCGTCCTTGACCGAACCAAGGAGCCCGGCGCACCGGGAGAGCCTCTCTACCTCGATGTCCGTGCCGCGGTAGGCGAAGCGGTCGAGGCCAACGGCACAGCCTACATGCCGGTCATCCTGTCCGGTCGTTACGGACTGGGTTCCGCCGAATTCACTCCGGCCATGGCAAAGGCCGTCTTTGACAACATGGCCGTGCTGGCCCCGATGAACAAATTCTCTATCGGTCCCCATGACGATGTCACCTTCGCCAGCCTGCCGTATGATCCGGACTTCAACATCGAAGGACAGGATGTTTACCGGGCCATGTTCTACGGTCTCGGTTCCGACGGCACCGTCGGTGCCAACAAGAACACCATCAAGATCATCGGCACCGAAACGGAGAATTCCGCCCAGGGGTATTTTGTCTATGACTCAAAAAAGTCAGGCTCGATAACCACATCTCACCTTCGGTTCGGGAAAAACCCGGTTGTCGCTCCGTACCTGATCAATAAGGCCAACTTCATCGCCTGCCATAACTTCACCTTCCTCGATCAGTACGACATGCTGGACAACCTGGACCAGGGCGGCACCTTCCTCCTGACCACCAGCTTCGATGCCAAAACCATCTGGAGCAAGCTCCCTTCCCGTGTGCAAAAAGACCTGATTGCTAAAAACGCCAAGTTCTACATCATCGACGCCGTCTCCCTGGGCCTCGCCCTGGGACTCGGAGCGCGCATTAATATGATCATGCAGACCGCCTTTTTCATGATCTCCGGCATCCTGACCCAACAGGAAGCCATCGATGCCATCAAGAAGGCCATCAAGAAGACATACGGCAAAAAAGGCGACAAGGTCGTCAAGATGAACTACGACGCAGTCGATGCCGCCATAAAGAATATCGTTAAGGTCAAACTGGGCAATACGGTCGAAGGGCACCCCATTCCGCTGACGGTACCGGTGGATGCCCCGGCCTTCGTCAAAGAGGTCACCGCCAAGATGATCGAAGGTAAAGGCGACCAGCTGAAGGTCTCCCAGATCCCGGCCGACGGTACCTGGCCGACGGCGACGACGCAGTATGAAAAACGCAATATCGCCGTTTCCGTCCCGAAATGGATCCCGGATAACTGCATCCAGTGCGGCCAGTGTTCGCTGGTCTGCCCGCATGCCGCCATCCGGATCAAGATCGCCTCGGATCTCTCCGGCGCTCCCTCAGCCTTCCAATCCAAGGATGCTGTCGGCAAGAATTTCAAGGGCTCCCGGTTCATGGTCCAGGTCTTCACCGAAGACTGCTGCGGCTGCACCCTCTGCGTCAAGGTCTGTCCGGCCAAAACCAAGGCCCTGGAGATGATCTCCAACAACGAGGAACTGCGGGCCGTCCAGTCCGGAAACGTCGCCTTCTTCCTCGGATTGCCGGAGATGGATTCGGCCGAGATCAATCCTGCTACCATCAAAGGCAGCCAGTTGATGCGTCCGCTGTTCGAGTTCTCAGGCGCCTGCGCCGGTTGCGGCGAGACCCCGTACATCAAGCTGGTCTCCCAGCTCTTCGGCGACAGGATGCTGGCCGCCAACGCCACCGGCTGTTCCTCCATATACGGCGGCAACCTGCCGACCACTCCCTACTGTAAGCGCAAGGACGGTCGCGGCCCCTCCTGGGCCAACTCCCTGTTCGAGGATAACGCCGAGTTCGGCCTCGGCATGCGCGCATCCGTAGACAAGCTTTCAGCCCAGGCCGCCGAGCTCCTCCATGCCGCTGTAAGTGAAAATACCGTCTCCGCCGATATGGCAGACGGTCTGCTCAAGGCGGGGCAGAAGACCCAGACGGACATCGAGGCGCAGCGGAGCCGGGTCGCGGCTCTAAAGGATATGCTGACGACAAGCAGCGGTGTCATCGCCAAACGACTCCTCCATCTGGCCGATTACCTGGTCAAGAAATCGGTCTGGATCCTGGGTGGTGACGGCTGGGCCTATGATATCGGATACGGCGGGCTCGACCATGTCCTTGCCTCCGGCCAGAACGTCAATGTCCTGGTGCTTGATACCGAGGTCTACTCCAATACCGGCGGCCAGATGTCCAAATCCACCCCGCGGGCGGCCACCGCCCAGTTCGCCGCCGGCGGCAAGAGGATGCCGAAGAAGGATATGGGCATGATCTTCGCCACCTACGGCAACGTCTATGTCGCCAAGATCGCCATGGGCGCCAATCCGGCCCAGGCCATCAAGGCCATCGCCGAGGCCGAGGCCTATGACGGCCCGTCCCTGATCCTTGCCTACGCCCATTGCATCAACCACGGCATCAACATGGCGAACGGCTTCGATCAACAGAAGAAGGCCGTCGACTGCGGTCATTGGCCGCTCTACAGATTCAATCCGGAACTGGAGGAGCAGGGCAAAAACCCCCTGATCATCGATTCCAAAGAACCGACACTCCCCTTCGAGGCGTATGCCTTGGGCGAGAACCGCTATCGGGCGCTGAAGCTGGTCAATCCGGAGCACGCCGATGAATTGATGGCACTCTCCCAAAAGGATGTTCTGAAAGCCTGGAAGGCCTTGAAAGGCCGGGCCCTGGCAATGGAACCGGATAAGGAGTAATCCTTCACGCCCCCTGTCCGGCGCAACGGCCGGCGGGTCCTGTCGTAAAAAAAGCCGCCCGGGAATACCCGGGCGGCTTTTTTCACTCCCTGCGGATCAGGCTTTTTTCCAATCTTCAGAGGACTACGACTTCGCGCCCTTTTTCTGCTTCTCCCTCTCATCCATCAGCTCTTCATATTCCTCGATGGACCTCTGCACGGAGGTATCCTGACGGGCCTTGATCTCCTTGATCTTGGCCTGAATCTTGTCTTCCCTGATCTTCAGCCCCCCGGCACCGAACAGAGTGGCGGCCAGGTATTTGAAGGAGAACAGCATCAATTCCACATCGTCTTCTCTGATCCTGTCGATGGTCTCTTTATCCACCTCGTAGGTATCGAGAAAGGAACTCTCAAAGATGAACCGGCGGAAATGGGCGAGATCGGTGGAGGCCATGAAGAACATGCGCTTGGCCTGATCGGACAAGGTAGCCTGGTGCCCGAAGGATTTGCGCCGCATGACCAGGCGCAGCCACTCCTTGTTCATCTCATCACGGATATCGACACCTTGATCCGCCCTCCATTCGCGAATGGTCCACTCCTTATCCTCAAGAAATCCTTTGCAGTGGTCTTCCTTGACGATGAAAAAGAACTTTTCTTCCTCCTTGGCGACATCGCCGTCACCCTCCGTGCGCCCCCCTTCATGAAAATCAGCCATGCCGACCGGATAATACCGGCAGGCGGTGGGCCGATCCGTATAGACCGTGCAACCTGCCGATGTGACGAATGGACATTTCTTGTCGTCCTCGTTCAACTTGATCATCACCCCCGGCATATCCGTCTTTTCCAGGTAGGTCGGCTGGGCATATTTATGGAGAAATTCATGGGGCGGGATACCAAGCCTTTTCGTGAGCTGGAGAATATCATAGGGGGTCAGGATTATCTTTATACCGCCGCAACAGGCTGTAAAACAAGGGACGCCGGGATGGCAACGAAACTTGAGACGGCTGTCCGGGGTCAACTTCGTGGGCAGAATATTCGAGGGATTCCTCTCTTGGCCAAACAGTGTCTTCTCTTTGGCGGATTGTTCTTGTTCGGTCATTACTTCACCTACCTTGAATAAGATTTACGTCATGTCATCAAACCATCGAAATGAACGGCACCTGGTGCCGGACAACCGATTCACCAAACTTTTTATTTTACCCCCCCCGTCCATTGGTGTCAAACCCAATTCAGGCGCTGAAGACGAATGCGGTCCCTCTCTTTTGATGTCCTCCCGGGGATGTCAGTGCCGCAAGATCCGATAATGCCGGCCTTGGTACCTTACAGATTGACCTCTTGTTTTTTTCAAGAGGTCAATCTGTCTCAAGGTACGTATCCAGCTCTTTCCGGCCGGGTTAGATGATAGTTGTTGCAGTTTCGCTGTAAAAACCGTATATGTCATTTTCGACTCGTAATGAATTTCCGGCAGTTCATATTGCCGGACTCCAGTTTTTCGAATAAGGTCCGTAGAATGAAATTGTTTGCACCGCCCATTGATCTGACCAGCGTCAACACCATCATCTATCATCTCCCCAACGGCCCCGCCTTGTCCCTTCGAATCGACGGCATAGAAGAATACATCGACCTTGAGCTGGAGATGGGCCATGTCTGCGACACCTCCGACATCGATGGAGTCCTTCATTTTTTTCCCCGCGGAAATGCCTGATCATTACAGCATTGCGGACGGCCCAACCTCTTTTGCATCAAGACGCAATCGATCCCGCCGCAGTTGATTTCTCCCCATGACCTTCCAACCCATCGAGATAGATCTTCTCTGTGACGGCCACGTGCACACGCAATTCTGTCGGCATGCCTCCGGGAGCATGGAGGACTATGCGCGGGCGGCGATCAAGAGGGGACTACGCCGGATTGTTTTTCTGGAGCATATGGAAATCGGAATCGACTCTGCTGATATCACGTGGCTCTCGGAGAAGGATTTCGATGCATTTTTCAAGGAAGGGGACCGCTTACGAAAAAAATACCGTCCCGGACTGGAAATAGGACTCGGGGCGGAGGTCGGATATAACCCGGACAGACAGGAAGAACTGAATGAAAGCCTTGTCAAAAGAGACTGGGACCGGATTGGCATATCCTTTCATTATCTCAGGCATCCCGATCTTCCCCATCACCTGAATCTCGTCAGCAGGAAAAAGGTGAATATCGAGGCGATGAACCGAACCGGAAGAAATGCACTGCTCCATCAGTACTATGATACGCTGACCGAGGCGGTGCACAACCTGCCGGGAACCGTCCTTTGCCATCTGGACGCAGCATTGAGATACCTGCCGGACCTGCGTCTCGACAAGGATCATATTCAAAAGATAGCCGTCCTTCTCGATGCGGTAAAGATCAAGGGAATGGAGGTTGAAATCAATACCTCCGGCATCCCTATTCGTGGAGAACCCTTTCCAGCCGCCCAGTTCGTGGAGATGGCCATCAAAAGGGAAATCCCTCTGGTTGCAGGTTCAGATGCCCACCGGCCGGAAGATGTGGGACGCTATTTCGATAAACTGCCCGACTTTCTCAATGCAGGAATTCATCAATAGCCGCCTTCAATGATGCGGCGTTGAACGGTTTATAAATTATCTTATTGACCCCGGCATGTATTGCCGCCTCATTATCCTGGGCCTCGTTCTGGGTAGTGACCATAATCACCGGCAGATCCCCCGGCGAGTAGGTCTTTCTCAATGTTTCCGTCAATTGAACGCCCGTGATATCGGGCATGTTGAGATCCGTCAGCACAACCGCCGGTTTTTCCTTGACAAGCCACTCAATGGCTGAGGCAGGGAATTCAAAAAGGACCGGATCGAAACCGAGTTCATGTAATGTCGCTTTATAAATATTTAAAATCATTCTTGAATCGTCAACAGCGACGACCTTTGGCTTGACGACATCCCGCTCCTCACCCCGAACCTTGCCGGCAAAATCCGCGATCTTGTTGGCCAACAGCAACTGATGGTAATGCTCCCGGATATCCTTGTGGGTATGCGGCAGATAGATAAGGGCCATCTCCTGAAAGTACTCTTCCGCTGCCAGACTCAAAAAGATCTTGTCAACCTGGGCATTGACAATAATCTTGGTAATATGCCTGGCATCGTCATTCTTGCTGCGCAGCAGATTTTTGATCCCTGCCGTCAGGATATCCGAATAGTTCCGGTCTATGGCCCGCGCAGCGGCCACGCAGACATGATCCTCACGATCCGTCAGGCCGGCGGTGAGGGTATAGGCTCCCTTTTTCAATGGCAAGAGGGCCAACGCCTCGTAGGCGGCAAACCGGACATTGGCGTCCTTTGGTTCGTTGGCCAAGAGCTTTCGAATCTGATTGATTGCCGACTCGTCCCCGATCTCCCCCAAGACATTCAGCGTATGGATCTGGAAATCAGGATCGTCGTGCAGGAGATTGTCGATGAGATACGGAACCGCCTTCGGCCCAAGCCTGATCAACTCCTTTTTGGCATAGGTCCGCATATGGGCATAATGGGAACGCAGGGTGTCGTTGAGCTTTTCCAACGAGACATGATCCTGCACCTCGGAAAAAATCGACAGGATCATGAAATCAAGCTCATTATCCGTCCCCATCCGTTCGGCCAGACGGTGCATGGCGGTCGGTGTCCCTACCATGCCCAATGATTGAACGGCGGCGATGATCAGATCACGGTTGGCGGAGTAGAGAAAATCGGTCAAGGTATTGATAGCCTGCGGGTCTCCGACCTGGCCCAGGGTTTCGATGATCTGAAGAATATCCTTTTCGTTGGTGGATTCGGCCAACAGATTTATCAAAACGGGTGTCGCCTCCTCCAGCCGCAATTCCCCCACCACTTGAATCAGGTAGCCTTTATTCTTGACCGTCGGTGATTCAAGCATACGGATGAGCAGCTCGGGATAGGCAATAAGATTCGACAGCAGGCTTTCCCTGATCACCGGCATCGTATCCGTGACGGCGGAATGTTCCGTAAGAAGAAACAGCAACAGAGGGGAGGTGAACTCCATATCCCCCCGAAGCAGTTCATAGATAAGCCGGTTTTGAATCGTTTTATCAACCTGGCCGATATGAGAGAGAACAATCCTGGCCTTCATGGAATCCCGGGTCTTAATATTGTCCTGTATCTCTTCAATCATATGCTTTGTATTCAGCGCAACCATGAACCAGACCTCGTATTTAGCAAGGGATCGATATGCTGCAGTATTCTTTCTTCAAATTGATAGTGATACTATCATACACCGCACCGTTTTGTCCATATATGAAAAGGCATATTGAATAAAAAAGAGCCGGAAACTCAAATGGTTCCAGCTCTTTCTCGGGAAATGCCAGCCGACTTCGAGCCGATCAGGGCAACCAGCTCGCGCCGATTCTTTTGATGACATTGAATCCGCCGCTGAGTACCAGGTTGTTTTTTATCCCAACCGAGTCCAGAAATACCTGTACCTCATAGGACCTGCTGCCGGCATTGCAGAAGATGATGAGATCTTTATCCTTCGGAAGTTCGCGGTAACGCCGGCGAATTTGATCGTCGGGAATGCCCAGCCAGAGATCCTTGCCGAATTTCTCGACAAACGGCGCAACCTGCTGCGGGTGGCGCACATCGAGAACCACCCGTTCAGGGTGACTGGAGAGGTTGTCCATCCAGGCGCAGAAGTCCTCCATGCTGAGCGCACGCAGCCGCCTGTCACAAATATTTCCGGCCACATAGGCGGCGGCATTGATCGTATCGACGGCGGAGGAGAACGGCGGGGCATAGGCCATTTCCAGATTGGAAAAATCATCGATATCGGCCCCCTTGGCAAGATAGGCGGCAGCCGCATCGATCCGGGCGGAGATGGAATCGTTCATCGGCCCCACCGCCTGGAGACCGAGAACCTTCCTGGTCCGCCGGTCAAATACCATCATACAGCACACGATCCCCTGGGTCGGAAAAAAGTGGGCGCGATCCGCCGGTGCCGTGAGCGATACATCGGCCGCAAATCCTTCGGCCAGGGCCACCTCCAGGCTGAGCCCCGTTGCGGCAATGCAGACATCAAAGGCCTTCATGATAAAGCTGCCGACCGCACCGTCGAAGGTGGTCGGGATTCCTGCCATATTGTCGCCGGCCACCCGGCCTTCCTTATTGGCCAGCGAGCCGAGAGGGGCGTAGAAGCCCTTGCCAGTCAGGAGATGGGGTATCTCCACGCAATCTCCGGCTGCATAGATGGCCGGATCCGAGGTCTGCATCCGTTTGTTGACCACGATTCCCCCCGACTTTGAGACCTGCAGACCAGCCTGCTTGGCAAGCTCGGAACGGGGCCTGACCCCGGTGGCCATGATGACCAGGTCGCAATCGATGGTCCGTTTGCCGGTGCGAACGCCGACGGCCCTGCCTTCCGTCCCGAGAATCTCCTGGGCTCCCTCCTGAAGATGCACTACGACGCCCTTGTCCCGCAGATGATGACAGAGGACGGCCGCCATCGGCCAGTCCACTATTTTCGGCAGCAGCTGTGACTGAAACTCGATCAGCGTCGTCTCCACTCCCCAGAGATCGGTAAAGGCCTCCGCCATCTCAATGCCGATGGCGCCGCCGCCGATGACCACAGCCTTGGACACCCGGCCTTTCGCGATCCTGTCCTTGATGGCAATGGCCTTATGGAGGTTGTTGACGGCAAAGACCCCGTCGAGATCCGCGCCCGGAATGGGCAGGATGCAGGGTCTGCTGCCGGTGGCCAGCATCAACGTATCGTAGGCAACGCTCCGGGACTCGCCGGTCCGGCCATCCCTGACATCGACCGTCTTTTTATCCCGGTCGATGGACAGGACCTCCGTCGAGGTCCAGGTCTCAATCCCTTTAAAGTTTCGGAAATAATTTTCATCCCGAACGACATGAAAGCTGGTTTCGCGCAATGTCGACTCATCCGAGACATCCCCCGAGACATAATACGGGATGCCACAGCCGCCATACGAGATCAGGTTATCCTGATCGATCAGGGTGACGCTGGCATCCGGCAGCAGCCGTTTCACCCGGCATGCCGCCTTCGGTCCGGCGGCCACGCCACCGACAATTACAATTTTCTTATCCATGATACTCTCCGAAATCTAGACGATAATAAATACTCACAATTGATAACATATGTGCATTATATCCCAAATTTTCAAGTGCCAAGGTCTCCAGCGGTGCAGGAGGTCATCTTCGGGCAAGCAGATGATCGAGGCGGAGGCGATGACGCGTATCGAACAGGTGACGGCTGGTCATCCAGATGGAACAGATAACCCCGAAGCCCGTTCCGGCAGCGATCAGAAACATGATCAGGATCTGGTACTTGACCGCTTCGACCGGCGCGGTCCCTCCGAGGATCTGACCGGTCATCATGCCGGGAAGGCTGACGACACCCGCCGCCGCCATGGAATTGATAATCGGCACCATGCCGGTGCGGGTACACTCCTTCCTGATGTCGCCCACCGCCTGCTGCCAGGTCTGTCCCAGCAGCAGGCGCTGTTCCACCATGCCGCGCTGGTCATAGAGTTGGCTGGTCAACCGGTCGGAGGCAAGGGCGACCCCGGTCATCGTATTGCCGAGCACCATTCCGAGAAGCGGAATGGCATACTGCGGCGTCCACCAGGGATGGACCTGCACTATGACGGTCAGGGCCAGAAAGGTGACCGAAAACGAGGAGATAAAGATCGAAAAAGAACTTATCCCCAAGCCGGAAACACCGCGAAGCCGTCGTTTTTGCCGCGCCCGGACCTCACGGACCGCAACCCCAAGCATGACCAGGGCCATGCAGATGATCCACCAGGGATTGTTTTTGCCGTTGGCAAACAGGATGCGCAATACCTGGCCGATCAGGAGCAGCTGGATCACCGTCCTTACCCCGGAGAGGAGCAGCCGTCTCTCGAGTCCCAGGCTGAGCGAAAAGCTGACCAGAGACAACAGCAGCAGGAGCGAAGCGGCAAGGGTCAAATCCAGGACGCCCAGTGAGATCATGGTCATAAACGAGTCCTTTCTCTTTCCGACAGACGATTTTGATCACCCGGCGATATGCAGCGGTTGCAGACCGGCCTTCTCGACAAGATAGGCCTGATCGGCAACCCTGAGCAATTGCTCCCGGTCATGGGTCACCCAGACCAGGGGAGCGTCGTGCTGCCGGCGGTACTCGGCCAGAATATGCTCGTACCGGGCGGCATACAGCGGATCGAGCCCGGAGGTGGGTTCATCCAAAAGCAGCGCCCTGGGCATATTCACCAATGCACGAAGCAGCGCCAGGCGCTGACGTTCTCCGGTGGAGAGACGGCTGACCTGCCAGGACATGACGGCAGGTTCAAATCCCAATTCCTCCAGCCAGCCGCAGCAGAGGATGCTGTGCCCCGGCTCGGGAAAATGCTCTTCCACCGTATCATACCACCAGGAGGATTCGGCGGGAACCAGGGCTACCTGTCTTCTCCACTCGGGAGCGGGCATCTCCGAACAGGCAACACCACCGAGATAGACCTCTCCGTTGTGCGGGATCAGATCGACGATGGATTTCAGCAGCTGGCTCTTGCCGATTCCGGACTGACCGGACAGCCCGACGCACCTGCCCCGCCCAGCTGAGAAGGAATAGGGTCCGTTCTCCAGGAAGCGGAGCCCTTCCACCACAAGAAAGGAATCGTCCCCTTTAAGGGAGAATGATGCGAAAGGTTGTCCCTTCATTTTCTTTGCTGGTAACCGTTATCCGTCCGTCATGGTTCTCGATGATATTCTTGGTGATCGCAAGCCCCAGACCGGTCCCCTTGTGCTTATCGGTAAAGAAGGGTTTGAAGACATGCTCCATCTTCTGCTCCGACATGCCGATACCGGTGTCGCTGATGGTTATCTCGACCCCCTTCCCCTGGTCCGCCCTCTCTGTCCGCACGGTCAGCACCCCACCCGGACTCATTGCCTGCAGGCCGTTGACCAGGATATTCAACAGGGCCCGGTAGAGAAGTTCGCCGTCAACCTCGACCTGCCCCGGGTCAAGGCAGAGGAAGCTTTCCAGGCTCACCTCCTGCTCCGCTATCTTCGGCTCTATAAAGGTCAGGGCCTTGCCAACGATGTCATTGATATTGATCGGTTTCTTCTTGATCTTCTGTGGGCGTGCGAAATCGAGAAACTCCATTACGATGCCGTTGAGACGCGTGGTCTCGTCAATGATTATCCCGGCCAGATGCTCGTTGCCCGGGGCAACCTTGGCAATTCTTTTTTCCAGGATCTCGGCCGTACTTCGCACAATGCCGAGCGGGCTTTTGATCTCATGGGAGACGGTTGCCACCATGGAGCCCAGATGGGCAAGCCGCTCCGATTGGTTCAACTTCTCCTCCAGGCGCAGACGCTCCATGGTCCTGTTCTCCATGATCTTACTCCCCCTGGCTACGATGGTCCGCAGGACCAGGAAAAGCACCGCCATCATCAGCGCCGAGAAAAAGATGATGCGGCTCTGCAGGTGGACAATGGCGGCATAATCCTTGGACAGGTCCTTGACGATCTCGATCACCCCCATGATCACATCACCCGGTTCACCGTTCTGGAGGACCTGACGAAACGGGATATAGGTCTTCAGGATGCAGCTGATCGGTTCGGCGCCGGGCAGAAGACTGAAGACCGAACCGTTATAGATGAATTTAGAATTGGCAACACCCTGCAAGGATTTCTGGTATTCCACTTTGCCGACATCCTTTTTCCCCACCAGATCCTTTTCCGTGGAATAGGAGATCACATTGACCTTGGAATCATATATGGTCACCGATTTGATATCCAGGCCCTGGGTTACCCCTTTGATGATCCGGTCGAGATTTTCAAACTGCTCGGGATTTGAGAGCGCGATACGTCCGTAACGGACAACCGCCGGAATCACAAACCTCCGAAACACCTGTTGATTAAGATTCTCCGCCAGGAGCAGGGAATAATCCATGCTCTGTTCCAGCATGATCGCCCGGGCATGGTTGGAAATCATCCAGGACAGGAACAAGGTAAAGATCAGAAAGACGCCGAGGCTTGAAAAGGAGAAGTATTTTACAAGCTTAAAAGGTTGCAGTCCTGACTCGATCTTCTGTTGCGGGATCGAATCAAGCCCCTTGTGCGGGTCATTTTCTGCCGTCATCGTGGCCATTCATTCATGAGAAACATCAAATATCGTTTATTCCGGCGGTTCAATAGTGTCCCCGGTGTTTCCGAGAGCAGGCCATTCACCTCCGCGATCGGTTCGCCGGAGGGCCGGACCGCAGACAGGCAAGGGAAGACTCCCGACAGGTTCTGCCGGGCGGTTACCGGGCATTACACACACCACAGAGACGACAACCGGGGCTGCAGCTGCCGGTGGTCTCAGCCCGGAAGGCCTTGAGATACTCGCGCCAGAGAAAATCGGGATCAATACCTTGGTCAATGATATACCACGGGAAAACAGTATCCTCTCCATAGCCGCAGATCGCATACGGCTCCGGCCGGAGGCCGTGTCTTTTCATCGCCTGATTCCATGGGACGCCCCGCTCAGCCATATCCAAAAGGACCGGCGCCAGCCTGCGATCTCCCCGGGCCAAAACGGCCTGGAAGAGGACCTTGTCGGGCCTGTCGCAACGAAGACGGATGTTGGTCCGGCCTGTCAGACCTTTTCGCAGAAAGGTAATTTTTTTCTTCAGGTTTTGCAAGGCATCCGTTGGCGACCGGATCTCACCGGGTTCGAGCCGCTCACCAATCGCAAAAGGGTGAAACTGGAAGGGGGTCCATGGTTTCGGAATGAAGCTGTTCACCGAAAGCGTGATCTCACAGAGCCTTCCCCGGCTGCGGCCGACACTCAGGATCCGCTCCTGCATTCTGCCCAGCATGTCGAGCATCTCCTGGAGATCGTCGAAGGTCTCAGTGGGAAGACCGATCATCAGGTAGAGTTTGAGCCTGACAAGACCGGCCGCTGTCAGGGCCTCAGCAGCGTCCAGAAGGTCCTCTTCGGTCAACCCCTTATTGATGACCCGCCGCAGCCTGTCGGATGCGCCATCGGGGGCTATGGCCACACTTTTAAGCCTGCTCTTTGCCAGAAGCCGCAACACGGGTCCGGTGATCCTGTCTGCCCGAAGCGAAGAAAAGGAAAGGGAACAGCCGCTGCCGGCGAGATGACCTGCAATATCGGCCAAGGCATCACGGCCGGCCATCTCCATGCCGAGAAGACCGATACGCGTGGCCTGCGCCGGTCGCCGGGCCAGCCCTCTGACCACCGCCTCACCCTCCCAGAGACGCGGAGGCCGATAAATATAGCCTGCCGCACAGAACCTGCATCCCCTGGAACACCCTCGCCCGAGTTCCGTCAGATAGAGATCGGAAAACTCCGCCGCGGGGGTCAGCAGCTGGGAATGAGCGGCGCTGTCACATCGGGTGACGATCACCCTCTTAATCTTTGCAGGGGTGCCCGGGGCGGGCACGTGTCGGTAAAACCTGCCCTGTTCGTCATATTCGGGGGTATAAAACCGGGGGGCATAGCAGCCCGGATAGTTTTGAACGATGGTCTTAAGTACTGTCTCCCGATTGCTGCAGGGGATATGGTTCTCCAGAAACCCCAACAGGTCCGCAAGCACCGCTTCGGCCTCACCGATCACAAAGAGATCGACAAACGGAGCAATCGGCTCGGGATTCATGAAGGCGGCAACCCCGCCGCAGACAACAAGGGGCTGTCCCGGGGCTATTTTCGCAGGCCTCCCGGCGGCAAAGGCTACGATTGCGGAGGAAAGGAGGATCCGGGCGATATTGACATAGTCGTGTTCGAAACTTACTGAAAAGAGGACCAACGAAAAATCCGTCAGCCTCCTTCCCGATTCGACCGAACATACCTGATCGCCTTGACCGGGCAAAAAAAAGCGTTCGCAGACCAATGATTCCTGTTCATTGATCAGGGCGTAAACCAGTTGAAAACCGAGACTGGACATCCCCACTTCATAAGAATTCGGATAGACCAGCGCCACCGGGAGCCTGCCCGTCCACTTCTTCAGATAGGTCCCTTTTTCCTGATCGAGCAACGTATGGCGGTTATATTTCCCACCTCCGGATATGCTCTTCTGCCTGCCGATGTTTCTCTCCTGCTGATACTGCCGGTTCGTTGATTGTCGGTATCTCTTCTGAAATACGGAGTTTTATGTGCTCAAGACGCTGGATGAATATGCCGCAGGCAGAGAAGGAACGAAAGCGCTGGGCGCATAACCGCCTTGCGATGAACGCTAGTTGGCCTTCTTCCGGAGATAAGTAGGCGTCTCCAGGAGATCCTCGTCCCAGCTGTTTCGTTCCATTCCATTCTTGATCGAATCGATGTTGCCGATATTGCCGATATTTTCAAAGGAATCAAAATTCGACCCCGGAAGCGGCGTGACCCTGGGTTTGGGATTAACCCGGGCCGGCGTGATGGGCTGAGCGATCTCCACTTCGTCCTTCTGCTGTTTCGGAAGGTCACCGACCTGGGCAATGGTCTTATTCTTGGTGGCAATATCGCCGACACCGGTTGCAATGACCGTTACGTGCAATTCATCGCCCAGCGATTCGTCGTATAAGGCCCCTATTACCACCTTGGCATCATCATCGACCTTGCCCTGGATCAAGGCGGACGCCTCCATGAATTCGGCCATCGTGAAACTCTCCTCGGTGGCCGAGATATTGATAAGCAGCCCTCTTGCGCCATCTATACCGATGTCCTCGAGCAACTGATTATCGATGGCACGCTTTGCCGCCTCCGTTGCCCTGTTCTCGCCGACGGCAACCCCTGTCCCCATGATGGCCGGACCGACCTCCTTCATGACGGTACGCAGGTCTGCAAAATCGGCATTGATGAGTCCCGGGACATTGATAAGATCGGTGATCCCCTTCACTGCCTGGAGAAGAACATTGTCGGCCATGGACAACATATCAGATAACCGGCTGTTTTTCTGCATCAACGACAGGAGCCGGTCATTGGGAACGGTGATGATGGTATCGGCATGCTTCTGCAGCTCGAGCCAGCCGCTTTCAGCATTGCGCATCCGGTATTTTCCTTCGAAACCGAACGGCTTGGTGACCACCGCAACCGTCAGCGCACCCATCTCCTTGCTCAACTTGGCCACCACCGGTGCGGCCCCCGTCCCGGTGCCGCCGCCGAGACCGGCGGTGACAAACACCATATCACTCCCTTTAAGTATCTTTTTCAGTTCCTCGATGGATTCGTGGGCCGCCTGGGCCCCGATATCGGGATCGGCGCCGGCTCCCAGACCTTTGGTGATACCGGGGCCGATCTGCAGACAGATATCGGCCTTCGACTGTTCCAGGGCCTGTTTGTCCGTATTCGCCACAATGAACTCGACACCCTGGAGCCTGTTGACAACCATGGTATTGATGGCATTGCCGCCACCGCCACCTATGCCAATGACCTTGACTCTTGCAACGCCTTCCGACTCTGCCATTCTAAACGGCATACCGACCCCCTGACTAGTTCTTGAGACTCATCCGGCGAGGTTATTTCCTGCCCATCAATGGTATGAAAATATATCACCTGCCGCCTCACATAGAAACAAAAAACGCTTTAATCACATGATTTTTTTCAACCACTTGCCGACCCTTCCAATAACCGACATATCCTGATATTTCCTGTCAAATTGATTTTTTCGGCCATAGAGAACCAGCCCCACCGCGGTGGTACAGCGCGGGGTATGGACCTCTTCGAGATGTCCTCCGATCCCTGTCGGGTAACCGATCCTGACGGGAAGGTCGAAGATCTGTTCGGCCAGATCCACCAGGTTGGCGAGCAGGGCCGTTCCGCCGGTGATCACCACGCCACCGTTGACCCTGTTTTTCAAGCCCGATATCAAAAGCTCCTTGTTCACCATTTCCAGGATCTCGACGATCCTGGCCTGGATGATATCCCCCAGAACCTTCTGGGTTATCTTGCGCGGTTCCCGGTCACCCACCGTCGGCACATCGACCACATGATTGGCTTTAATCACCGCGGCGATGGCGCTGCCGTAATCCTCCTTCAGACGTTCCGCCTCCTGCAGCGGTGTCCGCAGCCCCACCGAAAGATCATTGGTCAGATTATGGCCGCCTAATCCCAGTTCACAGGTGTGCCGGATAGTGCCATCACAGAAGACCGCCAGATCGGTGGTCCCGCCGCCGATATCGAGCAGGGCCACCCCCAGCTCCATCTCATCCGGACCCAGAACGGCATTGGCCGAAGCGATGGATTCAAGGACCATGTCGGCCACCTCCAGGCCTGCCTTATTGCAACAGGTTACGAGATTATGCACCGCTCCGTTGTCGGCGGTGACGATGTGGACATTGGTGACCAATCTGACCCCTGTCATGCCGAGGGGATTCTGGATCCCGGTGTGATCATCGACCATATATTCCTGTGGCATCACATGGATAATCTGCTGATTCTCGGAAATCTTCACCGTTCTCGCCGCGGTGATGACCTCATTGATATCGGCCTGCCGTATCTCCCTTCCGTTGATGGCAAGGATTCCGGGACTGTTGAATCCTTTGATATGGTTGCCGGCAATGCCCACATGGACATAATGGAGATTGCATCCGGCCGCATCCTCGGCGATCTTAATAGCCTGCTGAATGGAATTGACCGTACTCTCGATATTGACGACCACACCTTTTTTCAGGCCGACGGACGGAGCAATTCCAACCCCGATGATATCAACCCTGTCATCAAAGGCCTCTCCCACCACACAGCAGATCTTGGTAGTACCGATGTCGAGTCCGACAATCAGTTCTCCCGCCTCTTTGTCTTTCCCTGCCTTCTCTTTGACCGGCGCCGGTTCGTTGTTTTCTTCCATCCCTCTCAACTCGATGCAGTTTGTGCCACAAGCACTTTATTTTCCAGATAATCCATCCGTATGTATTCAACCTGCGAAATCAACATCCCATCTTTGCGCTGCCGGTACAAGGCTCCAAGCACACTTTCCAACTGTCTGTATTTTTTTGCAACACCGCCACGGCCAAAATAGATCGGAAACGGGTATTCGACAAGATAGACCGTCATCCCTTCGGTCGTATCGAGATGGATCTCCGAAATCGACTGGGCCGGAAGGTTCGGGTTGTTTTGTTTGACCAGTTTGATGAACTGCATCGCATCATGCAGAGCTTCCTTCCGCCTCTCCAACTTCCCGATGGTTTCCAGGCCCGTTATCACCGGAAAGTCAAGATCCTGTCCCGGTCTGACCCCGACAAAGGCGACCCCTTTCGCATCCATATAGTACAACTGATCGTGTCCGGTCTTTCCCAGTACACAAAGGGCCTCGGGGACATGTTCGACGATGTCGATCACCAGCCTGTTCGGCCAGCTGCGGTGGATTTCGGCCTTGCTTACCCAGGGGTGTTTGACCAAAATCGCCGACAATTTTCCGGCATTGATACTGAAGAGATTCGTATGGTACCTGATCTCACCAAGTTCCCGTATCTCGGCAGGTGTCGTCACGTGGCAGCCTTCTATCACCACATTGTCTCCCACCTCAAAATACTCAACCCTCGAAAAAAGACCGGCAACCCAGCTTCTGTCACTATAGAGCAAGGTACTGGCACCAATCAGGATCAGACAGACGATGAAAATTACAATATGCTGTTCGGACTTTCTAGTCTTTTTCCCAAACTGCGCGGTTTTCTTTTCCTGCCTGAGAAGCGATGTCGTCTTCAGCAGGCCTCTTCTGAAAATCGACGGGGGCTGCGATGATCTCCGTTTAAACGGGATATAGTTCTGTTTGGTGAAGCCGGCCGGCTGAACGCCATATCTGCCTTTCCTTTTGCCAAATGAAAAGAGCCCCTTCAGAATCCTTATGTCAAATCTCTTTATCGGGGTCATAGAAAATGCACCTCCGGTTCAAGAAACACTCCGCTTTCTTTCTGCACCTTTTCCTGTACAATATCCATAAGTTTTCTAATATCAGCAGCGGTTGCGCCCCCGGTATTCACCAGGAAATTGGCATGGACCGGCGATACCATCGCCCCACCGACCCGCATCTCCTTGCAGCCGCTCTTTTCAATGAGCCTGCCGGCGCTCTCTCCTTCCGGGTTTTTAAAGAATGAACCGGCATTTGGCAGGCCCTTGGGCTGTTTTTCCCGGCGCTTCCGGAGCAGTTCGACGCACCGTTTTCTGATCTTTTCCGGATCATCCCTCTGCAGAAGCAACTCGGCCTCGGTCACCACCTGTTTGCAATCCCCGGGACGATCCACCCAGCGGCGGTAGGAAAAACTCATCTCCTGCCTGGGCAGCTTCCTTGATCCCGCCGTGGTCATTATCTCCACCGCAGAAAGAACATCGCTCAATTTCTTCCCCCAGGCCCCGGCATTCATGATTACCCCTCCGCCGATGGAACCTGGAATGCCGCAGGCAAATTCAAGACCGGAGCACCCCTTCCGTATGCACAGGCCCGACAGTCTGGTCAGAGAACAGGCGCCGCCCGCCCGCACCATAATCCCTTTGTCCTGGTGCCCTTGAAAGGTGACCCGTTTGAAGCCCTCCCCCAGCAGCAGCACCGCCCCGTTATACCCTGAATCCGAGACCAGGAGATTTGTTCCCCTGCCGATCACCTGCCATTGCACATCATTTCCGGTTAAAAAGGTGATAATCGCCTGGAGTTCCCGGCTGTCCGCAACTCTGATCAGGGCCGCTGCAGGTCCACCGATGCCAAAGGAGGTATAGGAGCTCAACGGGCAATCCCAATATATCGGCTTCGATGCAAATTTCGCCAATGCCTCTTTCAAGAACCTCTCCATACCGTGATCACCCGTCGTATCGATCCTTTTGTTCAGTCAGCGACCTCCCAGGAGATCAAGCAGCTGCTCACCGACACCTACGATATTGCCGGCACCGAGGGTGAGAACCAGGTCGCCTTTTTCCAAAAAGGGCAGGACTTCCGCCGCCATACCGTTTACGTCGTCTATAAAATGCGTAACCCGTTGGCCATGAAGCTTGATCTCCTGCAACAGCGCTTCCCCGGTAACTCCGGCGATCGGCTGTTCGCTGGCCGCGTAGATCTCGGTCATTATCAAAAGATCCGCCTGATGAAAGGCCGTCAGAAATTCCTTGAACAGGCCCTTAGTCCGGGTGTAGCGATGGGGCTGGAACAGGACCACCAACCGCTTTTCCGGCCATGCCTGTTTTACCGCACTCAGGGTGGCCTTTATCTCGGTCGGATGGTGCCCGTAGTCATCCAGTACCGTTATCCCGCCCCTCTCCCCTTTCAATTGCATCCGTCGTTGAACACCGGCAAAGGTTTCCAGGGATTTTTTTATCACCGGAAAGGGAATCTCCAGTTCATGCCCGATACAGATCACGGCCAGTGAGTTATAGACATTGTGTCTCCCGGGTCGATTGATCCGGACCTCGCCCAGGGTCGTTTCTCCGTTCCTGACAATGAATTCGGCCCCGCCCCGATCGTATCTGATCTGCTCACCATGGATATCCGCCTGACTGGTCAGACCATAGGTAATAATCCTTTTTCGTATCCGGGGAAGGATGTCGGCAATATTCTCATCGTCAAGGCAGAGGATCGCCGCCCCATAAAAGGGTACTTTATCGATAAATTCGACAAAGGTCGATTTTATCTGATCAAGATCCTGATAAAAATCCAGGTGTTCCAGATCGATATTGGTAACGATCTCCAATACCGGTGCAAGTTTCAGAAAAGACCCGTCACTTTCATCGGCCTCCGCGACCAGGAACTCCCCCTTTCCCAGTTTGGCATTCCCCCCGAGACTGTCCACCTTGCCACCGACCACGATGGTCGGGTCCAGACCGGCTCCGGCCAGCATCCAGCCGACCATCGAGGTTGTCGAGGTCTTTCCGTGACTTCCGGCAATGGCGATGCCGAATTTTTTCATCCGCATCAATTCGGCCAGCATCTCCGCCCGCTGAATCACCGGGATGTTCAGCTCCCTTGCGGCTCTGACCTCCGGATTACCGGCGGCAATGGCGGACGAGGTGACCACGACCTCGGCCTCTTCAATATTCTCCGCCGTGTGACCGATATGGATTCTTCCCCCCAAAAGGCCGAGATTGTCGGTTATTGGCGAGGCATGGAGGTCGGAACCGGAGACCTTGTATCCCAGGTTCAGAAGGAGTTCGGCGATCCCGCTCATCCCGATCCCGCCGATACCGACGAAATGAATGCGTTTGTTTTTTTTATACATCAGACTATCTCATTATTTCAAACCGGTTTTGTCCCTGGGATTCCGGGCCAGCAGCAGGCAGACATCGGTAATCTCCTCGGCCGCCCCCGGATAGGCCAGGGTCCTCATCGCTGCAGCCATTTCCCGTCGTCTCATCGAATCCGCCAGTAATCGTTCCACCGTATCCGCCAACCTTGCTTCGGTCAAGTCCCTTTCGGCAAACAGGAGTGCTCCCCCGCCCAGTACATAATGCCGGCCGTTTTTTTCCTGATGATTATCCGCTGCATACGGATACGGAATCAGAATAGCAGGTTTTCCCAATATCGCCATCTCGGCAAGCGTCGTGGCCCCTGCCCGCGAGATAAGAAGATCCGCCTTCCCATACATTGCCGCCATATCGGTAAAAAAATCGGCCACCTGTGCATCAATCCCGCATTCCCGGTATCTGGCACGTATCATCTGTTCATCGGCCGCACCGGTCTGATGAATAATCTTCAGCCCGGCCTTCCCGGCCTTTATATACCGGATCAGCGCCTCCGCAGCCAGTTCGTTGACACGATGTGCTCCTTGACTTCCACCCAGCACCATGACCGTCGCTTCAGGGTGCTGTCCTTGCCGGCCGGTAGACGCAAGATCAAGGATATCCCGACGAACCGGATTACCGGTCAGCACCACCTTGGCCTGAGGGAAGAATCGTGCACTCTCCGGCAGAGAAATGCAGACCCTGTCCACCAGCCTGCCGAGCTGCCGATTGGCAAGACCGGGGACGGAGTTCTGTTCATGGATCACCGTTGCAACCCCCAGCATTCTGGCCGTCGCCACTACAGGTCCGGTCACATAGCCGCCGACTCCCAGGACGATATCGGGCCGGAAACGGAGGATGTGAAAGGCCGACTGCAAAAAGGACAAGGGCAGAACAGCCACGGCACGAACAACGGAAATCAGGTTCTTTCCCTTCAGGCCGAGACAATGGATGGATCTGGCCGCAAACCCGTACCGGCCAAGACTCGACCTGTCAATCTTCCGGTGCGTACCCACGAACATCACCTCGCTTCCGGGTCGTCTGGCACACAACGCCTGGGCGGCAGCTATACCGGGGAAGAGATGGCCGCCTGTTCCGCCTCCGGTCAATAGCATCCGTATGGGCCGTTCCTGAGCCGTCATCGCCTGGGTTCCTGTTGCCTCCGGGCTGTCTTCACCCCCTCTACCGCTGCCGTGAAGACCTTCCCCCTGTGACCGTAATTGTCAAACATATCAAAACTGGAACAGGCGGGCGAAAGCAGGACCGTGTCGCCGCAAACGGCCTCTTTCGCCGCCGCCCGTACCGCCTCCTCCATGGATGCGGCATGCTGTATCGTTGTCGCCCCCTGCAACCCGGTTGCTATCTTGTCGGCCGCCTCTCCGATCACAATCAGTTTTTTCACCTTCTGCCGGACGGCCTGACGCAGCAATCCGTAGTCGTCACCTTTATCCCTGCCGCCGGCGATCAGGATCACATTGCCGGCGAAGTGCCCGAGGGCACTGAGAACCGCCCCGGTATTTGTGGCCTTGGAGTCGTCGTAATAGCCGACACCGTCCAGTTCGCCCACCTTCGACAGACGGTGTGGCCCCGGGACGAACCCCTGCAGGCCGATCCTGATATCACCCGCGGGACAACCGAGAGACCTGACGGCAAGGATGGCCGCAGCGGCATTCAAGGCCCCGGTACCGCCGCACATGGCGGTCTCTGCAAGGCCATAGGTCTCCACCTTGCCATTGACCCCGACGACAACCCGGTCCGGGCTGATCCGGGCCCGACAATCGGCCCCGTGTCCGAAGAGCAGAGGCTTTCTGTCTAAGAATCCGGCAGCCATCTTCCGACAGATCGGATCGTCTCCGTTTAAGATAGCGATATCATTGCGATGCTGCCGGGCAAAGATCCGCTTCTTGGCGGCGGCGTATCCCGCCAGGTCGCCGTGCCGATCGAGATGATCCGGAGTCACATTCAACAAGAGGGCCACATCGGGCCGGAAATCGCCGGCAGACTCCAATTGGAAGCTCGAAACCTCGAGAACCACGACATCTGCACGATCGAGGCGCAGGAGATATTCGAAAAGGGGAACGCCGATATTGCCGCCGACGAAGACCTTTCTACCCGCGCATGCAAGCAGATCACCGATAAGCGAGGTGACCGTGGTCTTGCCGTTGGTCCCGGTAATCGCCACCACCCGTGCATCGATGGCCGGACCGGCGACGGCAAGCTCTCCCACGACCACTATGCCTCTTTCTCTGGCCGTATTGAGAAGCGGAAGATTGAATGGAACACCGGGACTCACCATGATCAGATCCGCCTGATACAGAAGAGAAGCGCTATGCCCCCCGCACTCAAGGGTCACTCCGGAGGCGTTCAGAAATTCAAGCTCCTCTTTTTTCATCTGCAGCAGGGAGCGGGTTTCTGAAACCGAGACCCTCGCCCCACAGGCAAGAAGGTAGCGGACCGCCGCCCGGCCGGAAACCCCGAATCCCACCACCACCACATGCATTCCGCTCGGTATTCTTTCGTTTGTCAGCATCAGCGTAGCTTCAAGGTTGCCAGCGCAAACAGCCCCAGGATAATCGAGACGATCCAGAACCGGACCACGACCTTCGATTCATGCCAGCCCTTTTTCTCAAAATGATGATGGAAAGGGGCCATTAAGAAAATGCGTTTGCCTTTGGTTATCTTAAAATACCCAACCTGCATAATCACCGAAATGGCCTCCATCACGAAGATACCGCCGACAATGGCCAGAAGTATCTCCTGTTTGATGATGATCGCCACAACTCCCAAGGCCCCTCCCAGGGCAAGCGAACCGACGTCTCCCATAAAGACCTGGGCGGGATAGGAGTTGAACCACAGGAAACCCAGGCAGGCGCCGACGATGGTGCCGCAGAAGATCGCCAACTCCCCGCTTCCGGCTATATAGGGTGTCTGCAGATAGCCGGAGATGACCACATTCCCTGCGATATAGGAAAATACCAGGTAGACGGCTGCGGTGATCACCGTGGGACCTGCCGCCAGTCCATCAAGACCGTCCGTCAGATTGACGGCATTGGAGAAAAATGCAATGACCAGGATCGCAAAGATGATATACACCCATCCCAGATCCGGATTCAGATTTTTCAGAAACGGGATGCTCAGATGCCCGTTGAATCCCGGATGAAAAAACAGGTAGAACCCGACCACCGAGGCACCTGCAATCTGAAGGAGGAGTTTTCCCCGGGCACTCAGCCCCCTGCTGTTTTGCTTTTTGATCTTGCGGTAATCGTCATAGGAACCGACCATTCCATAGAAGACAATAATGAATTCGGCAAGCCAGACCAAGGAATTATCGAGTCGTGCCCAGAAGATGGTGGAAGCGATGACGGCGAAGATGATCAACAGACCGCCCATGGTCGGAACACCCTGCTTGGTGAAATGGGTCTGGGGGCCGTCGTCCCGGATCACCTGACCGATCTGGAATCTCTGCATGGCCCGAATGAACATCGGACCGAAGATCAGCATCACCAGAAAAGCGGTCACCGCTCCACCGATACAGCGAAAGGTTATATACCGGAAGACATTGAATCCGATAAAAACCGAGTGGAGCGGATAAAGAAAATGATACAGCATAGTCTACACCAGATTACCAATACCGGATGCGGCCCACCGGTTTCTGCTATTACTCAAGGTCGTACCGTCAACTGGGCGACGATGGTCTCGAACCGCATCCCCCGGGAGGCCTTGATCAAGATCCAGTCCCCTCTGTTGAGCTGGCAACATTCTCCAAGTTCCCTGACCCATGCCGCAATCTCATCCTTTACTTTAAATACACGGATCCTTTCCGGATCCATGCCGGCTGATACGGCGCCATCCTTCATAGCCTCGGCGAATTGTCCGAATACGGCCAGAAAGGAAAGCCCCCGTTCTGCTGCCATCCTTCCTACCCGGTTATGGCAGGATGCACTTGCCTCTCCCAGTTCAAGCATATCACCCAGAATCGCCATGGTCGTGCCCGTCGCCAACTGAAAAAGCGTCTGCAGCCCCGCCTCCATGGAACCCGGATTGGCATTGTAGGTATCGTTTAAAATCATATATCCGGCAGACGATTCCGTCACCACCATTCTTTTGTCTCCCGGACGAAAATCGGCAAGTCCCGCCACGATCGTCGCCAGAGAACAGCCGGCCCCATGAGCCATCGCCGCAGCGGCAAGGCTGTTGCTGACATTATGCACCCCCGGGACATGCAGGGTCACCGGCATCCGCTCATCCCCTACGTGCAGCATATAGGTGAGGGTACCCGAGCGGGAGGCCCTGATATCCGTTCCCCGGACATCGGCGTGCATCATTTGTCCCTGTTGCTGGGCGCTGAAGGTGATCTTCCTCTGCCGGTATCTGGGTGCCATGGCACGGATATGCTCATCGTCAAGGTTGATTGCAAGAATCCCCTCGGGGCCTGTGCCGGCAAAGAGTTCTTCTTTGGCGGCAGCGACTCCGGCAAGGGATTGCAGCCCTTCCAGATGGGCCGGATGGATGCTGACTATGCAACTGATATCCGGATCGGCAATCTCCGCCAGTCTTGCTATCTCGCCGGGATGGTTCATCCCCATCTCCAGGATCGCGGCCCTGTGTTTTACGCCAAGAGGAAGAAGAGAAAGGGGCAGACCGATCAGGTTATTGAAGTTTCCCTTGGTCTTGACGACCCTGTCCGCAGGGTAATCGGGATCATTCGGCCAGTGCCGTTCAAGGATCGCTGCGGTCATCTCCTTGACCGTGGTCTTACCGCAGCTGCCGGTAAGACCAATGACCAGGGGCCGGCTGACCGATCTCAGCAGCCGACGGTGATAGGCTGCCAGATCGCCCAGGGCCTGCAGGGTGTCCGGCACCAGAAATCTTGCGATATCCTCATATTTTTCAAAATCGGCGGCCTTCGAGACCACGAGACACCCGGCCCCTGCCGCAACCGCCTGGGTCAGAAAATCATGGCCGTCGAAGGTATCCCCCTTGAGGGCAACAAAGATATCGTCCGGCATTACAGAGCGGCTGTCGGTGCATACCGAGCGAAACGACGGGCCGGTCAGGGACCCGGCGAAGGTCCCTCGGACCGCTTTGCCTATGGCCGTGCAATTCCAGGCGAGAAGGGCCTCCTGGGCCTCAAGGAAATCATCAAAAAACCGTATCCCGGCCGGCCCGATCTGGTACGTTTCATGCCCTTTGCCGGCAATCAGGACGATATCTTCGACACCTGCGGCCTTCACCGTCTCGGCAACGGCCTCTTCCCGGACGGGCAGGACAAGAAAACCCTTTTCGTTCCCCTCTCGCCGGCGCAGCCAGGCCCTGTCCTTTTCCCGGGAACCCGAACCCTGTATGCCCGGCAGGATCTGCTCGATGATCGCGGCCGACCCTTCGCTTCGAGGATTGTCGTCGGTCACGATAACCACATCGCTTACTTTGGCCGCAATGGCCCCCATCAGCGGCCTCTTCCCCCTGTCCCTATCGCCGCCGCAGCCGAAAACGCAGAACAGATCGCGATGCGGTAAGGCCTTCAGGGTGGTCAGGACCTTGCGCAAGGCGTCGGGTGTATGCGCATAATCGATGAAAACGACCGGCCGTGACAGGTCATGGCCTGCCGTAACCAGCTGCAATCGTCCGGGAGCCCCATGGGCCGTGGCCAGAAAGCCTGCCGCCGTCTGCAGGTCCAACCCTAAGCCCAGACATATCCCAAGGGTGGTCATGATATTTTCGACATTAAATCTTCCAACCATCGGGGAGTTTATCTGTACCCCTTCGGCTGCGGTCTCCAGCATAATGGTCGTTCCGTCACGGCGGCTGTCGGCATGAATAAGCCGTATTTGGGGATCCTCGCCAATCCCGACGGCCAGGGTCTTGATGCCCCGTTCTCGGCACAACGCCGTCAACCGTGTCTGCCAGCTCCGTTCGGGCCCCATCTCGCCGCAGGTGATGACGGCCATCCCGTCTTCTTTTAGATAGTCGGTGAACAGACGGGTTTTGGCCGAATAGTAGTCTTCCATCCCGGCATGATAATCGAGATGATCCTGGGAGAGATTGGTAAAGGCGGCCACATCGAAGCGGATATCGCCGAGACGAGCCTGATAAAGGGCATGGGAAGAGGTCTCCATCAGGACATAGCGTACCCCGGCCCGGGCCATGTTCCATAAAAGTTGCTGGAGGATGATCGGGTCCGGGGTGGTAAAGGGGGCGGGGAGCTCAATCCTCCCCGAGGGGGTCGAATAGCGGTAATTGACGGTGCCGATCACTCCAACCGGAAGGCCGTACCTCTCGAGAACATGTTCCAGGAGATAGGTGACCGTGGTCTTTCCATTGGTGCCGGTGACGCCGATGAAGGTCATTTGTCTGGCGGGATGACCGTAAAAGCCGGCGGCAATGGCCGCATAGGCCTGCCTGCCGTCCTTGACGGCGACAACACAGACGCCCGTCCCGGCAATGGCCTCCATATCCACCCGGTCCTCCTCAACCACAACAGCCGCACAGCCCCTCTCCACCGCCTGCCCGATAAATACATGGCCATCCGTTCTGGTTCCCGGCAAGGCCACAAAAAGGCTCAAGGCCTTGACCTCCCGCGAATCCGCCGTCACGGAGGCAATACAGACCTGATCGGCTCCAATGGCGCTCAGGGTGGAATAGACAAGACCCTCAAGCAGTTCCGAAAGGCATACAGCCTCGGGACTTCCTGTGAAATCGGAACATTCCGACCTAGTCTTTCCCTTTGTCGCTGCCATCTTTGATCTCGGGTGAATGGATGAATTTTTTCAGCTCTTTCCCGGGCCGCTTTTTATCGACCATCGGCTGCAGCGTCAGCGTACAGACCTTGACGTCGGCCATGACGGTATCAGGTGCGGGATCCTGGCCAACCACCCGTCCCGTTCCATGGACACGAATCTCCACAGGTACCCCCTTGAGCAGGCGCAGACTTTTTCGTAGGCTCAAACCCAACAGGGATGGCATCTTCACCGGTCCCGCGACCGCGCCATGGACATCGGCAGGCCTCCGGAAACCGTCCTTTATCGGCTCGTTGGGCCGATAGTTCTTCTTTTCCTGTTTCTCTGCCGTCATCATACCGGAAAGCGTTGTAAATACCTGTTCAAAGGTGACTATCGGATAGATCATTTTCAACCCGGGCGTCTCAAGGTCAACCCTTCCAGCTCTTCCCGATCCTCCCGGATCAAGGCCGGGAAGATCGGCGACCACCATCAGAACCAGCTCCGGATCAGTCGCCGGAATCATGGACAGCATTATGGTGTTTCTCAGATATTTGTCAATATCCCCCATGCGCGAAAAGGAAAGACCTTCCCCTGTGATCGTCCCGGAAGACAGCGGCCCCGGCCGGGCCATGGCTGAAAACAACCGCCGCGCCTCACGTGAGACCTCACCAGGAACAACGGACGCTTCTCCGCTGTGGCTCGAAGGAACTGCACCTTGATTTCTTTTTGAATCAACAACGTGGGGAATGACCTCCTTGCCGCCGTTGACAATGCGGGCCATGGCTGTCAAGACCTGCATCGGGGTCGCAATCTGCGGCACACTGCCGGTATCCAGACCGATATCCTGATCCTGTTTGAGCAGCTTCAATCTTTCCGGCTTTTCGTTTTCTGCCACGAAATCGAGGTGCAGCGGTTCATTCAGCCCCAATTTTTCCCACAGACGGATCTCCGTTCCAAGGGAGGGGGGATCGAAGGCGACGCTCCAGGGAAGGACCCGACCATCCTTTTCATAAACAGACTGCAAGGATGCGGTTTCAAGAAAAAACGACCTGATATTTTTCGGAATTGCCGCCGGCTCGACAAAGATGTTTCCCAGGACGGATTTTTTATATTCTCGAAAGCGGTTGGGATCGAAGGAGGGGTAATTGACGCAGCCGACCACATCCCCGGATTTCGCTTCCATTACCATCGCCCCCAAACGTATCCCTGCATGAGCCGCACCGATTTCGGTCACGTATTTATAGAGGACATCCTGGATCTTTAGATCAATGGTGAGAATCAGATTGTGGCTGCCGTTTCTCTCCCCATCCTTTTTGGTCGCAATACCTGACTGCCGGTTGTTGCCTGAGGACCTTCCATATTGATTGAGCCATTGATTGTAGGTGTATTCCACCCCGGCCAGGCCCATCTGGTTTTCGGTGTATCCGAGAAAGTGCGCCGCCGCCTCCTGTTGCGGATAATATCGGACTTTTTCCCTATGGAGAAAGATCCCTTTTAAACCGAGACGCCGGACTGCCTTCTCCTCTTCCTGGGTGATATTTTCTGCCAGCCAAACCTGTATGGACCCTTTTTTTAGTTTTTCCAGCAAACTCTCTTCACTTGTATTGACGACCGGAGCAAGCCGCATGGCGGTTTCCTGCAATGAGTCCAACTCGCGAATGGTGGCATAGACAGATACCCGGTCCATCGACACCGCAAGTTCTTTGAGGTTTCGATCATAAATAACCCCTCGGTTGATCCTATCGATTGCGGAGAGGTCTCCACCGGCCTGTATAAGGGTGTGAACATAATGCCTCACGTGGTTTTCTTTTATAAAAAACCAGTAACACAGACCTAAGGATATCAGAACGAATATGGCCAGAACAAGTCTGCGCCCTTTGTTTCTCTGTGTTCGCAGACGGGATCTTCCGGCCATGGCAGCCCTTGCTTATGACTTAAAAGAATTTGATTTGCTCTTTTCCCGGAACATGCAATGCAAATTTCTCAGCCGCTATCAACTGAACCTGTTCAGGTGAAAACAGCTGAGCCCTTTCTGCCCTCAATTTGATCTGCTTGTCCATCAGCACCCGGTAGGTGCTATCCACTTCCCGGGAGGTGGCTGCAAGATGGTTGTACGACCAGGCGAACCAAAGATTCATCACCAGAACGACAGGCAACAGAACCAGCAGGATCCTTCCGACACAGAGGAATACCGCCTTATCAGCCGCCCAGGTGAAGGCCTTTTGTCGACGCAGCTGATGCCCGGCGTACGTGTTCATCATCGGTCGTGTATATGATTGAACCGGATTACGGAAATTCATGTCTCTCTCCTCAGATTTTATTCTCGCTTTTCTGCAACACGCAGCCTGGCGCTGCGGGACCGGGGGTTGACGTCGATCTCCTTGGCCGTCGGCCTCACCGGTTTGGCTGTCACCACCTGGAGAAACGGGTTCTCCCGAAATTTCCTTTTCACAATCCGATCCTCCAGAGAGTGAAAGGAGATCACACAAAACCTGGCGTCGGGCTTCAGCAAGGGTACCGCTCCATCAATGATCGCCGACAGGTTCTCGAGCTCGGTATTCACTGCTATTCTGAGGGCTTGAAAGACTTTAGTCGCCACATGGATTCTCTTTGGATGAAATCGTTTCGGCACCGCTTGCACCACAAGGGCTGCCAATTGCCTCGAGGTCCCGATCTCTTCTGTTTCCCTTGCCCTGACGATCCGCGCGGCGATCGGTCTCGCCTGTCGCTCCTCACCAAAATAATAAAAAATATCGGCAAGTTCTCTCTCTGTTAACGAGGCAAGAAGTGATGCCGCCGTGATCTTCCGCCTCTGGTCCATCCGCATATCGAGCGGCTCATCGCGCTGAAAACTGAAACCCCGTTCCCCTTGATCCAACTGCAGGGAGGACAGGCCGATATCGATCAGGATACCGTCAACCGCCCTGATCCCCAGCTCATGTATCGCTTCCGATATCTCCGAAAAATTCCGCCTTATTATCGTCAATCTGCCGGCAAATTCCTTCAATCTCTTCCGGGCCAGCTCGATGGCCTGTTCGTCCCATTCAAAGGCAATAACCTGTCCGTCGGGTGCTGTTCTTTCCAGGATTCCCAGGCTGTGGCCTCCGAGACCCAGGGTCCCGTCAATATAGACCCCACCCGGCCGGAGTATGAGATACCCCAGCGTCTCTTCGAGAAGAACGGAACGGTGCAAGGCCCCCTGTCCGCTCCCGCTGCCCATCAGAAGATTTTCAATTTCTGCAGGCTCTCTTCAACCGTCTCGGAATCCAGGAGGTCCGCAGCACACTCCTCACTCCATTTGCTCCTGTCCCAGATCTCAACCCGATTCATTACCCCGAGCAGGAAGATATCCTTTTTCAAATCCACCTTGTTGCGCATATTGGGCGGGATCAGGATACGCCCCTGCCTGTCCAGCGAACAATCAATACTGTTGGCCATCACGTACCTGACAAGGCCTTGCAGATTTTTCGGCTGATCCACATCATCCGCAGTCAGTTTTTTCTGAAAGATCTCCCATTCCGAAAAGGGGTAGACCCGCAGATGCTTCCCCCACCACGGAATGACGATAAGGGTCTCGGAATCGTACAAACGCAGTATCTCTCTGAAGCGACTGGGGAAACTCAACCGCCCTTTTTCATCGATCGTATGTTCGTATGTTCCTCGAAATGTCCTGTCGACCACGATTCCCCGCCCCTCTCCATTGTATCCCACTTTATCCCATATCATTCCATTTATAACAGTGGAGCGGCGATGTCAAGAAAAAATACATCTAAGCATAAGGAAATAAAAAGGAAATTAGATTAACCCTAAAACACCATATATTGTATTTTTAGAATATTACGATACAATATATAGAATAAAGAGGCTGAGCGTCGAATGAAGCTCCAATTGTCTTTCGTCACGCATTAATTGACAACATACTGAAACTTATGAAAATACCAACAAAATACCCATCATGTGAGAGTGGCAACGATTCTTGAGGTGGAGGAATGTGGAACAGGAATGAAATACCGAGGTGGAGAGAAACATGAAGAGGTTAGGCGCTACGACCTGCGGAAGAAGCTGTGCCGGAAGGGACCGGACGGAAACGGGCCTGAGGAATAATCAGACGCCGGCAATCTCAAAAGGTCCCTTCGGTCAAAGGCAGAGCGGGTGTCAGCCCGCATTTCCCCTGCTATTTTTTGTCAAGTATCGCCCGCAGATCGACCTGTGCGGAAAAACTCTGCTCTGTTGCCGGAAAGCTGCCGTCTTTGACCTCACGGGTATATCGGATGATTCCGTCCTTGATCAGCGGCGCCAGGTTGGCATAGGTCTTGACAAAACTGGGAACGAATTTCTCAAACATTCCCAACATATCATTGATGACGAGGACCTGTCCGTCACAGCCGGGACCCGCTCCTATGCCGATGGTCGGAATACCGATGGATTCGGTTATGATATCGGCAAGCTGGGAAGGAACACATTCCATGACCAGGGAAAAAGCCCCGGCATCGGCCAGTCCCTTGGCTTCCGACAGAAGCCTTCGCGCCGAATCCGCATCCTTTCCCTGAACCTTGTACCCGCCCAGCTGGGTCGCGGTCTGCGGGGTCAGGCCGATATGTCCCATGACCGAGATTCCCGCGCCTACCATGGCCCGGACCGTATCACAGACGACAAGCCCGCCCTCGAGCTTCACCGCATCGCACCCCGCCTCCTTCAGAAAGCGGGTGCCGTTCGCTATCGCTTCCCGTGCTCCGCTCTGATAGGAGCCGAAAGGCATATCTCCGACCACAAAGGCCTCAGGTGCGCCGCGTCTGACGGCAGAGGCATGATGAAGCATCTGTTCCATGGTCACCGGCACAGTCGAATCATAGCCGAGCACGACATTGCCCAGGGAATCCCCGACCAGCAGGATGTCCACGTTGCAGGCCTGCTGAACTCCTGCCATGGCGGCGTCATACGCGGTCAAAACGGTGATCTTTTCACCGTTTTTTTTCATTGCAATAAAATCCTGAATGGTTTTTCGCCTTTTCATGCCCCTCTCTCCTGTGATTTCATGGTCCGATGTTCTGCCTCTGTTAATCGTCGAACAGCGACGGCTGTCTTTCCGACCTCGGATTCATCTTCCGATCGAGATGTTCGTAGGCCAATACCGTCGCCACCCTTCCCCGCGGTGTCCGGTTCAAGAACCCGGACTGGATCAGAAACGGCTCGTAGACATCCTCCAGGGTATTCTTCTCCTCGCAGACCACCGTGGCAAGGGTCTCCAGACCGATCGGCCCCCCTTGAAATTTATCGATGATGGTCGACATGATCCGTCTGTCCATCTCGTCGAGGCCCAGCTGATCAACACCCAGCATCTTCAGTGCGGCATCGGCCACCTCCCGATCAACCACCTTATGCCTGCCGACCTGGGCAAAATCACGGACCCTTCGCAGCAGCCGGTTGGCGATCCTCGGGGTCCCGCGGGAACGTTTGCCGAGTTCCAGGGCCCCCGATTCATCGATATCCATCCCGAGAATCGCCGCCGATCGCCGGACGATGGTCACCAGTTCTTCCGGGGTGTAGAATTCAAGGCGCAGGACAACGCCGAACCGGTCCCTGAGAGGCGGGGTCAGCAGCCCGGTGCGGGTGGTTGCCCCAACCAGGGTAAAATGGGGCAGGTCCATTTTCACCGACCGCGCCCCCGGTCCCTGACCGATAATGAGATCCAGCTGAAAGTCCTCCATCGCCGGGTAGAGGATCTCCTCGACCACATGATTCAAGCGGTGGATCTCGTCGATAAAGAGGACGTCTCCTTCCTGCAGACCGGTGAGTATGGCCGCCAGGTCTCCCTGGCGTTCAATGACCGGCCCGGAGGTGACCTTGATTCCCGCCCCCATCTCGTTGGCGATGATATAGGAAAGGGTGGTCTTGCCGAGGCCTGGAAACCCATGAAAGAGCACGTGATCCAACGGCTCGCCGCGGCCGAGAGCCGCCTTGATGAATATATCGAGACTCCTGCGCACCTGCTCCTGACCGATATACTCGGCAAGCCTCTTTGGCCTGAGAGCATTGTCATTGGCCTTCTCCCGGGATACGGGTTCCGGATCGACCAGACGATTTTCCGTGCCGAATTCCTCTTCGATGCTCATGCCAGTGTCCGCAATCCTTCTTTAATCATCTCCTCCAGGGTCAGTGCCGCAAAGCGCTCGTCACCGACCCGCCGTTTCACAGTGGTTAAGACCTGTCTGGCCAGCGGTTCGGGATAGCCCAGGTTGATAAAGACCGACAGCACGTCGGAGATGATCGGACCGGCTGCAGCCCCCACAGGACCTAGGATGCGGGCTCCGCTATCCCCGGTGGTCCCCAGGTGGCCGACCTTCTCCTTCAACTCCATACAGAGGCGTTCGGCGGTCCTTTTACCGACACCCTGCAGGCCCGTGAGCCTCTTCACATCCTGGGTCCGGATTGCCCGGCACAGCTCGTCGACCCGCATGCCGGACAGGATGGCCTGGGCAAGCCTCGGGCCGATTCCGGAGACAGTCTTCAGGATCAGGAACATCTCTTTCTCCTCTTCTTCCAGGAAACCGAAGAGCAGCAGGGCATCCTCCCGGACATGGGTGTGGATATGGAGGAAGGCCTCCTGGTTTTTCTCCGGCAGACGGGAAATCCCGTCGCTGGAGAGGAAGACCTCGTATCCTACACCGCCGACATCAATCACCACCCTGTCCGTTGCCTTGATCAGGACCTTGCCCGCAAGCGTTGCAATCATCGTTGACTCATCCGCAGGGTATTGGCATGACAGATGGCCACCGCCAGCGCATCCGCCGCATCGGCACTGGGAGCTGCGGTCAATCCCAGCAGAACCCTGACCATATGTTGCACCTGAACCTTTTCCGCCTGTCCATAACCGACCACGGCCTGTTTTATCTTTTTGGCGCCGTAGTCCTTCACATTCAGACCATTCTGTAACGCGGCCACGATCGCCGCCCCTCTCGCCTGGCCAAGCTTTAAGGCCGAACGGGGATTGGTGGCGAGAAAGACATCCTCCACCGCCGCGTCCTCGGGTCCATGGAGGCGAATGACCTCATTGATCCCGTCGAAGATCTCATTGAGCCGATGGGCAAATGAAAAACCGGGCGTCGTCCTGATCACCCCGCAGGAGACGAACCGCAACCGTCCGTCGATCATGTCGATCACCCCGTACCCTGTCAGCCTGGAACCCGGGTCGATGCCGAGGATTCTCTCCATCAGGAAAGCTTTTCCATCAATTCGTCGTCAATATCGAAATTTGCATGGACGTTCTGGACATCGTCATGATCTTCCAGGCTCTCCAGCAGTTTCAAGAGTGCCCTGGCCGGTTTTTCTTCGGTCACCTCGACGGTGTTTTTCGGGATCATCGACACCGAGGCCGCAAGCATCTTCACCCCGGCCGTTTCCAGGGCATCCCGAACCTGATCGAAGCTTTCCGGTGTCGTGATGACCTGAAATTCATTCTCCTCGGCAATCACATCCTCGGCCCCGGCTTCCAAGGCCACCTCCAAGAGCTCCTCCTCGGAGGTGCTGGTCTCGTCGACCTGGATCAGTCCTTTCTTGTCGAACATCCAGGCGACACAACCGGACTCGCCCAGGTTGCCGTTGCTCTTGGCGAAGTAGTGGCGGATATCGGCAACGGTCCGGTTCCGGTTGTCTGTCATACATTCAACCAGGACGGCCACCCCGCCCGGCCCATAACCCTCGTAGAGGATCTCTTCATAGACCTCGCCGGCTATCTCGCCTGTACCCTTTTTAATGGCCCGGGCGATATTATCTTTGGGCATGTTTTCGTTCTTGGCCGCGGCGATGGCCGATCGCAGACGAGGGTTGCCGTCGGGGTCGCCGCCGCCGGTCCTGGCCGCCACCGTGATCTCCTTGATCAACCGGGTGAAAATACTTCCTCTCTTGGCATCAATCGCGCCTTTCTTTCTTTTAATTGTCGACCACTTCGAATGTCCTGACATAGTATCTACCTGTTGTTTTTTTTAAAATCCATCCCCAACACAAAGACCTCCCGGCTCTCGGATCGCGAACTCTTCGGTTTTACGACCTTGACCATCTCGAAGTGCTCCTTGACCTCACGAACGAACTCCGGAAAGTCCTCTCCCTGGAAGACCTTGCAGATATAATGCCCATGTTCGTGGAGCAGGGTCCGGGCCAGCAGCAGCGTCCTGTGAACCAACTGCAGCGATTGCTGATGATCGGCCCAGGGATGTCCTGTGGTCTTCGGCGCCAGATCCGAGATCATGATCTTGAAGGCCGGACGAAACTTTCGCACCTTTTCTATGAGTTCGGGCTCCATGATATCCTGGCGGATCCAATGGATCTCGGAGCCCTCCGGTCTTGGTGCGGCTACGGTCTCCTGGATATCCACTCCGACGACCACCCCTTTTCTTCCAACAATCTGTGAGGCATAAAGGGACCAGCTGCCGGGATGGCATCCCAGATCAAGGACGCTGTCACCTGGACGAAGGAAATGGTATTTGACCTGAATCTCTTCAAGTTTATAGACCGAACGGGCCGGGTACCTTTCCTTTTTTGCCTTCCTAAAATAATAATCCTGTACTTTGCGCACGTTTTAGTCCATTTGTTTTTCTTTGACAAGGCGAAAACGAAAAAGCCCGGGCCGGATCGTCGCCTCTTCCCTCACGCTCCTCTATTCTGCAAGTATTTCGCTATCCAGTCAAGCGCTTCCTGCCGGTTATGGATCTCACCTTCGACCCGCGCCGTCTCCAGCTTTGAAAGAAGCAGGGAAAAGACGGGGCCGGGCGTCAGGTGAAACCTCCCGATCAAATCATCGCCGGTCACCAGCCTTGGTCCGGAAAGCACCGGTTGAACGCAATGATCGATGGTCTCCTGCAGCCTGTAAAACAAAGAGGCGAGTTCCTCTTCCATGCCCTCGGGCTTCTTCTCTCCCCGGCAGGCGAGACTGTCGGCCATGGCGAGCAGGAACAGGGCCGGCAGGTCCGGGCCGGCCTTCTTCCAAAACCGCAGACAGGCCTTTTTGCCGAGGCCCGACGAACGGGAGGCATTACAGAGATGAAACGGGTACATATGGAATTCGATCAGTCTTCCCACTGCCGCCTTTGCCGCATTACTCCATCGCAGGCGTTTGGCGATCTGAAAAAAGATCTCCCTGCCGATCCGATCATGATTATAGAAGGTAATCCGCCCATCTTCCTCGGGATGCACCTCCATCGCGGCCGGTTTCCCCAGATCATGGAGCAGAGCGGCCCATTTAAGATGTCCTTTCACCCCTTTGCGCTCGATGCATTCAGTGAAGATCGCCCTTCCCCCGGGATAGAAGCGCTCCGGCCGGCAAAGCACCTCCTCCATGCGTTCGAGGGTCTCGAGGCTGTGAGCAAGGACATCCAGATGATGAAAACCCGGCTGGACAAGTCCGGCTCCTTGTTGCAGCTCGGGAAGAACGTGCCACAGGACACCGATCGCGGCCATTGCCTGAAAGGTGCGCCCGGCCTGATCCGAGCCCATGATCAGATCCAGCTCATGGTTGATACGTTCGCCCGCCACCCGGCCAATACGGGAAGAGCAGGCCTCCATGGCCTCCGGAATCGAGGGATGGAACCTGAAGCCGAGTGTTGCACAGAACCTGAAGCCGCGCAGGATCCTGAGCGGATCATCGGCAAAGGCGTGGTCACAGGCACGCACCACCCCCTGTTCCAGATCATATGATCCGCCGACCGGATCGATCAGTTCAGGCACCGCGGTACCATCCATCAGATCCCGAAGCGCAACGGCCATCGCATTGATCGTGAAATCCCGCAGCCGGAGATCTTCCTCGATGCTGTCGGCCCCTCCGCGAAACCCGCTGATATCTACGGTCAGCCCGTGCCAGACAAAACGGGCCGTGTCGTTTTCCGGCTCTCCGAGAGGCACCAGTACTCCGCTGCCCAGTTCCGCCTGCAGCGTCCGGCAGCAGGTCTGTGCCTGAGAATCGACGACCAGATCGAGATCGGCGGGCATCCTGTCCATCAGCCAATCCCGAACCGTCCCTCCCGCCAGATATACCCTGCCATGACTCAGGCGGGAAAGGGCCGCAATCAGAGCCGCTGGATACGCACGCAGCCTGTCTCTGAGGGGTTTCAATCGGTCATTGCCCACGCTATCTTTTTTTTCCCGTTTCGTGTATGTTGAAATCCTTCCCCGGTACCGGAAGGTTTCTCCAGCATACCATATCGGAACACTTCTGGATACCCCCTTGCCATGTGGCAGGGACCGGGCAAACGGATGCCATATCAGATCGATGCGTAATGAACGTCAGACCTCATCGTTTACACACCCTGAGCCCCCGGCGCCGCCTTTTTTCTACCTGGCGCCGATCCAGGGGGTGACCGACGCGGTCTTCCGTACCATTTTCCACCAGCAGTTTCAAGGCTTCGACGCCGCCGTCACCCCTTTCATCAATCCCCAACGACACTGTACCGCCCACGAAAAGCGACTTGCAGACGTCCTCGTGGAAAATAATCCCGGTCTGCCGATCATCCCCCAGCTGCTGAACTCCGATGCCGAGGATTTCCTGGCCCTGGCGGATCGCCTGCAGGATCTGGGGTATACCCATATCAATTGGAACCTGGGCTGCCCCGCCCCGATGATTGCCAGGAAAAAAAGGGGTGCAGGTCTCCTGCCCTACCCGGAGACGATCGTCGCCCTGCTGGAAAAGATCATGCCGAGACTTACGATCGAACTATCTGTGAAAACGCGGCTCGGCTACGCTGATCCTTCCGAAATACTGACCCTGCTGCCGTCGCTCGATGCCTTCGACCTGAAGGAAATCATCATTCACCCTCGCCTGGGCAGGCAGCTCTACTCCGGTGGCGTCGACCTCGACACCTTCGCCCTCTGCCGGAAATTCACTCGGCATGAGCTTGTCTATAACGGTGACATCACCGATACCGCCACCTTTCAGAGGCTGGCACAACGCTTTCCCTGGGTGAGTCGTTGGATGATCGGCCGCGGCGTTCTGGCTGATCCCTTTCTGATTTCGTCTCTTACCGGAGAGACTATCCCTTTCGATGAGCGCCCGGGCCTCCTGCAGGCATTCCATGACGCCCTCTACCGGGGATACAGACGGCGCTTTTCAGGCCCGGGTCACCTGCTCGGCCGCATGAAACAGCTCTGGTACTATCTGATCGCTTCCTTTCCCGGTCGGCAGAAGACCTTTAAGAAAATCAAAAAGGCAAGGACGGAGGAGCAGTACCTCTTGGCCGTGGCAGAAATTTTCAGCCACCAGCCGGCCGCCCTTCCCGACCGCCTGAGGAGTGTGTATTGAAATCCTCAGCCGTGCAGGCTATACTATGGCAGTGCAACCGGAAAGTACCAGCTGCAATCCTCCCGGAGTTCCCATGACTGAAATAGACACCTCTCTCAGCGCCGACTACTGCGGAAGACTGCTGCATGAAGACTGCAGTGCATCCTTAAAAAACAAGATCCGGGAACAGATTGCCGCCTGCTTTTCCTTCGATCAGATCGATATCCCGATCCTGCCGTATATCTCCGCCTGGCGCCTCGATCAGCCCGGAATCTGGTATGAGTATGTCAGCCGGCAGTTTCTTTTCCTCCTCAACTGCAGTCCGGACACCATAGCCAAGACCTTCTGCAACAGCATCCTCGACAGACGGGAGTACAGGAATAACGGAGGAACACCGATCATACGGGAGATGATCATACCGGGGAAAGAAATAGCCGACCAGCGACCGGCTCTCAGAGGCAAAAACAGCAGAACCGGGACCATGGAGGCCGTATACAAGGTCAAGTTGCCCGACGGCCGAACCATCTGGCTGAAAGACTGGGCATCGATCACTATCTTCGAGGAGGACGGAATCTGTCTTTCTCCGGGTTATTTGACCGATGTCAGCATGGAGATGTTGCAGAAGGACCAGCTCAGCGAGCTGAACGCCGTCGTCAACCGGGATAAGGATTTGCTGGTTGAGGCGGAACGATTCGCCGCCTTGGGTCAGATATCGGCCCAGGTCTACCACGAGATTCGAAATCCGGTACTCTCCATAGGCGGTCTTGCCCGCAGGCTTCTGAAGAAGCCGCAGGCCGAACCGCAACTCTTCCTCGAGGTCATTGCCAAGGAGGCGGAGCGTCTGGGAAAGATCCTCAACAATCTCTTCAAGTTCACCCAGCGCGTCGACCTTTCGCCGAAAGTCTCCGATCCGATACAGCTGGTCGAGAGGGTCATCGCGCTGCTGCAGTCGGATTTCGAGCATTTCGGCGTCAAGGCCACCCTGCTGGTTGAAAACCCGATCTCGGAGATCTTTATCGATCAGGAACAGATCTATCTGGCCCTGGTGCATATCATCAAAAACGGCATCGAATCGATGCTCGACGGAGGGTCCCTCGATATCAAGATCAGTCAGTCGGAAACGGATGTGGTGATCACGATCAGGGATTCCGGTGAGGGGATCCATGTCGTGCATAAAAAAAGGGTCACCGAGCCGTTTTTCACCACCAAGGTCTACGGCACCGGACTCGGACTCAGCCTTGCCCAGAAGGCCATCCATCTCCATCGGGGAGAGCTGGTGATCAACACGCCCACCTCGGGAGGGACCGAGGTCATCGTCTATCTTCCGCTGTCGGAGGATGTCAGACCGTTATCGGAAGGTGTTGCCATCTGACACGGAAGGCCCTGCGACCACCACGTCTCTTGTGCCGTTAAAGAGGACCGCAACCTCTGCCTCCCGTAGTCCGGACGGCGTCTTATTCCCATAACGGACAACGAGGGAGGCCGCTGCCTGCAGGCAGCAGTCCCGCTGCTCTTGAGTCAGCGAGATTGCCCGTCGGAGGATGGCCGTCGGCCCGGGACGGCTCTGCATGGACAAGAGCATGTCTCCATCCTGAAAAAGCCCCTCCAACAGGACATTCTCCTGCTCGTTGCGACCGAGTATCAGCCAGCCGTCTCCGGGCAGACGGAACTGTCTGCCGATAAAGAGCAACCGGACATCGTCGGTCGTAATCCGGTCGGGTCGGATACCGAATTCCCCAGCGTACATCCTGGCCACCCGACGGCTCAATATCGGATCGGCAAGCCTGCAGCCTCCGGCCGGCGACGGAAAATCCGTGATTCCGAACCGGTGAGCCAAGGCAATCTGCCTGGAACGGCCGCGGCCGCTGAAATCAAGCAGGCCCTGCCGATCAACAAGCCCGGTGCGCTCCGCCTCGGTCTCCCGCAACAGTTTTGCCGACAGCGGCCGCAGCAGAATGGAACGGCTGCCTGAATCCCTCTCGATCAGATCAAGGGTGTCACGGCGTTGCGACATCGGACGCTGCCCGAGGACCTCCCCGGTGATCAAGAAGGAGGCGCCCGACTCGGCCATCATCGCTTTTGCCCGACGCAACATCAAGATCTTGCAATCGATACACGGGTTGAAATTCTTGCCGAAACCATGGACGGGATTTTGCAGCAACTGCAGATAGGGCGCACTGATATCCTCCACCCTGACCTCGATATCGTATTTCCTGCGTATTTCCTGTCGGTAGCCTTCCTGATCAGCCAGGATATGGTCGTCAAAAAACGGCGAGACGAATTTGATCGCCGTAACCGTGACCCCCTGGGCGGCAACGACCCGACAGGCCAGGATGGAATCCAGTCCCCCGGAGAAAAGGGCCAGGGCAGACACTGCGCTCATGGCCGCCAGGCCCCCTTTTCCAGCAACTCCCTTGCCCAGGCGTTGGTCCTGGTGGATACGGACTCCCCGGCAAGCATCCTCGCCAGCTCCGTTACCCTCTCCTCCCGGGTGAGCAGGGAAAACGACGATTGAGTCCGTCCTTCATGGATGGTTTTCAAGACCAGAAAATGATCGGTGCCGCGGGCGGCAATCTGCGGCAGATGGGTGATGCAGAAGACCTGATGATGGCCGGCGAGCTCCTGAATCTTCCGGGCAACGGCCTCCGCCGCCTCTCCGCCGATCCCGGAGTCCACCTCATCGAAGATAACGGTCTCCACCATATCTTTTTTTGCCAGCAGACACTTCAAGGCCAGCATCAACCGGGAGAGCTCTCCGCCGGAAGCTACCTTGGCAAGCGGCCGCGGCGGCTCTCCGGGGTTCGCCGACAAGAAAAATTCGATCCGGTCCCATCCTTCCGAACGCATCTGCGACATATCGGAGTCGACGTCCTGAAAGCATACATGGAAGGCCGCCCGGGTGAAGGAAAGGGAGGTCAACTCAAGGCCCATCACCTCTTCCAGGCGCTGGGCCGCCTTTCGACGTTTTTCGGAGAGCGCGGCCGCCATGACCGCAACCTCTCTCTCGAGCTCGGCAGACTCCCGTTGCAATCCCTCCGCCCGTATTTCCAGATTGTCGAGCCTCTCCAGCTCCTTCTCTATTGATCCGGCAAACTCGAGGACGTCGGCAATGCTCTTGCCGTATTTTCGTTTCAACTGACGGATCAGATCAATACGACCGTTGACGTCCTCAAGGCGTACGGGATCGTTTTCCAGGGAATCGCGATACCTTCGCAACTCCACAACCAGGTCCTCGGCCTGGTAGTAATACCCGGCCAGATCCTCGGCAAGCCTTTGTGCCAGCGGATCAAGGGATGCGGCCTGTTCCATGTTCTTTCGGGCCTCCGCCAGCCCCTCTTGGAGCGTTTTTGCGAAGAAACTATAGCTCCCATGGCTCAGTCTGATCAACTGATCGGCGCTGCCGAGTCGTTTTTTTTCACTCTCCAGGACCTCATCCTCACCTATTGCGAGGTCGGCATCACGTATTTCAGCCAGTTGAAACCGGAGAAAGTCCTTCTTTTCCTCCTTGTCCTTTTCCTGTGTCAACAGATCGTTGAGTTCTTTTTTCTTCTGCCGCCAGAGTCCGAAGACCTGGGAAAATGCCTCCCGCTCATCCCGGAGATCTCCAAAATTGTCGAGAAAATCAAGATGAAGGACCGGCTGCAGAAGCTGTTGATGATCATGCTGACCTGCAATGCTTAACAGATTATCGGCAAGCTCCGAGACCATTTTTGCCGTGGCCAGCGAGCCGTTAACATACAACCTGCTCTTGCCGTTATTCTGCAGAACCCGTTTAATGATCACCGTCGTGTCATCACCCAGGCCGCTCTGCCGTAAGATATCCAGCAGGGCTGTGTGGTCGGGGCGGACTTCGAACAAGGCCTCCACAGTACAGCTCTCGGCACCGTTTCGTACCCAGTCGGCGGAGGTGCGGACGCCGGTCAGCAGGTGAATAGCCCGCAGCATGATGGACTTTCCCGCCCCTGTCTCACCGGTCATGACAATAAGTCCTGAGGAATCCGTATGATTGTCGAAATTCAAGCGAAGCGATTCGATCAGGGCCAGATTTTCGACCTTCAGTTCACAAAGCATAGGTTTTGTTGATGGAGGGGCATATTTGCTTTTCCTGACTTGACTCGTTTGGAAAAGGGTTTTATCATAAGCTGCGCAAAATAAGACGAGGCGGCCTTTTCAACCGTTCGCCAGCACTTCCCGGGTCCTCCCATGGACTTCTCCTTCGATTCAAGTCAGGACAACCATGATCAAGAGAGCTAAACTCAGTGCCAGCCTGGAAGACTATATTGAAGCCATTTACCATATTGTCGAGGAAAAACTCGTGGCCAGGAGCAAGGACATTGCCCTTCGGCTCGGAGTCAGCAGGGCCTCGGTGACAGAGGCATTACGCGCGCTTTCCCAGAAAGAGCTGATCAATTATGCCCCCTATGAGGCCATCACGATGACCGACAAGGGGAAAAAAGCAGCTGAAGATGTGATCTTCCGCCATACCGCGCTGAAGCGTTTTTTTACCGAGGTCCTCTCCATCGATAATGTCACCGCGGAAGAGGGAGCCTGCCGGATCGAACACGCGGCCCCTGCGGAAGTCATCTCCAGGATGATCACCTTTATCCAATTCCTTCAGGTATGTCCCCGTGGAGGTGATGATCTGATTGCCGGCTTTGCCAATTTCCATCGTCTGGGAAAGGCCAAGATGAACTGCGATGAATGCATCGCCAACTGTCAAATAGAAAGCGACGGAACGAAATAGTCCTGCACCGGAAATCCTGTGCCTGCAATTCAAGGTATCAGGCAACCGGGGGTTTGGGAACCCGCAGCTTCCGCTGAGTCCCCAGGTGTCAGGACTTTCGCTTTTTCCGGACAAGACCTACTATCTCTTTGTCCTCCGGAAAGCGCCGCAGCTGTGCCTTTGAAAAGATCTTCTCTCCATCGACCACCACTTCAAAGACCCCTCCGGAAGAAGGAATCAGCTCCACCTGCGCAGAAAATTCCTCTACCAGCTCCACTTCCAGACCGGAAGCCCGAGGCTCATAGTTTCACTGGGTGCAATATTCAATGGTCACCTTCATACAAACAACCTCCAGACTCTGATGGACCCATCCCTGCACTTCCGGCATCGAAGTTCAGCCGGACAGGACATGGCTATTATACACAGTCTGGAATGAATTTCCAGCAGTCAGAAGGAAAAAGAAAGAGAAAAAGCGGGAGTCAGGATGAATAATCCGGATTTTTGCAGGCAGACCAAGGGCTGGTGCCTGGAGTATATAGCCGGAATACGGGACCCGGCTGAAAGAGAGGGAAAAAGGGCGGACAAAACCAGGTTTCCTGTTCCTGCCCCTGAATTCCCTCTCTTTTTCACATTATCCCGATATTTCGGGAGTGCTGCATCCCTTACTGCCTCCAGGTGAAGGCAATGAGTTAATTCCCCTGAGAGGCGAGATCATCGTCATAGAGGGATTCAAAGGTAAGTTTGTGTTTCGCCTCTTCCTGAGCGAGGAGCCTAAACAGCTTGACGACTTCCTGATCGACCGAGCCCATGGCGAGATTGCTGTAGAGTTTTACTGCCATCTCTTCACGTTTCATGGCCAGCACCAGGATATCGTGCATCGGCATCCCTTCGGTGTATTCCTTGGCCACCAGATAATCGCTGATCTTCAGATCAGGAATTTTTTTCAGTTCATATTTGTCAATAACCTTCCTGTTTTTTGATATATTTGCCAGAAGCTTCACATGTTTTGCCTCTTCCTGCGCCAGCTCCTTAAAGGTCGTTGCCAGGGAAGCCATCGATTCTTTTTTGCTCAACTCATTATAAAAGGTCACCGCCTCTTTTTCCTTGTCTATCGCAAAATCGAGTATTTCATCGATTGATTGAAAATTCATTATCACTCCTCCTGAGATCATTGAATTTTTGAACAACCTGACCTCTTCAACCGAATGATCGTGAGGCCTGTATGGTTACACACGACCATTCAGGCCTCGAGGGAATTACAGGCGGCTGAGAATCGGTTCTCTAGAGACATTGCATATTGAGGCGACTTGTTTCGGATCGAATCCCAGACAGAGGGCAAGCAACTGGTTGTAGTCGAAGACCGGGATCTTATAGCGCTCCTCGCCAATCCGTTTATTCAACGTGTTCTGGACATTTTCCATATGCATCAGACAGGTGATGCAGGATACGGCGATAAATTCGGCCTGCGTCTCTTCCAGTATCGCATCGAATTTGCTTTTGGCGAATTCAATGGCCTGCTCCGGGGTGCTCTTCATAAACCCCCCGGCCCCGCCGCAGCACTGAAGCTCGCGACTGTAGCCGTCCACCGTGGCGCCCAGCGCCTCGACCAGGGACCGCATCCCCTTCGGTTCCCGCGGCGACTCCTCAAAGCCGACGACCTCGCTGGGAAACAGGGTATGACAGGGATATTGGACGATCCCGTGCATTCCGTTCAGGTTCTTCTTTATCTGGCCGGCGATCGTCTCCGGTCCTATCTCCTTATACAGAACCTCCGAGACATGACGAACCTTCGTCTTCCCCGTCACCTGACGTCCGGTGGGCTCCAGCAGTTCATTGACCCGCTCCCTTTTATCGGCATGGTGCATGATATGCTCCCTGCCCATGCGCAGCGAACTGTAACAGGAGCCGCACTGGACCACCATATCACAGCCCTTTTGCTCGGCAATGGAGAGGTTCCAGCCGCTGGTTGCCAGCCAGGAATCGTCATCGGTCGACGGAAACGCCCCGAATGCCGGACAGCAGACATAATTGTCGGCATCCACCAGATCGATGCCCAGAACGGGCATCGATGCCCTTATCGCCCTTTCGACATCCGGCCGGATGGCGGGGGTATTACAACCAAGAAAAAGACATAATTCCATTTCTTTTACCTCTTATTTAGGAAAATGACCGCTTGCGCGAAGCGCCGACCGACCATTTTCGCCAATCACTTGCAAGTGATGAAAAACAACCAGGTTCAGCCTGCCTTCGCTCTCCATCAGCCGCCGAACATGTAATCGTTGGCGCTGACGACCGGCGTCTTCATGAGCATGTCGCGAAACATCTGCAACATCTCGGGATTGTTCGTAATCGTTTTCAATTCCGGCAGCCCCAACGCCTCGCGTGTCTCGGTATTGACGCCGACGGCCTGGGTGTATCCCCGTTTATAGATCTCGACGATCGCCGGCGGCACCCGGGTCTCATCATTGGCACTCTGCCATTTCCGGATCGCCAGGATCATCTCGAACGGCTTGACATCCATCGGGCACATCTCCTCACACCGCGAACAGGAGACACATGCCCAGGGTGTGTCGTCCTCAAAGAGCTGTTCTTCCAGCCCCAGGATCACCTTCCTGGCCAGGTTTCTGACCAACAGCGGCGGATCCCCGAATGACGCGGGGCAACCCGAGATGCAGGTGCTGCAGTTAAAGCAATGATGCAGATCGCCCGTATTGTAAATATCCTTCCATAAATCCTTTATCGATAGTTTTAAATCCATTATCACCACCTCTTATTCCACTGCAGACATCAGCAGATCGTCCATGAGCGTCGCATCAAGGGCGGCCATCAGCTGTTTATCGCTCCACCCCGACACCTCCGCTGCATTGTTCTGGCATTCCACTGCGCACAGGCCGCATGCCTGACATGCAGCAGGGTCGACATTGATGCGTTTTTCGGCCTCGTCGTAGGACCGTGCATTAAACGGACAGATGGCGACACACCTCTGGCAGCGGATACACAGGGCATCCTTTACCTTGGAAATCACACCCGCCGTATGGACCTCACGTCCGGACAGATAGGCATAGGCCTTCTGGGCGGCCGCCTCGGCTTGCATAATAACGCTCTTCAGAGGCATCGGCGAGTGGGCGGTGCCGACCAGATAGATGCCGGATTTCTGGAATTCAATGGGACGCCATTTCGAATCCGCCTCGGCAAAAAAGCCGTCGTCGGTAAGCGTTACCCCGAAGGCGTCGGCCAGCTTCCGGTTCGACTCCTCCGGATCGACGCCGGTGGAGAGAACCAGCAGATCCGCCGGCAGCTCCATCTCGGTGTCGAGCACGTTATCGATGAATTTGACCACCGGCTTGCCTTCCACCATCTCGACCTGCGGCTTATTCTCCAGGCTGTAATTGATAAAGATAACGCCTGCCGTCCTGGCCTTGGTGTAGTACTGCTCGTAGAAGCCATAGGACATCAGGTCGCGGTAGAGGACGAAGACCCGGGCATCGGGATTCAACTCCTTGATCTTCAAGGCGTTGGCCAGGGCCCAGGTGCAGCAGATGCGGCTGCAGTAGCGGCGCCCTTCCTTTTGCCGGGAGCCGACGCACTGGATCATGACCACGTCCTCGAGCCCTGCGGCATCGATATCGCCGCTGGCCAGACCTTTTTTCAGCTCCGACTGGGTCAGTACCTTATCCGAGGTACCATAGTCATATTCGGTTGTGGCCCCTTCGTGACCGCCGGTGGCCAGAATCACTGCTCCATGATGAATATAGGTATCCTGGTCGGTGTCGGAAAAATGCAGCTTCGACTCGAACTTACCCAAGGTGCCCACGGTCTTTTCGACTTCGCAGTTCAGATGGACCGTAATGTTCTTATTCTCGAAGACCTTCAGCTTCATATCCTTTGCCCGCTCAATCGGGGCAAGCCCGTCGACGGTGCTGGCGACATGATTGCCGATATAACCACCCAGTTCACCGGCCTTTTCGACAAGGTCGACCTTCACACCCCGCTGGGCAAGCGACAGTGCTGCCTGCATCCCGCCGAATCCGCCGCCGACAACGAGCGCCGCCTGGTTGATCGGCAGGCTGCTCACATGCAGGGCCGGTTTATATTTCAGTTTCTCGATGTCGGATGTGATCCCTTTCGCGGCCTTCATCGTCCAATCTCCGGCCGACGGCTCGACCATGCCCCTCCTGGCAATGCCGAACAGGTCGATCACCTCGACAAGAGACGAATTGAATCCTGCCTTTCGGGCCGTATTCTTCAATTTCTGCCGGTACATATACGGCTGACAGGCACCGATGAGCAGGCGGTTGCATTTGGACTTGCCGAGAAAGCCCACGGCCTCCTCTTCCCCTTGGGCCGTGCAGATCGAATCGATGACCTGGACCTCGCCCACGCCGCGATACTTCCGTATCTCGGCACTCAGGAGCTCGTAATCGAGGCCATCCGCCCCTGTCTTCTCGCCGCATTTACAGACGGCAACCGCGACCTGCGGCAACTCCCGCTCACGGGCAATCGGCTCCGGCACCTCCTCTTCCTTGACGGTATCGAGACCGAGCCCGGCAAGAAAGGTGGTGGCCTCACCGGCCGCGGCAATACCACTGGACATGGCCTCACTGATATCGGTCAGCCCCATCAGCGAGCCGCAGATAAAGAGGCCGGACTTACCGGCAACCCTGTTCTTGCTGTAGTCCTCCGTTGCCAGAAGACCGCGGGAATCCAGAGGAGCACTGACTAGATCGGCCCACATCTTATGGGTCTCGAAGGGGATCTGCCCGGTGGACATGACCACCAGATCGTACTCCTTGACGAAAAACTCGTTGGTCTCCGGATCGAAATAGCGAATCTGCAGGCTCTTGTCGGGCTTGAGCATCACGCCCTGCACCCGGCAGCGGACCAGCTTGACGCCGTGTTCCTCAACCGCCTGGTCCCGATACTGCTGAAAGCCTTTGCCGAAGGTGCGCATGTCCATATAGAAGATGGTACTCTCGACATCGTCTCCACCCTTTTCCTTGGCCAGCACCGCCTCTTTCAAGGCGAACATGCAGCAGATCGAGGAGCAGTAGTCCCTTCCCTGCCTGCGGTTGCGGGAGCCCATGCACTGGATCCAGGCGATTTTCTTCGCCGGTTTGCCGTCCGAGGGCCGGGTGATGACCCCGCCCCGATAGGTACCGGAGGAGCTCATCATCCGTTCAAAGGCCAGCGAGGTGACGACATCGGGTGACACCGCATACGACTTGGCATCCTCGAACTCACGGGTATTGTACAGTTTCACACCGGAGGCCAGGACGATGGCATGGACCTCGCGGGTCTCGGTCTCGTCCTTGGCATCGAGATTGATGGCCCCTGTTGCGCAGACCTTGACGCACTCACCGCAATTGGTGCAGGCCTGCTTATCGATTGCCAGCAGCTTCGGGGTGTTGTGGGGGACCGGCTGATAGATGGCCTTCCGCTTGGTCAGGCCATGGTTGAACTCATCATCGACCTCGACCGGGCAGACATCGATGCATTTACCCATCTCGTTACACAGCGCCGGGTTGATATAGCGCGGCTTCCTGAGCAGATCGACCTTGTAATTGCCTCCGTCTCCCGTAACCGAGGTGATCTCGGTGAACGGCATAATCTCTATATTTTCATGAAAGAGGCTCTTGCGCATGCAGTACTGCGAGGCATACTCGCGGCCCACCATCGGCAGCATCCTGCACATGCCGCAATGATCCGTCGGAAACTGGTAATCAAGCTTGGCGAGTATTCCGCCGGCCTGGATGGAAGCATCGGTCAACAGGACCTTATACCCCACCTCGGCAAGCTCTATGGCCGCCTTGATGCCGGAGATGCCGGCGCCGGCCACCAGGGCCGTGCCTATCGGCTTATTTTCTGACATAATATCGCTCCTATTTGTCGGCATCGTAAAAAGTCTACCCGCCGACGGTTCAACGTTGTAACTTGTTGAATTATCATATTGCCCCTGCAGTGTTTCGACATTTTTCCACGTCCATCCTATTTGACTTGACCCGTCACTTCGACCATCTCATCGGCTTTGAAAACAGCCATCGGCTGCGGTTCCTCGATCGACCGGCCGGCCTGATAGTCGAACCGGGCCTGGGTTTTGTCGGCGGAAGTCCTGAACAGCGGCATCAGGTCGATATCATTGGGACAGGCACTGGTACACTGACCGCAGCCGACACAGAACAGACTCATATGGGTGATACGGGTCAGATGGTACATGGTTGTATCATTAGGCATTTTCAACATGCCGCCCTTGTCCGCCCACATCATGAATTGATCGCCGTTGTGACGGAAGGTGTCGGTGACAAAGACACACTCCTTGCAGTAGCAGACAGGACAGGCAACCCGGCAGTTATAGCAGTTGACGCAATCTGAGAGTTTCTCGCTCAAGGCCTGGAAGGTATTGGTCTCGGCCCGGAATTCCGCAAACTTCTTGTCGCGGGCATCGGTACGGGTTGCCACCAGCTTCTTGATCGCCTCATCACGACCGGAAGGGCTGTCCCCGGCCTTGAGACCGGATTTGTTCAAGGCCTCCTCGCCTTTTGCGGTCACTGCCTCGATAAAAACAGCCCCATTTCCCGAGCCGACAGCGCACAGGCGCATATCGCAATTCTCGGCCGTCGGGAACTCGCAGATCCTGCAGGCCCCGGCGACATCGAAGCCGTCGCTTGCCGTTTTACCGGCCTGGGCATTCTCCAGGAAGGATTCCGATGTGCCGCCCTGCTCCTGATATTTTATGAAATCGGTATTTTCGTAGCGGCCGAGACAATCCATGCCGATCAGCAGGACATCGTCGAGGCTTGCCTGTTTCAACTTGACCAGTTCCACCAAAGCCCGAATTTCACAGGGTCTCAGCACCATCGCCACCCTGCGGCCGGAAGGCCTGGCGGTAAGCGATGAGGCGATTTTTGCGCCGCTGACTGCAGCCACCGGGGCAAAGGGATCCACCTGCTCGGTATTGGCAGCCGAAGTGACCAGCGTCTGTCGTACCCCTTTCTTGGATTGGGCCATCGGAGCAAGGACAGCGTCGACTGCGCCGTTTTCCAGCATGCCTTTGAAAAATCCAGCCAGTTCTTTATTGAGTCCGTCTTTTGAAAAAGACAATTTTGCAAATTTTGCCATCTCAGTCATCTCCGTGTCTTCAAACCACCATTTGTCCCGCTGTCTTCAGGGGGCTGGGTCCGAGTTCTTTTAATTTTGCCGTCATCTCATCTGCAACTTCCTTCAGCATGTTGCCTTCGCTGGCGGCAATCCACCTGAGCCAGAAACGCTCTTCGCCGATTCCGTACTGTTTCATGACCTCGGTAAGCAGCGCCACCCGGCGTCTTGCCTTCATGTTGCCATTGATATAATGACAGTCACCAGGCCAGCAGCCGCCGACCAGAACACCGTCGGCACCGCCCAGAAAGGCCTTGATCACGTATTTCGGATCGACCATGCCGCTGCACATCACCCTGATGATCTTCAGGTTGGATGGGTACGACAAACGGGAAGTACCGGCAAGATCCGCTGCGGTGAATGTGCACCAGTTACAAAAAAACGCCACTATTTTGGGTTCAAACTCGCTCATCACATAACTCCTTAATTAAGTAAAATCCCCTCGATTTCCGCAAAGATCTGTTTATCGGTAAAGTGTCTGACCTTGGCAGCACCACTTGGACAACCTCCGGCGCAACTGCCGCATCCTTTGCAGATGGCGGAGTTGACCTCACTGATTCCCTTGTACGGATTGAATTCTATGGCCGTGTAGGCGCACAACCCGATACAGAGTTGACAGCCGACACAGACATCGGGATCGATCTGCGATATCATCGGCGGCACCTCGACCTGGCCTGCAGAGCTGAGCGCCAGACATTCCGACGCAGCCCCCATTGCCTGGGCGACCGTGTCCGGGATATCCTTCGGTCCCTGACAGGCCCCGGCCAGGAAGACACCGCTGGTCGGTGTCGACACAGGAGCCAGCTTCGGATGCTCTTCCTGGAAGAAACCATCCGCTCCGATACCGATGCCGAACGTGCGCATAACGTTTTCGGCATCGGGCCGCGGCTCCATGGCGGTACAGAGGATGACCATATCAACCTTGATCTCGATCAGGCGGTTGGACAGTGTATCCTCGCCCTTGACGGTCAGGATTCCATTGGCATCTTCGGTGATGGAGCCCGCCTTGCCACGGATCATCCGCACCCCTTCGGCCTGAACCTTTTTATAGAACTCTTCATAGCCCTTGCCGAAACAGCGCATGTCGATATAGAAATTGTAGATCTCGGTATCGTGCCCGCATTTATCTTTTAACAGATGCGCATATTTCAGGGCATACATGCAGCAGGTCCTGGAGCAGTACTCATGATAGTTTTTATCACGGCTGCCGATACAGTGCAGGATGGCCACGCTCTTCGGCTTATCGGTAAACTTCAGCGGGTCCTCCATGCTCCGTTTCAAGAGCTTGCCGGAGGTCGGCCCGGTGGCGTTTGACAGGCGCTCGAATTCGATATTGGTGAAGACATTCCGGTACTTGCCGTAGCCGTACTGCGTCATCTTGGAAGGATTCATCGGGTCGAAGCCGGTGGCGACGATAATCGAGCCGACATCGATGGTCTCGTGCTTATCGGTCATATCATGGTCGATGGCACCGGCCTTGCATTCGTTGACACAGAGCTTGCACTCACAGCAGCCGCCGCAATCAACACAGCGGGCAGCCTCCTTTTGCGCCTGTTCTTCGGTGAAGCCTTTTTCGATCTCTTTATAATTGCCGACCCGCTCACTGACGGCCAGCACCGGTACCTTGGCACGAGGCACGCTTTGCACCTTTTTCGGAATCGGCTTCCAATCAGACCCGGTGGGTTTTTCCGGCCTATCTGCAGCAAGCTCTTCACCCAGGAGGAATTTCTCAATGGAGGTCGCCGCTTCATGACCTGCCGCAACGGCCTCAACCGCAATTGAGGGGCCGGTGAACATGTCGCCGCCGGCGAAGATCCCCGGGAAACTGGTCTGGTAGGTGACCTTATCGGCCGCCACCGTACCCCAGCGGGTCAACTCGACACCTTCGGTCCCTTCCAGGAAGGAGGGGTTGACCTGCTGACCGATGGCCGGGATCATCATATCGCATTCAATCTCGAACTCCGAGCCCTCCTTCGGCACCGGCCGTCTGCGGCCCGACTCATCCGGCTCGCCCAGCTCCATTCTGATGCAGCGAAGACCGGTGACCTTGCCGCCGGAGGTGATGACCGCAATCGGATTGACCAGAAGATCGATGGTGATGCCCTCCTCCTCGGCTGCGGCAATCTCATGTTTGACCGCAGGCATCTCCGCCCGGCTCCTTCTATAGACCATCTTCACCTCGGAGGCACCCTGCCTGAGAGCCTCGCGAGCCGCATCGATGGCAACATCACCGCCGCCGACGACCACGACCTTCCTGCCGGTCTTGACCGGTTTCTTCAGGTTGAGGAGCCCCAGATAGTCAATGCCGTGCATGACGCCTTCCGCATCCTCGTTCTCGATGTTCATCTTCCGACTCTTCTGCGCGCCGGCGGCCAGGTAGACGGCCTTGAAGCCTTCGTCGAAGAGGCCCGCCAGCGGTCGTTGTCTGCCGATATCCGCACTCAGCTGGATGTCGACACCCAGGCGTTTGATATAATTGATCTCCTGCTCCAGAATTGCCGGAGGCAGGCGATAGTCCGGGATACCAAAGCGCAGCATACCGCCGGCGAAAGGCGCCTTCTCGAAGATGGTCGGGTGATAGCCTTTTTTAGCAAGGAAGTAGGCGGCTGCCAGACCGGCAGGACCGGCTCCGATGATGGCCACCTTTTCGCTCTCGTCTTTCTTCTCGACCTCGGGTACCGGCAGGTTCTCCCAGTCCACCTGGTCGGCCGCAAATCGTTTGAGCTGGCAGATAGCCAGCGGCTCGTCGACATCTCCGCGGCGGCATTTGGTCTCGCAGGGAGCGGGACAAATACGGCCGAGGCTGCCGGGAAGCGGCATCTTCTCCATGATCACATCCAGCGCCTCTTTGTACTTGCCGAGCTTGATCAAGGCGACGAAGCCCTGAATATTGATACCGGCCGGACAGGTCTGGACACAGGGACCGCGGTCCTTTTTATCAATGGCAAAACGAACCGGCACAGCCTGAGGGAAGGAAATATAAATGGCCTTGCGCATCTTGGTGCCGACATCCCACTCGTTGGGCGCCTCCACCGGGCAGACCTTGGCACAGTCACCGCAGCCGGTACAGTTGCTCTTGACATACCGGGAGCGCTGATTGATATCGACTTTAAAGTTGCCGACAAATCCGTTGACCTTTTCGACCTCGCTGTTGGTCATCAGGATGACGTTTTTTTCCTGGCCGACGGCAACCATTTTGGGCGTTCCGATACAGGCTGCGCAATCCAGGGTCGGAAAGGTCTTGTCATACTGGAGCATATGGCCGCCGACTGTAGGTTGTCTCTCGACGAGATAAGCCTTGTTGCCGGAGCTTGCGATCTGGAGGGCCGCCTGCATGCCGGCAATGCCGCCGCCCACTACCAGGGTGTTGGGATTTACTCCGAAACGGCTCGGGACGAGTTCGCTCTGATTGGTGACCCGCATCAGTCCCGCCCGGACAAGAACAATGGCCTTGGCGGTGGCTTCATCCTCATTCTCGGTAACCCAGGAGCTTTGTTCACGGACACTGACCATATGAAAGGCCCGGTAGGGATTCAATCCCGCCCGCTGGCAGGCAGCGCGGAAAGTTTTTTCATGCATCCGGGGAGAGCAGGAGGCCACAACCACTCTTGTCAGGTCGTGGTTTTTGATCTCCTTCTCAATCAGTTCCTGCCCCGGATCCGAACACATGAACAGATAGTCTTTGGACACTGCCACTCCGGGGAAGCTGGCAGCGTACTCCGCCACCTCCTTCACCCTGACCCGGTAGGCGATGTTGATTCCGCAGTGGCAGATAAAAAATCCGATTCGCTCAGACATGACACTCCTCCTGAGAATGGCTCATATTGTTGATTCCAGTTTTGCCCGATGTATCCGACAAATCTACCGACTGCAGAAGCAGCTCCGATATATCCTGGACTTGTATCTTGTTTCCGACATTGAGTAACTGAATGGCCTCATTAAGCATCCTGATGCAATACGGACAGGCGGTTGCGATGACGCCGGCACCGGTTGCCAGGGCCTCCTGGACACGAATCTCTCCGAGACTCTCTTCTCCGGTGGGCCCTTTCCATGAGCCTCCACCTCCGCCGCCGCAGCAGAAGCTCCGCTCCCTGCTGTTCTGCATCTCGGTGAGCTCAAGGCCGGGGATGGCGGCAAGTACCCTGCGCGGTGCGTCATAGACCTTGCTGTGCCTGCCCAGATAACAGGGATCGTGATAGGTCACCTTGAGATTGACCGTCTTCACGGGTCTGATGTCGCCTGCCTTGACGAGTTCGTCGAGGAGTTCCGTGTAATGTTCGACCGCAACCTTCTTCAGTCCTTCATAGTCCTTGCTGAAGGTATTCAGGCAGTGCGGGGAGACGGTCAGGATCTTGGATGCGCCTGCGGCAAGAAACATCTCGGTGTTTTTCTTTTTCAGATCAGCCGCGACATCGGCCGCCCCGACCTTATCAACCATGTCACCACAACAGTTTTCCTTGGTTCCCAGGCTGCCGTAAGAGACACCGGCATGTTCGAGAAGACGGAGAAGCGCTTTGCCGGCCTTCTGGCTGCCCTTGGCAGGGGTTGTATCATAAGCCGTGGTACAGCAGTTGAACAGACAGTATTCGAGTTCTTTCCGGTAGGAGGGAATCTTGAAGTCCTTGGCCCAGGCGAGTCGCTCCTCCCTCTTGCCTCCCCACGGATTGCCGTCTTTTTTCAGGCTCTTGATCGGATTGTTAAGACCTGCCGGCAGCAGACCGGCATCCACTATCTGACGGCGAATGGACTTGATCAGATCAACGATGCCGATGCCGCGGGGGCAGTTCTCGACACAGCTGTTGCAGGTTGCACAGGTCCATGAGGCGGTATCCACGGAGACAACAGAAGCCCTGTCCAGGGCAATGTTGCGCAGGATCAATCTCGGGCTGAAGGTCATGACCTCGGTCCAGGGACACGATCCGGTACAGGTACCGCACTGCATGCAGCTCTTGAAGGCCTCTCCGATTTCCTTGCTGATGGTCGTCTGATCGACCATGGATTCCTGTATGGCCTTCTGTTTGATGGTGGTCAGGAAGATGGCCAGCGGTCTGTACATCAGATGGGAGAGTTTGCCGAAAGGAAGCATCAGGACAAGCATGCCGACGCAGATGCCGACATGGATCACATAGATGGTGTAGGTCATGATCGGCAGCCCGGCCAGCCGGAAGAGATGGACCATGATTCCCGTGACGGCGATGGCAACGATCAGCACCAGGAAAAACATATCGGTAAAATCCGAATAGCGGTGCAGGGCCTGATCCTTTTTAAACCACCGGCTGTACAACATCGTAGTGGAACCGAACATCAGGGCAATCGTGGCGTAGTATCCGAAGATCCTGGTCGGATACCAGAAGGGACGGACGATATCGGTCTGAAACGAAGAAAGGGTTATCATAACCAGGACTTCCATCGTTACCCAGCCCGAGAACAGGAAGAAGTGCCGCCACCAGGCGCTGCTGGGGCCGGTCCCGCATTTCCGCCAGCGTTTCTGAGTGAAATAGTTGATGATAAAGACCGGCGCCTGGCTCAGATAGAGATGAAGCGGCACCTTCGTTCCCTGCATGATTCCGAAATACATCTTGGCCGCATTCGCAAACAGCAGGCTGAACACGATCAGGATCATGATCTGATCGCCGAGATGGACCCAATGGACCGGAGCGAAGGTGGTCAACGCCACCCGGTCCGTTATGACCGGCCCGTGAAATATCGCAAAGAGCGAAATGACGAAAAGGGCAATCGCCATGAAGGCGCCCACCTCCCATTTCGGCGATGCGTAAAACCTGGCGGCAAGCCCGGTCCAGTCATACTGGGTGATCAGCCAGCGGCGGGCCGCCATCATTGTCTCAGCGGGTTCCGCCCCGCGCGGACAATCGTGGTTGCAATCACCGCAGTAATAACAGAGCCACGGCTCCGGCGACTCCAACAGCTTATCTCTCAGGCCGAGCTGGAGATAGCGATAGATTTTTCGGGGAAACGTATTTTCCCCCATGGACAAAGTACAGGCAGATGCACACTTGCCGCACTGCATGCAAACTTCCATGTCCTTGGCTCCGAGCCTCTTAACCTCTTTGTACAAATCCGGGCTGATACTGTTTGTCTTCACAACCTTCCCCTTCATAGACCACAAAAAACGTGGGCGATAGGAAATCGCTTTCCAGACTGCCTGAAAAGTCTGTTATCACTGTTCAATCACCTGCATCGACTCGTATTTCTCAGAATCGGTCCTCTTCATGCCTGTCGAACGCCTCTGTCTACCGTTCCTGAACCGCCCAGGGACCGAAATCCCTGTCAGATTCCGGCAGATGAACTCTTACCATTTGCACCACTGTGCAGCCTCGCCTTCAAAGCACCTTGGCGAAACCCAGCACAATATACCCTCTGCAACACCAGCTTATGATACATCGTGGCACTTCATGCTTACCCGCACAACCGGGGCACAATGTCCCCGTCCATTTTCACCACCACCATGTATCACCCAGCATCTCCCCCTATTGCTACATTGTGGTATTTTAAGCGTATGCACATAATGCGGGCGCAAGAAAATGCTTTCTTACCCGCAGCCACAATGTATTACTTCAATCTCTTGCCATTACCACAATGTGGTATTTTATGCGTATGCACATAATCTAGACCCACCAGCACCTTGCCGGCCGCACCACCACAATGTATCACAATCAATCAGTCCTTTACCACAATGTGGTATTTTATGCGTATGCACATAATGCCGACAAACGCTCACCTGCACACGCCACTACTACACTGTATCACAGAAATGATCTCCGGTTGCTACAGTGTAGTATTACTGACGTATGCACATATTTATTATTTAAATTAAGTTACAGGAAATAGCAAGGGAAAATGAAAAATAAATGCAGAAAAAAACCAAAACAGAACTAGTCAGGTGTCGCACTACCACAATTCTCCGAACCCTCCACTGTTACAGACGCCGGGACTCATAATTCGAGCTGCCCCCCTCGCGTCGAGGCGGAAGGGATCCACCCTTCTTACCATAAAAAAATACAGGTGTGGAGATTTTGTCTCTCCCTCCGTTGCTTTATTATCTGACAATAACGGCACCAAGAAACACAACGGCTCCGGTGCAGGATTTCCGGATCGTCCAGCGTCATTCAAAGGACTGCAAACCGGTGGATTCGGGGGTATTCGACGGGTTCTCGGGTTCCTGCCGCCGGATTTTTCTTCATCCTCAAAGGTTGGAAGAGAGGATACAATGTAGCACTGGGAATCCAGCCATTTACTGCTCCGGCTTACGATTGCCTCGAAAAATTCAAGGTTTCGTGTGCGTTCCAGGCATGCTCAAAACTCTGCCACAGGCCTCTGCCCGAGGGTGCAATTTTAAGCCTATCGGGTGGTTGAACGAAAGACACTTCTGCAACGCCGCCTTAAAATGGGCCGCAGGAGCGATGGGGAGCCGGCCTGTACTTTCAGGCAGGGCAACAAAGAGAGAGTACGCAGGAAAGCGAAGGCGTTTGCAGGAGAGCGAACCGACGGTCTTACGGCCGTCATTGTCGTCGGGGAATATATACCAACCGGCACCCGGTCACGATAGACGGGGGCAGGACCCGCCCGGGCAGGGACACGATGCTACGGCCTGCTTGGTTTTGCCGGCGGCGTTAGCAGGACCCGCCCGGGCAGGGACACGATGGGATCGCAATCCCCTTGAGAACAATTTCCGGACCGTCTCAACCGGATGCGGCAGCGACCGGCCCGGACCACCAAGCCTCTGGAGAAAAACGACGGATCATCCGGCGGACGGCTCAACTGCCTTCAGCAGTAACTCCCCTACATCCTGGACTTTTATATTATTACCGACACCCATCTTGCCGATCGCGTCATTCAGCATCCGGATACAGTAGGGGCAGGCGGTGGCAATCACTTCGGCGCCGGTATCCATGGCCTCCTTGATGCGCAACTGTCCGAGGCTTTCTTTTGTGGGATTTTCCTTCCACACCCCTCCTCCGCCGCCGCCACAGCAGTTGCTCCGTTCCCTGATGTTCTGCATCTCGGTCAATTCGATGCCCGGAATGGCGGCAAGGATGCGGCGGGGGGCATCGTAGATCTTAGCATACCTGCCCAGATAACAGGGGTCATGGTAGGTTACCTTGAGGTTGACTGCTCGTGCAGGTTTGATGGCGCCATTGGCGATAAGACTGTCCAGAAGCTCCGTGTAATGCTCTACAGCCACCGTATTGGACCCTTCATAGTCTTTGCTGAAGGTATTCAGACAGTGAGGCGAGACGGTCAGGATCCTGTTCACGCCTGCAGCCATGAAGGCCTCTGTATTTTTCTTCTTGAGATCGGCGGCGACATCACCCGCTCCCACCCTATCGACCAAATCCCCGCAGCAGCTCTCCTGGGTTCCCAGACTCCCGTAAGAGACCCCAGCGTGCTCGAGAAGACGAAGAAGAGCAACTCCAGCCTTCTGGCTGCCCTTGGCAGGATGGGTATCGTAGGCTGTGGTACAGCAGGTGAACAGACAGTAATCGAGCTCTTTTTGGTACATTGGAATCTTGCAGTCCTCAGCCCAGGCAAGGCGCGCCTCCCTCTTGCCTCCCCATGGATTGCCTTCCTGCCTCAGGCTCTTGATCGGAGAGTTGAAAATCCCGGGCAGAAAACCGGCGTCTACAACCTGGCGGCGAATGGATTTTATCAGGTCGAGGATACCGATGCCGCGTGGGCACTGCTCGACGCAGCTGTTGCAGGTTACGCAATTCCAGGCCGCTCCATCCACCGTGACGGTGGTGGCCCTATCCAAGGCAATACTGCGCATCATCATGCGCGGACTGTAATTCGAAATCATCGTGTTGGGGCAGGAAGTCGTACAGGTCCCGCAATGCATACAGGTATTGAAGTTCTCGCCGACATCGGCCTTAATGCTCTCATAATTGACAGTTGAAGGAATCAAGGCCTTTTCTTTAACGGTAGCCAGATAGACTGCCAACGGCCGGTACAAAAGGTGCGACCATTTGCCGAAAGGAACCTCGATGACCAACATCGGCACGGCAATGGCCAGATGAATGACATAGATGACATACGTGCCCATCGGCCAGCCGCCGAGACGAAAAAGATGCATCATGATGCCGGTCAGCGTCGTGAAAAACAGCAGGACCAGGAAAAGCCAGTCGGAGGCGTGGGAATAGCGGTGGATTGTCTCCTGTTTTTTCAGACGGCTGCGAAACATCTCCACGGTCATGAACAGCAGGACCCCTGTGGCATAATACCCGAAGATACTGGTGAAATGCCAACTGCTGTCGTCGACCTGGAACCAGCGGAGAAAAACGATGATCAAGGTCAGCATGGTGAGATACCCGCTGACCAGAAGAAAATGTTTAAGCCATCTGCTTGTATCATCCCCACATTCCCGCCATCGTTTTTGGGTGGTAAAGTGGAGGAAAAAGGCTTTGGCTTCGGTGATATAGAGACTCAACGGCGCCGTTGTCCCATCCATGATGAAGCGGTACATTCTCAAGGCATTGGAAAGAAGAAAGGCCGACAGGACGGCCGCCATCAAAAGATCTCCCAGTTCAACCAATCTGACGGGTGCAAACGAGTTGACGGCGACGTGATCGGTGATGATGGGTCCGTGGAACAGGACGAACAGCAGAATGACGAACAGCGCGACAGCACCCAAAGCGCCGAATTCCCACGTTTCGGACTGATAAAACCGCCTGGCGAGCCCCGTCCAGTCATATTGCGTGGTCAACCAGCGCCGAACCGCCATCATCGTTTCGGCGGGCTCCGCCCCCCTGGGACAGCCATCGTTGCACTCTCCGCAATAGTAGCACAACCAGGGCTCGGAAGACGCAAGAAGCCTGTCCTTTAATCCAAGCTGGAGATAGCGGTAAATCTTTCTCGGAAAAGGATTATCCCCCTTGGAGAGAGGACAGGACGCGCTGCAATTGCCACATTGCATGCATGCTTCCATATCCTTGGCACCCAGCCGCTTGACCTCAGTATACAAGTCCAGGTTGACACTTATATTCTTCAAAATCTTCTCCTCGATAAGCCACTGAAAACGTGGGTATCACGGCAATGGACCTCACCCGGCTCCCATCATCCTCGCATTGCGGCAAACCATCTTTTGCGCCTGCCACAATGTGATATTTTATGCATATGCACATAATATTGCCGGAACCTTTACCGCATATCTTCCCTCTTTAGACTCTTTATTCCTTTCGACAGCGCGGAAAGAGCAGCTTTCAGCTATCCTTCCCCTTAAGTTCCACCTAGTTGCCTGTAAAAGCCCGTTACCGGCTCAGGGATCTTGCTCCCCGGTTTTGCATGCGCTCAAGATGTCTTGCTCTTGACGGTCGATGTTTGGACGATCGTGTCCCTCTCCTCCGGTCTCTCCTAGACCACCACAACCATGAGGCAGAACAGGGCAAGGACAAACAGCTCTATGGCCGTGGTAATTATTGTCTTTATTTTATGAATCATTTTCGTGACCTCCATTGGAGTCCTCGTCCGGTGCGCCTCTGCATTACAACCCAAAATATCTTTAGGGATCTTTGTTAAGAGAGGCATCAGCTCCCACCTTTTCAAACTCCTTCCAGGCCGAATTGCCCTTTAAGACCTATGAAAACATGGCTGTGTTTTCACCCAAACTACCTGCCGATTCAGTTTTAAACCGGCTTACCCTTTGAAAAGCAGGAAACATGCCACAAAGTGCATAAAAGCCATCAAAGTAATATTATTTTGATATTATTTGATTTTTTAAAATATCAGCCTCAACACACCCTCTTTATTGCAACCCCAAGGTAGCGATAATGCTTTTCTACGCAACTCCGCAAAGGTGCGTTTTCGCTACCCTGCCACCAGGGGCGGCCCGGAAAACCAGGCCGGCAATGCAGCGGAAAATACCGGTCACACATGGCGGAAGACACCGGCGCGGTACACGACAAGGCAGGCTTCGGTGGAATTCAGGGCCGGTGCCGCATCAACTGTGGGCGACGGAAGAAGCAGGTTGAAATAACCACGGCTGATGAAAAATCAGGGGCAATCAGATGGGACCCTCTTTAGGGCCGGAAGGATGAACGTTGCGGCCATCGACCTCGGGAAGATGGATATTGAGTTTCTTGAGTTTTCTGAACAAAGTCGTCTTATGCATGCCCAACTCCCTGGCTGCGGCCAACCGATTGTAGCCATTACGCTCCAGGGCCTTGAGAATCGCCTCTTCCTCAGTGGATCGACGAATGGCATGGATCGATGAGGGTGTTGTCCCTATCGGCGAGGCGGATGCCGCCAGATAGCCGGGCAGATGCTGGGTCCCGATATCCCCTTGCGAACAGAGAATGAAGGCATGTTCGATGATATTTTCCAGTTGCCTGATATTCCCGGGATAGTCGTAGCTCATCAACCAGTTCAGCGCCTCGGGATCAATCCCGCTCACCGCCTTGCCCTGTATCCGGTTCATTTTTTCCGTGAACCGTTCGATCAGCAGCGGGATGTCTTCTTTCCTCTCCCGCAGGGCGGGCAACTGCAAACGAACAATATTGATCCGGTAGAACAGATCCTGCCGAAACCCGCCCTTCTCTATCAAGGATTCAAGGTCCCGGTTGGTGGCGGCAAGGATGCGGACATTGACGTGCTGCTTCTGCACACCGCCAAGAGGTTGAAATTCGCGTTCCTCCAATACCCGCAACAGCTTAGCCTGGAAGGCCGGGCTGGTTTCACCCAACTCATCAAGCATGATGGTGCCGCCGTCGGCCATGGTGAAATATCCCGGCTTGTCGCTTACGGCATCGGTAAAGGCACCGGCCTTGTAGCCGAAGAGTTCGGATTCAAGCAGGGTATCGGGCAGGGCCCCGCAATTGAGGGCAACAAAGGGTTTTTCTCTGCGCTTCGACAGGTCGTGCAGGGCCTTGGCCAACATCTCCTTGCCGGTTCCGGTATCACCCTCGATCAGCACCGTGCTGTCGCTTTCGGCTATCTGCGGCAGGACCGTGAAGATATTTTTCATCAGCGGGCTGCGGCTGACCATCTCCCCCTGCTTGAAACTGCCGTTTTGTTCCCGGCGTAGGTCTTCCACCAGCGTATTGTCGCGGAAGGTTTCAACCCCGCCCAGGATCTCTCCCTGATCATTATGCAAAAGCGCCGTGGACACACTGACCGGGATCCGTTTTTTATTTCTATGGGTAATATAAGTAGAGATACCGGCAAAGGATCGGCCCTCCTTCATGGTCCTGCGCAAGGCGCAATCGCCCTTGCACATATTGGAGCGAAAGACCTCCCAGCAAAAACAACCGATGGCCTTGGTGCGCGGAATACCCGTGATCCTCTCGGCGGCCCGGTTGAATGAAGTAATCCGCCATTCATGGTTGACTGTAAAAACGCCCTCGGAAATACTTTCGAGAATATGAGGTTTCACTGCTGTCTTTTCCATCACAGTATCCCAATACCACGGCGACAATTAGCAATCTCATGACCGCGGCAGATTTTGCTTGGGTAGCAATGAGCGCTGCCACAACCCGGCCCCTTCAACCCCGTCCAAACCGGAATGCCCCTGCGGGTCAGCTGAAACAGCGTTGCGTCTTCACCCAAGAGAGCTTCCGTTTCCGTTTTGATCCGCATGTCTTTTGAAGAGCAGGAAACATGCCACAAAACAATTACGAGGTTTATAATTGGTATCGATTTGAAATATTGTAATTTTTTAGAATGCAATCCCTGTTTGTGTTTCCCGCATCGCAATCACTAAGTAGCGGAAATGCAGCCTAGCGCAACCCAAGAGGGTTGCGCTATTGCAACACTGCCGTGAGGATCCGGCCCGTTAATTCAGACAAACTATGGGTTGGGAAATCTGATGGGACATGGGGAGGGCGCCAGTGTCATGGCAGGCATCAGATGTCGTTGGATTGCGTCGCTATTTTGGTTTCCTGCGAGGCGCGAAGAAGGCACATGGCGGCATTATATGACCGAAGGAGCAAGGATGCCGGAAAACCAGGCAGGCAAGCGAGGAATGACGGGAGACCGGCAATTCGAGGAACATCCCTATCAACGGAACAACAGAGCAGGCGTGATGCCGACGACCCAGGCATGACGTTGAATTCAACGGTGCATTCCCGGGAACGCACCGCCGGGCGGACTAGAAATCGGGATCTTCTTTATGGTCGGAGGGAAGAACATTGCGACCATCGACATCAGGAAGACGAATCTTGAGTTTCTTGAGTTTCCTATACAGGGTCGTCTTATGCATGCCGAGTTCCTTGGCCGTGGCCAACCGGTTGTAGCCATTGCGCTCCAGGGCCTTGAGTATCGCCTCCTCCTCGGTGGACCGGCGAATGACATGGATCGACGATGGGGCCGTACCTATCGGCGAGGCGGACGCCGCCAGATAGCCGGGTAGATGCCGGGTCCCGATATCCCCTTGTGAACAGAGGATAAAGGCATGTTCGATGATATTTTCCAGTTGCCTGATATTCCCGGGATAGCCGTAGTTCATCAACCAGCTCAGCGCCTCGGGATCAATCCCGGATACCGCCTTGCCGCGAAGGCGATTCATTTTTTCGATGAACCGTTCGACCAACAGCGGGATATCCATTTTCCTCTCCCGCAGGGCAGGCAATCGCAGCCGAACAATATTGATCCGAAAAAACAGATCCTGCCGAAACTCGCCCTTCTCTATCAAGGATTCAAGGTCCCGGTTGGTGGCGGCAAGAATACGGACATTGACACGCTGCTTCTGCACGCCGCCCAGGGGCTGGAACTCACGCTCCTCTAAAACCCGCAGCAGTTTCACCTGGAAAGCCGGGCTGGTTTCGCCCAACTCGTCAAGCATGATGGTGCCGCCGTCAGCCATGGTGAAATATCCCGGCTTGTCACATACCGCATCGGTAAAGGCCCCGGCCTTGTAGCCGAAGAGTTCGGATTCGAGCAGGGTATCGGGCAGGGCTCCGCAATTGATCGCAACAAAGGGTTTTTCTCTGCGCTTGGACAGGTCGTGCAGGGCCTTGGCAAGTATCTCCTTCCCGGTTCCGGTATCGCCCTCGATCAGCACCGTGCTGTCGCTTTCGGCTATCTGCGGCAGAAAGGCAAAGATTTTTTTCATCAGCGGGCTGCGGCTGACCATATCCCCCTGTCTGAAACTGCCGTTGAGTTCCTGACGAAGCTCCTCCACCAGCGTATTATCGCGGAAGGTTTCAACCCCGCCCAGGATCTCACCCTGTTCGTTATGCAAAAGCGCCGTGGACACGCTTATCGGGATCCGCTTTTTATCCTTGTTAATGATATAGGTGGAGGTACTGAAAAAGGATCGGCCCACCTCCATGGTCCTGTGTAATGCACAATCGCCCTGGCACATATTGGAGTGGAAGACATCCCTGCAAAGACGACCGATGGCCTCGCTGCGCGAGATACCCGTAATCTCCTCGGCCGCCCGGTTGAAGGAGGTGATCCGCCATTCATGGTCGACCGTAAAGACCCCGTCGGAGATGCTGTCGAGAATAATTTCCGTGGCGTCGATCGGATGCACTTTTTTTTTCTTCATGCCGTTGTCTCTTCGCCGGAAATTCCCTTCATACCGGATGACCTCGTTCCAACCTTCAAAGACTTCCGGGGCACCACGTTTAAACATCACCCTCTTACCGATATGTACTGAAAAAAAACCGTATCCGCAACGAGAAAGCGTGCCCTTTTATCGAAGCCATGTGATCTCCGCGTCGAAACCGGAAAGTGACGAAAGAGCGCCGGCAAGAACCTATGGAAAAGCCGCCGAGAAACCTGCGGCCGAAACGGATGACCTGATGAAACCCGGAGAGACTGCGGATCAGCCTGCGACAACCCGATACGGTGCGCATCTGTCCCGTCGGCGAGTGAATTTTTTTGGATACCAACCAAACTATGAATGTTATTATTGAATAAATGAAGTAGAATGCATAGTTTTTCACTGACTCTTGTGACTGCGGGCTTTCTTTTTCCCGGCAAGGAAATGATTACATGTCAGAACATGACAATATGCCATCCCTCTTCACCCTGCTGGATGTCTTAAACGGGGAGGAGAAGAAACGGTTTTCGCCATCCGCCACCTTCAGCACCGAGGCCCTGCGCAGAAAACCGGAAAAACGACGGGGGCATCGGCAGAATTTCGCCCTGGATGCGGACCGTATCCTCCATTCGAAGGCCTTTACCCGCTACATAGACAAGACCCAGGTCTTCTGCCTGGTCGATAACGACCATATCACCCACAGGGTCCTGCATGTGCAGCTCGTTTCCCGTATCGCCAGAACCGTCGGCCGGTTTCTCTTTCTCAACGAGGACCTGATCGAAGCGGTGGCGCTCGGCCATGACATCGGTCATCCCCCTTTCGGCCATGACGGGGAAAAATTTCTCTCCGACCTCTGCGTGGAGCATGGGCTCCCTCCCTTTCAACATAATATCCAATCGGTTCGATTCCTTGACTGTCTGGAGAAAAAGGGGGCCGGCTGGAATCTGTCCCTGCAGACACTGGACGGCATCCTCTGCCATGACGGGGAAAGCCATTCCCGCTTTCTTGTCCCCCAGGAAAAACATTGCATCGGGTTCGAGGATCTGGATAAAAAGATTGCCGCCAAGGAAAAGGACCCGTCATTGGACCTGAGACCCATGACCCTCGAAGGATGCGTGGTCAGGCTCGCGGATACGGTCGCCTATATCGGCAGGGATATTGAAGATGCCATCATCCTCGGCCTGATCGAACGAGGCGATATCCCCAAGGACTGCCGCCGGGTGCTCGGCGATACCAACGGTTCGATTGTCTACACGCTGGTTACCGACCTGATCGTAAACAGCAGCGTGACCCCCCCGGGGCATTCGCCCGGCACCGGACCCGACACCATCGGCTTCAGCAAAGATGTGGCCGATGCCCTTGAAGAACTCAAGGAATTCAACTATCGGAATATCTACCTGAACCCGCTGACCAAACAATCGTCGTTGCTCATCAAGGACTGCTACGAAAGGCTCTTTTCCTTCTGCACCCGTAATTTTCAGAACACGTATGCTCAAGATCTTTCTCACCATGTCAACAAAGAGCGCGATACCAAGAGATCCCGGCACCTCCTCGGACGGCCCGAGGCCATGGTACGCGATTACATCGCCGGGATGACAGATGATTATTTTCTCAAACAGGCAACCGCCATCGGTTGTACCATCCCGAAAAGAAAATGAAAAATAAACTTCGCAAGTTGATCCCCGGGGAAAACACCCGGATGATCGTTATTGCCTCTTCCATCGGGCTTGGCGCCGGTATCCTGAATATCATCTTTCGGACGGTGGTCATCCAGACGCATAAGACCATTTTCGAGGGGGGATGGACCTTTCTGGGCATCGAAAAAGGCGGCTGGCATCTCCTGTTGCTCCCCCTGATACCCGTATCCGGCATGATCCTTCTGATCCCGCTGTCGCTTCTGTTTCCCGGAGAAATCAACGGCTACGGTTTTACTAAATTCCTGCGCAAGGTCAATCTGGAGGGCGGCTATATCAAGGCCAGGACCATTGCCCTGAAGATCATCTCCACCGCCTTGACCATCGGTACCGGCAACTCGGCGGGCGTCGAAGGACCCATCGCCCAGATCGGCGGCGCCATGGGCTCCCAGGTGGGACAGATATCGCGGGTCTCGGGCAATCGGATGAAGGTCTATATCGCCGCCGGGTGCGCCGGGGGCATCGCCGGCATATTCAACGCCCCCATCGCCGGGGTCTTTTTCGCCTCGGAGATCGTCCTCCTCGGGACCTATGAAATTTCATCCTTTGCGGCAATGGTCATTGCCTCCGCGCTGTCCACCGTCCTGACCAGGGCCTATTTCGGCGCAAATCCGGCCTTCAGCATTCCCCAGTACAAGGTCATCAACCACTACGTCGAAATCCCGCTCTATATGGCGATGGCGGTGATCATCGGCGTGCTGGCCGTCCTCAATACCCGGATCTTCTACGCTATCCGTGACCGATATGCCGCCCTGAAGATCCATCCCCAGTTGAAGCCGATAACCGGGGCATTGCTCGTGGGCACCATGGGCATGGTGTTCCCCCAGGTCCTGGGGGACAATTACGAATTCATCCAGCACGTGCTCCATAGCGGCGGGATCCCGATGATTCTCTTTGCCCTCATTTTTATGAAGATGATCGCCACGGCCGTGACCCTGGGATCCGGGGGCGCAGGCGGCGTCTTTGCCCCCGCCCTGTTTATCGGGGCGATGATCGGGGCCTCCTTCGGCTATGTCGTCCATTCCATCTTCCCGACCATGACGGCAAGTCCCGAGGCCTATGCCACGGTCGGCATCGGTGCCTTCCTGGCCGCTTCCATCCATGCGCCGATGACCGCCATCTTCCTGCTCTTCGAGATGACGGGCAACTACCAGATCATCGTCCCGATCATGATCACCTCCATTATCGGCATCATGGTAGCCAAAAGACTCGACGAAGACTCGATAGATACCGTCGACTTCACCCGGGACGGCATCAACATTCACGAAGGAAGGGAGGTGGCGATCATGAAGTCGATCAAGGTGGGCACCGCGATGACGGAGGATGTGGATTTCATCAGTGAACGGGCAAACATCAACCAGTTGCTGGACATTTTCCGAATGGCCAAGAGCGGCTTCTACTTTCCGGTCGTCGACGATTCCGGCAAGATGACCGGCATCGTTTCAATGTCGGATGTCAAGAACCTTCTTCATCAGGACAAGGAGGAAAGGGTCTGCTTTCTGGTCGGTGCGATATGCAGCCACGACGTGATCATGCTCACCCCCGACGACACCCTCTATACCGCCATGGAACTCTTCAACCTGAAGGGGATTGAAGAGATACCGGTCGTCGAAGACCTGAACAACAGATGGGTGGTCGGCATGCTGAAGCGCCGCGACACCATCACGGCCTACAACCGTGAGGCGCTGAAAAAGGGGATCAGCCAGCAGGCCGAATCCATACGCATCATCTGCGGCGAATAGCGAAAGCGTGCTACAGGTAGCCTCCGGGATTGTGCTTATGCCAGTTCCAGGCGGTCTCTATTATGGTATGCAGGTCAGGATAGTTCTGCCTCCAGCCCAGTTCTCTGATTGCCTTTTCGGCACTGCCCACCAGGTTCGCCGGGTCTCCCGCCCGCCTCGGGCTCCTTCCGACCGGGATGTCTTTGCCGGTAATTGCTCTTGCTTTCTCAATGACTTCTAAAACGGAATAGCCCTGTCCGTTGCCGAGATTATAGACCCCGCCGGTCCCCTCGTTTTCAAGCTTTTCCATGGCCAGGAGATGGGCCTGGGCCAGGTCGGCAATATGGATATAGTCCCGAATGCACGACCCGTCCCTGGTCGGGTAATCATCACCGAAGACCTCGATCTGCTGCCGTTGACCGAGAGCTGTAGCCAGCACCAGCGGGATCAGATGGGTCTCCGGACTGTGATCTTCCCCCACCTCGGCCTCCGGATCGGCACCGGCAGCATTAAAATAGCGCAGGGAAACGGATTGCATGCCGTAGGCATCCCTGAAATCCTCAAGGATCCGTTCCACCATGACCTTGCTTCTGCCGTAGGGATTTATCGGCACCTGCGGCGTTTGTTCCGTTATCGGTATCGTCTCCGGGATGCCGTAGGTCGAGCAGGTCGAGGAAAAAATAAACCTGCGGACATCGTGCCGTACCATGGCCTCAAGCAGGGTGAGGGTATTGGCCACATTGTTGCGGTAATATTTTCCCGGATCCAGGACCGATTCCCCGACGTAGGCAAAGGCCGCGAAATGCATGACCGTCGAGATATCGTAGGTCGAAAACAGGTGATCGAGGAGCTCCCTGTCCTGCATATCCCCGGCAAAAAAATCCCCCCACTTCGCCGCCTGACGATGTCCGTAGACCAGGTTGTCCAGGACGACCGGGTAATAGTGATTTCTGAAGAGATATTTACACATATACGAGCCGATATAGCCGGCTCCGCCAACCACGAGGATATGTTGCATCTGTCGAGAAGGACTCATGTTCCAAGAGGGGGTTTTGAAGAGGTAAAATAAAAGGAACTATAGATAAAGCCGGGCAGCAATGAGAGATCACCCGCCACATGGGAGACCAGGCTGATGATGAAGGCATCGCCGTTGGATATCCCGACAAGGGAGAGGAGATAGACATACAGGCCTTCCCGGATGCCGAATCCGTCGAAGGTCATCGGGACCTTCGACAGGGTCATGACGATGGGCACGAAGATCGCCGCATACAGGAAAGAAACATCCTTTCCCAGGGCCAGGGCCGTCAGATAGAAACCGAGGATCGGAACACATTGCTCCAGCATCGACCAGGCGACGAACCGGAGGAGTGCCCCATGGTGCCTCCCGTATTCGAGATAGGAGCCGTAGACCCGGGTCAGTTTTCCCCAAATGCCCTGCTGCCTAAGGATCGGCCTGCGATTGAACCACTCCCGCATACGGCCTTGAAAAGAAGCGGCGACAAGGATCACGACAACCGCCGAGAACAGGCACACCGTCACCACCAGCCGCCAGTCGAACACCCCGAGGAAGACAACCGCAACCAGCATGCAGACAACCGACATGATCAGGCCGGTGACTGCCCCGAGGACCCTCTCCATCACTACCGATGAGGCGATATCCTTTTTGGATCCCGTCTGTTGCACCACCCGATAGGCCCGAACCATATCACCCCCGACCGTGCTGGGAAGAAACATCCCCCAGAACGACCCGATATAGTAGCTTCTGACAACATCCCAGAAGGGAATGGTTATTGCCTTCGCCGTCAGAAGAATGGACCACTTATACGACATCAGGATACGGTCTATATTGATCACCACAAACAATGCCGCCAGATAGAACCAGCCATGCGGGGTTATGGGTTGCCATACCTTTTTAAAATCGATTGAGTAGAACAGCCATGCGATCAGGAGCAGGCTGGCACCGATCCGCAGGCCGACCCACGGTTTGATTTTCACCTTTGACATCATCGCAACGATTCGAAAAGGGCCAGCGTCTCCGAGGCGCATTTATCCCAGGTCAGGTCCTTCGAACGCGCTATCCCCTTCATTTTCATCGATCGGCGGAGGTTGTCGTCTTCCAGGACGGTACACACCGCCGCTGCGATCTCATCCGGATTTTCCGGATCGACATAGAGAGCAGCATCCTCGGCGGCCTCGGCAAAGACACCGCCCTTCGAGGTCACAATCGGGCAACCGCAGGCCAGAGACTCGCAAACAGGTATCGGAAACCCTTCCAGGCGTGTCGGATAGAGATAGAGATCGGCGGCGTTATACAGCGCCGGCAGATCCTCCTGCTCAATCCATCCCTTGAATATCACATCATCTTCAACCCCCAGATCCCGCAGCGGCTGTTCCCCGGCATATCTCTGCACATCCCTGCCGCCGACGACAAATTTATGGGGAATACCCTTTTTCTTGGCGATGGCAAAGGCCTTCAACATATTGGCGAAATTCTTTCTTCCGGTATCGTAATGGATCAACGTCAGGATAAACGGCCCCTGAAGATCGTGCTTCGACCGGACCTTCTGCAGGGTGGCAGGATCCTCGATCGGCTGAAAGATCCTGTTGCCGCAATAGTGGATGGTCTTGACCTTTCCGGCGCTGGAGGGAAGATAGGTCAAAAATCCCTGGGTGCTGTAATCGGAAGCGGAGATGATCGCCGCAGAGCGCCGGATATACATCGGCATCATGAATCGCATATACAGCCTGTCAACCGGATGATAAAGGCTTTTATACTCCGGCAGAAACCAATCGGCTCCGTGAACGGTCATTACCGCCTTGTACCGTCCCCAGAGCGGAAGCGTAAATTTCGGATTGAAGATCACGTCCACCTTCTGGCGACGTGCGGCAATGGGGGCATGCCACTGGTCCCATAACACCTTGCTTTTGCTCTCCACCAGAAGCGATGTGACATTGCTGAACGCCTTGTAACGATCGAAATGTATTGTACTTGGAAACAGCAGGATATACTGATTATTCCGGTCGATTTTCAGCAGCTCCTCAACGATATTCCGGGCATAGATGGCTATTCCACCCCGTTCATCGATGCATCGCAACATAATTCCGATACGCATTTTCCCTCCCGTTACATAGTTATCGGATATCAGGTCATTTCCAGGGATTCCGCCACATCTCTTAGAGGATGGTTCCGGATGCGGGTTGAAATTTCAGGAAGAGCCGGAGACCCGGGAAAAATACCATCAATAACCAATACATTAGAAGACCTTCTAGTAAGGTTTTGTTTTATGAAGAATTTTAGAAATATGAATTTTTAAAAAAATATCTTATACTCAATAGCTCCGTTGAATAAAAGCAAATAGTACATGTCCGTGCTGAAATTCTCGGCTCCGGCAGAAGAAGCAGTCTGTTCTCAGGTATATCGGGTAATGGTAGGGGAGGAGAATGAAAAAAGAGACCAGGGGTGGACGGCCGCCAAAATTTAATGAAGAGAGCGCCCCCGTCACCGTAACCCTGCCCCGTCGAATCCTGGAAATCTTGCAAGACATTGACAAGGATCGGGCCAAGGCCATCGTCAAATGCGTCGACCAGATAGCCTGCGGGGGAAGGCCGGAGAAGAGAACGGTCGAGGTGGTTAAGGTCTCGAATGATACCGGCCTGCTGGTTGTGCCGCCAAGCCGGAGTCTGAAGAGCATTTCATGGCTGCAACTGGTCGAGATTGCCCCGCTCCGGTGCATGATGGTCATTCCGAGCGGTTCCGCCATTGAGGCCCTGGAGATAACGCTGGTGGACCTGATCGAACATATCCCCGACGGTGAGATCGACGAAAAGATGCTGCTGATGGACCTCAGAAAAAAACTGAGCCGGTTTCGACGGAAGGAAGGTCTATCCAAGGGCGAGGTATTGTTCATTACCACGGATTGATTGTCCATCATCCATGCCGGTGCCCCGCGATCGGCGCTCTCGGCCGGCCTCCTGCTGCCGTTTGACCGCTCCTCAACCGCAGGTCCTCGCCTGAGCGTTGCTCTACATCGTGCCGACGATGCATTCCCTCACGGTCTTCTTCTGGGCCTCGGGAAGGCTTCTTGCGGACAGATCCTTAGCCATTGACCAAATGTCCAAGACATGGTATCCAGACAGGCACAAAATGCACCCGTAGCTCAGCTGGATAGAGCACCGGACTTCGAATCCGGGTGTCGGGGGTTC
>JBJKPM010000074.1:0-52761 GCA_046706325.1 Desulfocapsaceae bacterium | reverse complement strand
GATAGATGTTGTCGGCCTCATTCAGGGTCGGTATGACGATCGACACCGTCGGCGGGGTTATCTGGCGCTGGTCCATAAATCGAATTGCTGCGTTGTTCAGGCGTTGATTGGAGTCGGCTCCCTTGTTGCGGTGACGAATTACGGACAGAATCTATAGCTTCTTTTCCATCCCCTGTCAACAGACCCATCCTTTCGTTGGCAAAGTGAAAGGATCATCGATCGCCTGGTGGGGACCTTGCTGCTCTGAGCTGTAGACTGACAGGTCGATTCATGGTACAGTGCCTGAAATCATCCGCAGAGATCGTTTTAAATAAGTCAAACAAAATCGCATAGAAAAACTTACCAAGGTTGGCCATGGCAAAAGAAATCGGTTGTATAGGCGGCGGTCAGATGGGCGAGGCCTTAATCAAGGGACTCCTGAAGGCGAAACTCTGCCGGGCGCAGTCGCTCATTGTCGCCGAACCGGACCCGATGAGAAGAAAATATCTTGAATCGACGTATGCAGTCGAGACCTGTGACGTTCCCCAGTTTGTCTGGCAGAAGAGTACGACTGTCCTCCTCGCCGTCAAGCCCCAGGTAATGCAGATAGTCCTTGCTGCCTCCAAGCCGCATATCGCCGCCGATCACCTTCTGATAACCATAGCAGCCGGTCTTCCCATCGCCTTCTACGAACGGATGTTGGACGGCAATACACACAAAATTATCAGAGTAATGCCGAATACTCCGGCCTTGGTCCTGGAAGGGGTATCGGCGATATGCCGCAATGCGCAGGTAACCGAAGATGACCTGCAAAAAGCCATGGCCATCTTCGGCGCGGTCGGCAAAACCGTTGTCCTGGAAGAACACTATCTCGATGCGGTGACGGGGCTCAGCGGCTCCGGGCCCGCCTATGTTTTCACCTTTATCGAGGCCTTGATCGACGCCGGTCTGAAGACGGGATTGCCGCGAGATGTAGCCAAGACCCTGGCCGTACAAACGGTTTTGGGTTCGGCAAGGCTGATGCAGGAGGCCGATGAGCACCCTGCCGTTCTTCGATCAAAGGTCACATCCCCTGGAGGAACCACCATTGCCGGACTGCATGTCCTTGAAAAAGCAGGGTTCCGCGGTATCATTATGGACGCTGTCGAAGCGGCTGCCGACCGTGCAACAGAACTGGGCGGAAAATAGATGAAGACCACCGTATCACAATTTCGAACCGTCTCCGGACTCTCGATCCGATCGGCGGGGATTATCACCAAAAAAGGAGATGGTCCGGCTACCCTCTTTGCGGATAAGCTGGGACGATTGCTGAAAAAGAAAGGGATTGCCTTCCAGTTGAATCATATTGCCCCTGATATGGATATCCTGATCATCCTTGGGGGGGACGGGACGCTTCTGCATATCGCCGCAGAGGCCGCACGTCATTCCATCCCGGTGATCGGTATCAATTTGGGGCATCTGGGATTTTTGACCGAATTGACCCAGGACGAGGCGGAGGAGGCGCTGGAACGGATCGTTTCCGGTACCATCACCATTGAAAATCGCCTGATGCTCAAGGCCTGCCTGATCAAAAACGGTCTCGACCAAGGATATCGCTACGCCCTCAACGATGTGGTAATCAACAAGAACTCGCTGGACAGGGTCCTCCATCTTCGAGCACAGGCGGATGACGAGTTCATTACAACCTATAAGGCCGATGGGCTCATTATATCCACCCCCACGGGTTCCACGGCCTACAACCTATCGGCCGGCGGGCCGCTTGTTTATCCCGGTCTCGCCTCCATCCTGGTCACGCCCATCTGCCCCTTCATGCTCAGCTCGAGACCGTTGCTCTTACCGGCGGATATAACTATTACGACCGAATTCGATACCGTAAATGACATCCAAGCAAATATCATCATCGACGGCCAGCCCAGTTGGACCCTGCAACAGGGTGATGTCCTGGAAATCAAGGCGGCGGAACATCCGCTGCAGCTGATCGTCTCCTCACGTAAAGACTATTTCGCCATTCTCAGAAACAAACTCAGATGGGGAATACATGAGGCGGACGACAAGACTAAAAAAGCCGAGGCCAAAGGACGGGAAACCCCATAACAACGCCTCTCATCCCCGATTCTCAGGCCCCGCCTGCGATTATTTTTTCTTCTTGATCCTGTATTTCTTCATCTTATATTGCAGAAGGCTTTTGGTGATACCCAATTTTTCCGCGGCACGGGACTGGACATAACCCGTTTCCTCCAGGGCCTGCTGCAACATCTTCTCTTCAATTGTATAGAGTACATCATTGAGGCCGACGGAATCGGGAATAAGCTGGCTTAAATCCATTTCCTGACTCCAGGACGCCTGATTATCCATATTCACGGATTCAGGCTGCACGTCACCCGGTTGGATACAGTTGTCATCACAGAGGATCGCGGAACGTTCAATGGTGTTTTCCAGTTCCCTGATATTTCCCTCCCAGGGGAGCGTCATCAGCAATTTTACCGCCTCATGGGAGATCCGCAGGTCCTTCTTGCCAAGCCGCTCAGCAAACTTCTGGATAAAGAAGGCGACAAGCAGGGGCATATCGTCCATTCGTTCCCGCAGTGACGGAAGATAGACATGGATGACATTCAAACGATAAAAAAGATCTTCACGAAAGCGGCCCATGACCACTTCCTCCTTCAAATCCTTATTGGAGGCGCTGATAATTCGGACATCAACATTGAGTGTCTTTGACCCCCCGACCCGCTCGAAGCTCTTCTCCTGGAGGACACGAAGCAGTTTGGCCTGCAGCGCAAGCGGGATCTCGCCGACCTCATCGAGAAAAATCGTGCCCTGATCCGCCAGTTCGAATCGTCCCTTGCGCATCCCGACAGCCCCGGTAAAGGCTCCCTTTTCATGCCCGAAAAGTTCGCTTTCGAGCAGGTTTTCAGCCAGGGCGGCACAGTTTACCGGTATAAACGGGAATGCTTCCCGAGGACTGTTGAGATGGATCGCCTTGGCCACCAGTTCCTTGCCGGTGCCGCTTTCGCCGGAAATCAGCACCGAGGCGGGCGTAGGCGCAACTTTTTCTATCAACTCATAGATCTGCAGCATGCGCTGGTTTTTCCCCACCATGCCGCTGAAATTGGTCCGGCTGTGGATTTCGTTTCTCAGCCTGGTGTTTTCCTTGATAAGGCCATAATGGCGAACGGCCTTGTTGATATTGACGATGAGCTCATCGTTGGAAAAGGGCTTGGCCAGGTAGCTGAAGGCACCGGATTGCATGGCATTCACCGCCTTTTCGACCTCGGCATAGGCGGTGATAATTATCACTGGAATCTCGCTCTCCTTCTTCTTGATCTCATGGAGAAACTGCAGGCCGTCCATGCCCGGCATCTGCATGTCCGTAATAATCAGATCAAGGTCGACCTCGGCGATAATTCCCATTCCCTCCTGTCCCGACGGGGCGGTAAAGACCTCAAACCCTTCATCACGCAGGAGTTCCGACAGAACAACCAGGTAATTCGGTTCATCATCCACCACTAAAATTGAATGCATGCTCATGACGTATCTTTTATCCGTGTTGTTTTTTTCTTTGCCAATCGTTCTCTCAGTGTATCAGCTACGCTTGATGGGACAACGACATTCCTGCCTCCTGCAAGATGAGAACCCGGCCTCGTGTCTCCATGATAATCACTTCCTCCCGTATATAAAAGCTGATACCTGTCGGCAACCCGTCTGATCTTTCTTCTGATGCCTGCAGACTGGGTCGGGTAATACAGTTCAATTCCGTCCAGGCCGATAGCGACAAGTTCGGCAAGCAGGGCGGGCAACGCCTTAAGGCTTGAATCAATCTGAATGGGATGGGCTAGCACGACAAGCCCTCCGGCATTCCTGATCATACGGATCGCCTCTTCGGCAGTGTAGACGAACCTGGAAACATAGGCGCTCGCCCCTTTCCCCAGATATCGGGTAAAGGCCTCGGTCATGTCCTTGACGGCACCGTGCGCCATCAGAGCCTTAGCTATATGGGGACGACCCGTCTGACCGACCTTGGAGATCCTTCGCACCTCTTCGATGCTGATGGATACTCCGAGCGCAGCTATTTTGGTGATGATCTTTACATTACGCTCCTCGCGGGCATTTTGCAATCGTAACAGGCCCGCCGTAAGATCAGGGTCATCATGCTCCATCCCATAACCGAGGATGTGCATATATGTGTTGCGGTGAAGCGCACTCAACTCCAGTCCCGGCAGGATCTCAATCCCCTCTCTGGCGCCTTCCGCCAGTGCCTCCGCTGTTCCGTCCATGGTATCGTGGTCGGTCAGAGAAATAGCGTTGAGCCCTTTGGCTGCTGCAAGACGAACCAATTCCGCCGGTGTCTGGGAACCGTCCGAATAAACGGAATGAATATGAAGATCGATTGACATGCCCTCTTCCCATCGAAAAAAATAGTGCCTTCCTCGGCCGTAATTTAATGGCAATCGTTGGTATTCTGCAATTTTTTGCTTCAGATTGCCAGTTTTTATCCGATACAGTCTGCAAAGAAATCATCTTATTCCCCTGTCGGAGACCATCCTATGCGTGTCGGTATAGTTGCAGTGCTTTGCCTCGTTTTTGTCTGCGGATGCAGTCGAATTCCTGAACCGGCGGCATTCGAATACAGTTCGCAGAGTAAATTACAGGCGGCCCATCACTGGGATGTCCTGGCACTCGATATTGCCAACCAGATCAATAACGAGTTGCTCAAGGATAATCTTCTCACCACCGCTGTTTACGTCAAAAAGACCTGTGGTGGGGACGACAGGCAGTGCAAACAGAACGAGACGACAGAGTTCGACGAAGCCTTCCACGACCTCCTTGTGACGCAGTTGGTGCGATTCGGCATTCCCACCTGTGCAAAACCGGAACAGGGTGCAATTACGGTAAACTATAAAGTCCAGACGGTTTATCATAAATCGGACCGGTATCGAACACTCACCCCCGGACTTCTCACCAGTCTTACCGCCGCCGTTGAGGTCCTCAGGAACGCCCCCGGTGAAGTTGTTGCCGTCGCAACCGCCGGCGCAATCGACCTTGCTAATTCGGCATATGTCGGAAGCGGCCACTTTGAGGTTATCATCACCACATCAATGGTAAGCATGCGAACATATCTTTTCAGGTCCTCAAATATCTATTACATCAACGATGAGGATTTCTGGCAATATCAGGCAAGCAACGGCAAAGCAAAGCAAATCCGGTTGACGGATTCCGACCAATCCGCTGGAGGAACCCCGCCGGACCTGTCATCGAAGGCACATAAGGAACCCATTCGAAAGCCCCCGCTTAGGCCGGCAGACAAAACCCCTCCCAATCCAATGAAAGATATATGAAAACCATCATCACCATCTTCCTCCTCTCTTTGCTGCTTTCAGGATGCAGCTACTTTAACGGTACCAGGCTGGAAGGATATCTCGGTGCCGATGAAAATCTCATTTCTCTCTCGTACAAGATCGCTGAGAACATAGAGAAAAATGCATTTCCTCCCATCATGCCCAGGGATCCGGACCGACCCCTGTTGATAACGACATTCGTCGATAACAACGATTTGAACAGGACCTCTCGTTTCGGCAGAATCCTGCAGGAACATATCACCTCGCGGTTTGTCCAGCTCGGCTATACGGTCAAGGAAATCAAGCTTAGAAAGGACCTGCTGATCAGACGAAAATCGGGTGAACTCATGCTTTCCCGGGACTTGCGCCACCTCAACCCGACCCTTGAGGCGCAGGCAATCCTGGTCGGAACGTATTCCTTCACGAACAGGACGATGTACATTTCGGCACGTCTGGTCAACCCGGAGACCTCCACCATCATGTCATCCGCCGATTACAACCTCATCATGGATGAAAACGTTTTGGCCATGTTCGGCCTGAAGATGGCTGCAGACAACCCGGATAATCTCATCGACAAGCCGAAGGAATCGTACTTCGACAAGATATTCTACTGATGCGGAATCGGCCGTTCGGCAGGGACAACCCCATCCGTCATCTCGCCGCCAACCTCTCCCGGTCCAGGATGTGAATCGTCCTTCCCTCAACGACGATCAACCCCTCATCGCTCATCCTGGCAAATATCCTGGAAAGAGTTTCGGGAATGGTTCCCAGCAGACTTGCCAACTGCCCTTTTGATATCTCCAGTTCTATCACCTTGTCGTTTTTCTGTTCTTCCAGCAGATACAGGAGATACCCCGCAAGACGGGCCGGGACCTCTTTCAAGGAGAGATTTTCGATCTGGGTGGCGAAGCGTCGAAGTCGCATGGATAAGACGGCCAGCATATTGAGGGCGATTGACGGTGTTTGATGCAGAAGCTGAATGAATTTGTCCCGCGGGAAAAAGATCAGGGCAGAGACGGTCAACGCCTCGGCCGTTGCCGGGAACGGTTGTCCGTGAAAGACCGGGACCTCTCCGAAGGGTTCTCCGGGACCGAAAATGTGCAATATCTGCTCCTTTCCGGATAACGACATCTTATAGACCTTGACCTTTCCGGTCTCCACCACATAAAAACCTGTCCCTTCGTCCCCCTCGAAAAAGATGGTCTCTCCGCGGTTATACCGTCTCGCGATCACGATTCCGACAATACGATCAATCTGGTCGGGGGGAAGCCCGTTGAACAATGGGCCTTTGGTTACAGCAGCTTTTATTTTGGAAAGCTCCATCAGATACCGGGATCAGAAAGGGGGGGCCGCCTTGCAGCCGCGTTATGTGTGTGCATGGAATTGCCTTCAGCTATACTATAAAATGACCTGTACCACCACCATTTTATCTCATTTTGCAACCTTTTCTTCCGTGTTTCAGTTATCTTGCAGGGCCCAATAAGCCTGTTTTCGTCATTGACGACCAGGAGCTCATTTGATCATTTACTTCCATGACAAGGATAGATATTATCTACCCCAGCTGAAAAGAGCCGGATAAGGACCTTGAGACGGATTGCTTTCCTGCAAAAACCAAGAAGCCAATCGGTAAGGTACTCCAACCGGTGAGTCTTTGACAACCTTGTAAATAACCCCGAAGGCTGCATGGGCAATACGATAATTCAACAGGGTACGACATTCAACCGTCGGCGAGCAGACGTGTTCACTGCCGACAATTTTTTTCTACGAATATTTTTTACAACGTACAGGCAGAGTTTCTTATGAAAGGTTTCTTTCGCTCCATAGGCAATGTATTGAGTTTTTTCGGCAAGATCCTCGCCTTCTTGCGCAATACCCTTCTCAATCTGGCCCTGATACTCCTGATCCTTCTGATCATCTCCTCCATTCTGCCGATGGAATCGGTTATCCGCAACAACAGCGCCCTGGTGCTGTCCATCGTGGGCAACATTGTTGAAGAAAAACAGGTTACGGATCCGATAAACGAGCTGTTGAGCGAAACCATCGGCATAAAGAATCTCCCCAGGGAGACTCTGCTCCAGGATATCCTCGATGCCATCCATGCGGCAGAAAAAGATCCCCGAATAAAATGCCTGGTCCTTGATCTGGACAGAATGGGAAACGCCGGAATCAACCAGCTGGAGACAATCGGGACTGCCTTGCAGGAGTTCAAGAAAAGCGGAAAGAAGGTCATCGCTGCCGAGGACTTTTTTACCCAGAAAAAATATTTTCTGGCATCGTACGCCGATACGGTCATTCTGAATCCGATGGGTGCAGTCGATCTGCATGGATTCGGAGTCTACAGGCTTTATTTTAAGGATATCCTTGATAAATTACATTTAAACGTCCATGTCTTCCGGGTCGGAAAATTCAAATCGGCGGTCGAACCGTTCATCGGCAATTCGATGTCTCCCGAGGCAAAGGCCCAGGATCGGGAATGGCTGGGCTCGCTGTGGCAGCGCTTTACCGCGGAGATCTGCCGAAACCGTTCCCTGGCCCTGGGGGCAGTGGATGATTACATCAATACCATTCCGCAGAAACTTTCCGAAACGGACGGGGATACGGCACGTCTTGCCTTGAAAAGCGGTCTTGTCGATAAACTGGAGACACGGGACGAACTGCGTGATTACCTCGCCCGGATGACCGCCCCTGACCCCGACTCCGGGTATAGACAGGTATCATTGCGTGATTATGTAAAAACCCTTGTCCCCTCCTACGAGGGAGGAGGAAAGTCCGCCAACGAAATCGGCATAATCGTTGCCGAGGGAACAATCTTCAACGGCGACCAGCCCACCGGGGCAATCGGCGGCGATTCGCTGGCAACGCTGATCCAAAATGCCCAGATGGATAATCGGATCAAGGCCGTTGTACTGCGAATAAATTCCGGCGGAGGCTCGGTCTTTGCATCGGAGGTTATTCGTCAGGCATTGCTGTCGCTGAAAAAGAGCGGCAAACCCTACGTTGTCTCCATGGGATCCGTGGCGGCATCGGGCGCCTACTGGATCTCCGCAGATGCCAACGAGATATGGGCCTCCGATTCGACCATCACCGGCTCCATCGGCATCTTTGGTGTGATCCCGACATTTGAGGGCACACTGGCAAACCTCGGCATTCACCCGGACGGCACAGGAACCACATCTCTTGCAGCCGGACTTGATTTTACCCGGCCGTTGTCTCCACTCCTGGCCCAGGCTGTCCAGCTTTCCGTCAACAGGGGATATCGGAAATTTCTCTCAATTGTTGAAACGGGAAGAAAAATAGCTCCCGCCTCCATGGATGCCATTGCCGAAGGGAGGGTTTTTTCTGGAAAGACCGCCCAGAAGTTGGGCCTGGTTGATAAAATCGGTACCATGCAGGATGCAATCGCCTCCTGCGCCCACATCGCCGGCCTGAAGGAATATACCGCCGTCTTTCTCCACAAGCCTCTTTCGATAAAAAGCAAGCTGCTGCAACAATTCGGGGAGGGGCTCGTTGTCCTGACAAGGCCTCTGCATATTTCATGGGGGCCCGTCGGCAGGCTGCTGGAGATCCTTGCTCCGGTCGAGAAGCCCCTGTATTTCAATGATCCCAAAGGGATGTACGCCCAATGGACGCTGAGATATCGCTGACCGATCAAGCCTGGAAATCAGGATCCACCGCGAGGTTATCGGAAGAGACGGCATGCACCACAGACTCCGCCCACTCCCACGGGGCCTGCACGATCTTTAAAATTTTGTTTTGGCAATTGCTTGACAAGGGCTGTGCGAAACGGTAATAGAAGGCAATTGAAAGCTCAGGTACTTGTAAAATATCGCCCTCGATATTTTCAAGTTTAATAGGGAACTTCGTGAAAATCGAAGACGGGCCCGCCGCTGTATCCGGGGACAAATTCTGCACTTTGCCACTATTTGTCGACCCTCTTTCAGGGTGCAAATGGGAAGGCGCAGGAGGAGAATGATCCGGGAGTCAGAAGACCTGCCTGGGCGTGGATATCATATTATCGTGGAAAGATCATATGATACTGATTTTCGGATAGTTTGGGAAATCCCGGATCGATTCTGACATTGGTCCGGGGTTTTTTTTTGCCCGAAACCGGGGGCCAAACCACCTCAGAAAATTGTTTGCCTGATGTGTGTTTCTTTCATTTTCCCAGGAGGGAGCCCGTGAAACCTGCTGGTGTCATCTGCATCCTGGCCGCCATTCTAGCGGCAATCATCGTGATTACGACAGGGATGGGCTTTCTGAAAATTACCCCGGTTGAGGTCCTCCAGGTGCTCTGGGCAAAAATCAGCGGATCCGCCCTGCCTTCTACCATGAATCCGGTCTTCGGGCTGGTGATCATGGATGTCAGGCTCCCTCGCATCCTGACATCCGCCATGGTAGGCGGCGGACTGGCAATAGCCGGAGGGGTCTTTCAGGCCATTCTATTGAATCCGCTTGCTGACCCCTACACGTTGGGAATCTCCTCAGGTGCAGCCTTCGGGGCGTCAACGGTCCTGCTGCTGTCGATCATGGGTATTGCCATCCCGTCATGGGTTTCAGTACCGCTTTTCGCCTTTATCGGGGCAATCGGCACCCTCTTGGCCGTATTTTCCCTGGCATCACCAAACAGCAGGCTCTCCTCGAACACCCTTATCCTCTCCGGGGTCATCGTCGCAGCCATCCTGTCCGCCGGCATCGGATTTATCAAGTATCTTGCCGATGAGAAGGTCGGGGTTATCATCTTCTGGCTGATGGGCAGCTTTGTCGGCAGGTCCTGGATCGACGTGGCGCTCACCTTGGTCTTCATCGTTCCCGGACTTCTGGTTATCCTTTTTTTCTCCCGCGATCTGAATATCATGGCTCTGGGGGAACGCACTGCCGAAACCCTCGGCATCGAGACGGTCAAGACCAGAAAAATACTGCTTGTCTGGGCATCCCTTATCACCGCCATATGTGTTTCGGTTTCCGGGATAATCGGGTTTGTCGGCCTTATTGTCCCCCATCTGTTGCGTCATCTGCTCGGACCGGACAACCGGAAGCTTCTCCCAGCCTGTTTCTTCGGCGGGGGGATCCTTTTGCTTTGCGCCGACACCATCACCAGGGCCCTCCTGCCTTCGGAAATTCCGATCGGTATCCTTACCTCGCTGATCGGCGGCCCGTTTTTCTGTTATATTTTCAGAAAACGGCAGCAGGGAGGTCGATGATGGGCAGCCGGCAGGAAATTGCTGTTGCGATTGCCGACGGATGGTTCTGCTATCAAACGGTCCCTGTTCTGGAAGCGATCACCGTCTCCTTCGACAGAGGGAAATTGTATGGATTGATCGGACCCAACGGGAGCGGCAAAACAACGCTAATTGATCTGCTGACAGCCACGACACGGCCTTTCCGTGGTACCGTCCTGCTTAAAAACCGTCCGATGACGGCATACTCGAGGAAGGCCATCGCCCGTTTGGTCGCCCTCGTCCCACAGGATTTCATCCTGGGCTTTGATTATACCGTATTCGACGTCGTGCTGATGGGGCGCCATCCGCATATTCCACGGTTCGCAAACCCTTCCGTAAAGGATCTCGCCATGGTCGAAGATGCCCTCGAGATCATGGATATTGCCGATCTCAGGGACCGGGTGATCACTGATCTCTCCGGTGGAGAAAAACAACGGGTTGTCGTTGCCAGGGCCCTGGCACAGGACACCGAGATCCTTGTCCTGGACGAGGCGACATCGAATCTCGATATCCATCACACCATAGAAATCATGCGCGTACTGTATGACCGGGTAAAGAAAAAAAAGATGACCGTCATTGCCGCCATTCACGACCTCAATCTGGCCGCTGCTTTTTGCGACGAATTGATTGTGGTGCGAAAGGGCAGGCTTGTTGCAAAAGGGCCGGTGACGGAGGTATTGACGGAACAGCTGATCCGTCAGGTCTTCGCCGTTGAAAGCCGGGTCTCTCTGAACCCGGAGACCCAAACTCCCCGAGTTGAATATGAACTCAAATAGGCCACAGGAAATGCTCGGCCCGGCCATCGATTAGTCGGGGGCATGCTCCAATAAAAATTCCAACCAAGACACAACTCCATGAAATCAACCCTCTACATTGTAGGAACAGGTCCGGGTGATCCGGAACTGCTCACAGTAAAAGCCCTGAATGCCTTGAAACGATGTTCCGTTCTCGTAACCCCGAAGGGGGCGCCCAATGGCAGCTCCACAGCCCTTTCGATTGTCAGACAGGCAATCGACATCAGTGATAAGGAAATAGTGGAGCTGTACTTTCCGATGAAAAAGATAGCCATCGGCATCGAACCGGAAACGGAGGTCCGCAACGCCTGGCACAATGCAGCGCGCACGGTCATTTCTCTTCTTGATCAGGAAAAGGATGTCTGTTTCCCCACCTTGGGAGACCCCGCAGTCTATTCCACCGGTTTCTACCTCTACAACACTGTCAAGGAGATCAGACCGACGACAAAAGTCGTCTTTATCTCCGGTATCACCGCCATGAGCAGCTGTTCGGTCGCCACGGCCATTCCCGTCTGTCTGGGCGACGAAATGCTGGCGGTCATCCCGGCAACATTCAAAGACCAGCGGTTGCGAAAGACATTGGAAATATTCGACACCATAGTCCTGATGAAGGTCCATAAAGTCATTCCGCACCTCTGCGAGCTGCTTTCGGCTATGGGCCTGCTCGGCAAATCCGTGTTGGTCGAACGGGCCGGAATGACGGATGAACGGGTCATAACCGACCTGACTTCCATCTCCGAGCCGCCACACTATTTTTCAACCATCATCGTCAGAAAAAACGGATAACCTTTTAGAGGCGATCCACGAGGTGCAAGACGCTGTCCCGCGACAACATTTTTCAGATCAATCTGCAGCGATCTACAGGGTTTCATTGACAGCTGGTTTATTTTTTTACTACCATCATGTAAGGAGTCCATTGTCTTTCAGGCAAGATAGGAGATAACCTCGATTCTTCCCATCCACGAAAACCGACGAAACCCCATGAGCCCAACCTCCTCATCCGCCGGGGCGGTTCGCATCCGCACCGTATCGGTCCTTCTTTGCGGTTCCGCCCTTTTTCTGCTGCTTGCCACGACCTTCGCCGTCTGCGCCGATAGAACAGGAACTCCTCAATCACTTCGGGAGTGGATCCCCTGGGTCCTGTATAACCAGGAGAGCAAAACCTGCACCCTGCGCAGCGACGATATCACCAGAAGGTACTGCACCTGGCCTTCCCGGTTGAGCCTCGAACTCTTTGCTACCGGGGCGGTATTCAGCCAGGAATGGTCCATCGAGACCGAAGCGTTCGTTCCCTTGCCAGGCAGCCGGAATCTCTGGCCGGAATCGGTCAGGGACGGAGGCAGAAACCTGATTGTCCTTGACCGGAGCGGCACTCCCATGGTCCGGTTGCAACCCGGACGGCATATCCTTTCCGGACGTTTTGGTTGGCAACACATCCCGGAATCGATCACCCTCCCTTCGACCATCGGATTGGTCGGTCTGAAGAACAGGGTGGCTGATATACACAGACCGTTTGTCGATACCAATGGCATACTGTGGCTGAAGACGGCAGGCAACAAGGCGCTCCACGAGGTCGACAGGACCTCGATACAGGTCTTCAGAAAAATCATGGACACCATTCCGCTTCAGGAAGAAATTCATATCGTCTTGACCGTTTCCGGAACCCCTCGGGAAATCCCCTTGGGCCTGATGGTCAAAGACGGCTTTCTTCCCCTTCGGATCACCTCGCCTCTTCCAACCCGCATCGATCGGCAGGGAAGGCTGGTTGTTCAGGCCCGTCCCGGACAGTGGTCGCTGGATATGCTTATCCGCAATACCAGGGCCAAGCCCCCTGAAAAACTTGAAATCGGAGCAATCGACGGTCCCTGGCCTCAGGATGAAATATGGGTCTTTGCATCATCGCCTGAGCTTCGACGGGTACGCATCGAAAACGTCCAATCAATCGATCCATCACGAACCGGACTTCCCACGGAGTGGATGACTCTGCCGGCCTATTTTATGAAACGCCGTGATACGATGCATCTGGTTGAAAAACAAAGAGGCAACCCCCGGACCCAAACCGATCGCCTGTCCCTGACCCGAACACTCTGGCTGGATGAAACAGGCAGCGGAATGACCGCGCTGGATGCCATCTCCGGCACAATGACCAAAGAATGGCGACTGAGCGTCGTTCCGGAACAGCACCTCGGCAAGGTGGATATAGACGGCATAAGCCAACTTATCACCAGACTTTCCGGTTCCGACCAGTCCGGTATCGAGGTTCGTAGAGGCAACATATCACTTACCGCCGACTCCCGGATAGAAGAACCGGTACGAAGATTGCTCCTTTCCTTTCCGGCTCTTGGCTGGGACCACCAATTCCAACATCTGTCAGCCAGGCTCAATCTTCCTCCCGGTTGGAAACTGTTAACGGCTTCCGGGGTCGACAAGATCCCGACCTGGCTGAATCGTTGGACCCTGCTTGATATCTTTCTGGTACTGATCATCACACTGGCGACCGGGAAAATCTTCGGCTGGCGCTGGGGAGGTCTGGCCTTTTTGACGCTGGTCCTGATCTATCATCAGCCGCAATCGCCACGTTATCTCTGGTTGCCGCTCCTGGCATTACTGGCCATAGGCAGCAAACTCACCTCGGAGAAAGCAAAGGTCTTTATCCGGATTCCTCTTGCCGTCTTCATGGTGCTGCTTCTTCTGCAATCCGTTCCCTTTATGGTCAGGGAGATCCGCATCGGTATCTTTCCCCAGTTGGAGATGGGTCCCTCTTATCGTCCGACCACCGGTCTCTCGACAACAGCACAGGATGCCGCCACCTTATCTGTCGACAAGGCAAGGAGGTTCCGTCCCAATGCCGCCCTGTTGTCCAGCAAGAAGTCCGAACTGCGGATGTCTGCGCCACAACCGGCCGGATTGCCGTCAAATCAAACCGACAACGGCCTGCAAAGCGACCCCGGGGCCATGATTCAGACAGGGCCGGGTCTGCCGGACTGGCGGTGGCGAACCCTGCCCCTGACCTGGAACGGACCGGTGGGGCCCGACCAACACGTTCGCCTGGTGCTGCTTCCCCCCTGGCTGAACTGCATTCTGGCCTTCTCGGAGGTTGCACTTCTCTGCCTGCTGGTGGTGGGATTTTTGCAAAGGTCGTCTTCTTTTTTTAAGATTAGGAAGGCTGACGCCACCTCGGTGTTCCATCGGATCCTGGGTCTTGTATTCATCATCCTGCTCTGCCATGGCATCCCGACATCGGCAAGGGCGGAGATGCCTTCACCGGAAATCCTGCAGGAACTGCAGAACCGCCTCCTTTCCCCGCCGGCCTGCGGCAACGAATGCGCCAGTCTCGATAGCGCTCTGTTGTCCGGACAGGATGATCAGCTTTTTCTGGATCTGACCATCCATGCCTTTGCCGATACGGCCGTCCCCCTGCCCGGCGACATCCGGACATTTTCGGCCATTCTTGTCGACAATACCCCGGCTGGAGGGCTCCGGACCGACAGCGGCATCCTGCTGATCCGGTTGCCTGCGGGAATCCATCATGTCAGGCTGGAAAAGGGCCTGCACGGACTGAAGGACCTCAGCCTCACCTTTCCACTCGTTCCCCATCGCGCCAGGGCAGCAATGTCCGGTTGGACCATCTCCGGGATCCATCCGGATCAGACGATGGACAACCAGATCAGTCTGAAAAGGATCGCAACCGGCAAAAGAGGCACGCAGGATGTGGCAGGCCCGGGCACGACCGGAACGAACCTGGTCCTGCCGCCTTTTTTTCAGGTCATTCGAACCCTCCATCTCGGCCTGAAATGGACCGTCGACACCCAGGTGGTCCGTAAAAGCCCGGGAAACAGCATAACCGCAGAAGTGCCGATGATCGACGGTGAGATGCCGACCACGGAACCCCTCTATATCTCCGCCCATAAGGTCCAGGTAAATCTCGGCCCGCACGATTCCGTGTTTTCCTGGCATTCGGTCCTGCCGCAAACAAAATCGCTTACCCTTCATGCCGCCCGATCGGACGACCGGGTGGAGACCTGGTACCTTGACATCAGCCCGATATGGCATGTAGCGGCCACCGGATTCCCCGAGGTAAGCGAATCCAACCAGTCAGGACTACGTTTCCCTGAATACCGCCCCTATCCGGGGGAGTCCCTGACCCTATCCATATCCCGCCCGGAAGGCGTTCCCGGGCCGACCATGACCATCGATTCCAGCAGCCTTCAGGTTCAGCCGGGGATACGGGCAACCGACTGCACCTTGGTCCTGCACCTCCATGCAAGCCGGGGGATGGATCATGTCGTAACCCTGCCCCATGGCGTTGAATTGCTGAAGGTCCTGCTTGGCAATAACGAGTATCAAGCACAGATCACCGATGGGCGGCTTCATCTCCCGATCCGACCGGGCAAACAAAGCATTACGATACGTTGGCGCAGCAGAGATGGCATTTCGACAACAGCTTTCTCTCCGAAGGTCGACCTTGGGCTCGCCAGCGTCAATGCAACTCTCCATATGCAGCTCCCCTTCTCTCGATGGATTTTGCTGACCGGCGGCCCCCGGATCGGACCGGCCGTCCTGTTCTGGGGAGAACTCCTGGTCATCATTTTGCTGGCGCTGCTTCTCGGCCGAACACGACGCACCCCGCTTTCCTCACTGCAATGGTTTCTTCTCGGTATCGGGCTGAGCCAGGTGAGCGTAATCTACGGGGCATTTGTCGTCGGCTGGCTCTTCCTTTTGGACCTACGGAAATCCCAGGCCTATGACATAACCTCTCCCCTCTCTTTCAACTTCTTCCAGATCGCCCTTGTGGCGGCAACAGTTCTCGCTTGTTTTTCCTTGCTCTACGCTGTACAAAGGGGGCTTCTCGGCTATCCGGATATGCAGATCGGCGGCAACGGCTCCCTGGATCACGCCTTGATCTGGTACCAGGATCGAACACCATCCGTTCTGCCCCGGGCCTGGGTCGTCAGTGTGCCGTTATTTGTCTATAGAATCATGATGCTTGCCTGGGCGTTGTGGCTGTCGCTCGCCCTGTTGAGATGGACAGGCTGGGGGTGGACGTGTTTTTCCGAAAATGGAATCTGGCGCAAAAAGGCGCAGGTTGCCGATGAGGCTGCCGGCATCACCGGGGTCACGGAAGAGCTGTCACACCAATTCAGCATCCCCATCGAGAAGGAATCGGCGGACACGCTGCCTCCGGTTCCGGATCGCGATAAACCGCCCGGGAAAAGGTCCTGGTTTCTTCGTCTGGCCAACAGGGTAAAGGGAAAAAGGGTACATAAAAAAGATGAATAGACAGCACAATATATTGTAATGAATAAGAGAATTCTTATCGCGACAGACGGGTCCTCGTATAGCAACCTTGCGCTTATCTATACAGCAAAACTCTTCAGCGACAGACCGGAATTAACCCTTCATTTGCTGAATTACTCCGGCCAAGGGCATGGCATATTCCCTAAACCGGCGGACAGCAAGAACTCGCTCTTTCCCAACTCAGATGAAAACGACGAGCGATCCATTATCGCCAACACCTGTCTTATCAGGGCCAAGGAACGGTTATCCAGGATGGGAATCCCGGCCGATCGAATTACATACTCCTCTATTGCCACCGGAAATATTGCCAGGGCGATCCAGACAGAAGCGGAACACCTGTTGGTTGATGCCATTCTCATTGCCAGAAGAGGTATCGGATTTGTCGGGGAAATGCTTCTGGGCTCGGTCTCGGCGGATCTCTTCAGAAAGTGCCACCAGGTGCCGCTCTGGATCATCGACGGTGAGGTAACAAAGAAAGATTTCCTGCTTTCCGTTGACGGCTCCTGCCAGTCTCTATTGGCCGCCGATCACCTGGCATATATCCTGTCGGAAAGAGATGATATCCAGATCTTTCTCTATCACTGCCGGAGATTTTTCCAGAGCAGGATGACATATGACAGGGAACAGATGTCCCCTAAATGGGACGAGAATTGGTGTAAAACCTATCTGACGGGGGACAACCCCATCTACGACGGACCGTTTCAGCTGCTGCGCGAGGCCGGTATCCCCAAACACCGGATCACGGTGCTGCCCGAGGCAACCAGATTCGACAACAGCTCGAGTATCATAAACCAGGCCCGTCGGCACCAATGCGGCACTGTGGTCATGGGCAGACCCCGCGCCGGTCTGGCACGGGGAATATGGGGTGAGGTAACCAGTCGGACCATCAAATATACACAGAACATGGCCTTATGGATTGTCGGATAGACGGCATGTCGCGACGGTTTCAACCGGAAAACGGCACTCCTGCCGGGGGATTGCAAATCCCGGATACCCCCCCCGACCTCCAGCCTCGTCACCTCTTTTCCTTCCCCTTGTCGGGTTCGATAATCGCCACTGCCGCCCGGTCCCGATCAAGATAGGCCTTCGCCAGTCCGTCAATCTCCTGCGGTGTTATTGAATTGAAATCATGCAGTATGGTTTCCGGCCACTGGAGCTGTTGCGGGTGTCTTTCGGAGAGGGCCAGAACGGTATCAAGCCAGTAGGTATTGGTCCGAACCATGTCCTTGATGGAGGTAATCGTCGGGGCCTTCGCCCTCTCCAACTCGTCGGCCGTACACCCCTTGCTTCGCAGATCATCTCCTATCTTCAGGACCACATCCCTGATCCGGTCGACCTGCCCGGGATCAACGATAATCACCGCCTGAAGCAAACCGTATCCGGGAAAGACACGGCTTGCGGCATTGAAGACCTCCGGTGAATACGATGCGCCGAGATGCTCCCTTACCTCCTTGCGCAGCCTGTCGGAAAAAATCGATGCCAGGATGTTCAACCTTCGCGTCCTGCCGATATCCCAAAAATCAGCCGTCGGCCAGGCGACCACAACCATTGCCTTATTGATGGAGGAAGCGACCTTGACCAGCAGATGTTTCCCCATCGGAAAAACAATCTTTGCCGCCTCCGTCTTGACCACCGGCTTTCTTTCAGCCAGGTCTCCCAGGTATTTTCCGACGAGACCGACAAGACGATCCCGGTCAAAGTCACCGACAACGGATATTTCCAATGGACGTGTTGACATTGCCGGAATCAGCCAGCTGCGCACCTGGGACAGGGAGAGTTGAGAAAAATCAGCCCATGGCGGCAAACCTGCATGCGGGTAGCCACCTGCAAGAAATCTCCTGACATGCAGCACGAAACCCCCGTCGATGTTTCTCCCGATCTTACTGTACATCTGTTTGAGGTTGTCCATCGAGACCCGGTAGGCATCGGCACGGATTCCCGGGTCATCGAGCACGGTCTGCAACACCTGGAACAGCAGCTCCATATCCTTGGTAACCGCACCACCCTGCCAGTAAAAAGAGGATTCACCCACCTGAAAATGCAGATCGACGGTGCTTCCGGTAAGAACACGTTCAAGGTCGGACTCGGTCAGTCGGCCGCTGCCGGAACCGTTTACAACCGACTGCGCCAGCATGGCGAGGCCGGGAACAGGCTCAGTCAGTTTGCCGTGACCGAAATCGACCCGGATTGCAAAGACGTTTTTCTTGAAATTGGTTTTTTTCAGATTGAGGACCACCCCGTCGGCAAAGACCAGCCTTTCAGCCCCAACGGACGACAACCGGACGTCCGAAACAGGCTTGACCGGCAGGGTCGCCGATTTCAGATACGGGAAGATGACCTTCCGCTGGGCGGATAGCGGCCCTACGGTCTCCTTCACTGCTTGCTGATAGACTTCTTCTATGCTCGCCCTGGGATTTCCCGAGGCGATCTTCACATTCCCGGTGACCTCCACAAGGCGGTTGTCATGCGCCCAAACGTCGGCGAAGGCCTTCTGTACTTCAGCCAAGGTGAGATGATCGATGATCGGTTCGAAAATCTTTTTTTGTTGCTCAGGCGATTGAAACACGCTGTTATCATTGAGATCGCTTACTATTTCCCTGGCCAGGGCCATAGAATCGCGGGTTGCGGAGGTCAAAACCGCCGAATCGAGACTCGCCTTGAATTCCTTCTTGACCCTCTGGAATTCAGTATCGGAGAACCCGTACTGCAACGCCTGCCGTAACGTGTGTTCAATACCCTTCAGGGCAGCCTGCCACTTTCCGGGATCCGTCGTTGCCGATATCTCTCCAAATCCTATGTGTCTGAAGGTATTCCCCATGGAGTAGCCGCTGTCGACGAACGGGGTCTTCGGATCCTCGGCCATCTTTTCCAGACGATGGTTGATCATCTCCGATGCCAGATTTTTTTTCAGCTCTTGAACCTCCAGAGCCAAGGTATCATTCTCCTGTCGCTCGTTCCAAAGCGTCTCCAGACTGATATGGGTCGATCCCGTCTCCGGCTCGTAATGATAAAAGGTCTCAACCCCAAAATGATGCACCCGTCCGAAATCGGGGCATTGCGGTTGCGGTCCTTTCCCGACAAAGGTGGAGAAATCCTGCTTGATCAGCGTCTCTGTCTGCACGGGATCAAAATCGCCGACCATCACCAGTATCATATCATTCGGCCTGTACCAGGTACGATAATACCCCTCGATCAGGTTATGATCAGCCTTGTTGATAACATCCGTAATGCCTATCGGAAATCGTTCGGGCAGCCTGGTCCCTTTGAGCGTAAAGGCGCTGGTTGCCTCCATCGTTCTATACGCAGCCGAATCCCGGGTCCGTTTTTCGGACAGGATAACCCCCCGTTCCTTGTCTATCTGCGTTTGCAACAACAAGGCGCCCCGGGAATAATCTGAGAACACCAGCAGGCCTTTTTCGATCTCCTCTTTTGTTCCTGTGGGAAGCGCGAGGGTATAGATCGTGCTCCTGTAACCGGTCTGGGCATTGGTATCGCCTCCGAAACTCATCCCCAATGACTGAAAATAGTCTATCAGCTCGCCGGGTTTAAAATGTGTCGATCCATTAAAAACCATATGTTCCAGAAAATGGGCAATCCCACGCTGCCTGCCGTTCTCATTTAACGACCCGGTCCGAACATCAAGGTACATGCCGACACGGTTCCGCGGCTCCTGGTTTTTCATCAGTACATAGCGAAAGCCGTTCTTGAGCCTGCCGAAGATAAGGCGGGGAGCGGCTTGCAAATCGCTCATCTCATGGGGCCATTTCGTTGAAAAGCAGGAGTCCTTTTCATCGGAAGCCGCCCTGCCATATCCTGCGGAAATAGAGAGAAAAAGGACCACGAAAGCAAGGACGATACTAGATTTTCTCTTATTCATTGGTATCCGGTTAGATCTGAGGTTATAAATAAGAAAGGATGGTTTGATTATACGGTTTTTCTAAAATACATCACATCTCGGCAAACACAAGAAAAGGAGGGAGAAAAATGGAACTGCAGGGTAAAACCGTTCTTGTTCCAGGAGCCTCACGACCTGTGGGCAGGGCGATCGCCAGAAAATTCGCCGAAGAGGGTGCCAATCTGGTATTACCGTATTTCGACTGGCCTGAGTCCACCGAGGAGATGAAAGAGGAGTTCAGTGCTATGAACACCCCCTATCTCGCCTTGCCTGTCGATCTCAGGGAATCCGATCAGGTAAAGGATATGGCCGCATCAATCCTTGACACGTTCGGTTCTCTTCATATCCTGGTCAACAATGTCGAACGAGGGGGGATGCCTGTGGTGCACGGTTCGTATGATCACGAACATAACAGGGAACAGTGGAATATTGAGATTACAACCAGTCTGAAGGCCAAGTGGCTCCTTTTTCATACCTGTTTACCGCTGTTGAAAAAATCAGGAGACGGCGCTGTGGTGAATATCTCTTCGATTGCCGGCTGTACCGGGCGAAGCGGACCTGCCTCCCTGATCTTCAACGATGGCTACAGTGCCGCCAACAGGGCAATTTCTTCATTTACCGAGACCTGGGCCCGTGAAGGAGCACCGACGATCAGGGTCAACGAGTTGATGCTTGGTCTGATACGGAACAGGCACGGAGAGGAAACGCGCGGCTGGGCAGCGCTGGCGGAAGATGAACGACGCAGTCTCCATGGGCATACCTTGCTTGGCCGCTCGGGGATGCCATCCGAGGTAGCAGATGCCGTCTTTTTCCTTGCCCATCGGGCAAGCTATATGACAGGCTCGATTATCCGCATGGACGGCGGCTACCTTCTGGGAGGCGACAAGACCGGTCCCTTCCCCCCCGGTATAGTAAACGAATAGCAAGGTTCAATCCATGGCACCAAGGGCCTGGCAGGCCAACTCCGACACCTTTGTTTCGACGATATCTCCATCTCGATACAGACCGACGGAAGCATGATCCATAAGGCACGCCTGCAATGCGGACTTGGCCGATAAAACCCGCAAGCCCCCCAGGGCCCAAACGGCCATTCCCCGCACGCCATCGTCGGGTGAAAGAAGATAGGGCAAAATATCTGCCGCCACGCCCTGTTCGACAAGCGTTTCCCTGTATATCCGAGCAAGTCTCCCAATTCCCCAGACAACCCCACGCTGCATTTGCGGAAGTTCCAGAAAATTACCGTCCTGAAAACGCTCCGGCCCGTCAGAGCGCGTATAGGAGAGCAGCATGTGGTGATACTCCTTGAACAACTCCTTATTTTGGGCCATGATCTCCGCCATGGCCTCCGGCGCACCCCATCCTATGCCTCCGGATTCATCATTCAGGCTCCAGAGGAATCTGCGCATCACCCTCCGAGCTGACTCCATATCCCTTCGGGCGATTGTATCAACGAGAAAACCGAAGGCGCTTACAGCATGCCAGCGGACAATCTCTTCAATGTGGTACAGGGTGGAAAAAAGAGGATTGAGCAGATCGGATCCGTTATAGTCGTCTACAGCGGCAAAAATTCTTTCTATTTCTTTCTGCCTGAGGATATCGATGAGTTCCTTTTTTATCTGCTGCCGTCGTATCAGCATAATCCCGTCAGAGGCCGGCGGTTCACGCTGTTTTCAGCCTCGTTGGTCATCTATCCGTTTCATCCCTTCCATCAACATGGCCATAAATCCGCCGATGACATCCAATTTTTTTTCTGCGGAAGTCAATCCCTGAACAAATTTGAATCTCCCCCTGGTCATGGCAAGGATGCTGTAAAAGGCCTCCTTTCCTTCCTTGTCATTGTGGACCGCCTGGAGGATTTCCCCCTCATAGAATAAGAGATATGCCTTGGTCTTGCTTTCGTTGGAATCGACGATAAGACGACCGGTTTTTTGAATGGAGTTTATCATCTGGCAAAGTTCGACAGGTGGAATGTCTCCTAATTGTCCAACCATTCCGGACCCGAGTTCTTCAGCCCGCTTCAGATTGACTGCTGTAATCCTGCTCACAAGCAATTTGTAGAAAAAGACCTGCAACGCAGGAAATCTGTTGAGAATATGACGGAAATTCTTTTGGCTCATCTTTGCGATCTTACAAGGCTCAGCCGCCAGAATCGTTGCCGTCACCCTGTCCCCGGTCAGAAGGCTCATCTCACCGAACACCTCCCCTCTGCCCATCTCGGCCAGCGAGACCCCTTCTTCATCAAGAACCTCGACCCGGCCGGAAATAATGATAAACAGGCTTGTCCCCGGATCCCCCTTCTGACAGATCGGAAATCCCCATTGGTATTCATCCAGGGTCAGCAAGGCAGCAAGATCAAGAAGATCATCGTCCGTCAGCATCTTAAACAGATCGATGGTCTTGAGCAGACCTGCGAAATCGGCAACCAGCTTGATCTTGTCTTTTCGATCGGCTGCCGCCAGGAGCTTCATCTGCAGCGTTGCAAATTCCTTTTCCTTTTTGAACTCGAAACGAATAATTCCGGTACAACCGCCACATTCGAATTTCGATTTCTTTATCTCTCCCTTGCTGTATGTCTCAAAGCTGGCATCTTGTTCCGAAGCAATGGTAAATATATCATGGGCAAGCACAAGACAGGTCGGTTTTCCGGTGGGAAACTGCATCGATATTTCCGTGATAACAAATTCCTCTCCGACATTATAGAGAGGACAATTGCTCTCCTCGGTTATTATGAAGATACCGTTTCTAAATTCCATCTTCTTTTTCGTCCCGGTCCACGATCATATTCCCATGCCCTCTACCGCAGGATAACCGGGATCTCCTCCCTGCCATCCATGCGATGTGACACCCGCAGCTGACATATCCTCAGGCTCAATCCGATCTTCCGAAGATAAGGTATATGACTATTGCCAGAGCCACGGCACCACCAAGCACTACCGGAATAATCTTATTGATCTGGACGATGCCTCCCACGATCAGGGTGTGCATGTATTCGGTACCGCTCACCCACCAAACAGCACAGAGCATCCCGATGATTATTATATCCTTAATTTTCTTTTTGAATAAGAGATAAACGAGCAGAGCGACGAATGGCACCATAAACCACGGGTTGGCTACCAGATGTGCTGCATCAACGTCCCTGATCTGTTGAAAGACCTTGATCTGCTCAAAAAACTTGATAATTGTATTAAAAAAATTAACCATTTTTACACTGTCCCCTCAGTATTTGTCTTTAGAAAATTATCCTGTGACCTGTTGAAGACCTTGATGGCACAATAGGAGCCGCACATCGAACAGGCATCCGTTTTTTCACTGCCGCCAAGGTGTCGGAAACGGGCCGATTTTGCAGGGTCGAGAGACAGTTCAATCTGTCCCTTCCAGTCAAGCCTGTTCCGGCAGGCCGCCATCTTGTTATCACGATCGATCGCACCGGGGAACTTCTTGGCCAGGTCCGCCGCATGTGCTGCAATCCTTGATGCGATGACACCTTCATGGACATCGTCGCAATCCGGAAGTTTCAGGTGTTCCGCCGGTGTCACATAACAGAGATAATCCGCTCCTGCAGCACCTGCGATCGCACCGCCGATCGCACCGGTGATATGATCGTAGCCCGGAGCGATATCCGTAACCAGAGGACCAAGGACATAAAACGGGGCATTTTTGCATATCCTTTTTTGCAGCATAACATTGGCGGTTATCTGATCCATGGGCATATGACCGGGGCCTTCTATGATCACCTGGACTCCGGCTTCCCAGGCACGTTCCGTCAACTCGCCAAGGGTGATCAATTCCTGGATCTGATTCCGGTCTGTGGCATCGGCCAGACACCCGGGACGAATACCGTCCCCAAGACTCAAGGTCACTTCGTGTTCCTTCAAAATGGCCAGCAAGTCGTCAAAATATTCGAACATCGGGTTCTCTTTCTTATGATAGCTCATCCATTCCAACGTAAATGAACCGCCCCTGCTGACCACTCCAAGAACACGCTTCTGACGTTGGAGACGTTTGAGCACATCTTGATTGATGCCGCAGTGTATGGTCATAAAATCGACCCCGTCCATGGCCTGCTTTTCGATAACCTTGAAAATCTGATCGACCGTCACATCGGTAAGTTCCATTTTCTTGGCATCCACCGTTTCGGCAACCGCCTGATATATCGGCACTGTCCCCAAGGGTACGGGACAATTCTTCAGAATTTCCCGTCGAACCTGATCAAGATCCCCTCCCATTGAAAGGTCCATAACGGTATCAGCCCCTGCGCGAATGGCGACCCGAAGTTTCTCTATTTCATCATCCAGGCTACTGATATTTTTTGATGATCCGATATTTGCATTGACCTTTGTACAGGTATTTTTGCCGATCGCAATGATTTTCTCAAAGGAATGATGGATATTTTTAGTAATGGCAACAGTCCCTTCGCTCACATTTGCGACCAGCTGTTGGACCGAAATATTTTCATTTTCAGCACATGTTGCAAAAAGGGGAGTAATCGTACCTCGCTGCGCATCTTCTTTGATTGACATTCTGTTTTTCTCCTGCAGGGACCTCCAAGCAATAGACATCAATTGACAGTCAGGGAGATCAAAAATTAGAGTTATATTCCGGTTTGTAAAATTATCCTATCGCAATTGATAAAATAATACACCATTCATTTTGCACCACTACCTCTACCGGTAACCGTCCGCAAAATATCCGATCAGAGAGCATATCAAGTAAGACACGTCTATGTCAACGAAAACGAAACAATTTTATCTGAATCATATCCTGTACTTCCTGAAGTACTATCTATTTATCCGCCATTTTTCTCTTGCCTCGGCATGGACAAGGATTTCTTGGGACTACTACTCATAATTGTAAAATACTATCAATTATTATTACAACCATGTCATTGTTTTTCTTTCTGAAGGCCGGGAGGTACAGGGTGAATACGGACGATGATTTGAGATAATATCCAGATATTACACCATTTATCTATTATCTCAACATCTGGCATAGAAAATGAAACGGTTGCTATATACGGAACCCTCTCTGTATCCCCTATCGGCTCCTCAGACCGCCCCTGCATTCTCCCAATTTTTTGTGCAGGGGCGGTCGTTTTTTATTCCCCGTTGCACCTCTGGCAAAGTACCGTGTTGCTCCGGCTGTCTCCGGGGGGTCTTTTCAAGGTCGTCACAAATACCTGCCGGAAAATGAGCAGAGAATCCTTACATTTTTTGTCTTTCTCGGGTAGACTTGAAAGGCATTGATATGTCGCTGCATCTTTTTGGAGAAAAACCGGTCCCAATCAACCATCGAACAACCGTTTGCATTGCCAAGAACCAAATGGCCTCAATCCGATCCCTTGCCGTTTTTCTCTTGCTTGTACTGTCTGCACTTCTTTCCGGGTGCGGTTTTCCTACCACCGGCCTGAAGACCACCTCTCTTGCCGGCCACCCTTTCGTCGATCTGAACGAACCGTATCTGGTGCAGAAAACACTGCTCCGGCAATTCAGGCAATGGCAGGGAACTCCCTATAGATACGGAGGTCTCAACAGAAATGGGGTTGACTGCTCGGGTTTTGTCTATCTGACCTTCAGAACACGTTTCGGTATTCAACTCCCCCGATCCACCAGGGAACAGATTGAAACCGGACGTGACGTCACCGGCAAGCGGCTGGAGCCGGGAGATCTTTTGTTCTTCTCAACCGGTCTTTTTGACCGCCATGTCGGTATCTATCTGGGAAACAGGAGCTTTATCCATGCATCCAAAGACAGCGGAGTGATCATATCAAGTCTCAATGACCGGTACTGGCATTCCAGCTTCGAGGAGGCAAGAAGAATCCGCTAGGCAGCACCTTTCCTTCCATGGAGATTCATTCCCTCCGACCATGCAAAAAAGAAAATCCAATATCGTCCTGATCGGCATGCCGGGATCAGGCAAAAGCACCGTTGGCATCATCCTGGCAAAAATGACATCGAGAGATTTTATCGATACCGATATCCTCATCCAGCTGCGGGAGGGGCGATCGCTGCAGGAGATAGTCGACAACAACGGCCATATGGCGCTGCGGAAGGTCGAGGAAGAGGTGCTTGTATCGGTCGACTGCTCACATCATGTCATTGCCACCGGCGGCAGTGCCGCATACAGTCATAAGGCCATGTCGCATTTACGCGAGAACGGGATTATAATATTTCTGGATGCAAAGATGGATACCCTGCAGTCCAGGATCCATAATTATGCAACGAGAGGACTGGCCAAGAGATCGGATCAGAGCTTCGCCGATCTTTTTTCCGAACGGCTGGCCCTCTATTTACGGTACGCGGACATAACCGTCACCAGCGATGCCTTGAACCAGGAAGATGTCTGCGTTGAGATCATTGAACAGCTGAGGAAAAGAGGCCTATGCCGGTCAACCGGTCCCGTATGATCAGGGAGCGACGAGCCATTGAGGTGATGATCTCCCTGTATTGCCGCTCGCATCACGACAGTGCCGAGAGGCCCTGCACCGAATGCAGCGAACTTCTTGCCTATGCCAGGCATCGACTTGCCGCCTGCCCTTTCCAGCATCTTAAACCGACCTGCGGCCGATGCCCGGTCCATTGCTATAAGGCGACGATGCGCAACAGGATCAAAGAGGTTATGCGCTTCTCCGGCCCACGCATGCTCTGGCGCCATCCCCTGCTGGCAGTCCGGCATTTTCGGGACAGCAGGCGGCGCCCTCCTGCTGTCCGGCCTGGCTCTATTTAACCGCCGTCACCGGCTGTTTTCCGGTTATTCTTCTCAGGGCCTCGAGATAGCGCTCGCGGGTCTTTTCCACAATCTCGGCAGGGAGGACGGGAGCAGGTGGCGTCTTGTCCCAATCAAGGGACGAAAGATAATCGCGCAGAAACTGCTTGTCGAAACTGGGCTGTCCTTTTCCCGGGGTATAGTCGTCCAGAGGCCAGAATCGTGACGAGTCCGGCGTCAGGACCTCATCAATCAGCATCAGGTCACCATCGTCTTTTACGCCCAATTCGAATTTGGTATCGGCGATGATGATCCCCTTGCCGCGGGCATAATCGGCGGCCCGGCGATAGAGGTCGATGCATATTTCGGCAATCTCCCGTGCGCGCGCCGAACCGACCATCGCAGCCAGCCGATCAAGGGAGATATTCTCGTCATGGGTCCCCAACTCAGCCTTGGTCGATGGAGTAAACAAAACATCAGGGAATTGTGCCGATTCGAGCATTCCTGCAGGGAGCTGAAAGCCGCAGACCGTGGTCGATTCCTTATAGGCGCTCCAGAACGAACCGGAGATATACCCCCGGACGATACATTCAACAGGCAACGGCCGGGTCTTATGAACCAGCATCGACCGACCTTCCAGCTGATCGGCATAGGGGCGGCATATTGCCGGATAGTCCCGGACATCCGCACTTATCAGATGATTGGGGACGACATCTTTTAAGAAATCAAACCAGAAAAGCGACAGACTGGTCAGAATCTTTCCTTTCCCCGGAATCGGTGAATCCATAACCACATCATAGGCGGAGATCCTGTCGGTTGCAACCATCAGCATCTTGTCTTCATGACCCGGGATCATATACATATCCCGCACCTTGCCTCGATGCACCAGATTGAGATCGGTGAACTCCGTTACCAGTATTGCATCCATCATGAACAAATCCCTCCTTGCCGTTATCAATGCTTGATTCTCTGATCCGCATTCCTTGCCTGAAACATGCTGTACTTCTCGCAGGCGGGATTGCTGTAATAGACGAGTGTCGAGGTCAACGAGCCGATAACGATCTTTGAATTGATCAGGACAGGGACCCGGCACACATCATCGGTATACCAGATAACCGTATCCCCTCGCTTATCGTACAATCCCTTGAATGTCAGTATCGGCATGACCTCAATTGTATCCACCGGACCGATGACGGTGTCATCCAGATGGGTCTTGCGCATCGGTTCAACCACGACTTCATTGCGTTTTTCATCGGCAAAGGTCGGGACCTTAAAGGGTTTGTTGACCTCCAGCGGCATGACCCGACTGCCGAAAAAGGAGGAAAATTCATTGTAGGTGGTCCCGCTGACGGAAAACACCTCCGTCGGGTCGCCCTCCTTGGTATAGATGACCTTTCCCTGGTCTTGTTCATACCTGGTAAAGCGATGCGCCGTGTAGCTTCTTCCCTCTTTCTGCCAGACCTCATAGGATACCGGCAACCTGTCATCGCCTTTGACGATGGTTATATGGGTGTCCTTCACCGGATAGATATACTGGAACATCCCATGATTGGTTGTAACCTTGGCTATGATTGCATAGGTTTCTTTTTTATCCGGGACCTTTTTCAGCTCCAGATGCAGCTCTCCGATCTTTAAGCCCCCGGTCCAGGAGATATCGTAGAATAATTTTTCACCGCCGGCATATGCAATCCTGGCGATCTCGGGAATGATTTTGCCAAAGGGTATTTTTTCTGCCGCTCTCTTTTCTTCTGCCGTGTCCTTTTTCCTGAGATCCTGCCGGTTCCCGGAAGGGTCAGCCGTTATGTCCGTTGCCGAGGCCGCGGCTGAGATTCCGATAACCAGCACGACGGAGATGATCAGGAAGACCTTGGTTTTCATTTTTTCACCGACCGGTCGTGGCCAGCGACAGCCAGGTGGCGATGAACAGGGTCAAGCTGATGAAGCCGTTCATCGAAAAAAAGGCCGCGTTGATGCGGGAAAGATCCTTGGGGTTGACCAGGATATGTTGATAAAACAAGGCGCCCGCGGTCAAGACGATGCCTATATAATAGAAGTAATTCAGACCGGAAACAATCCCTGTAACGGTAAAGAATACAAAGGCCAGCATATGGAAAATGACCGCGAGTCGAAAGGCATTTTCCCGCCCCAAACGCGAGGGAAGAGAATAGAGCCCCGTCTTTCTGTCGAAATCGGCGTCCAGGCAGGCGTAGATCGTATCAAAGCCCGCAACCCAGAACAGAACCCCCATGGACAGTACGTACGGATAGTGGCTCAGGCTTCCGGCCACCGCAGCCCAGCCGCCCAATGGAGAAAGAGCCAGGGCCACACCGAGAACCACATGGCAAAACGAGGTGAATCGTTTGGTCAGGGAATAAAACAGGGTCAGCGACAGGGCAAAGGGTGCGAGGATCAACGTCAGCCGATTAAGGCTGTAACAGGCAAAAAAGAAGAGCATCCCGGCAAGGATGACCATCGCCCAGGCCTCGGCTTTTGTCACCTCGCCCGCCGGCAGTGCCCTGCCCATGGTGCGGGGATTGGCCCCATCGAAACGGGAATCGACGATGCGATTAAATCCCATCGCGCAGGTTCTTGCCCCTGCCATGGCCAGAATCACCCAACAGATGATGCGCAGGTCCGGTGCGCCATGCGCTGCCAAAAATGCTCCTGTGAAGGCGAAGGGCAAGGCGAAAATGGTATGCTTGAATTTGATCATCTCAAGCAATGTACCAATTTTTCTCATCATTTTGCAGTGTCACCCCAGCTTCTTCTTGGCTGTATCTCCAACCCGATCTGATCGGCAAGTCGCCAGGCGAAGGTCTCGGCCGCCTCGGCAAGAGTTTTCGGCTTCAGATAAAATCCAGGCATCGGCGGGCACAGTATGGCCCCTGCATCGTGGGCCTGTAGCATATTCTGCAGATGGGTGCGGTTGAGCGGTGTCTCTCGGACGGCAAGTATCAGCTTTTTTCTTTCCTTCAACAGGACGTCCGCAGCCCGGTGGATCAGGTTGATCGACAGACCGGAGGCAATCGCCGCAAGTGTCCCCATCGAGCACGGCAGCACGATCATCCCGGAATACCCGCTGGACCCCGAAGCAGGGGGAGCTGTGAAATCATGCACGGCAAACCATCGGGAGACAACGGGAAGGTCTTCCGGTGCCAGCCCCTCCTCAAAGGACAGGACCTCCCTGCCGGCGTCGGAACAGATACCGTGCACCATAATTTTCTGCTGACCGAGCAGATGCAAAAAGGGATGCAAAAAAAGCATCCCGCTCGCCCCGGTGATGGCAATAAGATATTTTTTGTGTGCGGCTTCTTTTTTCATAAAACGTACCGGGAGATAAAAAACAGCTGGTGTCAGAATGGTCTGATCTTCAAGGGCAGGGCCTTGGGGTCGCCAACCCCGCGATCGATCAGATGACGAAAGAATTCATTCACCCCCTGTCTCTTCTCCTCGGCCAGATCATACTCGATTGCCGAGAGATATTCATAGCATTTTTGTACCGTCATCGGGATACGCGGCGCAGCCTGCTCACAGATTTCCATCAGGTCCCTTCTGCCGATATCCCGGCATCGCAGCAGTTCCTTATGGATCCGGGTGACAATTTCGGGTTCTCTGGCGCAGAATTCCTCGCGAACCGTGCAGAGGGAAAAGACGAAGGGAAGGCCGGTCTGCTTTTTCCAGAGTTCTCCCAGATCAAGCCGATGGGCAAAACGTCCGTCATGAACGAGACGCAAGGCCTCGTCACCGATCGCCAGGATCGCAGAGTGGTTGATATTTTCTCCGGAAAAGATCTCTCCCGGAATATACTGCGGCCGGACATGGAAAAATTCCTCAAGAATAATCCGCACCAGAGCAGCGGAGGTCTCCGATTGCCGGCTCAACAGCACCCTTTTGCCGTTCAACTCTTCAACCGGCAGCCGGGAATAGAGGAATACCGAGCCCACCGGCCCGTTGGCGCTGATGGAAAGATCCGCAAGCACCTGATATCTTTCAGGTCGCACGCAGTATTCATAGGCGGAAACAAAACCGATGTCTATCTCTGCTGCAGCCAGCATCCCATTCAATTCCGAGGGAGTGGCCTCGACAAGCTCCCACTCGTCTTCCTTGACCGTTTTTTTCCAGACCTCGTAGATCGGCGCCATATTGACATACCTGACCATACCGATCCTTGCTTTTTTCCGTCCTGAATGTTGCATCAAACCGTACCCGTAAAAATTTTTCCTCTTCTTCAGCAGCCGATCCATTCGACGACCGATGGCCGACCGCTTGCCGTCAAGATGTCATTAAGTTCCGGTTCCGAATCCACCCGGGCCAGCTCCTCCGGGCCAACTGCCAGAAATACCGCTTTTTTCCGGGGAAACAGACTGCCGAAATCACCTTGGCAGTGGAGGGCGGCCGAGCCGCCCGCGGTAGCCATTGCCAGGATCGTCTTCGGTTCCAGGCCCGGATGCTCCTGTCGTAAAATCCGCATTTCGTCCCAGATATCGAGACGGTCATTCGAAGCGGCGGAATCCGTCCCGATGGCCGGCAACAGACCGTGCCGGAGCATCATTTCAACTGGCGCCCTGCCGACCCGCAGAAACCGGTTGCTTCCCGGACAGAGGCAGACATGGCATCCGGACTCCGCCAGCAGTTTCACCTCTTTTTCCTGTATATGAACACAGTGAACACAGAGCGTCCGGTCGTCAAGGACCCCGAGAGCATGAAGATACGTCACGACGCCCTCTGCTGCATGCCCTCCGCTTGAAAAACTCTTATCCCATGCTCCCCGCCGTTCGAGAAAGGTGCGAAACGGCCCGGAAAGTGAACGTATAAACTCGATTTCTTCAGCAGACTCGGCAACATGTATCGGATAAACCCGGGCTAAACGGTTGGCCCTTTTCTTCAAGGCACAGATGAGCTCCGGCAGGGTTGAGTAGCAGGCATGGGCGGTTGCCGCCACGGCATCGGGCAGTTCGAAAACGGCTGCCAAGGCGGCGTCTGCAGCTGTTTTTGTGGGCGCAAGAAATTCCTGAAAATGCTCAATACGGGGACACCTTTCATCGCCTGACCCAGGAGGAGACGCTTCATTGCCGATATCGGCGACCAGAACCACTCCCGAGCGATGCTGATCGTCGAGGACCTCCCGCCTCAACCGCACTCGTTCGTCCGCACTCAGTGGGCATCGTCCTCTTTCCCGGATCAGCTCCTCGATCCATCGGCACATCCGCCCCTCGACCTCGGGACGATCGATACCGCCCAGATGCGACAGTTCAAGATGGATGTGGGCGTTGATCAGGGCAGGCATCAAGACACCGAAATAGCGGACCTCCTCTCCTGCGGGATAAGACGCCCGGATCTTTTTGGCCGGGCCCACCGCCAGGATATGTCCGTCCCTGACGGCAACGGCCCCTTCTCTCACGGCCGGTCCGGCAATCGGCAGGACCCAGGGTGCTGAATAGAGGAGGGCGTTGTCTTTTTCCTTCTCAGACAAGGGTGTAATCCATCAAACGCTGTTTCGGTTCAAATCCGGCGGCGAGAATAAGGCGTTTTATTTCCTGCTCGGAAAGTCTGAAGCTGACCCCGGCGGCAGCCACCACATTTTCCTCGATCATCGTGCTGCCGAAATCATTTGCCCCGAAAAAAAGGGCCAACTGGGCAATGCCGGGTCCCTGGGTGACCCAGGAGGCCTGAATATTGGCAAAGTTATCCAGATAGATGCGTGACAGGGCAAGCTGGCGCAGATAAGAAAGACCGGAAGTCTTATCGATCCGCCGCTGTTGGGCAAGGGCCGTATTGTCCGGTTGGAACGGCCAGGGGATAAAGGCGGTGAAGCCACCGGTGCGATCCTGAAGATCACGCAGACGCCGCAGATGTTCCAGCCGTTCGGCAGGGGTCTCGATATGACCGAACATCATCGTCGCCGTCGTCCTCAGTCCCTGCCGATGCGCCTCCTCCATGACCTCTATCCATCGATCCGCCGAACATTTTCGCGGCGCCGCGATCTGCCGGACCCGGTCGGAGAGGATCTCGGCACCGCCACCGGGCATGGAATCCAGGCCGGCGGCGATCAATCTCTTCAGGACCTCGTCAACCGCAAGCCCTGAAATATCCGCAAAATGGCAGATCTCCGGCGGTGAAAACCCATGGATATGGATACCGGTCGTTTTCATGAACCGGAGCATATCTTCGTAGTATTCCAGCGGCAGATCAGGATGCAACCCCCCCTGCAGCAGGATCTGTGTCCCCCCGAGGGATTGCGTTTGCCTTATTTTCTCTTCGAGTTCGGGAAAGGAAAGTACTGCTCCCCCCTCCTGCTCGGGGGTCTTGAAGAACGCGCAGAATTTGCAGGCGGAGATACAGATATCGGTATAGTTGATATTTCTGTCGATGACATAGGTCACAACCTTGTCGGGGTGAAGGCGTCTGCGGACGGCGCCGGCCAGAAAACCCAGCTGATACAGGTCGGCCTCTTGCGCAAGCTGCACTAACTCATGATCGTCAATGCGTCCTCCGTCCTGTACCCTCTGACGGATCCCGTCGACACCCATTGTTACGGTTTCTCCCTTGCTCGTGCTCTTAATAGGTGCGGATGCTGTTGTAGAGGGTATCCCGTTCCACCGGGACGCGGCCGGCTTCCTTGATCAGACGGACAAGGGTATCGCTGCCGATGGCCTGCTCGGTCTCCGCCCCGGCCATATGGGTTATGACCTCTTCCTTGACCGTTCCGTCCATATCATCGGCACCGAACGACAGTGCAATCTGGGCCAGTTTCGGACCGATCATGACCCAATATGCCTTGATATGAGCGAAATTGTCCAGCAGGAGCCTGGCTACTGCAATATTTTTCAAGTCATCGATTGCGCTGGTCTTTTTCAGGCTTGCCATCTCCGTATTCTTCGGATGAAAGGCAAGGGGGATAAAGGCGAGAAAGCCTCCCGTTTCATCCTGGGCCTCGCGCAGGGCCAGCAGATGCTCAACCCGCTCTTCCGGGGTCTCGATATGTCCGTACAGCATGGTGGCGTTCGTTCGCAGGCCCAGCCGATGGGCTGTCTTGGCAACCTCAATCCACTTCTCTCCCGAGAGTTTTTTTTCGCAGGTCAGCTTTCTGATCCTTGCATTGAAGACCTCGGCACCGCCGCCCGGCATGGATCCGAGGCCCGCATCCTGCAGCAGGCCCAGGGTCTCGGCAACGCTCTTGTCCGCAATTTCCGCCAGGTGCGCGATTTCCACACAGGTAAAGGCCTGGATATGTACGTCGGGACGTACCTCTTTGACACCATGGAGCAATTCCAGATAGTAACTGAAGGGCAGCTCCGGATGGAGACCGCCGACCATATGAATCTCGGTGATCGGCTCGTCCAGTCGGGCGCGCACCTTTTCCTTGACCTCTTCCACGCTCATCTGATAGGCGAGCCCGGATTCTTTTTCTTTTCCGAATGCGCAGAATTTACAAAGATTTATGCAGATATTGGAATAGTTGATATGCTGGTTGTAGATAAAATAAGCCCTCTCCCCGTTGAGCCGTTTCCGAACCCTGTCGGCCAGAGAGCCGACTGCCAGGATATCATCGGATTGATACAACCGCAATCCATCCTCGGCGCTCAATCGAACACCGGTCTCGACCTTTTCGAGAATCGACCCAAGTCCCGCCTGCCGAATATCTTCCTGTGTCATCCTAAATACGAAGCCGGATTAATAAAGATTATGCGAAATAACCTGAACATCTCACAACTCAAGGTCTTCTCCAGGTCATCAATCTATGAAAAATTTGAGCTTTTCCCTTCTGCTCGAATGCCGCAACCTATTCAATGCCTTTTTTTCTATCTGCCGAATGCGTTCACGGGAGACATTAAACCGCCGTCCGATCTCCTCCAGGGTATACTCGGCCTTTTCACCGATCCCGAAGCGCAGGCGGATTATCTTCTCTTCCCTCTCGCTCAGCGTGGACAGGATCTCCGTCACCCTCCCGGCAAGCTCCCGGGTCTGCACAGCATCATAGGGTGATTGCGATTCTTGATTTTCCAGGAAATCTCCAAGGGTCGAATCGTCGTCCCCCACCGGTGTTTCAAGGGATATCGGCTCCCGTGATGCCTCGAGGATCGACAGGATCTTATCCATCGGCAGATTGGTGGTATTGGAGATCTCAAGCGGTGTCGGTTCCCTGCCCAGCTCTTTGAACAGGGCATAGAAGGCCTTGAAAAACTGGCTGCGCAACTCGAGGAAATGGACCGGCAGGCGAATGGTCCTGGTCTTATCCAGGATGGCCCGGGTGATGGCCTGTCTGATCCACCAGCTGGCATAGGTCGAGAATTTGTTTCCCTTGGTGTAATCGAAACGAAAAACGGCCCGCATCAGTCCGAGATTCCCCTCCTGGATCAGATCGGCCAGGGTCAGACCTTGATGCATATACCGTTTGGCAATGGAGACCACCAGTCTCAGGTTGGCCCGGATCATCGTATCCTTTGCCACCTCGATGGAACGGCTGTAGGCCTCCAGCTTGGCCCGCAGCTCAAAGAGCTCACGCCTGTCCGGATATTTTTTGGCGGCACTGACGACATTGTAGCGCATGAAGTTCAGCTGCTGCTTTTTCGGCTTCAGGGTCGGGTCTCGCTTTTCCCACAATTCGATACGATCCCGAAGCAGGTGGATCTCGTTGACACCGGATTGATCTTCCCTGATGGCGGCAATGATCGATTCAAACCCCTGGCGGATGGTCTTGCTGTATTTCGCCTCTTCCTCGGGGGTCAAAAGGTCGAACCGGCCCATCTCCCTGAGATAGGTCGTCGTTGTCTCCTCGGCCTCATGCGAGTCGTCATCCGGCAAAATAATCGACGAGTCATCCTCGAGATCACTGACCGCGAACTCGTCTTTTTTTTCCCAGACCTCCCCGGAAAGGGTCTTCTTTTCGCCCGACTTTTCAACCGTCACTATCTCGATATTATGGGCACCGAGAAAATTAAATATCTTTTCTATGGCCTCAGGGTCTTTGATCTCTTCCGGCAATAACTCGTTGAGATCATTAAAACTGATACAACCTTCCGACTTTCCGGCCTTCAAAAGATTTTCTTTCAATTCCGACAGCACGAAGAAATGCTCCATCGCTTATAGTGTAGTATGTGTCAGTTAATGGCTGCCCGATTGCAGCAAAAGCCTTCAGCCCCAACAATGAAAACAGTAACCATCCCAGCCTGATGCTGCTGTAAACCAACGACAAAAAAATGCCTCCGGATTCTTGCCGCAAGCATGTACTGAAATATTTAAAAGCTCATACAACTACACTAATTTCTCATGAATAGCAAATTAATAAACAGCAATACCCTGCCGTCCTGTAGTATACTAGGCAAGAAAGGAGCCCTCGCCCCCCGTCCTATTGAAGACCAGGGAGACAACCCTTGTCAACAACCGGTCTATGCCTGATAATCCCCTCAATCCGACGGTTCTTCCATTTGAAGATAGTATACCATCCATGCCTCAGAAACAAGGAAGACGGGTGAGGTATTTTTTCCTCTTACAAAATTGTATCAAGCGATATCGTGGAAAGTACGACTTTCTTCTTAGGTGACCTGCCATGATCAACTTTTTGACAAATCAGCGAGCCTCCGGCATCCTCGCTCATATTACATCGCTCCCCTCCCCGTTCGGGATCGGAGACATCGGTCCTTCCGGCCTTGCCTTTCTCAATTTCCTGCATGATTGCGGACAAGGATACTGGCAGCTGCTGCCGATCGGTCCGACCAATCCCATCTTCGGCAATTCCCCCTATATGAGCACCTCGGCCTTTGCCGGTTCCCCTCTCCTGATCTCTCCCGACCTCCTCTTCCAGCACGGTCTGATCAGCAGACAGAGCAGGGATAATCATCCGGATTTTTCCCCCTATGTCACCGATTTCACAAAAGTCGCAGCCTGTAAGAAAACAATGCTGGCGGAGGCATTTTCCAACTTTTCGCCAACAAAAAAAAGCGAATATGCGCATTTTATCAACCGGACGCCCTGGCTTGATGACTATGCGCTGTACATGACCCTGAAACACAAATACTCCGACAAAAGCTGGAACCTCTGGCCTAAGAAAATCGCCGCCCACGACAAGGATGCACTCGCTCTTGTTGAAAAGCGGCAGAGGGACATGATCAATTATTTTCGTTTTGAACAGTTCGAATTTTTTCGCCAATGGCAGGACCTGCACGATCATGCCCGGGGGCTGAGCATTCGTCTGTTCGGGGATCTGCCGATCTATGTGGGATTCGACAGCGTGGATGTCTGGGCCAACCAGGAGATATTCACCCTCGATGCGAAAAGCAGCTCTCCTGCCTCGGTTGCCGGTGTGCCCCCCGACTATTTCAGCAAGACCGGCCAACGCTGGGGAAATCCGCTCTACCGATGGGACTCACCGGACCGGTCTACTCAAAAAAGCCTTCTCGATTGGTGGACACAGCGTTTTACAGCCGTTTTTTCACTCTTCGATGTGGTCCGGATCGATCATTTCCGCGGATTCGAATCCTTTTGGTCCATTCCCGCCGAGGAGGACACCGCCGTCAAGGGGCAGTGGCTGAAGGGCCCCGGAAAATCATTTTTTGCCGAGATCTTTTCCAGGTTGGGTCGACTGGATATCGTAGCCGAAGACCTGGGAGAGATAACCCCCGCAGTGATCAGTCTCAGGAATGCACTGGGCTTTCCCGGAATGAAGATCCTGCAGTTTGCCTTCGACGAAAATCCCGACAACAGTTTCCTGCCCCATAACTTTAAAACCACCGACTGCGTCGTCTACACGGGCACGCACGACAACGACACCACCGTGGGCTGGTTTTTGAGCGACAGACTCCAGGAGTCGGACAGGGCTCGAATCAAGCTCATTGCCAATAGAGATACGGACGATGCCCGGGGAATACATCATGACCTCATCCATCTGGCCCTGTCGTCGACGGCGGCGCTGGCAATCATCCCGCTCCAGGATGTCCTTGGCTTCGGCAGCGATTGCCGGATGAACATCCCCAGCACCACGACCGGCAATTGGGTCTGGCGCTGCGCCCCGGAATTCCTGACCGCCGAGGTCTCCGCCTGGTTGCGCCGGATGACAGGACTTTTCAACAGGCTGCCGAAAGCCCTTGACAACGAAACCTCCGTCCTGTATTAAGTGGGGCACCACTTGGCCCCATCGTCTAGTGGCCCAGGACACCGGCCTCTCACGCCGGTAACAGGGGTTCGAGTCCCCTTGGGGTCACCATGAAATGATCACGGGGAGTTAGATTAGATCTAACTTCCCGTTTTTTGTTTGCTCAATTAATATTTCAACCCATCCAACCTTCATCGGTAAAATACTAAACAGACATTTTTACCGGGAGCCCCCGGTCTCATAACCCGAAGGTCACAGGTTCAAATCCTGTCCCCGCTACCAGTAAAATCAAGGCGTTACAGAAATTTTCTGCAACGCCTTTTTTATTTTCCTACCCTATTCCTACCCAGGGTCATATACCACAACGCCAGGTTATGCCTAGTTTGAGAACATTATCCAATTTCCACCTGGAAATCCTTTAGCATTTCTTCCGCTCTTGCTTCGCCGTACTCCTGGACCATTTGGCTCCACAAAGGGCTTTTCTTGATATTTTTTTGATATTCCTTCGTCATTTTCCCTTGTTCTTCGCTCGATGGCGGGGTTCCTTTGCTAACGACATGTATTCCGTCTTTATCAACCCATGAATTTCTATCCGTAGTATGGGAGGGCAACAGCATACAGCATTTCTTATATTTTATCCCACTACCACAAGGGCATGGAACATTTCTTCCAGTTTTGTGGCTCATTTTAGTCCTTATTTACGCATAACGCGAACAACTGCGCCTTGTCCGCAGAATGTTTTGGTAGGAATAAGTATGCTGCCCCCTGAACCGTCCCTGAACTCCCTGGAACTCCCTGTCCCCCAGGTCCTCCTCTGACCATGTTTAAACCGGACGGACTGGCCCAGAGTGCTTGGCAACCAACGAATCTGTCGTTAACAGGGTGATACCCTCAACCGTCGCTTGGGCGATGAGAATCCGGTCGAACGGATCTTTGTGGATCACAGGCAGAGAGTCAATGGCAACAGCGTGTTCACTGGTGATCGGCAATTCGCCGTATCCATTGTCCAGCAGACACCGGCGCAATACCCGGGCATCGACATGAAAATCAGCCCTGCCGAGGCCTCGTTTGATAGCAATTTCCCAAAGGCTTGCGGCACTGAAAATCAGTTCGTTTGCGGGGTCTTCGATCAGAGCACGAGCAGCATGCGAGAGACGGTCAGGATCGCCGGCGGCCCACAAGAGCAGATGGGTATCAAGCAGCAGCTTCACTCCTTGCCCTCAAACAGTCGTTCGATCTCCTCGCTGCCCATGCGGTCGAAATCGTCAGGCACCGTGATCTGGCCAGTCAAGAAGCCCAACCGTTTTACGGGTGTACCTTCAATAGCATCAAGCCGAGACACCTTCACAAGGGGCTTGCCTGCCTTGGCAATAATAAATGGCTCCCCTTTGACGGCCTTTTCAATCAGGCGCGAAAGGTTGGTTTTTGCTTCATGGATGTTGATTGTCTGCATGACTCCTCCAGGTAAACTTAGTTCGTTCAACTTAGTTTAACATTCTCCCTACTGAATGGCAAAAGGAAAAACCAAAACCGGGGTCACCAGAACTGGGGTCATGCCTTGCATTTTGACTCTTTTATGTTGGCGAAAACCTTCCCAAAAAGTCAAAAATCAAGACGTAACCCGGAAAGCTGTGAAAGTTTAAAGCAAATTACATGACCCCTTTCTCTGGGGGTGCAGTCGCCGGGAACGTCTCTCTTGAGAGGCGCGGGTAAAGACCTTCTTTTGACAACCCGGCGATATTTCCGCATCCTCTCCAAGAGATGGTTCGCCCCAATTTTATTATTGTTCAACCCAATCCGGAAGAGGGCTAAGCGTGGCCTCTGAATAAAGAGTTTCTGGTGCCACATCTATTTCATCTTGCCATGTAATAGTACCAAGCTCATGATTAATTATGAAATTCTTAAAAAATTCAACATCTTTGAATCTTTCAAAAACACCTCCTCGTTTTAAATACCTGGAAAAATCAACGACTCCGGATTTACCATCATCGAATGTAACTTCTAACTTATAACCATTAAGATATCTTGCTGTTATTACATCAGGTATCATAACAAACTCCTTTCATGGCAAGGGGGCAATTTTATCGACTGACTGATTGTTTTTTGCCAACTCCCAATCCTTCAATAATTCTTCTTTATGTTGAGATGCCCATTCGATTACAAGTCCGAGTGCTCTTGGTGGAAATTCACCTTCTAAAATACGTAATGACTTGATTTCAATTGCTACTTTATTTTTACCATATCTCGCATGAAAATGTGGAGGATTATGGTCGTCGAAAAACATAGCGATTATTATTCCATAAAATCTGCATAGTTCTGGCATGTTGCACCAATTCAATTTGTTATTTTTTATCTGATAGGCGAACAAGTTATTCAGCTGATCTGTACATCACATCAGAAAGTAGGTTATACAAAAAAGTAGCCTTCTCTTTTACGATGATTTTGGTGTTCATTAAAAGTCCATATCTTTCCAAACTATACGTACCTCGCTATTTTGATTCACTTACAATAGCACTCACTTTTGCTAAAGCCTGGGATACAACTTCTTCAGGCGCTTTTTCAGCAAATTGAATGCCTCTTTCTTTAAAATCAAGCATTTTAATCTGTTGACATAGAACAACTCCAGAGACCTTTTTCCCGGATAAAGGCACCTCAAAACCGTGACCTCTTACTCGACTGGTAATAGGGGCTACCAGGACCAGCAAGATATTTATATTGAAAGGCTTTGTTGAAAATACAAGAGCGGGTCTTTTCCCCTTCTGTTCATGTCCTGCTGCAGGATCAAAATCTGTCCACACAATATCGCCTCGATTTGGAATATATGCCTTTGTCATTACCAAACCTCATTTCCAACCGGTGCACTATTGATCCATTCTTTTTCTTCTTTAGTGAGTTCCATCTGATCTGGTTTGCACTGGCGAAGCAGATCATCAAGATCGTATTCAATCGTTTTTGATGGCGTTATGATAATTTTTCCGTCAACGGCTTCAATATCAACTTCTTGATTAAAATGTAATCCGATAGATTCAACAACAGCTTTGGGAATTCTTGTTGCCAGGCTATTGCCCCATTTTTTTATTGTCATTTGCATGATTATCCTCCTTAGCGTAGAAACAATGTCTAAACATAAAATAGCGCCTTCTTGAGGTGGTGTCAACATTGTTTAAACAATGAATAAAGGGGTCATGTCTTTGCTTGACTCTTATTCTGTTATTTGAGTCAAGGTCGAGTAGACCGGCTTCTCCTATGAAAACAAAATATTAGCAACAAGTCTTTGGGTGAAGCCTTGCCGCACGCGGCTACTACGTGACTGCTGGTTCATGTCTTATCCTCACCGTTGTCACCGGCCCCTCTCAGAACCGTGCTTGAGCTATTTACGCACACGGCTCCTCACATAATCGGGGTCTGTCTGCTGCTTTTCTCTCTGCCACCTGTTCTTTCTTGCCTGTTGACAGGCCCCGGCACCGCAATACCCCTGATTCTTCACCTTTGGATTTCTAGGCAGAATCCGTCTGCAACAGGCGCACCGAAATGTGACCTGTTCCACCCTTGCCTCCATGACTTCGAGTAATCTGAATATTGGAAAGACAAGAATAAATAGAAACTACAAAGGAAAAAACAGAAGAAGATTCACCTGATAAACAGGTTTTAAAGAAGAAGGGAAGAAATCAAGGAAGGACACTTCAGGTGGCTGGATTTTATCCGATGATTTTGTCCAGATTTATGCCCTTGATTTTGGCTGGGAAGTAGAATGATGGTTCCAAGACAGTTTATTTTCTACAAAAAATTTTGGTAAGGTTAAGCGGCTTAATGCTCTATGCTTTCGGCATCGGAGTCATCTTCTTGCATGATGGTTAAGCATCTTAGAGTTGGAGACTGTGTTTGCCCGCTTTTCTTTCAAAGTTGTTTTGCCACTATACGTCAAATGCATCCCCTTGCTCCCTGTTCTGCCAAGAGTGAAGATTCGATAATTTCGTTGCCCCTATTTTCCTGACGATCGAATGAACGAGTCGATAAACAGCACACGCAGCAATGCGACAAAGGCAACTAAAACCAGCACGTAGCTTATGGCGTGCCCAAGCTCCCAGCGCAGGCGGTAGCCCGACCAGTCGGTTGGCAATGTAGCGGGTGTCCAGGATGCGAAGGCCGCATTTACGGGTGCATTCAGGATAAAAAATATGGCAAGTGCTCCCGTGAGGAGACATGATGCAATCAAGGTCAGGCCGAAGAGCGATCGCTTTTTCCCGGTAAGATAGAGCAGTATCCATGACGCTATCACGGCCATAACCTCAAAGGGACCGATAAAAGGACCCCATCCGCGATACAAATTCTGCTGGACCATTAACCAGAGTGTGCCCTTCAGGGTTAACTTGTTAGGCAGTTCAAGAATGTGTGCCCCAAGTGCGGTCAACGTGACAGAAGTACTCAACAAGCCGACCCAATTTATGATACGGAATAGCAAGGACGGTCCTCTCTCTATCTTGAAATTACCCAATCGCGTTTCTCAGCGGCAAGTGAAACGAGTCAGCTGGAGAAAAATGTTGGGACTTGCCGATTTATTCTAATCTACCTCTCTGGGAACGTAAAGCTGAGACGCGCACGGATTTTGCGCGTCCGTTTTCAAGCAACAGGGTTTTTCTCCAAAGCAGTCTTTAAGAAATCGGGGCACTGCCGTCGTGCCCCGATTTTCGCAAGAGCGCGGATTATAAGGCCGCTTTGTAGATCCCTATGACATCGCTGTCCTTGGGGCGACGCGGATTGGTCATGCCGCAGGCGTCCTTCTGGGCATTGCCGGTCATGGTGTCGATATCCTCGACCTTGACCTGTTTGCCATAGCGCTTGCCAAGTTCGACCAGCCCTGCGGGAATGCCGATATCGGTGGACAGTTTCTGGATGGCCTTCAGGGCCAGTTCCGCTGCATCTCGAGGGGAGAGGCCTTCGACATTTTCGCCCATCAATTTGGCGATCTTGACAAAGCGCTCCATCTTGGCGATCAGATTGAATCTGCTGACATGGGGAAGCAGAATGGCATTGCATTCACCGTGCGGCAGATCATAGAAACCTCCGAGCTGATGGGCCATGGCATGGACATGACCGAGGCTGGCGTTATTAAAGGCCATGCCTGCCAGATACTGGGCATAGCACATGCCTTCGCGGGCCACGATATCCTCTCCGTTAGCCACGGCCGGACGAAGATGGGTGGCGATCAATTCGATGGCCTTTTCGGCAGCCGAGTCGGTCATCGGCGTGGCAATGGTTGACACATAGGCCTCCACCGCGTGGGTCAGCGCATCCATACCGGTTGCAGCCGTCAGCGCAGGCGGCATGCCCATCATCAGCAAGGGGTCGTCCAGGGCGATCCCCGGGGTTACCCGCCAGTCGACAATGGCCATCTTCACCTTTCTGCTGGTATCGGTGATAATGCAGAACCGGGTCATCTCCGAGGCGGTGCCGGCGGTGGTATTGACGGCCACATAGGGAGGCATCGGGTTGGTAGACTTATCCACGCCTTCGTAATCATGAATCTTGCCGCCGTTGGCGATGACCAGACCGATTCCTTTGCCGCAGTCATGGGAAGAGCCGCCGCCCAAGGTGATCAGGCTGTCGCAGGAGTTTTTCTTGTAGATTTCAACGCCGTCATGGACATTGGTGTCGGTGGGATTGGGGATGGTTTCGTCATAGACAACATATTTCATCCCCTCCTCATCGAGAAGCTGGGTGATCTGTTTGGTGATTCCGGCACCGGTAATCCCCTTATCGGTGACAATCAGCGGTTTGGTGCCGCCGAGCGCCTTGATCTTTGCCGGTATCTGTTTTGCCGCACCTATGCCGATCAGGGTGACACTGGGAATGAAATAGCCGTATACTTCTTCACGAATAGCCATAATGATACTTCCTTATTTTAGGGTTCCTGGTTGTTCCGAACTTTTTTTGCCCGTTCTGGATCCAAAGCATGCGCATACTCCATATAGCAAGTGGCGTGCCAATTATTATATATAGTAATAACAATAGATTATGTGGTTAGCACTGGCAACGGTTGCGTCACTTTGTCTCCGGCTTAGAAAAATGACCGGCAAAAGATCAGTGTCGTTCTGAAAAAAACCACTGCCACCGGCAGATACCGGCGAGTTGAGAGAGACGGGTCAGAAGGAAACAGGAAAAGGGGGGGATGGGTCAAAATGTCCCATGGTCCTGCGAGGACAGGCTTCAGGGGTTTACTCGAGGGCGTACTGGGCCAGCTTCCGGTAGAGGGTTTTGCGACTGACCCCCAGCGTTTCCGCGGTTTTCTGGCGGTTTCCCTCAAAGAAATCCAAAATCTTGAGGATATGGTTCTTCTCGACCGACTCCAGGGTTAAAGCCGCCTGGCCATCCTCGGAGGCGGACACCAGCTCCCGGGGCAGACACCGCTCGGTGATGATATTGTTCTCGGCCAGAATGATCGAGCGTTCGATAACATTGCGCAGTTCCCGGACATTTCCCGGCCAGGCATAGCGGAGGATGCAGTCCATTGCCCGGTCGACGATCCGGTTGGAGGCTGTATCGGGACTGAGCTGAGTCAAGAAATAATTGACCAGCAGCGGCAGATCCTCTTTGCGTTCGCGGACCGCAGGAATCCGGATGGTAAAGGCGTTGATCCGATGGAAAAAGGCCTCGTTGAAACGTCCCTGTTCGACCTCCACCGCCAGATTGCGGTTGGTGGCGAACAGGAAGCGGATATTGACCTTGCGCTCCTCCTTTTCCCCAACCCGCCGGAAGGTCTGGGTCTCCAGGACCCTGAGCAGTGAGGCCTGGACCTCCAGCGGCAGCTCCCCGATTTCATCGAGAAAGAGGGTACTGTCGTGGGCGTAGGACATCAGGCCCTCCCGGGATTCGGTGGCGCCGGTGAACGAGCCTTTCATATGCCCGAAGAGTTCGCTGCGGGCAAGCTCCTTCTGCAGGGAGGCACAATTCTTGATGATCATCGGGCTGGCAGCGCTGACCGAACGCTGATGGATCAGCCTGGCGACGACATCCTTGCCGACCCCCGACTCGCCGGTGATCAAAACCGGGATCCTGGCCGGCGCCACCTTATTGATCAAGAATTTGATTTCCGCCACGGCCTTCGAGTTGCCGATGAACTGCACCTGATCCTGATCGAGACCGCTGGTGTGGCGGAGTATCCTGTTTTCCCGGGACAGCAGTGCCCGCTGATGGGCCTTCTCCACCACCAGGTCCAGCTGTTCCAGGTTAAACGGCTTGCGGATGAAATCACAGGCCCCCAGTTTCATGGCCTTAACGGCGCTGTCGATATCACCGTGGCCGGTGATCATCACCACTTCGATATGGGGCACGGAACCCTTGATTTCAATCAGCAGATCCAGGTCATGCACATCCGGCAGACGCAGATCCATGATAATGACATCGAACCAGCGCTCACGGAGTATGGCCAGGGTTTCGGCGGCATCGGCTGCAGTCAGTATATTCCGGCTGTCGTTGGCCAGTTCCTTCTGCAGCAATCTGCGAATCGGCTCCTCATCATCGATAACCAGGATGCTGTACTTTTCACTTTCCATTGGTCTCCTCAGCCGCGATTCCCGGCAGGGACACCTTGAACGAGGCGCCGTGCCCCTCCTCGCTGATTACGGAGATCTCGCCTCGATGGTGCTTGACGATGGCATAACAGGTCGATAGACCGATACCGATCCCCTTGCCCACCGGTTTGGTAGTGAAGAAAGGTTCAAAGAGTTTATCCTGCAGCCCGGCGGGGATACCGCAGCCCGAGTCCTCGACGGTCAACTCGATACCAGCGGTGGAAAGAGAACGGGTAACGATATGAATGCGGCCGCCGTCGCCGGTGGCATCGATGGCGTTGGTGACCAGGTTGATGATCACCTGCTTCAGCTGTGATTCATCCCCCATTATTTTCGGCAGATCCTCCTGCAGGCCGGTGGTAACCGTTATTTCGTGCCGCTCCTTGAAATGATGCTTGAGAAGAAACAGGGTATCAGTGACGCACTGGTTCATATCCACCGGCCAGAGCCTGGAGACCACCGGTCGGCTGAAGGTCAGCAGGGTCTGGACAATATCGCGGCAACGCAGGCATTCCTTGATGATGGTATCGGTATATTCCGTAAAGTCCTCAAATATGGCCAGATCCACACTCCCCTGGAGACGGCCGATCCGGCGCTTCAGTCCCTCGGCAAATCCGCTGATCGCGGTCAGGGGATTATTGATCTCATGGGCCACACCCGCGGCCAGGGCGCCGATCGTTGCCATCTTTTCCGCCTGGTAGAACTGGGCTTGCAATTCCTTTTCCATGGTCACATCCCGCTTGAATACCAGCACACTGCGTTCGCTGGTGGGAGACGTTTTAAGCGGGGAGGCAATGACATCGAAATGCCTGAACTTGCCGTTTACCTTGTAAATACAGAGGTCCTTGACTATCTTGTCAAGGTCGAGGGAGCGAAGGGCCGGGCAGTCGTCACATCTGCTTTTTCGTCCGCGGAACACCTCATAGCATGTGTGACCGATGGGGTCGATGCCGGGAAACCACTCGAAAAAGACATGGTTGACCTGTTGAATCCGCAGGTCCTCGGAGAGGACAACCATCAGATCGGTGATGCCGTCGAGCACCGCCTGGATCTCCTTGCGTTTTTTTTCAAGCTCCCGATTAGAGGTCCTCAACTGTTCGACTTTCTGCTGCAGTTCCTGGTAAAATCCCAGTTTACAGTGCTCTATGCCGACCAGATCTTCCAGGGTTGTCGCGGCTTTCATCACCATACCTCCTCACAGATCTGCAAGAGTTCCTGCCAGGAGGCGGGACGGGGATTGGTTAAATTGCAGGCGTCGTTGACCGCCATCTTGCAGATCGATTCAAGATGCCTCTTATCAGCCTCTTTGACCGCATCCCTCAGGTGCAGTGAAACATTGAACGAGGCAAAAAACTCCTCCAGCCTGTCGATCCCGGCCAGCGCGGTCTGCCGGGTCGAACCGGCGGTCCGGTCAAGCACCACCCGTCCGATATCGGCCATTTTCGATTCGGCATAATCCAGATTAAAGCGCATAACCGCTGTCAGCAGGATCGGATGGATAACCCCGTGCCGCATATCGAAATGTCCTCCCAGGGAATGCGCCAGGGCATGTTCTACTCCGAGGCTGGCATTACTGAAGGCCATGGAGGCGGAGATCGAGGCTATGCTCAGTTTTTCCAGGAAATCCATCGACCTGGTTTCCACTGCCTTGGGCAGGTAGCGAAGGATGAGATCGATAGCCTTCAGCGATTGCATCTCGGTAAACGGTGAGGAAATGATCGAGATGTAGGCCTCGATGGCATGGGCCAGCGCATCGATGGCGGACTGGATGATCAGGGCTTCGCTCTTGGTCCGGAGGATCAAGGGATCGACAATGGAGATATTGGGAACCAGGGTTCGGGTGATAATAGACATCTTCACCGCCCGCTCCACATCGGTGATGATGCAAAACTGGGAGATATCCGAACCGCTGCCGGCGGTGGTGGTGATCAGGACCATCGGCGGCAGCGGCCGGTTGACCCGGTTTGCCCCCTCATAATCCCTGATCCTGCCGCCATTGCTGGCTATGATCGCCACCCCCTTGGCGGTATCCATGGAGCTGCCGCCGCCAATGGCTATGATCACATCGGCACCGTTATTACGATAGAATTGGGCGCCCTGCTCGACCTGAAAATCACGGGGGTTTGAGCATACCCCGGGATAATAGACCCAGTCTATGCCCTCCTTCTTGAGGATATCCATCAGCCGTTGTACCCAGCCTGCAGCCTCAATACCGGCATCACTGACCAGAAAGACCTTTTTAGCTCCAAGCCGCAGGGCGCATTGCCCGGCGAAATTCAGGCTGCCCCGACCAAAGATAATCTCGGGGATTGCAAATTTGGTTATGTCCACTTCCGAAGTCTCCTTGCTTGCACTACCTATCCGGATGCATGGTCGCTATGCCGAATCATCAGTAATCAAGCCGTGAATTTGATCCCTATCTGATTACAGTAATGCAAATTTTACGCCCGATTGTCAATGGTTCAAGGGGGAAGTATTGAGACGGCTCGATTTGTGAAAAAGGGCGTTTGAGGAGTGCTGTTCAGCGTAGGAGCGATAAGAAAAAACAGGAGTCGGAACAGCGATCAGGATCAAAAATAAAATCTTGCCCTTAGCTCTACCCTGAATTCATTTTGCTTTTCGCCGAATTCACTGTTATGTGAGCCTGCAAGAAATTGGGTCTTGAGTCGCAGTTCAAGATTAGTTACAGCGGTAGAGACCAATTCAGGGGCCACTGAGTAGCTCCGGTCGTTCAAGTTCGTGATCAAGGTTATTGCCGGCGTAAAATAGAGGATGTCGAAAGGGTCCTTTTGACTGATGCGCAAGTAAAGATAATCTGTCGAAGGATTCATCTTGCCATAGTTTCCCTGGGTCAGCTGCGAGGCCTTGTTCAGAAGGGTGGTGTTGCCGGAGGCAAGAAATGTACTGAAGCCCTTGTCGATGAACGAATAGTAATCGGTCATTTCATCGGTGGTAAAGCCGGTGCCATTCCGGTAATATTCCAGGATATAGGTTGTGTCATTTTCAGTAAGATATCTGGCTCCGAGCAAAAAACTGCCGGCGTCGTATGTTGTGGAAAAGGATTCACCTGTGCTGTCGATATATGTCTTATCGAAATCCTTGATGAAAGCAAACTCGCCATGGATCTCCAGGTTGGTGGTCAGATTTCTTGAAAAGTCCAGACCGTAGCGTGTTGTCTTGCTCTCGCCGCTGAAAAGGATCAGGTCGATATCCGTATCATAAAATAAAAGATACATCTTTCCAGCCAGATTGGTATGATCAACCTTGCCGAAAGCAGCGTTGACATGGTCATATACAGGAAGCACCACCGGCGTAAAAGTGAACGTCTTCAACGGGCCGTCAAAGCTCTTGATGTAATCAGCCGATAAGACAACATATCCTTCGCGATTTAATTCCGGATCGTCCGGATCCTTGGGCCTGTCCAGAAATGCAACCGGGTTCCAGGCATATCCCTTTCCCCAGTTGAGGTCTTTTTTGCCTGCATCGACCTTGAAGGAGGATACGGGCTTAAGAGAGAAATATCCTTCCTGCACCGTTGTCTGCTGATCTTCCCCGAGGTATGATTTCTGATAGGCGGTGTTCGTCCGTCCGTAAAATCGTAAGATGCCGTAGTCAAAACTCCCTTCCAACTGAAGTGTGCCGTCGTACTCGTTGATCGTGTTTCCCTCTTTACGGTTAAAGAATTTCAACTTGTAGAGAGATGCATCTTTATTGAGTTCGAGCAGCGCCGGTTTTAATTCGATGTAGCCTCCTAAATGGTAGGGTTTTTTCTCGATCTCCGCAGGGTCGAAGGAATAGTCTTCGGCCCATGCAAGCCGAGGGAAAAGAACGAGCAGAAAGAGAGGCAGGTACAGAAGAGACAACAAAGCGTACATGGCGGTCTCGCCCAGCCGTGGCCCTCCTTCCGGCAACGGCAGGCAGCAGGACATATTGTTGGGCAACGCCGCCGCCATCAGCGTAAGGACTCCATGTTCGGCATAAACGTGAGTGTGAAGACCTCGTCTTTGTAGTCTTTCTTGGTGATTTTTGCAAAGATCATCAACGATGTGTAGCCCTTGTACAGTGGGCTGTCCGTCTCGATAACCGATGGCCTGACGATGCCGCCGCCAAAGTCTTTGATCTCTTTAAAATAGAGGGTCTTGATAAGCATACCGGCCTCGGTCAGACAGGCGATCTTTATGGGCAGCCTTTTGTTTTTATCTACCCATATCTTCAACCTGTCGTAGGCAACCGTCTTAGATTTCGCCTTGAGGAATAAAAGGTACTCATTGCCGGATTCCTCCATTTTTTCGGCATCATATTCGGCCGCATAGTCCAGGCTCAAGATATCGGCGTTATTGAACACCCCTCCCACCACTGACTGAAGGCTGGTAATTCGTATCGGTTTGCCGACATTGGGGATGTACAGCCACATATTGTCCCCGAGCCGCAATGTACTTCGCCCGTTTTCACTGGCGGGTGCAAGAAAGAGAGCGGCAACCTTATCCACCCCTTTTTTAACGGTGAAAAGCGTATATTCCTTCTTCCTGCCATCAGGCTCGATATTGATAAGTTTCCTGTATGTTTCATAGGATTCCGGGTTCAGGTTTCTGTCCATGTCTTGTAACAGCTGCGTTTTATCAAGAGCATAGGCAGGTGATCCGGGCGCCATCAGGAAAAGACAGAATACAGCGATACCTAATCTGATCATGGTCAATCTCCTACACATGTCTGAGTGCTTTTATGGGGTCCATTTTCGATGCCTTGAAGGCCGGCTGCAGACTGGCAATGACCGAGACGATTATGACTGTTGCCGAAATCAGCAAAATGTCCGCCGGCTGGATCCTGGCTGCAAGGATCAGTCCGCTATGCTGGGCGAAACTGAAGGTGATTTTCAAGACATTGAGGATGGAGATAATGGCTGCTCCGGCAATGTTGCCGACAACTGCACCGATGACCCCCAGGCATAATCCCTCTATCAGGAACATGGCAAGGATCCTGCCGGGCAGGGTTCCTATGGCGGCAATGGTTCCTATCTCCCGTATCCGCTCATAGACAGCCATAATCATCACGTTCATGATGCTGATCAAGACGATTGCGATCAGCATGAGTTTAATGAAGAAGGTCATCAGGTCTATCATCCTGGAGATATGGAAAAAGGGCGTCAGCGCCTCCCAGGTATGAACCTCGAAGACGGGCTTGCCCGCCTTATTTGCTTGACCGGAAAGCCCTTGTTCCAGTTTTTGACTGAACTGATGCAGCCTGCTGAAGTCCTTAAGTCGTATGGCAAACTCGCTGATCTGTGGATCGTCCAGTCGCAAAAGCTCTTTCGCATCTTCGATATGGATGTAGCCATCCCTGCCGCCCGGACCCGTCGCACTTTCGAGCACACCGGCAACCTTAAACTGCTTGCCGTTGACTGAACCGTTTTCATTGGTTGCGACAATGACCACTGTGTCGCCGACCTTTACCCGCATGCCCTTCGCCAACAGGGCGGGGATGAATATTTCGCCTCTTTCCAGGGTCTTCTTCCCGTCGCTGACTCTTGAGGTGAAAAGCGGGATTGTCGCGAATTCCTTTGCCGGGTCTATTCCATTCAGCCGGATATTTGTAGTCTCGGTGAAATTGCTGAACATGCCTCCGAATTTTATCCGTGGGGACCAGGCCGCGATTTCCGGGTCATTATTCAAGAGGCCTTCCACCTTTTTAATTGCCGCCGCCTTGAGATTCAGATTCAACGGCAGATTGTCTATGGAAGCGACATAGCCTTTCCGGTGAACCTGGATATGTCCAAGCATGGAATCGGTTATTTCTCCTATCATCATGTGCTGGAAGGAGCTGGTCACCGCGGTAAATGTCAGCACGAAGACGACGCCGATGGAAATCAGGGAAGCGGTCAACAGGGTCCTTCGCTTGTAGCGCAACAGATTCCGGACGGCGATTTTGAAAAGATTACGCATTATCGTCACCTCCCCGGCTCTCCTTGCCTGACATCTGGCCGTCCTCCAGTGTAAATATCGTCTCCGCCTCGCTGACGACCTTCGGGTCATGGGTCGAGAAGATAAAGGTCGTCTTGAATTCTTCGCGCATCCTTTTCATCAAATCGATAACCATTTTGGCTGTTTTGTGGTCGAGATTGGCAGTCGGCTCATCGGCGAGGACAAGCTTCGGATTGGTGACCAGCGCCCGGGCAACTGCGACTCTCTGCTTCTGGCCGCCGGAAATCTGGTCCGGATATTTCCTTTGTTGTTCGAGCATACCGACGGCCTCCAAAAGTGTCGTCACCCGCTTTTCCCTCTCCTGCGGCGGGATATTCTGGACCATCAGGAGGGGGTATTCGACATTCTCATACACGGTAAGCACCGGGATCAGATTGAAATCCTGGAAGATGAAACCGATGGTCCTGCCTCTGAAGACCGCACTCTGCTTCCGGTTCAAGGTGGCAACATCTACCCCGGCAACGGTCAATCGTCCCTCCGATGGCTTGTCCAGGCAGCCGATCAGGTTTAAAAGCGTCGTCTTGCCGCTTCCCGATGGCCCGACGAAGGCGGTAAATGCCCCTGGCGTCAACGTGAAATTGATCTTTCTCAAGGCCCTGACCACGAGATCGCCCGCCTGATAGTCTTTGCCGACATGTTCCGCCAGTACCAATCCCATGATGATCTCCTTTGCCGTATCTTTCGGGTCCGATTATTTTCCTGATGCGCTACTTTTTCTCCGGCCACAGGCATTCTGCGCGCCCTTCTTTATCCATTGTGCTTTCAATCAGGTCGAAAAGCTTCTTTTGCTGTTCCTTGTCAAGGACCGCCCTGGTTGCCAGAATGTGTTGGACGACCATCCGTTGCACATCTTTCTGCATCGAGCTGATGGTGTTCAATACCGTTTCAACTTCCTGC
>JBJKPM010000073.1:0-16209 GCA_046706325.1 Desulfocapsaceae bacterium | reverse complement strand
TTGCCTGACCCTTGAGAGCCAATACTCGAGTTATGGCTGCTGTCAAAGTAGTCTTTCCATGATCAATATGACCCACCGTTCCTACATTGACATGCGGCTTTGTCCTGTTAAATTTTTCCTTTGACATAGTCGTTCCCCACTATTTTAGACTTAAATTCCTCTTATCTTTTTGATGATAACTTCCGCCTTAGGGGCCGGCACTGTATCATATTGCAAAAACTGCATGCTGAAACTTGCCCTGCCTTGCGTTGCGGAACGCAAAGAGGTTGAATACCCGAACAACTCGGTAAGCGGCACATGCCCTCTAACTTTCTGCAGGTCATTCTCCGCTTCCACTGCAACGACCTTGCCCCGCTTGGAATTCAGATCCGATATCACCTCTCCGATATACTCTTCCGGAGTGATGACTTCCAAATCCATAATCGGCTCAAGTAATACAGGTCTGGCGAGGGATCCGACCCGCCTCATCGCCATGGCCGCCGATATACCGAAGGCCATATCCGTCGATTCGTCCTCGTGATATGACCCGTCTATCAGGCTTACCCTGAGATCAGTCAAAGGATAGCCGATCAACGGACCCGAATCCAGGCTGTCGGCAATACCTCTCTTGATCGCTCCCAAAAAGACCTCTGGAATCAAATCGCCATCAACTCTATTGATGAACTCAAAACCACTGCCGCGTTGAAGCGGTTCGATCTCCAATACAACATGCCCGTACTGGCCCTTCGCCCCAGTCTGTTGGTCAAATTTTCCTTCGGCCTTGCATTTTTCGGTGATCGTCTCTTTAAAAGCAACCTGCGGTTTGCCGACATTGGCCGAGACCTTAAACTCATTCACCAGACGATCTATAATGATTTCCAGATGCAGCTCGCCCATCCCGGAAATGATCGTCTGACCGGTGTCGCCATTCACCGATATTTTGAAGGATGGGTCCTCCAATGCAATCTTTTGCAGGGTTTCCGAGAGCTTTTTTTCATCGGCCTTGCTCCTTGGCTCGATGGCAACCCCGATTACAGGCTCAGGGAAATCGATGCTTTCAAGGACGATATAGTCTCCTGTTGAACAGAGCGTATCGCCGGTAGTTGTGAATTTCAATCCAACAACCGCACCAATATCTCCTGTTCCGATTTCCGGGACCTCTTCTCTTTTGTTGGCGTGCAATCGCAAAAGCTTGGCTATCTTTTCCTTCTTATTTTTCGCCGGATTAAAGACCCTGTCTCCGACCTTCAGCCTGCCGCTGTATATGCGGATAAACGCCAGATTCTCGACAAAAGCGTCACTCATAAGCTTGAAGACCAGGCCGCAAAAATCTTCTTTGAGTCCGGTCTTTCTGGTGACGGTCCGTCCCGTTTTATCCGTCCCCTCCACCGTTGGAATATCCTCGGGAGAGGGCAGGTAGCGTATGACACTATCCAGAAGTGGCTGCACGCCCTTATTCTTAAAGGCACTGCCGCAAAGAACCGGGACAACCCGCAACGCAAGTGTCGCCTTCCTCAGGGCAGCGTATATTTCATCCGCAGATACTCGTGTATCTTCTAAGTATTTTTCCATGACCACCTCATCGAAGTCGGCCAACTTCTCGAGGAGCGTCATACGTGCGGCCGTGAATATTTCTCTGTATTCGTCAGGTATCGGCTTCTCGATAATCTCCTGACCAAGAGACTGCTCTTCAAAGGAGAGCATTTTCTCTTCTATGACGTCTATCACACCTTCAAACTGAGCCTCCCTGCCCACCGGGACCTGCAAAGAAACAGGGTTTGCTCCGAGCCTGTCTGCAATCATGTTCAGACAGCGCTCATAGTTTGCGCCGATCCGATCCATCTTGTTTACGAAGGCAATGCGAGGGATCGAATAATTATTTGCCTGTCTCCAGACCGTTTCCGACTGCGGCTGGACGCCACTTACTGCGCAAAAGACGGCAATGACACCGTCCAACACCCGAAGACACCGCTCTACCTCAATGGTAAAATCGACATGCCCTGGGGTATCTATAATATTGATCTTATGTTCTTTCCAGAAGCAGGTGGTGGCAGCTGATGTTATCGTAATGCCGCGCTCCTGCTCCTGTTCCATCCAGTCCATAACGGTATTGCCGTCATGGACCTCTCCAATCTTGTATGATCGTCCGGTATAGTAAAGTATTCTTTCAGTGGTTGTTGTCTTTCCTGCGTCAATATGGGCCATTATCCCGATATTCCGCACATCCGACAGGTCGTCCCGGGCACTCATGAAACGTTTCCCAAAAAAGTTCTCTTATTCTTTAGTCGACGTCAGCCCCTGAAAGTCAATCAGTCAATTGCAGACTCTTCTCCTTACCAGCGATAATGCGCAAAGGCCTTGTTCGCTTCCGCCATACGATGGGTATCATCACGCTTTTTAACGGCGGACCCTCGATTATTATAGGCATCCAACAGTTCGCCGGCCAGCTTCTCCGACATGGATTTCCCCGATCGTGATTTCGCAAAACCGATGATCCAGCGAATGGCCAGTGCGTTCCTCCTCGTCTGTCGTACTTCCATCGGAACCTGATAGGTCGCTCCACCGACGCGCCGCGACTTGACCTCCACCTTCGGTCGTACCTTTTCCATCGCCTCTTCAAACACCGTCAGGACATCAGTATCGCTTACCTTGCCGGCTACGATATCCATTGCTTCATAAAAGATACGTTGTGCAAGGTTCTTTTTTCCCCGCTCCATCAGACCGTGCGTGAACTTGCTCACCAGAACGCTGTTATAGCGTGGATCGGGGTCTATGGGCCGTCTATCAATAATCTTTCTACGCGACATAGTCTTCTCTCTTTTCAGCAGGCATATTATGACGGCCGCTTCGCCCCATATTTGGACCGGCCTTGACGTCTATCGGAGACTCCCAGAGTATCGAGGGTACCGCGAACAATGTGATACCGAACACCAGGGAGGTCCTTCACCCTGCCGCCCCTGATCAATACCACGGAATGCTCTTGCAGATTGTGCCCGATTCCGGGGATATAGGAAGTCACCTCAATACCGTTTGTCAACCTGACCCTGGCAACCTTACGAAGAGCCGAGTTCGGCTTTTTGGGCGTTGTAGTGTATACCCTTACACAAACACCTCTTTTTTGCGGTGATCCTTTCAAGGCAGGTGTGGTGGTTTTCTTCACACTCTTCTTTCTGGCCTGCCGAACGAGTTGATTGATGGTTGGCATTACCTTTACTGCTCCTGTTCTATTAACCTGAGTAATAAGTCATTGACGGTACAGCGACATCCGGGACCGTTTTCCGGCATGAAAAAAAGGATTAATACTCCAATGCCGCTGTAGTGTCAAGACAAAAACACATATTCCTCCCGGTTTCTCCCGACTGCTACGAATTACCGAGAATCCCCGTTCCTGCGGAAATCAGCCGTCCCATGATCACATTTTCCTTCAAACCTGAAAGCTCGTCAACCTTTCCCGCCATGGCGGCATTGGTCAAGACCTTGGTCGTCTCCTGGAACGAAGCGGCCGAGATGAAGCTCTCCGTGGAAAGTGAGGCCTTGGTCACCCCGAGCAGCAACGGTTCGGCAACCGCCGGCATAAGCCCTTCATTGACCAGTCGATCACGTTCGTCCTCGAACTTCCACCATTCCACCTGCTCACCTAACATGAACTTCGAGTCTCCGGGGGAGGTGATCTGGACGCGGCGCAGCATCTGCCGGACAATGACTTCGATGTGTTTGTCGTTGATCCTGACACCCTGCAACCTGTAGACCTCCTGGATTTCATTGACCAGGAATTTTGCCAACTCTTTTACGCCAAGCACCCGCAGGATATCGTTGGGAACAACGGTCCCCTCCATCAGGGGTTCCCCGGCCTGGACGTAGTCTCCTTCATGAACAATGAGATGCTTGGACTTCGGCACCAGGTATTCCAGTGGTTCACCATGCTCAGGCGTAACAATAACCCTGCGTTTTCCCTTAAGTTCTTTACCAAAACTTATCCGACCGTCAATCTCTGTGATGACGGCGGGCTCCTTGGGTTTTCTCACCTCAAACAGCTCGGCGACGCGGGGAAGACCGCCGGTGATATCCTTGGTCTTGGATGTCTCGCGCGGTATCTTGCCGACTACCGTTCCCGGTTTGATCGCATCTCCTTCGGCAACCGATATGATGGATCCGACCGGAAGGCTGTAGCGGGCGTAAACGTCGGAATCAGACAACTTGAGGGTCTTGCCGCGCTCGTTCTTTACCGAAACCCTCGGGTTCAATTGGGCGCTGCTGCTGGAATGGATAATGACCTTCGACGACTTGCCGGTTACCACATCGACCTTTTCCTGCATGGTAACCCCCTCGATGATATCCCCATACTTGATTGTGCCACCGACCTCCGCAACAATCGGTATGGTATATGCGTCCCAATCCGCCAGGATCGTCCCCGACTCAATCTCTTGATCTTCCTGCACCAGGATCTGCGCACCGTAATTGACCTTGAAGCGTTCCCTCTCACGTTTCAGGTCATCCAGGATCATGATCTCGGCGTTCCGGTTCATCACGATCTTTATCCCTTCGGCGTTGACCACGGAATGGAGATTCCTAAACGCCACGGTTCCTCCCCGCTGGGTCTTCAATTCCGCCTGTTCGACAGAGCGGCTGGCGGTTCCGCCGATATGGAAGGTCCGCATCGTCAGCTGGGTGCCCGGCTCACCGATCGACTGGGCGGCTATGACCCCGATGGCCTCACCGATATTGACCATATGACCGCGTCCCAGATCCCGACCGTAGCAGGCCGCACAGACACCCCTTCGTGCACGGCAGGACAGGACAGACCGGATCAGCACCCGGTCAATACCTGCCCGTTCAATCAATCGCACCTTCGACTCGGTAATCTCTACTCCGGCCTTGACGATGACCTCACCCGAATAAGGGTCGCAGACATCATCCAAGGCCACCCGTCCGAGGATCCTGTCTCCCAGCGGGACGATGATTTCTCCACCGTCCAAAAGCGGTTCGGCGACAATGCCGTCCAAGGTCTTGCAGTCGGCATCGACGATGGTCGCCTCCTGGGCGACGTCCACCAGACGCCGGGTGAGATAGCCGGAGTTTGCAGTCTTCAAGGCCGTATCCGCAAGTCCCTTCCGGGCGCCGTGGGTGGATATGAAATATTCGAGCACGCCCAGCCCTTCACGGAAATTCGCCTTGATCGGCGTCTCAATGATCGCACCGGATGGTTTGGCCATGAGTCCGCGCATGCCGGCGAGCTGGCGAATCTGGTCCCGCGATCCCCTGGCACCGGAGTCGGCCATAATAAAGATCGGATTAAAGCTCGGGGCTTCAACAACCTTGTTCTCCTTATCCCGGAAATAATCCACCTTGATTTCATCCATCATCTCATTGGCAACGTCCTCGGTTACCTTCGACCAGATATCGACAACCTTGTTGTACTTCTCGCCGGAGGTGATCAGGCCGTCGGAATATTGCTGATCGACATCCATCACCTCTTTTTCCGCCTTCTCCACCAGGTCTTCTTTATTGAGCGGAATCTTCATGTCGTTGATACAGATGGAAATTCCGGCACGGGTTGCGTACTCGTAACCGATATCCTTCAACCGGTCGGCCAGGATAACCGTTTCCTTAGTACCGGAACGCCGATAGGTGAAATCGATGAGCTGGGCCAGGGCCTTTTTACTCATCACCTTATTTATTTCGGCAAACGGCACGCTTGCAGGCAGAAGTTCCCCGAGGATAAGCCTTCCCATGGTGGTTTCAACGATCTCGCCACCCAACCGTACCTTGATCTTTGCCTGCAGATCGACGGCTTCATGATCATAGGCGATCCTCGCCTCCTGGGAGTTGGCGAAGGTCTTCCCCTCTCCCTTGACGTTAATCCGCTCGCGGGTCATATAATACAGTCCGAGGACGATATCCTGGGACGGGATGATGATCGGTTCGCCATTCGCGGGTGAGAGGATATTGTTGGTGGACATCATCAATACCCGGGCCTCGACCTGCGCCTCCACCGACAACGGCACATGTACGGCCATCTGGTCGCCGTCGAAGTCGGCATTGAAGGCCATACAGACCAGGGGATGAAGCTGGATCGCCTTCCCTTCGATCAGAACGGCCTCAAACGCCTGCATACCCAGCCTGTGCAAGGTGGGAGCGCGATTCAATATGACGGGATATTCCGTCACCACCTCATCCAGGACGTCCCAGACCTCCTTGGAGCCTTTTTCCACCATCTTTCTGGCGCTCTTTATGGTGGTGACATAGCCTCTTCGTTCCAGCTTGTTATAGATAAACGGCTTAAACAATTCCAAGGCCATTTTCTTAGGGATACCACATTGATGCAACCTGAGATGCGGCCCCACGACAATGACCGAACGCCCGGAGTAATCGACACGCTTGCCCAGCAGGTTCTGACGAAAACGCCCCTGCTTCCCCTTCAACATATCGGAGAGTGATTTCAAAGGCCGTTTGTTGGCACCGGTGATCACCCGGCCTCGCCTGCCATTGTCAAAGAGCACATCAACGGCTTCCTGAAGCATTCGTTTCTCATTTCTTATTATGATATCGGGTGCATCAAGCTCAAGGAGTCGTTTCAACCTGTTGTTTCTGTTGATCACCCTGCGATAGAGATCATTGAGATCCGAGGTCGCAAAACGTCCTCCCTCAAGGGGAACCAGGGGGCGCAGGTCAGGTGGCAGGACAGGTATGACCTCGAGAACCATCCACTCAGGTCTGTTCCCGGAGTCCTGAAAGGCCTCGATCACAAACAGCCTCTTGCCCAGTTTCAGTCTCTTGGTCTGGGAGTTGGTGGTGGCCATCTCTTCCCGAAGCTCTTTGGAGAGAGCGGGAAGATCCTTGCCTTGAAGCAATTCGCGGATGGCCTCCGCACCGATCCCCACATTGAACTGGCCGGGGTATTCGTCCCGGGCCTGCCGATATTTTTCCTCTGTCAACAAGGTCCCAACCGGAAGGGCATCGGTATCGGACGAAACAACGGCATACTGCTCGAAATACAATATCTTTTCCAGCTGCTTGAGCGTCATGTCCAGAACCGCTCCGATCTTGCTCGGCAGGCTCTTTAAGAACCAGATATGGGCGACCGGTGCCGCAAGCTTGATATGCCCCAGACGTTCACGCCGGACCTTTGACTGGATAACCTCGACGCCGCATTTTTCACAGACGACGCCCCGATGTTTCATGCGCTTGTATTTGCCGCAATTGCATTCGAAATCCTTGACCGGACCGAATATCTTCGCACAGAAAAGGCCGTCCCTCTCAGGTTTAAAGGTCCGGTAATTAATGGTTTCAGGCTTCTTCACCTCACCATGAGACCAATCCATTATTTTTTCAGGTGAGGCAAGAGAGATTTTTACCTTATTAAATTTAATGGGAGCCTTCGGTTTTAGAAAAAAATTGAATAACTCTTCCACGAATCACCTCTTCCAGAGATTTTTTTTATTGCCTTCAGTATTCGTCATCAGGCCATGAAGAGATTATGCCCCCCAAGGGGGTATATCACATCGGTCCTTTCTCCTCTTACATTCCCATCCATCCGGAATGTCAAAGAGATGATCATACCTATTCTTCAATGAGTTCCATACTCAGGCAGAGTCCCTGCAACTCTTTGACCAGAACATGGAATGATTCGGGCAAACCGGTCGTCAGGAAGTTGTTTCCTTTGACAATACGCTCGTACATGGTAGTCCGTCCCTCGACATCATCGGATTTCGCCGTCAGAAATTCCTTCAGGGTATAGGCGGCTCCATAGGCCTCCATGGCCCAGACCTCCATCTCACCAAGGCGCTGCCCGCCGAATTGCGCCTTACCTCCGAGGGGCTGCTGGGTGACAAGGGAGTAGGGCCCGGTGGATCTCGCATGAATCTTATTGTCAACAAGATGGTGCAGCTTCAGCATATACATTACGCCCACCGTCACCCTGTTGGCGAATGGCTCGCCGGTAAGACCATCGTAGAGTTGACTTTGGCCCACCTCGTCTACACCGGCCTCAACCAACAACCGTCGAATATCGCTTTCGGCCGCTCCGTCGAAAACCGGGGTGGCCATATGGATGCCTCGGTGATGTTTCCTGGCCCAAGCTATCAGCTCTTCGTCGGTTTTTCCAGAGGTAAGAGCAAGACATTCGTCTTTGGAATAGATGGCCGTCAACTTCTTTCTGATCTCGTCCGCAGCTCCCTTCTTGGCCAGAGCATCCAGTTGTTCTCCAAGCTTCCTGGCGGCAAAACCCAGATGAACTTCGAGAACCTGTCCGACATTCATACGAGACGGAACGCCCAAAGGATTGAGAACGATATCCACGGTCGTCCCATCAGCGAAGAAGGGCATATCCTCCTCCGGCAGCAACCTGGACACGACACCTTTGTTGCCGTGCCGACCGGCCATCTTGTCACCCACGGAAAGCTTGCGTTTCGTGGCCACATAGATCTTGACCATTTTGACCACGCCGGGAGGCAGGTCGTCCCCCTTTCTCATCCGGTCAATGATACCGTCGTATCTCTCGGAGATGAGTCTGGATTGGTTTCTGTACCGTTCATAGATAATGTCAATCTGGTCCGTAAACTTCGATTTTTCAGAAAAATCGACCGAGCTGAGTGCAGAAAAACCGATGGCCAAGGCCATATCGGCACTTATCTTTTTGCCCAACTTGACAATGACCGTCCCGTCTGGAGCAAGGAAATCCTGTTTTGCCGTCCGGCCGTCCATGATCTCGCCGATTTCACGACAAACCCCTCGCTTCAGGCTGGCAAGCTCATCAAGTTTGTCCCTGTTCAGCCTCTCTATCTCCAGGTCCTCAATCATCAGGGAGCGTTCATCCTTGTCCACACCCTTTCTGGAGAAGACCTTGGCATCAATAACGACCCCTTCAATGCCCGGAGGCACCCTCAGTGAGGAATCTTTTACATCCTGGGCCTTCTCGCCGAAAATGGCCCGCAAGAGCTTTTCCTCGGGAGAGAGTACCGTCTCGCCCTTGGGAGTGACCTTACCGACAAGGGTATCGCCGGCCTTCACATCGGCACCGATCCGGACAATACCGGAATCATCGAGGTTTCGAAGCGTCTCTTCGCTGACATTGGGGATATCCCGGGTGATCTCCTCCTTGCCGAGCTTGGTATCCCTGGCCATTGTCTCAAAGACCTCGATATGCACCGAGGTGAAGGTATCCTCCTTCAGCAGCCGTTCATTGACCAGGATCGAGTCTTCGAAATTGAACCCTCGCCAGGGCATAAAGGCGATGGTGACATTTTTCCCCAGGCCGAGTTCTCCCTGCTCGCAGGACGGCCCGTCGGCCAGCACCGTTCCTTTGGTAACCGGCATGCCGGGAAGGATAAGCGGTTTCTGATTAAAACACGTGTTCTGATTTGATTTTTTGTATTTTTCAAGGCGATACACCGCAACCCCGGTAGCGAACCCTTCTGTTCCCGGTTGCTCATACCGGATAACGATTCGATTCGAATCGGCTTCTTCCACAACACCTTCCCCTCCGGCCAAAAGACAGGCTCCGGAATCGCGGGCAACGTATTTTTCCATACCGGTGCCGACAAGAGGTGCCTCCGTGGTCATCAACGGCACGGCCTGTCGCTGCATATTCGAACCCATCAAGGCGCGGTTGGCATCGTCATTTTCCAAAAAAGGGACCAACGAGGCGGCCACACTGATAAGCTGATTCGGTGCGATATCCATATAGGTCACCTTATCGGCCTGTGCGGTAACGACCTCTCCGTCTTCTCTTACGATCAGGGAATCGGGAATAATGCGATGATCCTGATCGACCTTGGTGGAGGCCGGTGCAATGACATGCTTCTGTTCCTGCAGGGCACTGCAGTATTTTATCTCGTCGAGGACGATGCGGTTTTCCACACGCCTGTAAGGTGTTTCAATAAATCCGTAAGGGTTGACCCTGGCATAGGTGGCGAGAGAGACGATCAGTCCGATATTCGGTCCTTCAGGCGTCTCGACCGGACAGATGCGTCCATAATGTGTCGGATGGACGTCACGAACCTCGAAGCCGGCCCTCTCCCGCGACAGTCCCCCCGGACCCAGGGCGCTGAGGCGTCTTTTATGTGTGACCTCGGAAAGCGGATTGGTCTGGTCCATGAACTGAGACAGCTGGCTGGTGCCGAAAAACTCCTTGATGGCCGCGGATATGGGCTTTGGATTTATCAGGTCGTGCGGCATCAGGGTCTCCACATCCTGCAGGGTCATCCTTTCCTTGATGGCGCGCTCCATGCGCACGAGTCCCATCCGATACTGGTTTTCGACAAGCTCTCCGACTGTCCTCACCCGTCTGTTGCCGAGATGATCGATATCATCGACGCCACCCTGGGTATCCTTCAGACGGACAAGATAACGGATCGAATGAATGATATCATCATGGGTAAGGGCCCGGTGCTGGATATCGATATCGAGGCCGAGTTTGGCGTTAATCTTGTATCTCCCGACCTCGGAGAGATCATAGAGGTCCTGATTAAAAAACAGATTGTCGAAAAATGCGGCAGCCACCTCTACCGTTGGCGGGCTCGATGGTCTGAGCCTTCTGTAAATCTCCAGTAAGGCCTCATCCTTGGAGCTGACCTTATCAAGGGCCAGCGTCCTCCTGAATGCCTCCGAGTACTGCACACCGTCGATATAGAGGACATCGAATTCGTTGATCCCTGCTTCCTTAAAGGAAAGCAGGACGGTATCATTGACCTCGGTGTTGCACAGCGCCAGGACCTCGTCTGTTCCCGGCTTGAGGACCGTTTGCACCAGGTAACGTCCCGCCAGTTCCTCTCTTGAAATTTTGAGGAATTGAATACCGGCCGCTTCAATCTTCTTCGACAGGACTTTACTGATTTTTCTCCCTTTCCTGGCAATGACCTCGCCATCCACCGGGCTTATCAGATCATACTCCAGGCGCTGTCCCCTGGCGGTCTCGGGATCAAAGCGGATATTGTATTCATCCTTATCACTGATAACCGTATTGACGGGATAAAATTCTCGCAACAGCTGATCATCGGAGAGGCCTATGGCCTTTAACAAGGTAGTGACCGGGAATTTCCGCCTGCGATCGATACGGACATGCAGGATGTCCTTGATATCGAATTCCAGATCTATCCATGATCCCCGAACCGGAATGATGCGTGCCGAATACAAGAGCTTGCCGCTTGCATGGCTTTTTCCGTTGTCATGCGTATAGAAAAGGCCAGGAGATCTCTGCAACTGTGAAACGATGACTCTCTCCGTGCCGTTGATCACGAAGACACCATCACTCGTCATCAACGGTATCGAACCGAGGAATACCTCCTGCTCCTTAATGTCCCTGATGGTCTGGACTCCGGTTTCTTCATCGATATCGAATGTCAGGAGTCGTACGATTATTTTCAGCGGGATATCATACGTCATTCCCCGCTGCAGACATTCCTGAACAGTATATTTCGGCTCACCAAATTTATAGCGGACATATTCAAGCGAGCAGAGCCCATTGAAGTCATTGATAGGAAAGATATTTTTGAGAATAGCCTGCAACCCGTAGTCTTCCCGATCATCCGGGTCTTTCTCCATCTGCAGAAATTTCTCATAGGATTTTCTCTGCATCGATATCAGATGGGGCGGCTCTATTACACTCGCCACCATGGCAAATTTCTTTCTAACTCGTTCCATTTATCGTCCTCGAGGTTGCCTTAGATCGTTTACCTTAGTTTACAACTGAATGACAGCTGGGTGTCATTTTATCTGTGCAGCGGAATGATAAGTCAGGAAGCAACAAAAGGGGTAAAGCGGTCGCTTGGATAAATTCTATGAAAATTTTGAAAAAAACAAAGGAAAGAAACAAAAAAAGGAGCAGTACGTAGGATCATATCATCAACCATTGGGTAAAATTACGTTCGTGTTACAACCGACAAGTAAAAACACAACAACGCGTTGTAATTGTTTGAGTATTTTCTCAATGTCCTACAGTCTATCCGAAACACAACACGCTACGTAGCAAGGCCCGTAGCGTGTCCGTCTTCTCTTTGTTGTTGTTATAGCAACAACTGTAATCACTTTTTACTTAATCTCAACGGTCCCACCTACCGCTTCTATCTTGGCCTTGATGTCGGCCGCCTCTTCCTTTGTAACGGCTTCCTTCAAGGGTTGCGGGGCCTCTTCAACCAATGTTTTGGCCTCTTTCAAGCCCAGATTGGTTATGGCTCGAACCTCTTTGATCACTTTTATCTTCTGATCCCCGGCACTGGCCAATATAACATCAAACTCGGTCTGCTCCTCTACGGGAGCGGCGGCTTCCCCGGCGGCTGCTCCTGCAGCGGCAACGGCCACCGGAGCGGCAGCAGACACTCCGAATTTTTCCTCAAGTTCCTTAATCAGTCCGGAAAGCTCAAGCACCGACATGTTGGCAATAAAATCGATTACGTCTTCTTTTGTAACAGCCATTATTCTCTACCTCTTGTCTTGAAATTAGTTTAGTGTCGAGGAATCAGACACCTTAATTATCGGCCTTTTCCTTTTGCTCTTTGATGGCCTGTAATCCATACAAGAATGTTCGCGGTACCCCGGAGAGCACACGAACAAGGCCTGTAGGCACACTGTTGAGCACTGAAAGGAATTGTCCCAGCAGAACTTCTTTGGCAGGAAGTTTTGACAGGGCAATCAGCTGATTCACACTCAACTTTTCTCCCTCAAGAGCGGCGCACCGAATCTGAAATTTTTGGTAATCCTCTGCGAATTTTGCAATCACCTTCGCAGGTATGACAGGATCACCGAAGGCCATAATCACGGCTGTTGTACCAGTGAAATCATCACTGAGTAATGCATTATCGGTTTCGGTAACTGCTCTTTTAAGGAGAGTATTCTTGGCAACACGGATTTCAGAATCGCACTTCCGCAGCTCAATACGGATCTGTTGCATCTCTGAAACCGTCAATCCACAATAGTCAGTCACCACGGCAAACTTAGCCCGATCAAGCGACTCGTGGAGTTCAGCGACTATTGCCGATTTCTCGTCACGGTTCAAAGCACTCCTCCTTTTTGGTTGAATATTTCTATTTTTGAAACAGCAGTTACAAATGATAACACGGTATTTCGAAAACCAATCATTTACGAAATAGGTCTCGGCAGGTGGTGGACTTCCACCGATTAAACCTTGGTGCCTGCTGTCTCAGACTGCACTGTCCCTCCGTCACATTCCGGATTGACGTGGTACTCCTTTCCTTACTTTATAAGATTTCGCACATCGAGCGGATCAATTTTTACTCCCGGTCCCATTGTCGATGAAAGTGAGACTGACCGCAGGTAAATTCCCTTGCTGGTTGATGGCTTCAGCTGGATGATTTTTTCGATGAAGGCAAGGGTGTTGGCGAGGAGTTTCTCTTCACCGAACGAGACCTTTCCCAGACCGGCATGAATTATACCCGCCTTATCCACCCTGAAATCCACCTTGCCGCTTTTAATATCCTTGACGATACTTGCGACGTCAAAGGTAACGGTCCCGAGTTTGGCATTCGGCATCAGGTTTCTCGGTCCGAGAATACGGCCGATCTTCCCGACGGTCCCCATCATATCGGGAGTGGCCACCGTTTTATCAAATTCGAGCCAGCCTTCCTGGATCTTGGCAACCAATTCATCGGCCCCGACATAATCTGCCCCGGCCTCCCTGGCTTCAGTTTCTTTTGCACCTTTTGCAAACACCAGTACTCTGACTACCTTCCCGTTCCCATGTGGAAGAACGACGGACGACCTGATCATCTGGTCGGCATGACGGGGATCAACCCCCAGCTTCATGGCTATATCAAAGGTCTCATCAAATTTGGCATAGCTCGACTGCAGGACGTTTCTGACAGCTTCCTGTAAGGAAACCGGAGCCGTCCTGTCTATTTTTTTCACTGCATTTATGAATTTTTTTCCGTGTTTCGGCATAGCAGCCTCCTACCTTGTCAGACATCGATCCATCTGACAGTAGTAAATTGTTTGCATCATAATCAGTAACGGTATCGCAAAAAAATCCCTCGTCGACCATCCGAGGTAAAATCTTGTCGAAGCATCATGTTGTCCCCGCAACCTCCGAATCCTTCCCAAGGACATCAATCAATGATTGTAATTCCGGCACTCCGCGCCGTACCCTCAACGATACGCATTGCGCTTTCGATATCGTAGGCATTGAGATCCGGCAGCTTGATTTCGGCAATCTCTCGTATCTTATCACGTCCGATCTCAGCCACGCGCTGTACTTTCGGATTGCCTGATCCCTTCTGGACGCCGGCTGCCTTCAACAACAGCACCGACGCTGGAGGAGTCTTGGTAATGAATGTAAAGGATCTGTCCTGATAAACCGTTATCACAACAGGCACGATTGTATCACCCATGGATTGGGTCTTTGCATTAAACGCTTTACAGAACTCCATTATATTGACGCCCTGCTGACCTAGGGCAGGTCCAACAGGCGGTGATGGGTTCGCCTTTCCGGCAGGAATCTGTAATTTGACATATGCCGTAATTTTCTTGGCCATCGCTCACTCCGACTAGCAGATTTTTGAAACAAATAATTTCCTAATTTTCCTGATTGCAAAAATTCCTGACCACTCGATGAAATCAGGTATTGGAAACCTGTACGTATTCAAGCTCCACGGGTGTTTCTCTGCCAAAAATCGAAACCAGGACCCGCACCCTTCCCTTTTCAGGAAACACTTCATCAACTGTCCCCTGAAAATTTGCAAACGGCCCATCTATCACCCGGACCACCTCACCGATATCAAAGATCACCTTCGGTCGCGGCCGTTCCGAACCATCCTGAATCCTGCCGATTATCTTTGCTGCATCCTCATCGGACAGGGGGACCGGATTTTTATCGTCACCTACAAAACCGACGACCCTCGGCATATTTTCGTGAATGGTATGCCATGTTTGATCATTCAATTCCATGCTGACAAGCATATACCCCGGAAAGAATCTGCGCGCCGAGGTCTTTCTTGCTCCCTTTATCATTTCCACGACCTGTTCGGTCGGAACAAGAATTTCTCCAAAAAGCTCTTCCTGGCCTTCTTTTCTTATCCGTTCTTCAAGTGTTGCCTTGACCTTATCTTCAAAGCCCGAGTGTACCTGAAGTATGTACCATTGTCTTGCCATGGGTATGATTTGACCTGAATTTTGGAATTGTATTTACTTACAAAGTAACAAAATAACGTATATTTTCAGCTGCTGCCCAGTGAATCCATAAGGAACCGGCAAAACGAACCCTATTTTAAGAACGTCGAGATGATCTTTCCCAACAACATATCCACCGATCCCAAATACGCGGCAATAACCAATGACAATACAATCACTATCCCAGTAAGGCTCAACGTTACCTTTCTTGTCGGCCAGATAATCTTGGTAAACTCCGCCTTTACCTCTTCAACGAATTTTTTTATCTGCCCGGGAGAAAATCCGGTAGCTTCTTCCTTAACTACTGCACCGTTTTTCTTTGGTTTTGTTTTCGTTGCCATGCCTTTTTCACTTTACCATTTCCAAAAAATGATGACCTCGTAAAAACCCTCGGAGACTGCAAGGGCAACACAATAATTCAACAGAATACAACGGGAACCGTCGGTAAGTGAACTTTCTACGATGCCGACAAAAAAACGGACTCCGCCGATCAAATCCAAACGATGCAGACACACATCAAACTCTTTCTGCGCTGAGTTGCCTCCCGCCGGTGAATAACCTTCTTTTTTCCTGCTCCGACCTGAAAAACATCTCTCCCCTTTTTCTGGCAGGCCAGGAGGGACTCGAACCCCCAACATCCGGATTTGGAGTCCGGCACTCTACCATTAGAGCTACTGGCCTGTAAGAGAAAGCCTATTTTGTTTCCTTATGCGGCGTATGCGTCTTGCAAAATGCGCAATATTTGCTGAATTCCAGCTTATGAGGCGTATTTTTCTTATTTTTTGTCGTCGTATAATTGCGACGTTTACACGTCCCGCACGCAAGCGTTACTATATCTCTCATCCCGGTTTTTCCCTGTTAAGAAATCACCCCGCCCCTTTCCGGAAGCAGGGGAACTTCATTAAAACGAATATTGCTTACTGAATGATTTCACTTATTACGCCTGCTCCCACCGTCCTGCCGCCCTCACGAATGGCAAACCTCAAGCCTGCATCCATCGCGATCGGGGTGATCAATTCGGCCGAAATCGACACGTTGTCGCCCGGCATTACCATCTCAACCCCCTCGGGGAGCGTCACCACTCCGGTCACATCCGTTGTCCGGAAATAAAAC
>JBJKPM010000072.1:0-17915 GCA_046706325.1 Desulfocapsaceae bacterium | reverse complement strand
GCGAAATCAGAATTCTCCCCAATATTTCTCTCAAAGTTCGTAGCAAACGTTTTGTTCAAGGCATCGCTATAGGTCCTGCTGGTCGCGTTGCTTCCGCCTGCCTGCCGTGCTTCACTGAGAAATCTATCAATACCGTTACTCCTGGTGAAGCTATGCGCGGCCCCCATTATCTTGATCTGCATCGCGGTGTCGGTCATTTTCACCGGATCGAGGCCGGTGATCGTTGCGCTGGTGAGAGGCTCCCCGCCTTTACCGTCCAGGGAGTAGCTGAGCCTGCTGCTGGTGCGGGTAACATCGGTCCGGAACCCTGTCCCGCCAAGGCCGGTGGTGATATCGCTTCGTGAGCCGTCGGCGTTGATACCTGTCTCGTCCAGCATATTCGTCTGCCCGTCAGGACCGACAGCCGCGCTGAATTTCCCCTGATCGGTAACCAGGTTTTGTTGACCTGCCAGCATTCCGGCCACTGCCGGAATAGATCCAGAGGTCCCGGGCGCGACAAGGCCCAATTCTTCAGCCTGCTTTGCGGCAAGAACGGCATTCTCAGCGCTCTTGATCTCCCGTTCCCTGGCCAGATACATCGCCATGCCACGACCGGAGAACTTCTCCTGGCTCTCGACGCGCATGTTGGCCCAGTCCCGTAAAAGCTCCTCCTGCTCGGCGGATCGTCCTTCCGGGGTGAGCATTTTGCCGCCGGCAATGCCGCCCTGCTCTGCAACCCTGGTGAGGCTCCCGGCAAGATGAGCCAGGGCGGAGCCGCCTAATTTTACGAGCATTCCGGTAATGACCGCCGAAAGCATCAGACCCGAGGCCCGGACAATGCCGAACATCGCCAGCGTCTTGGACGCGAGCGTCGGCATATTCGCCATGGCCAGCATGCCGAGATTGTCGGGGCCTATCCCCCTGAAAAGGTTCGCGGCGTACGTCACGACCGACATATGTATTATCGCGTCAATTATGCCCCAGACGGTAAGGAAGGTGAAGAACCCGAAGATTACCGAAACCGCCTTGCCGACCATAGGTGTCGGCAATAAGAGAGCCAGAAACGGGATGAGACAGATGGCAATGGCAGTCAGGACTGAAGTGATGATCGGTATCCATTCGGACATCGTTATGCCCATGCCCAGGCCGGATGAAGTTATGCTCCTGTCGGCCTGCAGGGCGGCACTCGTCTGGGCATTGCCCATGAAGGTGTGATACAGCATCGCCGAGAGCTGCGACTGCCGCAGGATGGTGTCATAGGTATAGCTCGTCCCTGTCGAGTAATTGACCGTATTGCTGATAAGGTTCTTGCAGATGTCAAGTTCAGTCGCATCGGACGAATCCATGACGTTGCCGCAGGTCTTTTTCAGCGCATCGGCATAGCTGCCCGGAGCGGAGAAAAGAGGCAGCAGTTTTGCCCAGGCATCAGTACAGGTCATCGGGATGCCGCCGGTATCCGTCGCGTCGTAATAGACGGTGAAGACGGCCGGGTTCACCGCCTTGGCCAAGGTGGTCAGAAAGTTGGTGTTGCTGCCGGTGAGTTCTCCGAAACCGATGGTCCCTCCGGGCCGGATCGTCTCAAACATGACGCATTTATCCATATACTCTTCCATTGACAATGTGGCATAGATATCCTGCGCGTTGCTCATGTTCTGCAATAAGCTGAAGCCAATACCTCCGGCGTTGCTGGAATACGATGCGGTCGGGCCTGAGGAGTCATCGCAGATCTCGACTATCCCGCGTTCCACCAGATTGAGACTCCCGGCGACGAAGACAATGGCATCGGGGACGCCGCCTATCGTCTGGGTCTTGTTCAGCGTCGGGTCATAGATCGCCACATGGCCTGTCGGGACGAAAATAGCCAGATAAATGGCGGCACCCACAATGACCTCAATCACCCAAAGCAAAGGGACCGGCCTGTGGCCGGAGACCACGGCGACCAGCCAGCCGATCGCGCCACCTATTAGACCAAACACGGCAAATACGTAAACGAGACCTTTGAAGCTGACATTGCTGAAAATAAGCTCGATCAGGTTGAACGACTGCACCATCAGGTCGAAACCGCCGTAGGTGTAAAACTCCATATCGAGCGCCCATGCCGACTTTGCCCAGAAAACAACAAGGACGGCTACCATGCAGATAATTTTCGTTTTTCTCACCTTCCTCTCCTTCGGCACCTGATCCACCTGAAAAACCGGACGAGCAGCTCGGATTTGTGTGCGTCCTCAATAATTCCTTGCCAATCCTGTCTGATCTTTTCTTTTTCCTTGCGCTTCAATTCGTTACGCCACAGGTAAAACCACGGGATGGGCAGTATCGTAAGGATTGCCACCCCCACAAACCACGAGAGGTTTCTCAGATTGAAACCGTCAGGGAAAAACTTGGGCCAGGAATGCACCATACCGATGAAACAGCCGCCGAAGAGTAGCCCCATCAGAACAAGGGCGGTTTCCGTCAGCCAGTGGTTGATCATACGTAGGGGGAAATAAAGAAGCTTCCCGGTACATAGAAAAGTTATGCCTATGAACAAGGCGATTTCTTCCGCCTGTCTTGAAATCCTTCCGCCTGCCATCGATGTCACCGTAACCGTGTCGCATTCGCGGCATAGTCGCCAAAGCGTTTCCTGACCTCGTTGTAGACATAGGTCTGCTGATCCTGCATATGCTGCAGATACCGCAACGTGCTGTCGAGCTGAGCGGCGGAGGTGTTATAGCTGTTCTGTGCCGCCTGCCTGAGTTTTTCTATATTATGCAACATATCCGTCAGGTTTTTGTCGATGTTCGGCGCAAAGCTCGCGTCGGCGCACTTGGAGTCGGACTGTCCGGGTGCCGGTCCTTTTTGCCGGGCAAGAATCTCCCTGGCCTTTCTGGTAATACTGTCGGTGCGGGTATACAGATCGGTCAGCATCTGCAGGGCATAGGCCTTGGCGGTCAGATCGGCCAGGTTGCCGGTAGTGGAACTCGTCGTATCGGTTGTGATCCCAAGCTTCAGGATCGGAATCGTCGCCAGCGGTGAGGTCGTGACGAACGTCACCTGATCGGCAGTCAGCGCGCTCTTGTTTTCCATATTCGTCAAAATATTGGTGAGCATAGTCAGAGAATAATTAGTCAGGTCCCTATTGGTGTCGGGAACCAGGGCACAGTTCTCGGACGTATCTTTGGCATAGAGGTTGCCGGTCGAGACGGCGCCCAGATCGCTCTGGTTGTTTTGCGGACAGGGAGCGACATAGCTGACACTGTAATTCGCGCTGATATTGAGCCGCACGTCCCCGACTAGCCCCCGCATCAAATCGGTATAGTCCGCAGGCAATCCCATTTCGCTGCCGAGATTGGAGAGGAGCAATCCATCCTTGAGAAAAACACCGGCGATGGCTGAATTGCAGCCCGAGGTGACGCTGCTCGTATCGGATGACGTCGGAACGTTGTTTGCCGATCTCTCTTGTGTGGTGAGCGTTGTCCACAGATCAGAAACGCCGCTGGACAGCTTATCGTAGTTGATCGCCGTGCCCAGTTCGGCTCTCTGAGCATCGTTCAGTTTCCAGTCGGTCGCATTGGCAACGGTTGCGACCAGGGATTTACTGGCCGAGCATTCATTCATCTGCAGGCTGTTCAGCGTGTCGGAGAGGGCCTCCAGGTTTTTGATGGTGTTTGAGCACATCTCGCATTCGGTTTTGAGGGCGAGGTCGAAGGCGACACCGGCAGCACCCGTGAGGATGGACTCAAGTTTCTTGACCAGGTAGTCCGTGTTCATGAAGGAGAACCCGCCCATGAACACGTCGATGCCGCCGCAGCCACTTTTTATATGCGGGAGCGAGGTGGTGATCGGGTAGTCCGTGGTATCCGGCCAGCGCATCGAAAAGTTTCCCCCTGAAAAATATCCCCTCTCCTGGCCTTCGATATAGGAGGGAGAGCTGCCGGTTTTTTCCGTGATCCAGTTGTCAACCCAGCCGGCCCTGGCCGTCCGGGTCATGCCGCATAACAGAAGACCGGCACCCAAAAACCCAATAGCTAATGCTGCAACGATCTTTTTCATTGCCCCCCTCCTTGGTCCCCTCGGTTTTTATTCAGGATTGATCGGGGATCAAGCGATCCCCCTTTTTCATAGTCCATGGTCGTAAACGTATCGATATCGGTATCCCCATCCAGGTAGCGAATCGCCCGGTAGAGTTTGCGCTCCATCTCTCCAAGCGATATCACACCGACCGAGATGGTCAGGTACTTGTCGTTCCCCTGACGGATCAGGAACAGGGTCGGCGTAACCGTGATGTTGAATCGAGCCGCCAAATCTTTTTGTTCGATGCTGTTGATCGGCTTGACCTGCCAGCCGTATTTGTCGGTGAAATATTTGAGGATGCCGACCTGCTTTTCGCAGAAACCGCAACCGGGCCTCCAGAAGAACAGGATGGCATGGTCGTTCCTGGCTGCTCTGATGGTGTTTTCGATTTCCTTCTGCTGCATCTCGACCCGGGCCTCTATGCCCGGGGTGGTCTCGGGATAGACATCGTTGACACTGAGGGTGGACGCATTCTTCTGGGTCACGAACTGGACGGCGGAGGCAAAGGCTGCAGACTTGCGCCTGGCGATGTCCTGCATTGTCAGGTAATCCTCGACATTTTCTTCGGTCGGATACTGGACTGCTGTTTTCAGCCGCACCTTCAGGAGCTGCTGAAACTGGTCCGGATACATATCGTAGAGCTGTTTCTTGGAATACCTGGTTCCCGGCGGTGCCTGTTGTTCTCCGGGCTTGGCGGAATTTTCGATGACGGGGTTCTGATACCAGTACCAGCCTTCCTTGGGCCGGCTGTCATAGTAGTGGACGGACGGATCGGCCTTCGGCTGAAGAGCCGCGGCGGATACACAGGCGGGGAGGAGTAAGGCCGCCAGCAGAAACAGGCATCTACCAGAGAGGATATGCTTTATAAAGGATCTCATTTTTTTTCACAAATCCGAAGTATTTGCTGTCAAAACTGCGGGGATTGGAGCCGATCATGAAATAAGCTTCCGGCGGGATCACGCCGCTGAAGACAAAAAGCGGCAGGAGATCCCCGTGGCTGTCCGTCTCCAGGGCCTGGCCCAGGGTTTTGCCGTTGCAGCTGAAGCTTCTGCCGGCATCCACCGTCAGAATATCGCCCGGCAGGCAGCCCACCTGTTTTGTGAGCATGTCGTGCCTGGCCAGGGTTTTTGTTATGAACCTGTCTTTGAACCTGTTGTTGTAGCCGAACACCAGATAGTCCCCCATCCCGATACTGGCAGGAGCCCGAAAGATCAGAAAGATCCTGTGGGACAGTGATCCGCTGACCACGACATCCAGTTTCCCGGGCAGCCACCAGCCTACTAAACCTACGGTCAAGGCAAGGACGATTATCATGGATTTCTCCTTTCGGGAGTATCGGGCAAAATGTTTTCCCGGCATCGTAAACCCCTTGTCAGGATAAGGTCATTTGCCCCGGTTGGTCTTTCTCCAGCACAATGAAAACACCAAGACGATTTCACAGATGATATAACAGAATGAGCTCCCGATTTTTTGTGACCATGACATGTAATGCCTCCCTGGTTCGCTGGATTTATCAGCTAAGCTATCTCTTAAAAAGTTTGGACGAATTTTGCCCGGGTCCGGGATTTACGGTGGGTAAACGGATCGGTAATTCCTTGCCGCCCGCCAGAACCACATCCTTGGTAATGACGGTCAGGTTCTTCGGCTGGCTGTTAATAAATTCCTGAAACCGTGACAGATTGTCGGATACCTCGGCCTCCCCGATCTTGCCCTGAGAGAAAAGTTCCTTCTGCTCTTTGACGAAACCGCTCAGGTCAACAATTACCACCTTGCCGGCAAAAAACCGGTCATATGCCGCAACGGTGAGAACGGCTGTAATCAGGGCAATCGCAACAATGTCCAGAAACCCTACGCTCAGTTTCTTCGAAGTGTTCGACGTGCGGACCTTACTTCCTTCCGGCTCTTCGATCCTGGTCTCGTTCGGGATGGTTCGCTCGTCCCGTCTGATCTCAATTTCTTCCGGTTGTTTGCTTTCCATACGCTCCTCTTGATTTTTTGATTACCTGCGCCAAAAAAGGGCTCTTCGCATCACCGTTGATTCTGCCCAGCAAAAAGGTAAAGGTGGCATCTCCAGCCGCAGCCCAGGAATCGTCGCCGTTGGTATAGACCACAGAGGGCACCCGGGATATGTCGAACTTTGCGAACAGGCCCGGGTTGACCTTGATCCGCACCTTGTAGCGCGGGCAAAGCCGTCCCGGTGCATCCTTGCAGTCCATATTTTCCAGCATCATATGCGCAAAATACCTGCCGGCAGCCCGCTTATGCGCCAGCCCGCCCGGAAATCCATAGAAAACCGGGATGACCCTGCCGCCGCCGGAGAGGGCCGCCTGGCCGATATAGGCATTGACCGCCTGATCAGGCATCGAGCTGGACAGGAAGACATAGACCTTTTCCTTCCCGGAAAATTCCGGCAGCATCCGGTCCGGTGGGACTTCCGCGATGGATGCCGGGACTTTGGCTGAACAGCTTGACTTCTTTTGAATCCTGGAGAGTTCCTTTTCCATCCGTTTCTGTTCTTCCTGCCGTTTCCGCCTGTTTCCAGATGAGTTGAAATCGGCCATCGCCTTGGCCGCCTTTTTTTCACCCTCTTCCTTCATCTGCCGGGAAGGCAGAACAGGCTTTTTCCCCTGCAGGATTTTCTTGACGTCTTTTTCTACCCTTTCGATATTCACAGCCGGAGTATCCTTGACAGCAGGAAGGATCTGGGGCTCTTCAGCCTCGGAGTATCCGGGCACAGACAACGAAATCACGACAAAAACGAGTGTTAATCGCAGCAGGTGCAGCATAGTTTCAGCCTGTAGACAACCCACATGAATTGATCTTCGGGACCCAAGGCCCCCTCGTATGGGGGGTTCTCATCCGCCCCATAGACCAGCGCCGATTTGCCGAGCGGATAGGTCTTCGCTATCCCCGGGCGGACCGCCGCCATCTTGTAATGGCTCTTGACCCATATCGGTGTCGGAGAGCAGCCGCAGCCATTGGTCATTGCCGGATCGCAGATCATGCCGATCCGGCAGAGTTTATAGATCAGCTTGGCCGCAATCGTCGAGTTGGCCTGGACGATATTGTCATCGGCGACCCGGCCGGTCAGGGGATAGGCGGAGCCGCCGCTGCCGATACACCACGGCATGATATCAAGCGGAAACCCGATAGCAACCGCCGCCGCGTCCACCATGCAGGCCAGCTGACTGGCCTTGTTGGCAAAGAGTGCCGCCTCCGGCTCGATGGTGGCCGTCAGCAGATCGCTCTGCCACATCGAGTCATACTCGCTCCACCAGAGGCCGTAATCATCCCGGCTGCACAACTCGGTCATCAACGGCAGCAGCCAGCCATGGGCCTGGGCGAAGGTGGATTCCCCGTTGTCCTCGGTATCCTGGCTCTTGTTCTTGCCGGTCTCGAAAAACGACCCGATCCCGGCGCCTCCGGATCCCGAGCCTTCCGATCCACCAAGATAGGCAGAATAGTAGGCGGTAGCCGAGGTATCGATGACCATGAACGGCTCCCAGTACATGAAGAGTTCGCCCACGGGGTCATATTCGTTGTCACACTCGCAGGCACCGAGAACCGTGTAATCAATCTGGCTGTAGTCGATATCCGTCGCGGAGTTGAACCCCTGGGCCGCGAAGACCTGCCGGGTAACGGCAAGAAGCAGCAACAGCATCATCAGAATGAAAAGCCGTTCAGTTTTCAATTTTCACCTCCGTCACAGAGACCTTATCCCCCTTCCTGACGACAATCGACGGCACCGCCGCCAGCCGGAACCGGTCGGCGATGATGCCGGTCAGATAGTAGACGGGCCGTTTCAGCTTCCTGGTCAGATCGAAGGCATAGCCATCCGATATCAGCAGCATCGCCAGCTTGTTGGCAACGTAGGGAGACTTCTCGAACCATTCGACCTGCCTGGGATCGCTGCCGTCAATGACCACGATCCCGGGGACAAACCCCATGTATCGCAGGGGATTGTAAGTGAACCCCGCCGGATACAGGACATGACCCTTGGCATCCTTGAGAGCATGGGGGAGGGTGTAGGTCATATCCACGGTAAAGCTCCGGTTTGTGGTTGCCCTGGGCAACTTTCGCAGGTCCGCGGGTTGATAACGGGCCTGCTCTTTCTTTTCCTTCTCTATGTCGATCCGCGGGGCCCCGGCCCTGAGCTCGTCAACAAGACTCGGCTCGGTGATCCCATAGACCATGCCGAAGGTGCCCAGGTCCTTCAGGGTCCCGGCCCGGCAAAACGTCGTTTGGGCAAGAGCCGCCGCACACAAAATAACTGCCAGTTTTCTGTTCACCATAAACACGATCACACCGGATCAATTAGGTTTTGTTCGTTTTTCCGCCACACCATATCCAGGATCGCCTCATGATAGGACAGGCCGTCCTGTTTGACCAGGGCCTCTATTGCCGCCCTCTCGGTCGCATTCGAGGTAAAAACGAAATAGGCGTACTCGTTCACCACCAGACGGGCGATACCATTGCCGAACGGCGTATCGAAGAAGATCTCCGAATATTTCGGCGGATTGGATTTGCAGCTTTTCAAATACCTCAACGTAAAGCCGTCGTAATCGATGATGCCCTTTTTCTGCGCCTCCTCTATAGCCCCGGATTCCAGGTACATCTTATAGGCGGAGTTGTGGTTGATCACCCTGCCGACATCCCCGAAACCGTCCAGATCGAGAATCGACTGGACAACGATCATAAAGCTGCCGTTATACTTCCTGGCCCGGCGGTAGCCTTCCTCGACGACCGGCTTGATCATCGCCGCCTCCCCCAGGAACTGCCAGGCCTCCTCGAAGATCACGAGCTTTTGCCGGGACCGGTCGGACAGATACAGGTCCTGGGTGACGCCGTTGATCACCAGCAGGGTGACGACCCGGTACAGGTCGGGCAGGACCTTCAGGTTTTCCAGCTCGAGGACGACAAACGGATCACGGCGGATGTCGAAGGTGCAGGGTCCGACAAAAAACCTGCCGTAGAGGCCCTGGCTGGTGAACTCCAGGATATTGAAGGCCAGATCTTTGGCGGCGGCAACCAGGTCCGGATCCTTCTCACCCAGGGCTGGAAAATCGGTGCCGGGCAGTTCCGGGAACAGATGCAAAAATTCGTAGACCGTATCGGCATCCGCCTCCCGCCCCCTTTTTTTCCAGGCCCAACGTACCGCATGCTTGATCAGATTTTCCTGGGTGGGTGTGCATTTTTCGGTGGCCGAGTTGGCCTTGGCCATCTGGGCAAAGACAGCCGAGACCGAGGCCAGCTCTTCGTCCGGCTCGATGATGTTACTGAACGGATTGAGGCAGATTTTGGTGTCCTTATTAAAATCCAGGTACACCCCTCCCAGGATGTCGGCGATCTTTTTGTAGGAGCCGCCGAGATCGATCACCCTTACAAACGCACCGGTTGCATAGTAATTGAAGATGATATAGTTGACTAAAAAAGACTTGCCGGAGCCGGTTGCGGCCCCGCAGAAGACGTTGAAGTTGATCGTGCCCTTCTCGAAGAAATCGAGCGGGATGAGCTGCCCCTTCCGGCCGATGAACAGCAAGCGCGGGGTGCCGGAACCGGAAAAATCGCCCTGCACCGGCATAAGCGGCAGGACACTTGCCACCGGGGCAATGAAATCGCGCTCCATCAGCTGGATGTTCCTGCCCTGATTATGAAAACAGAAAGGCAGTGCGGACAGGAAAATCACCTTGCGCAGGATCTTTTCCTGCTGCATCACATAGCCCTGGTTCTCCCACAGCCGCAAGGCCCGGGTGCAGGATTCATGGGCCTTTTGCGGGGTGTTGCTCCAGACGAGCAGCGCAGGGATGATCCTGACATATTTGCCGCCGTGCTCCAGATCGTCCACCGCCTTCAGGAACTCGTCCTGTTTCTTCGACAACTTGGCAGTCAATGACCCGAAGCCTTTCTGATTCAACAAAAAGGTGCATTTGGTCCGGATCTGCATGTTTACACCGGAATCGATCAAGATGTTCAGCGTATACAGAAAAGGAGTCTTGATCTGGTCCATGTCGGTCGAAAGTCCCCAGATCCCCCCGAACAGGGAGTTGGTCTGCAACGGATCGACCTGCTTCGGCATGCATTTCGGAGTGATGCAGAAAAAATACTTGTCGCCCACCTGCAGATATTCATGGCTCTCCCTGATCACCGTATCGGCGTTGATGACCTGCGTCCGCATCGGGCGGTCATCGTCATAGGCGTTCAAATTCTGCTCCGGATACCCTTCGGGATAGGTGTTGAACATCCGGCGAAGCCACTCCATCAGGTGTTCCGGCGTTAGAGCGCGGGGCCACAGGTTCGCCCCCTTGAGCGTCTCGGCGATCTGCCGCTCGATATTTTCCAGCAGCGTCAGCTTTCCCTTCGTTCCAAACTCTTCCGGTTTGGGGATATTCGGGGCGTCCCCCGGTATCTTGACCGCCACGAACAGCCGGAAGTTCCGGATCGGGATATCCGCACAGGCCGCAAGCCCCTCCCTGCCTTCGCTCAGGAAATCGACGACCTTGCCGACATTGGTTTTGATAACGGGATTATCAACCGTGATATTTCCCTCATACTGGTCGAGCATCCAGCCGATATTGGGATCGGCATGCAGGATAATCTGAATGATGCTGCCGGAGGGCAGGCCGGCACGGAACAGGCCTTCGAGCGCGGTAAGGGTCCTCTCCGAGGCAAAGGCCGTGGGAGCGCATTCCCACACCAGGCCGAGGCTTTGGTCGAGGTTGAGGTAGATCCGGTGTGCCCGCGAATGGGCGTTGTAGTTCAGATAGACTGAAAACGGATTCCTCTCGGCCATCTTTTCCAGCTCGGCTTTCCGCAGCTGCTTGTTTGGCCCGTACAGTACTCTTTCGACAAGAGATCGCATCAGCTCGTTCTCCTTTCCGGTAAATTCCTGCGGCCTCCTCCACCTTCAGGGAATAGGGACCGCCCCAGTGCCGCTACTTCTCCTTGATATCGGTCAGAACCCAGGAGGCCCTCTCGATTTCCAGATAGGCATACCGGGTCATGAACAGCTCGTTATGCTCTCCCTTATACGGCAGGATCAGGACCCGGAGTATCTTGGGCGGATTCAACAGAGGCGGCTTGGGACTTTCCAGCAGGCCGGCGATCGTCTTGTACTGTCCCGCCTTGGCTTCAGCCTTAAATGGAAGGCCCTGGATGGTGGTCGACCCATTGGCCGCCGTTTGAGGATGCCGCGCCTCCTTATAGGCGGTGGGGGTATCGACACATTTTCCCTCCAGATCCTTGGCCCGGCAATGGAAGTGCTCGTCATAGGGATTGACGGCATCCTTGACCGATTCGGCGCACGACTGGAGGCCCAGACAGAGAAGGATCAACAAAAAACAAAATAATTTCGTTCGCATCAGTAGTCCTCATTTGTTGTCAGGTCGTCATCCTGCTGCACCAGATCCTTGATGACGAGTTGTTCGCCCTCTGAAATTATCACCGTGACATGTTTGCCCGCATTGGCCTCAATAACCGGAGTGGCCTGTTTGGCAAGCGTCAGGTAAAAATCGGACAGATTCTGCGACCCGGACGCCAGGCCGCTGCCCAGCGCATAGGAGCCGACCTTCGACGGGTCGATGGTGGAAACAGAGCCCAGACCCGAAGTCGAGACGGAGGACGACTGCATCTTCAGCATGTCCCCTGCGCCGGCCAACATGCCGGCAATCAGCGCCCGGGCCGCGCTTGCCCCCATCCGGCTGACCACATGGCCGGCAAGCCCGGTCTTGGCATCGGCATCGGTGACGAAACCCTTGACCTTCGAATCGATCACCGCCCTCCCCTCGTTGCTCAGGCAGGAAAGCGAGATCAGCCGGACATCGACCCGCTCCTTGTCGAGACGCCCCTGGCCCTCTCCGACCACGAAGCAGCCGGACAGGTTGGCCTTGACATCATTGGGCAGGACAGCCGGCGTCTGGACCCGTAACAGCACGGGGTCGGGATTGGATCTGCCGTTACTCGACGTTGCGGCATCGAGGCCGGTCAGCAGGATCGCGGACATAAACGACGGCGGCAGATAGACGGTCCGCTCTTTCTTTTTCTGCTCTTGCTTTTTGGCCGCCTGATTGGAGATCACCGCGATCGCCCCAATCGTCTTTTTTTCATTGCGCTGCATCCGGCTTGCCGCCCCGGGAGCGAGAGGGACAGCTAACTTCCCGGGAGGTGGAATCCGGCTTTTCTCAATCTCGGCTGAGGTCGGGAGCCTCGGCAGATTATTCGTTCCGGTGGCAGCTTTCCCGGCGGCGGCTTTTTCCTTTCCGCCGCCGTACCGGTCGATCAGGGCCTTTTGCCCCTGTTGCAGTTTTTCGATCTGGGCCTGCAGGACATCGACCTTGCGCCGTTCCTCCGAAAGTTCCGTCTTTTGTAGAAGGTTCTTGTCGAGTTCCACCGCCTCCATCTTTTTTGGGGCCTGCGGCGCGGACTGCCGCCGTGATTTGAAGGCATTGTAGCTGAACGTCAGGATGACCGTGACCGCGACTGCGTAAATAAGAGACTTCTTGGCCTTCGGCGTCAGATTATGAAACCACTCGGTAAACGCTTTCAATTCTCACCTCCCGACCACGAGGTCTTGATGGTTTTTGCCATGGCTGGCACATGGTCTTTCTCCTTGGTCTCGACGACGAACACCCTGGTCGTATCACCTCGTTTCAGCAGGTGGTCTTCAACGGCCACCGCCAGGATCGACGAATCGCTGATCCTGGCGGAAAGGAAGTCTTTTTCGTCTATCTCCCTGCCGGCATCCAGCAGCGTGACCTGAAATATCCTCAGCCTCAAGCCAACACCGTCAACATCGACAGTCTCTTTCGGGACCACCTCAAGATCCGGGCAGAGAGGTATCTTGACCGGCTTGTCATCCTCCACCCTGTAGCTGGGCGGATAGGTCCCCGTGAACCCTTCCTTGATCAGCTTCAAGGCCCGTTGTTCGATAGGCATGTTTTTGTAGAGAGAGATATTCCTGTTCACGGCCGCATTTTCAGGCGGTGCCAGCCGCACCGTGGCCGGCTGCCTGTCTGCGGGGTTAGCGACAATGGTGTAGGTCGCCCCGTCGCAGACGACATACAGTTCGCTTGGCTCTTTGGCATAGATGCGCTTGCCGTTTTCTTCCTCGATGCTGAATTTGATATAGGCGCTATTGCCCGAAAAATGGCCGGAGAGTCCCTTCTCCTTGGAAAATATCAGATCGCTGATCGGCCCCGAGCAGACGACCCGGTTGATGTCCCTGTTTGATAACTCGACCATCGTGGGCACCTCCGGCGGGACCCCTGTTGCGGCCAGGGCACTGCCTGAGAGAGCCAAAAGGATGATTGTTGCCAGAATCTGTCTTTTCATAGTTTCTTCTTCTCGGCCTCCGTAATTTTCCGCTGGAACGATATGATCTGGAATCTCCCGTCCAAAAACCGGTATGCCACGTTATAGGTCCGCGTTTCATTCAGGAAAGGCGTATCGCCGGCGTACTGTTTCAGGGTGCCGAAGACTTCGGCACTGTTGTTTTTGACCTCGATGGATTGAATGAAAAACACCGAGCTCGTATCGGCGGCTTCGATCTCTCCGGCCAGGGAATACCAGGCCTTGGAGGCATCCGGATAGGCCTCCGGAGCGTACGAGGCGAGGACCGCCTCAAATTGTTTCCTGGCGATCGCAGGGGTATAGGTCGTTGCCAGCGACACGACATTTCTCACCAGGTCCTTGACATAGGCACCATCCGGCTGCCCGTGGACAAACTCGACGGCGCCGGTCAACTTCGGCGGCACGATGACCACTCTCTGATACTTGACGGCCCGATAGACCATGAACGAATTGATAACCAGGGCCAAGGATATGACTGCCACCACAAATTTGAGCAATCTGTTTTCGGCAAAGAGGTTGCTCGTTCTGGATGTAAAAAGATCTAGGTTCACGGCGAAGACCTCACTCGTTGAATTCCTGCTCAAAGTACTCGGGATAATTATTGATTTTGGATAATCCGAACATGTAGATAACATGCTGCAAAAATCCTCTCGGCTTGTTTTGCTTGGTCCTGGCGTACAAAAACTGGACCAGGAAAAAGGCAACCCACATCAGCAACCCTCCCTGCAACAGTGCGATGGTGAAGGAGAGTGCGGCTATGGCCAGCTGGTCCAGTTCCCACCATAAAACCTGGGTCGGTGAAGAAATATATTGCGGAAAATCGGGCGAATATTCGGCCATGGTCGCACTCTCCTTTGGTCTGGGTTTCCCGGAAGGCTCACGAGATCAGGCATCCGAGCGTGGTCACGATGGAGTCCGCCTTGATCAGGATGATCCCGGCAAAGAGGCACAAGATTGCAGGCAAGACCATCTGCCGGGCGATCGAGAAGACGCAGAGAACGATAAACCCCACTCCGGCGACAAAGCCGATAGGGCCTTTCAGGATGTCGTTCACCGCAATGTCGTACAGGTCGTAGGCAAACGACCCCGACGACGGCACGGTAAACGCCATTGCGTTCTGCGCCCAGAAAACCACAAACATCGCCAGTGCAAACACCACGAAAACCAGATATCTCTCGTGTTCGCGATCCATGACTTTCCCGGCAGCCAATCGTTTTTTTGCATTTTCAAAAATCACGGTTAACCTTTCCATACCATCTCCTTATTGTTGATGTTTCTTCCCATCAGCCGGTCATTTTCGGCTGATCTCCACACGCCTGTTCAGCGCAAATTTTCTCGGATCGTTTGTCAGCAGATCTTCCTCGCCTCTGCCCTGGATATCTGTTTGTCTTACGGTGTAGCCATTTGCCAGCAGGACGCCTGCCACCACCCGGGCCCGGCGCAGCGAGAGTGTACTGTTTCCCTGTTGGCTGCCGAGCGGACAGGTAAATCCGGTGATCTTCAGCGGCTCGGTTCTCCCAATCCCCCCCTGCTGTAGACCGATCAGGAGTGATCGCCTCTCGGGGGGTGTCAGCGTAGCGCTGCCAAGCCCGAAGTGTACTGTCGGCAGTGGATGGCAATTTCCGGCAAGCGGGCCGCTGCATGCCTGTTTATGCCTTGTGCTCACAGGTACGATCAGGAAGGTGTTTGCGGCAGGATACCGGACCGTATCGGAAGGGTATCTGGCGATCTCTTGCCGGATGGTTAAGGTTGCTGCATATAACGGTTGAGCAAAGGCTGTTAGAAATGAAACGGCGACAACGGATAAGAATATTTTGAGTGTCATTGAATACCTCTCAAGCTCATCAAGGGTCATAGGCAGCCCTCCTTGGCTGGTGTTTTTTGAGGAGTATTGGACGCAGGTCAACACCATGGTGGCCAAGGGATGGTCCTCGGCCGGCAAGACCGAAAATTTTCCGATGTCCAAAAATGATAAGAAATCAGGAAACCGACGCCGCCTTAGCTGCAGCCGATAATCATTTCTTTGAATTTTTTTGCAGAATTGGTGCAGGCCTAACTGTAAAAGACAGGCGCATTTGTTGAAAAGGAGCAGGGATTTGTCGGGTTGAATTAAATATTTACAAATATGCTTTTGTGGGGTAATGTTTGTGACAGCCATGTAGAGTGACTCGCTATTCCAATTAAACCTACTGGTTAGGTCGTAAGTGGTGTTCGCAGCACTACTTACGACCGCTCTTCCTTAATCCAAAACCGCTATGATTTAATAGCCCCCTCTTTTATGATTCCAATAAGTTGCAGATGTATCTCTTTCCAAGAAAGAAAAATACATCTATCAACTATCAATACAGAGGTCACAAGAGGGTAGAAACCACTTGTCGACCTTTTTGCCTGTCCCCCCCGGAGAACAGGTAAGAAAATTTACAGAGCGCCCCAAAGGGCAAACCTTTGGATGCTATAGGAAGAATAATGGATATACTGCTTAAGGCCCCCCTATATACTTATATCCATATATTTTTTTGATCGTGATTATGTCTTCTTTTTCTTAGACATTGAATCGCACGATCAAGGTATATCCATTTTTCAAAGAATACAAGTGGAAATTTTGCTCTATTAAATTTATGGTTTATGAAATATTCATAGTAATTACATCCCCAATATTCAAAATCAGGGTTTTGCATCACTAATTTTATGGTTTTTGGTTTTCCGTTCGCTTTGTTCCTGCTGCGATTCTTCTTTCCTGCTATTTTTCCGAAGGATTTGACTGCAAATTCCTGTGATAATTATTTGCTGCCACCGTGATTTTGTCAAATCCTCTTCTCAGAATCTTTTCTCTTTTCCATCCGACGTCAGCTGGAAATCTTACATGCCATGGCGATACACTTCTGTTCCGCAGGTAGCCTCGCGCGCGCGGATTAGAAAAAGATTAATATCAGATTAGAAAAGATTAGCTGTATTTTCACCTTTCAACTTTCGTATTGAAAATACGATTAAATATGACAATCTTCTAAGGACTTCCGGTCGCTCGAATCCCGAACTCTGGTCGCTCGAACCCCGAACCCCGGTCGCTCGAATCCCGAACCCCGGTCGCTCGAACCCCGAACCTCGGTCGTTCGAATCCCGAACCCCGGTCGCTCGAATCCCGAACCTCGGTCGCTCGAATCCCGAACCTCGGTCGCTCGAATCCCGAATTATTGTCCCCCATTTTTTTTAACCTCTTCTTTTAACAAGTATCGGCCCTGGCTTGGGCTTGGAATTTTCTGGGTGATAACGAGATCACCCTCAAGGTATGCACTGATGTTGGTCACTTTTTCAAGCGCGGCCAAGGCCCTTTTTAGAGCGGATGTAAAATGTTTCTTTTCCTTGGTTTCACTACCGCACATTTCCATCAGTGTCTTGATTTTGATCGGAAAGGGAGCGGCGTGGCTGGCAAAATAGCCATACAACCAAAGTGCTAGAGACTTTCGTTTAAGCTGTAACCTCTGTTCCCACTGCAAGGCCGTCCAGCTATCAGGTGCAAAAAGTTTTATCAAAAGGGGATTGAAACTCAATCTGAAAATATCTCGGCTGTTAATTCCACCGGCCTCTTGAATGAGATTTAACGTAATCCAGCTTGAATCATGGCCTTTAATTTCCAATACCGCACTTCGTAGCCTTATCAGACTTTTTTTCAGAGATATGTAGTCTGATTTGCCGTTACTTCGCCCAATAGCTTTCAAAAATGAGTTCCCTGTAAATGTGCATACTGTTCCCAAAGGAGAACATCTCGCCAGATGAACGGCTTGAAGCCACACATCAAAATCAAACTGATCAAGTGTCTCCACCACAGTTATCCTGATCTCGTATCCGCCCTGGGCTGCGACCAGTTCGTTTTTCATAGGCCGCCGGGTTTTCCCTTGGATGGCCGAAAAAATAGCAGATCTTAAAAAGACGTTTGGACTTGCTCTCTGCTGGTCCGGACACAAAGGAATCTTACTGTCTTTTTGAGTGACTAGCTCCGCTTTTATCTGATCAGAGCAACCTGACTGTGCCCGCATATGTTCCCAGAGATGAATTGCGGTTCGCCTGAGTTCTCTTGACAAATCACGGATATCGCTCCATTCCTCCTCGCTCATCCCTTCTGGTTTTTCATGATCCTTATTATCGACTAAACCATGGAAATCAGGTTTATCTTCTGACTGAGAAGAACTTTCCATGGCTGCAAATAATTAGAATTTAAGGATGACTTTCCTTTTCCTCACCAGGATGTTCATTATCTCTTTGATTCTCCCATAAGTTTTAAAGTCAACCGTTCCACATTGTCATCCCGATGCATTGTTGAATACCGTTCCATAAATTCATCAACCTGGTCTGATCGATACAAATACTTTCGGTCAATCCGGTAGCTCGGCAGGCCATCGGCAATGATCTTTTCTGCCAGAAACTTACTGATATTTAAATATGCTGCAAGACCGGTTAACCCAGAGATGTATTTGCTTTCCATGCTCATTTCCCTTATGAATTCCTATCAGGAATTATCACTTCGACGTTTTCCATGGTTA
>JBJKPM010000071.1:0-146040 GCA_046706325.1 Desulfocapsaceae bacterium | reverse complement strand
ATAAATAACGCTCTCAATCGGAGCATTTCCCTGGCCGGAAAATTACCTTCTCCAGTTGGCCTCTTTCAACCCCTCCACTTTAAAAAGCTCTTTTCTATAGAAAGCCGGGCTTGTCCAACAAACGGTTCAGATCTTGGTTCGCTTCGCTCTCAAGATCTAACCTTATTCGTTGGGTGTCGTTACGGCCATTGCAGCTTCATTGATTGCAGTACTGCGGCAAGCTGGGATTCTGCTTCGGTTGCGTAACTATCAATAAGCGCGCCAAGATCAACTACCGGATGACTGATGCTGCCGCTACTTTGCCACTGTTCATAGGTAACAGCCGAATAATTACCAAATCTACGACCCATAAAGGTTCTGGAGAGTGGAAATGTCTTGGGCCGATCCTTCTTGGCTGGATGACCAGCACAGGTATTGCGGAGAGTTCTTAGCGATTGCCACGAAGTCATGTTGCACGTATCAAGTGCGCTACCGATTACTGCTTGGTGCAGTTCAGATATTGAATCTTGCTGGATGAATAGCGCCTGCATCACACCCCAAAACTCGATATAGGCTTCAAATGGATCAGATGAAAAGCCTTTGGGTCGATGAACCATCAGGCTCTCGGTTGTATCTTGTAGCAGATACATGCTCGTGTAGTAGGCGGCGTATCTTTCCTCTTGGGCTGCGTCAAAGAAGAACTGCTGACACGAAGCGCTTCCGTGGAAGTAGTTGTAAATCTCATCTCGCCGTGTAGCTACCCGCTTCATTTTGACACCCAACTAAGAGCGTTTTATTATTTGTTCAACAAGTGATTAGCTGGACGAAAGCGTTCAGCTAATCAGCATAATTGCGGTGTTAATCATAAAAGCAAAAAACATGCCTGATTTGTTATTGTTTTCATGCGATACAAATGTCCAAAAATCAAATGGGTTTGTTAATTCTTTCATGTTTTTGCTCGAAACACAATGGGTATACATCATCGTCATTCTCACATCGGCATGGCCCAGTATTGTCCCAATCGTCCCAATATCGCAATTGGCCTGTAAAGTCCCCGGCAACGGCCGCATCCTTCTTTTCAAGTGAATCGACAAGATTTTTTTAAACCGGTTTTGTAGTTTTAGTAAAGTTCAAATATTGAGATCCCCCCAACTTTTCCTCCCGGCTGCGAAAATCGGTTTTGAATTACTGCAAGAATGAGCTATTCTAATTTTTACAACCGGGAGACAGATTGATTTTCACAAAACCACGTGAAAAAAAATCAGTCCCCTCAGGCTATTCAAGAAAAATCAATCTGTCTCCCGGATAGTGGCTGAGTTTCATTGGTAAGCACATAAAAATCAGCCCTTGCTTTTTCATCGGTTGGAATTGAAGGACACGTAAGATTAGGTCTACGATAACACGGAGGTCGTGGAAATGCCCGATGTACCTGGTGATTTTCTGGAAATGCGTTTCCGGAAGTCTGCGGTTTTTTTGGACCGCAACTATTCGTTGAATGGAGATATGTACCGTCTGTTGTTTGCCTTGGATGAACACAAGACCATATCTCAACTGGCTTCTCAGCAACAGATGGGACATGAGGTGATGATGGATTCCATCATCAAACTCTGGAATCTGGAGCTCATTGAACCGATAGGGTTGAACCATTTGCTGGTTGATTCGAATTTCCTGCAATTGCTCAAGATCAATCTTCATTATATGTTGGGAAACAAGGCAACAGCATACAGCTGCGTTGATAGCGTAGTGAAAAACCTTGGTTTTTCCAATGACAAACTGCCTTTTGCCAGCGGATCGGCAGTGGTGGCAACGGTTGCCAAAAAGATTTCGGACCCCAAGATTCGGAAAACATTTCAAGAACTGATGGCGACGCTTCTGCCGTTGCGAGCAAAGAAAAATCCAGTATGGATATCGATGCTTACCAACCAATCGTCCAGTGTCAGCAAGGGCTCTAGGGGAAAGGCGCGGCAGATCATTGACCGGATCATTGAGGTGCGCTCCGGAGGAAATCCTGTTATAGTCAAAGATGTAAGGACAAAATTGATGTTGAAGGGCATCAATCCGGATGCGTATTCCGACACCACCATGGACAATCCCAAAATGCTTGAGAAATTGCGTGTGCTGGCAGCGTCGATGGGTGTCGATCTGGGAAAAAAAGAGAGTGCAGATGATCCCGCGCAGGGGTCTCGGGGCCAGATCAGGCGCTTTCTCCTCGAAATCATCGAAAAACGGTCGAAGGGAAACCCATTGATCGCCAGGTCTATCCGGGCCAAGTTGTTCCTGAAGGGTATCAATGTCGATCGATTCGGCCAGGATACACCTGATGATCCGAAGGTTTTGGCAATAGTAAAAAAACTTGCCATGGACATGCAACGTTCATGATGATACGGAGATATGATGCAGATTCAAACCGCCTACAGTCAATCAGATGATATTTACGAGGCCGTCTCGCAGATAAAAGCACAATTTAACAACCTGGACGCTAAAATCGTCTTGTTTTTTGCCTCTTCCAAATTCGATCCGGAAAAGACGGCGAGTGCATTCAAGGAAGGATTTGCAGAAACACTCACCTTCGGCTGCTCCACGGCAGGCGAGATCGTTTCGGGGAAAATGTTGAAGAACGCCGTTGTGGCAATGGCCTTGAGCGACTCGATCATAGAGGATTTTGCATTCCAGGTGGTCGAGAACATCACGTCCGAAAATACCATGGAGCGGGCTGTCGGGGAGTTTGATAACCACTTCGGTGTTGCCGCGTCGGAGATGGATTTCGATAAATTCGTGGGAATAATTCTCATGGATGGACTGTCGGGGGCCGAAGAACGCATCATGGACCAGCTCGGCGATCTGACGAATGTGTTGTTTGTAGGGGCCTCCGCCGGAGACGATCTGAAATTTTCCAAGACCTGGGTTTACGCGGATGGTAAGGCCTATACAAATGCTGCCTTGCTCGTCCTGTTGAAACCGGGGGTGCCGTTCGGGTTCATCAAGACCCAGAGTTTCGTGGCAAAACCTGTAAAACTCGTCCCTACTCGGGTCGATGAGGCCACCCGGGAAGTCATGGAATTCAACGGCATGCCTGCCGCCAAGGCCTATGCCGAGGCAATCGGTGTCCCCCGGGACGAACTGGAGGACCGGTTTATGATCAACCCTGTCGGGTTGATGATCAACGACGAGCCGTTCATCCGCAGCCCCCAACGCCTCAACGGCGATACGGTGGCCTTCTATTGCAAGGTTTCGGAAGGAATGGAACTCTCCCTTCTCGAATCACTCGATATCATTTCTGATACCAAGACGGCCGTGGATAAGAAAAGTGCGGAAATGGGCGGCCTGTCGGGGATAATTAATTTTCATTGTATTCTCAGGACGCTGGAGCTGGAGAAGAAAAATATTACCGAGGAATACGCCAGGATATTCGCCGATATCCCCACCATCGGATTTTCCACTTACGGAGAGGCCTTCATCGGCCACATCAACCAAACATCGACCATGCTGGTATTCAAGTAGGCGGTGAAAAGGGGACGCCCATGATCTCATGCGTCCCCTTTGTCGGTCCGCAGACTCTCCTCAGCCGGTAGACATCCCTTTGCAGGTTTTATGTCCGCCCGAGGCTCCGCAAAAGGAGCAGATACCGGTTGACTCTTCGGATCATATCGCTTATTTTAATAATGACCGAACGGTCGGTCATAAAAGAGGGGACGATGTCACCAAGAATTATTGATAAAGTTGAAAAGAAGACCCAGATCCTGAAGGCCGCGATCCGGGTCTTTGCCCAGAACGGGATCGTGAAGACGAAGATGGCCGATATCGCCAGGATCTCCGGGATCGGCAAGGGAACGATCTATGAATATTTCCGCAGCAAGGAAGACATCTTCGAGGAGGCCTACCGCCTCTTTTTCCAGGGGATGGAGGAGAAGATCGCCTCGGTTTTCGAAAGCGACGATATCGACCCCGAGCAAAAACTGCGCATGTTGATGACGAAGACCATGGAAGAACTCTTTGCCGATGGCGGTGAGTTCGCGGGAATCATGATGGCCTTCTGGTCGGAAGGTGTCCGAACCAAGGATGAGAGGATCAGTGGGATCATCAACCTGGAACAGGTCTATGCCGAATACAGGACAATGATCGCCGCCATCCTTCAGGAGGGTATGCAGAAAGGCATGTTTCGAAAGGTGGATGCCTTTCTGACCGCTTCCGTGCTGATCGGAGCCATGGACGGAATTCTGCTGCAATGCATACTGGATCCCCGGATATTTGCTCCGAAAGATGCGATCGAGGTGCTGCTCGACAGCTACCTCAACGGTATAAGAATATAGTTTTCTAAATACCATGGCTGCATAACAGACGGTCAGGATCCTTGGAGGCGATATGAAAACACTTCCTCTCGGATATCACAACCATCAGGGGAGAAAATGGAACCTCTTCCTTACGGTAATGGTTCTGATAACCCTTGCCGGTCTTCCGGCAACCGCAAAAGGGCAAAGTGCCAAGGACATCGTTGCCAAGGCCAACGATATCCTGCACGGCAAGAGCAGTACGGCCACCAGCACCATGACGGTTGTCAAACCGGAATGGACGCGGCAGATGACGACCAGGCTGTGGATGCTCGAACCCGACTACTCGATGATCCTGATAACCGAACCGGCCAAGGACAGGGGGACCGTAACCCTCAAGCGCCGAAACGAGATATGGAACTGGATTCCCACCATCCAACGGATCATCAAGATCCCGCCATCGATGATGATGCAGCCCTGGATGGGCTCCGATTTCACCAATGACGATCTGGTCCGCGAGTCCTCCATTGTCAAGGATTATACCCAGACCATGATCGGCGAGGAGACCGTCGCCGGTTATGACTGCTATAAGATCAAGCTCCTGCCGAAACCGGAGGCGGGCGTCGTCTGGGGCAAGGTGGTGATGTGGATTTCGAAGAAAGGATACCTGGAGCTCAAGACCGCATACTATGACGAGGATGGCAAGCTCGTTAAATATATGACCGGAAGCGAGGTCAAGACATTGGGAGGGCGGGTCCTTCCTTCCCATTGGGAAATGATCCCGGTGGACAGACCCGGGGAGAAGACCGTCATGGACTACACCTCGATGGAATTTGACGTGGGTGTTGAGCCGTCATTTTTCTCCGAACAGAACATGAAACGGGTGAGGTAGCAGACATGCTGTATTTCTCCCTGAGCTGGCGCAACCTGTGGCGCAACGGAAAACGGACGCTCATCGCCGCCGCTTCGATCTTTTTCGCCGTCTTGCTGGCGGTTGTCATGCGTTCGGGCCAGAACGGCTCGTATGCCTATATGATCGACTCTTCGGCAAGGCTCTTTACCGGCCATCTGCAGATCCAGGCCAAAGGCTACTGGGAGAACCGTTCACTGGACAGGAGTTTCATCCAGGATCGCCGGCAGCGCGATCAGCTGTCGCACCTTCCGCACATCACCACGATCGCACCGAGACTCGAGGCCTTTGCCCTCGTTTCCCGGGCAACGACAACCAAGGTGGCGCAGATCATCGGCGTGGACCCCTCCCTGGAAAACCGGATGACGGGCCTTGCCCGGCGGCTCATCCACGGTAACTATCTTACGGCCGGTTCCGGCGGGGCTCTGGTGGCCCAGGGACTGGCGGATTCGCTGACGCTCTCCGTGGGCGACAGCCTTATCATCTACGGGCAGGGATACCACGGCCAGACGGCGGCGGCACGCCTGCCGATCGCAGGCATCGTCAAACTCCCCTTTCCGGATATGAACAACTCCCTGGTGTACCTCGGTCTTGCCAGGGCCCAGGATCTCTTTTCCGCCCCCGGCAGGATCACCTCAACTGCGATTATGATAGACGATATCGGCAACCTGCCGTCGGTCAAGGCGGCGGCGGAACGAACGGCGGGCAACAGCCGAACGGTCATGACCTGGGATCAGATGATGCCGGACCTGGTCCAGAGCATTGAACTGGACAATGCCACCGGCATCGCAATGCTCGTCATCCTCTATATCGTCATTGCCTTCGGGGTCTTCGGGACGGTGATGATGATGACCTCCGAGAGGGCCAGGGAGTTCAGTATCCTGATTTCGGTGGGGATGCGCAAGACAAGACTCATTATGGTCACCACCATGGAGACCGTTTTCGTCTCCCTTCTGGGAGTGGCGGCCGGTATCCTGGGCAGCATTCCCCTTATCTCGTACCTCCATTACAATCCATTGCACATGAGCGGAGATGCCGCCAAGGCCTTTGAGGCCATAGGGGTCGAGCCGATCATGAATTTCAGTATCGCCCCGCATATCTTTGTCTTCCAATCCGTCGTCGTCCTGATAATCGCCCTGGCGACCGCCGTCTATCCCGTTGTCTTTATCAGGAGTCTGCAGATCGCAAAAACCATCCATGGCTGAAAGGGGAAAAACGCCGTGTTACTCGCACTTGCCTGGAAAAATATCTGGAGGAGCAAAAAACGCAGCCTCATCATCATCGCGGCCATCTCCTTCGGCCTGTGGGGAGCCCTGCTGGCAGGCGCCGTGATGATGGGCTGGGGCGAATCGATGGTCAACACCGCCATCGACCGCGATCTGGGGCACATCCAGGTTCACAGGCCCGGATTTATGCGGGATCGTGAATCCGGCCTCTTCATCCCCGACGGTTTCGAGGTAATCAAACACATCGAAGAGGTTGCGGGGGTGAAAGCGGTATCCGGAAGGACGTTGGTGCAAGGAATGGCGGCATCGGCCGCCTCCACCTTCGGCGTCGACATCGTAGGAATCGACCCCGGTCGGGCGCGACAGGTTACCGACATCTCCGAGCTGATCATCGCCGGCAGCTATTTCGGCGCGGATGGAAAAAACGCCATAGTCATCGGCAAGAAGCTGGCCGATCGCCTGAACCTGAAACCGCATTCGAAGGTGGTGCTGAGCTTTCAGGCGATGGACGGCAACCTGGTCTATGCCGCCTTTCGCGTCGACGGCATCTTCAAGAGCGAGTCATCTCTCTTCGACAAATCACATGTCTTTGTCCGGCAGACGGATCTCTTCAGGTTGTTGAACACCGCTCCGATTGTTCACGAAATTGCCGTTCGAGCCGAGTCCTCAAGGATGATGCCGGCGGTTGCCGCCGCACTGGCATCATCCTATCCGCACCTTTCCATCAGGACCTGGAAATCCTTGTCTCCGGAAATCGCGGTCACGGCGGCAGCCATGGAGAGCTGGTCCTATATCTTCATTGCCATCATCCTGATGGCCCTGATCTTCGGAATCACCAACACCATGCTGATGGCGGTGATGGAACGCATCCAGGAGCTGGGGATCCTCATCGCCGTGGGCATGAAGAGAAAAAAAGTCTTTTTGATGATACTCCTGGAAACGCTGATGCTGTCGCTTACCGGAGGGGTCTGCGGGATGCTTCTGGGCGGAATCACCATTCTTGTGCTCTCCCATACCGGCCTGGATTTTTCGAGCTTTGCCTCCAGCCTGGAAAGTTTCGGGGCCGGCACCATCCTCTACCCCTTTTTGCCCGCCGGTATGTATTTTGCCCTGGTGGCGATGATTATCGCCGCCGCATCCCTTGCCTCGGCACTTCCGGCATGGAAGGCGACACGCATCCAGCCGTCCGAGGCAATACGACGATAGCCGAAAAGGGAACAGGCGGGGTCAGCCAACGCTTTTTAACGTATACGACGATAAGTCATAAGAGGAGTTCGCGACATGGCACTCATCCAGACAACCGGCCTTTACAAGGTCTACAATAAGAAAACGGTTCCAGTGGAGGCGGTCAGGAATGTGGATCTCACCATCGAAAAGGGAGAATTCACCGCCATCGTCGGACCGTCCGGCTCCGGAAAGACAACGCTTCTCAACCTCATCGGCAGCCTGGATACGCCGACTTCCGGCCATATCGATATCGACGGAATCAATGTGGCCGATCTGAAACCGGAGGAACTGGTGGAATACCGGCTGCATCATATCGGCTTCGTGTTCCAGGCCTACAACCTGATCCCGGTATTCACCGCCCGTGAGAATGTCGAATTCATCATGCTGCTGCAAGGGGTCCCGAAAAAGGAGCGGAGGAGGCGATCGGAGGATCTGCTGGCGGCAGTGGGACTGGGAGAGCGTATGCATAACCGTCCGAATCAATTGTCCGGCGGACAGCAGCAACGGGTGGCGGTGGCGAGGGCTCTGGCCTCCCATCCGGCATTCGTTCTGGCCGATGAGCCGACGGCCAATCTCGATTCGGAATCCACGAGGTCACTGCTGGACATCATGGTGCAACTCAACAGGGACCATGAAATGACCTTCGTCTTTTCCACCCACGACTCCCGGGTCGTCGAACGGGCATATCGGGTGGTAACCCTGGAAGACGGCACGGTCAAATCGGATAGCCATTGTGCCTGACGATCCATGGACAACATGCGACGACTCCTCCTGTTTCTGATACTGTTCTTCCCTGCTGCAGCCGGAGCGCGGCCCTCTTCCTGGGACGTTTCCGGCTATATAAAATACCTGTCGAGCGCCACGGACGATCCGGCGGTGCCCGGCACATTGTTCGATCAGCTCGTCCATGCCAGGATCAACACCGCCTGGCATCCGGCGAATTCCGCCTGGCGTGGGGAGATGGATGTGCGTTTTCAGGCCTATTACGGCGACTCGGTACAAAAGATCCCCGGCTTTCACGGCCTGGTAAACACGGACTATGCGTTCACCAACCTGGATGCGACACTGTGGAATGACGGCAAAAGCCTCGGCTATGCCCAGATCGACAGGCTCTGGCTGGACTATTCCCAGCGCAATCTGGAGGTGACGGTGGGACGGCAACGCATCGCCTGGGGGACCGCCCTGGTCTGGAACGTGATCGACCTGTTCAACCCCAAATCGGTGCTTGATTTTGATTACGAGGAAAAACCCGGCACCGATGCCCTGCGTTTCCAGTATTACACCGGTGCGCTTTCAAAGGTGGAGTTGGCCGGTAAACCCGGGCGCAACAGGGACAGCGCGACCCTTGCCGGACTCTTTTCGACCAATGCCTTCGGCTACGATTTTTACGGTATTGCAGGCGTCCGGAACGGGCGCTGGGTGGCTGGCGGCGCCTGGGCGGGCTCCGTTCTTGACGGCGGCTTCCGGGGAGAGGTTCTCGTCAGCCAGGCCCCCGGGGATTCGAATTCCCAGGTCGATGCCGTCCTTCCCGATGCAGGCGGATCAGCCTTTGCCTCCGACAAGCCGGTGGCAAGCTTCGTTCTCTCGGCCGATTATACCTTTGCCAGTTCCTTCTTTATTCACAGTGAGTGCCTGTTCAACAGCAACGGCAAGGATAAAGACGCCGGTGCCTTTGTCAATCAAGCCCACGAGGCCGGGATGCTCTCTCCCGCCCGCTGGTCGATCTATCAGGAATTTGCCTACGATATCACTCCGCTTACCCGGGCGACCCTCTTCGGCATTTTCAATCCCGTCGACCATTCCTCAATCATCGTTCCGATGGTGACCCAATCACTGACGACCAATCTGGACCTGCTGCTGATCGGGCAATTTGCCGCCGGCGATCACTCCAGCGAATTCGGGCAGGACGGAAAATCCGTTACGCTTCGATTGAAATACTCTTTTTAGTCCTGGTTTCCGGAACCGCACGTGCACCGGGCAAAATCGAGCCGGATGACATGCCGGATCAAGCATCACCCGGAATGCGGCCGTATTGATCGGCCTTCAGGGCTCACCGTGACTTGCCGACGACCCACACTTCCTGCTCCAACTGATGCTCTATCGGATTTTGCATATGCTGTATCACATTGTAATCGTTCAATAACACTTCTCTTATGAACTTTCGAGGATGATAGGCGGCAAAGTGCTTTTTTCCTTCCTGAATCTGATCCTTGATCACAATCCGCCCGGTTGCATACCTGGCCTTTTCCATGGCGGACAATCTTCCGGCGCATACATCCCCGTGGGTAGTAAAAACAAGTATTCCATCAGGTTTGATTGTTCTGAAGAGTTCTCGTATCCAGGCATGATGCATTTTTTCGGACAGATGCGTGAAGATGGAAATGGCAAAAATGCAATCGAAGGTTGCCGGTCCATACGGCAATGGCGGCTCAAGACCGTTCTTTGAGAAGTGCACGTAACCGATGGTGTCCTTACACCATCGGATGGAGTTCGTATTATAATCCGTGCCATGGAGTTCAACCTTATCGAACCCTTCTATCGTTGCCAGGTGGCGTATGACCCTTGCCGGGCCGCAGCCCCATTCACAGACCTTTATTTCCCTTTCCCGGACATGCTCTTTTATGAGGGTGGCGATAAGGCGTGCATGGGCACGTCCCATTTCATAATACGCCTGCCAACTGGTATGATTGTAGGCATCGTAGGCAAGATGGTAGGGAGGAGGAATAAAGTGCGGGTGTGATGCCAGAAATCGCCTGTTGGCCTTCCTGTACTTGAAGATGCTCTTGACCAGCATCGCTGTATCGGCGAATTGCAGAAGATGCGTCCTCCGCAATGCCGTCGTGACTCGTTGTTTAATGGTGTCCAAAAAGAACTCCTGATATCGCTTCCTCGGGCCGTCTTTCCAGCGGCTCGATCCACCGGGCTAGAGTCCGAGTTCCGACGCGATTGCCTGCATGGCCGCGACACTGAGCGCGCAGAAGTCGGCGATCGGGATGCCCACCAGTTCACATTCCATGATGATCTCCCGGTTCGCTCCCCGGGCAAAGGCCTTCTCTTTCATCCGCTTTTTCACCGACTTGGATTTTACCGAGGCCAGCTTTTTATCCGGCTGCACCAGCGCGGTGGCAATCACCAGGCCGGTGATGGTCTCCCCCGCCGCCAGTGCATGATGAAAGACCGTCGTTCGTTGTTCGCCTGGATGGGCCGTACAATTATGCAGACGGATGGCCTCGATGATCTCGGCATCGACACCCTCCCCGGCCAGGATCCGTGCGGTCTCCCGGGTGTGGACCCCAAGGTCCGGGTGGCTCTCGGCATCCAGATCATGCAGAAGCCCGGCCAGCCCCCATTTTTCCACGTCCTGCCCGAGATGCGCAGCCATGGCCCGCAGCACGGCTTCGGAGGCCAGACAGTGTTTTCGCAGGTTATCGTTTTGTACGTGGCGAAAGACCAGATCCAGGGCCTTTTCCCGTGTTATGCCGCAGCACATAACGTCCCTCCCTTGCAGTGATCATGCAGAATCAGTATCTCAGACCGACCCGGTCACGGACCAGATCCAGGGTCACGACAGCCTTCTCTCTGGCCTTTTCAGCGCCGGCATGCAGGATGTCTCTGACCCTGTCGGGGTCGGAGAGAAGCTCTGCCTTTTTCCTGCGGGCATCGGCAAAGCGCTCGCTGATCAGGTCGAACAGCTCGAGTTTGATATAGCCATAGGCGGCCCCGCCGTTCAGATACAGGTCGCGGACCTCGCCCAGGCGTTCGGGTCCGGCGAAGAGCTTGAAGATATTGTACAGATTGCAGGTATCCGGGTTCTTTGGATCCTCGACCGGGGTGGCATCGGTCTCGATGGCCATGATCCGCTTCTTCAATTGCTTGCCTTCGAGAAAGATCGGAATCGTATTGCCGTAGGACTTGGACATCTTCTGGCCGTCCAGACCGGGAACGATGGCGGTCTCTTGGGAGATGGCGGGTTCGGGGACGGTAAAGGTCTCGCCGAACTCGGCATTGAATTTCTGGGCCAGGTCGCGGGCAACCTCGAGATGCTGCTTCTGGTCCTTGCCGACCGGGACCTGATCGGCCTGATAGAGAAGGATATCGGCGGCCATCAGAACCGGATAGGAAAAGAGGCCGTGACTTGCCGCTATCCCCTTGGCGACCTTGTCCTTATAGGAAGTACAGCGCTCGATAAGCCCCATCGGGGCGATTGTCGACAGCACCCAGGTCAGCTCGCAGACCTCGGGGACATCGGACTGGACCCAGAAGATGCATCTGTCGGGATCGAGCCCCAGGGCCAGGAAATCGGCAGCGGCCTCCAGTGTGCCCTGGGCCAGCCGCCGGCGATCGTGTACCGAGGTCAGCGCATGGAGATCGACGATGAAGACATAGAGTTCCGAGTTCTCCATATGGCTGATCATCGTCTTCATCATTCCGAAATAATTGCCGATATGGAGCTGTCCTGAGGGTTGGATGCCGGAGAGGATTTTCATTGCGTACGGGTTGGGTTCAGGTTGTAGGGTTGCGGTTAAAAAGGGCGATGCCGCTTTTCCGGGGAGCACAATACCGCATACCACAAAAAAAAGGGAGTGCAGAAACCATTTTTTCCGCACTCCCCGCCTGTTTTTTACCGATTTGCCGCAGCCGTCGGTTCCTTGAGGTCTATTTCACCTCTTCAAAGTCGGCATCGACGACATCGTCATCGTCCTTCTTGCCGGGCTTTCCGGTGCCGGCCCCGCCGTCTGCCCCGCCCGATTCGCCGCCGGGGGTCTCTTTGGCCGCCTGGGCGTACATCAGCTCGGCCAGCTTATGGGAGGCCGTGGTCAAGGACTCGACGGCCGCCTTGATGGCAGCAGTATCATCGCCTGCGACCACCTCTTTCACCTTGGCAATCTCTCGTTCCACATTGGCCCTGGTCTCGGAATCGACCTTGTCTTTGAGGTCCTTCAGGCTCTTTTCGGTGGCATGGACCAGGGCATCGGCCTGGTTCCGGGTCTCGGCCAACTCTCTTCTCTTCTTGTCTTCTTCGGCATGCGCTTCGGCATCCCTGGTCATCCGTTCGATCTCGGCATCGGTCAGACCGGAGGAGGCGGTGATCCTGATCGACTGCTCCTTGCTGGTTCCCAGGTCCTTGGCGGAGACATGCAGGATACCGTTGGCATCGAGATCGAAGGCCACCTCAATCTGCGGAACACCGCGAGGGGCGGGAGGAATATCAGTCAGCTCGAAACGGCCGATGGTCTTATTGTCCTGCGCCATCTCCCGCTCTCCCTGGAGGACATGGATCGAGACGGCCGGTTGATTATCGGCGGCGGTCGAGAAGATCTGGCTCTTCTTGGTCGGGACGGTGGTGTTCTTTTCAATCAACTTGGTCATGACGCCGCCCAGGGTTTCGATACCGAGCGACAGCGGCGTGACATCCAACAGCAGAACATCCTTGACATCTCCCTGGAGAACACCGCCCTGTATCGCTGCACCTATGGCGACGACCTCATCGGGATTGACGCCCTTATGGGGTTCCTTGCCGAAGATTTCCCGGACCTTTTCCTGGACCTTCGGCATCCTGGTCATCCCGCCGACGAGGATGACCTCATCGATCTCGGAGGGCTTCAGACCGGCGTCTTTCAAGGCCGTGCGGCAGGGTCCGTCGGTCCGTTCAATCAGATCGTCGACCAGGCTCTCGAGCTTGGCCCGGCTGAGCTTCATGTTCAGGTGCTTCGGTCCGGAGGCATCGGCGGTGATAAAGGGCAGGTTGATATCGGTCTCCATCGTGGTGGAGAGTTCCATCTTGGCTTTTTCCGCCTCTTCCTTCAAACGCTGCAAGGCCATCTTGTCCCGGCGCAGGTCGATGCCCTGGGAGCGATTGAACTCGTCGGCAAGCCAGTTGACGATACGCATGTCGAAGTCTTCTCCACCGAGGAAGGTATCTCCGTTGGTGGATTTGACTTCGAAAACACCGTCGCCGATCTCCAGGATCGAGACATCGAAGGTCCCGCCGCCGAGATCGAAGACGGCGATCTTTTCTTCACCTTTTTTATCGAGGCCGTAGGCAAGGGACGCGGCCGTCGGCTCGTTGATGATCCGCTGGACGTTGAGGCCGGCGATCTTGCCGGCATCCTTGGTTGCCTGACGTTGGGCATCATTGAAATACGCGGGAACGGTGACCACGGCATCGGTGACCTCTTCGCCGAGGTATTCTTCCGCCGTCTGTTTCATCTTGCCGAGTACCATGGCCGAGATCTCCGCCGGCCGGTAAACCTTCCCGGACACCTCGACGGATACGCTGGCGCTCGTCCCTTCAACAATCTTGAACGGACTGACCTTGATGGACTTTGCAACCTCGGGGTCGGTGAATTTCCGGCCGATCAGACGTTTGATCGCATAGAGGGTCCGCTCCGGATTCGTCACGGCTTGACGCTTTGCAACCTGGCCGACCAATCGTTCATTGCTGTCGGTAAAGGCGACAACCGAAGGAGTCGTCCTGTTGCCTTCAAGATTTGCGATCACCTTCGGATCGCCACCTTCCATGACCGCCACGCATGAGTTGGTGGTACCCAAATCTATTCCAATAATTTTGCCCATATCTCAGCTCTCCTTATATCATTTGACCGGATGGTGTTATTATTCCGAATCCGCAGTGTTTTCACGATTTATTTTTGCCTGGGCATGCAACTCATTTTACAGTTGTCATCTTCCCCGATTTGTCAAGAGTCCTTGCCGGCATTTTGCTTCCATTTTACAACATTAAGATTCTGCTTTTCCGGAAGAAACTATCACTTTGGCTGCCCGCAGCAGGCGATCCTTGAAGAAATACCCCTTTTCGAACTCGCTGACGACATGATTGGCCGGGATACGCTCGTTGACCTCCATGGTCATGGCCTCCATCTGATTCGGATCAAATGGCCGGCCGACACTTTCAATGGCCTTGACCTCAAATTTCTCCAGGCTGGTCTGCAGGCTCCTCAAGGTCAGTTGCACCCCCTCGAACAGAGCGGCGCCCCCCTTTTCCGCCTCCGGCCCCTCGGGCACCCCATGCCCAACGGCCCGCTCCAGATTATCTACTACCGGAAGCATCTCCCGCAGAATATGTTCTCCGGCATATTTCATCACCAGAGAACGCTCGCGTTCCATACGTTTTTTGAAATTCTCGAAATCGGCAGCCACCCGCAACAGCATGTCCCGGTTCTCCGCAGCCGACTTTACGGCCTCGGCAAGCTCCTTCTCCAGATCGCGAGGGACCTCCTGTTGTGCCTCTTCCTGCACCGCACCTTGCCGGACGTCGACAACCTTTTCAGAGGCTTCAGCCTCGGCCCCTCCCTTTGCCGCCTCTTTTTGTATCTCTTCCCTCTTCTTTTCTTTAGTCACATTTCCTCCATGTATACATCAGGGTTGTTTTCATTGTCCGGAGTTCCTGGCCAACACCTTATGAATGCATCATTTTTTATCAGCGTTCAAAACTTGTGCGAACAATAAGGAGCCATTTTTTTCTTGTCAAGATGGGCTGAGGGAAAAAACGGAGATCGCCGCCGGATGAGGCGGTGAAGGCCGGAAGCAGATAACCGGCTCATCTTTCGGTTAGGGAACGAAACGGGGCAGGCCGTAGACAAAGTGACCATTTGACCGACGGTCTGTCAGGCGTCGGTCGAAGAGCCTGATGAGCCGGCATCAGAGCCAGAACTCCTGTGCCTGGCGGGCCGTTTCCTCGGGCGGGACGAAGGTGGCCATGTCGCCCAGCATCACCTCAAAGCCGGTATGATCGTTGCGCACCCAGGGGGCAAAATTTGACCGGGCCAGGATAACAACCCGCATTTCCAGGCAATCGCTGTCGTCTTCCACCGACAAGAGACCGAGATTATATCCATTCCTGCACAGACTGCGATAAAACTGCTGCGTCCTGATAACCCCCCGGGCCAGATCCTGCCATTCAACGTCGCCGAGCGACCGGAACGAAGTACGGCCCGGCAGGATTCCCCATATTTCATAAAACCCTTCCGGGGCGAAGGCGGCCATCCATTGCCACTCTCCCGTCGTGCCGATATACCGCCTGCCGTCTTCACGCTCGTGGCGCAGGTAATCGGCAAAGAGACGCGAGCCCCTGGCCCTGTAATATTCAGTCGCCCGCCGGGACAGAAACCGGTGATGGTTGGAAGCGACCCTGTCGGCATTGATCTGCAGATGGGGGTGGAGCAGGGATCCTCCCGCCGAAGGCAGATGGTTCTGGGTGATGGCCATATGGACCGCCTGCGGATCGGCGACAAGGATCCTGGTCAGATAATCGGCACAATTCAGGAAACTGTCCCGGTAGGAGGCAACGGACGCCCTGCCGATCTCGACGAAGTGGGTGTCGTCAAACAGGCTGACGCCCGAGTAGGCACCATAGGGAAAGAGATTCGGAAACAGGACCGAGTCGCCGCGGACCAATCTGCCGGCGGGCGCCAAAGTCTCAATACAGCGCGGAGTCAGACTGCTCAGTTGCGGTCTGCAGAACGGGCAATCCGATTTGCGCTCGGCGTCGGGGGGGGGAGCCGGCAGGCTCTCCGTCCCCCGCTCCTTCTCGCCCTTGCGGGAAAGCGTCACCCTGCAGGTGCGATGGGTGATCGGGTTGGTTCTGACCTCGATGGTCGTCTCCACCGCCTGCCCGTCGGGAGCGATAAATCGTGCCGTAACGGGTTCCAGACAAAAATTCAGTGGCCGGTCCATGGTTGCTCCCTCCGCTGCGGCAATCGGCCCGGCACCTCTTTCTCAGGCCGACTAGCTTTTCAGGTATTTTCGGATTGATTCCGCTATGGTTTTAAAGATACGGACAAATTCTTTTTCATCCCGCTCCAGCAACGTCACCCGGAAGCCCTTCAACTCGGTGGCAAAGGAGGTCAGCGGCACGACACAGATGCCGGTGGCACCGAGAAGATAATAGACAAAGCGCTTATCGCAGGCCGTATGCGGCGAACCGACCAGGGATTCGACCAATTTCCTGACCTCGGCGTTGTCGATGGGCAGGGTCTGCCGGGAATTCAATGCCCCGTCTTCAAAACAGACGCTCATATAAAAGGCGCCGTTCGGCCTGTTGACCAGCACCCCCTTCACATCCTTCAGGCACTCGTAGGCGATATTGGAATACCGTTCGTACCGGCGGATCCTCTCCTCCAGGTAGCCCGGGTACGCCGGATGCTGCAATACCTTGGGCAGGACCATCTGCGGCAGGGTGGTGGAGCAGACCTCCACCATCTTGGCATTCAGGATGGACTGAATGTACTGGGCAAACATCGGGTCCCTGTCGCCATTATAGACCTCGATCCAGCCGCAGCGCGATCCCGGCCACGGCATCTCCTTGGAGATGCCTTTCATCGAGATCCCCGGAACCTCTCCGATCACATCGGACAGCGGCGAAGTGCTCATCCGGTTATAGACGATATTCTGATAGATCTCGTCGCAGATCAGGAAGAGATCGTACCGATGGGCAATCTCGACGATCTGCAGCAGAATTTCGGTCGGATAAACGGCACCGGTCGGGTTATCGGGATTGATGATCAGGATCCCGGCCACCGCCGGATTGTATTTGACGTGTTTTTCAATATCATCGATATCCGGATACCAATGATTGTTCGGATCCAGGATATAGGTCAGGGGACTGTCCCCGGCATGGGCGGCCTCCGCCGATGAATGGGTCGTATAACTCGGTGTCGGCACGATGATCCGGGCCGTCCGCCTGAGGAAACCGAAGACCTTCGAGATCGCATCCCCCAGCCCGTTGAAGAACAGAATATCGTCGGCATCGATCCGGACACCGCCGCGCCTGTTCGTCGTTTCGGCGATAAACTCCCTGGTTGACAACACGCCCCGTGTCGGACAGTAGCCGTAGCTGGTATCATCCTTGACCGCCTCGGCGACGATCTCCTTCATCCAGCCGGGGATCCTCTCCCCCTTGGCGATGGGATCTCCGATATTCTCCCAATGGGCCTGAAGCCCCAATTTTTCCATCTTCATGCCGACATTGACGATGTTCCGTATCTCGTATGTCAGCTCACCTGCACCGATATGAACAATATCCGTTCTCATGCAAATACTCCATTCTGGTATCGACCTTGCAGCCTGTCTTCGGCCCTTCTGCGGGATATGGACTTACCACAGCCCCATATGCAAGTCAATACGATTGGATGGAGTGTCACGACTTTGTCATGATTCATCATACTTATGCAGCTTGTTCTGCAGGGTTTTCCTGGTGATCCCGAGCCTTCTCGCCGCTTCGCTCTTGTTGCCGCTGGTCTCCGCCAGCGTCTGCAGAATCATATTTCTTTCCGCCTCGAACAAGGATGCCGGTCGCTCATCAGGGGAATCGGCGTCATCTTGTCTCTGAATGGTCAGCGGCAGGCTTTTTTCGGTCAACTGGTCACCGCGCATCAGGATAACACCGCGCTCGATGGCGTTCTCCAGCTCCCGGACATTGCCGGGCCATGGATACCTGCAGAGCAGACCCAGACATGCCGGTGTGACGCATTCCACGGTCCGGCGATTCTTTTCGGCGAACTTTTTGACGAAGTGTTCAACCAGAAGCGGGATATCCTCCCGTCTCTTCCTGAGCGGCGGAACGGTCAGCATCACCACGTTCAGGCGGTAGTAAAGATCCTCGCGAAAATTGCCCTTCTTGACCTCCTCCTCCAGATTACGGTTGGTGGCGGCGATGATCCGGACATCGACCCTCAGCGTCTCCTCGCCGCCCACCCGCTGCAGCTCATGCTCCTGCAGGACACGCAGGAGTTTGACCTGCATGGCCGGACTGGTCTCACCGATTTCGTCAAGAAAGAGGGTGCCGCCGTCGGCCTGAACGAATTTTCCGTCGCGCCTTCGATCGGCACCGGTAAAAGCCCCTTTTTCATGGCCGAAGAGTTCGGATTCGAGCAGGGTCTCGGCCAGAGCGGCGCAGTTGACCTTGATAAACGGTCCGTTGTGCCTCTCGCTGTTTCTGAACAGACACTCGGCGACCAGCTCCTTGCCGGTCCCGGATTCACCCGCCACCAGGACCGTGGCCTCGGTCGGGGCCACATAGCGGATCATATCCATCAGCTCCATCATCGGCGGCGCACCGCCGATGATGGAGCTGATCAGATCGGAAGGATCTCCCGTCGACTCCCGCCTTTTTTCCTCAACCTGCCGGTGTTCCAGGGCCCGGTCGAGTGTCAGGCGCAAACGATCGAAATCCAGAGGTTTGGTCAGATAGTCATGGGCCCCGTGTTTGATGGCCTCAACCGCGTCATCCACCGACGAATAGGCGGTCATGATGATGACCGGCAAGGCCGGCTGGATCTCATGAATCTTCCTGAAGGCCTCATGACCGTTCATCCTGGCCATCCTGACATCCATCAGCACGGCGTTATAGGTATTCTTCTTCACCGCCTCGACCGCGGTCTCCCCGTCATCGGCTTCGACACAGCGCCAGCCCCATTCATGCAACATGGAACAGAGCATGAACCGATGGACCTGTTCATCATCCACCACCAGAATTGCAATCTGCTTCTCCGATCTGGCCACTATCGTCCCTCGCTCCCGGTCAACATAGGCATCACCCCGTATGAACCTTCTGCAACAGCCAGGCCATGTTTTCACCGAGGACCTGCATGGTGCTCATCCCCTCCTCGTCCTTGGCCACCTCCCCCTTTTCCCTGCCGATCCCGATATTCCAGTATTTCGACCCGACGACGATCATCTGGTTAATCAGGAAAAAGCTGTTCATGCTCTGAAAGGCATGCATGGCCCCTGCTCGTCTGACGGCAACGACGGCAGCCCCCAGTTTGCGCTTCAGGATATCCCCGTTGGCCCGGCTGATCATGCCGCAACGGTCGATCAAGGCCTTCATCTCAGGAGAGATATCGGCGAAATATGTCGGCGAACCGAGAAGTACCGCATCGGCTTCCTTCATCTTGGCCATGCAGTCATTGACGACGTCATCGGCAAAGACGCAGCACCCATCTTTTTTTGTAAAACAGCTGAAACAGGCCCTGCAGCCATGGATATCCTTACCCGCCAACTGGACCAGTTCGGTCTCTATCCCGGCCTCGGCAATGGATTCCAATACCGTCTTCAATAAGAGCACCGTATTGCCGTTTTTTCTCGCACTCCCGCAAAATGCCACTACCTTCATACCCATCTCCTCAACCCGATAACCGCGACTCTTTTGTTGTCCCTGCAAGGGGCAGCAGTCCCCTGGTGAACGATTCCTCCGTACTCGAGGTAAATATTTTTCTCAAGCGGTTGAATATTACCTATATCACCTGCCATCAGCAAGCCGTTTTCCCTTCAGCGGAACAATGGGTATTGAATTGCAGAAAAGCAATGACAAAGTGCCGGTCTTGTAAGCTCCCGGGATTGCGGGGCCGACACGAAAATCCAACAGGCATCGGTGCCGAACGGTCGATGGGTAAACCTTTTGACGCCGCCGACAAAAATGATGACGAGGATAAAACGGCTGGGTATAATCCGCAGAGACCCGTTCGTATTCCAAACGGCAGGGCAGATTTTTCCAGGCACCTTCGCATCGGCAGCCTTTTTTATATACCATACAGGCGAGACAAAGAATACGATGAAAAAGATCCTCATCCTGACGACCGGCGGGACCATCGACAAGGTCTACTTCGATGCCAAAAGCACCTATCAGGTGGGTCCGCCGAATGTGGCAACGGTTTTGCAGGAGCTGGATCTGGTCATCGACTATTCCGTCCGTTCCCTCCTAAAGAAGGACAGTCTGGAGATGACCGATGACGATAGAGAGCTCATCCTCCGGGAGATCCTGTCCGCCGATCAGGAGTGCATCCTGATCACCCACGGCACCGATACGATGGTACGGACGGCACACTACCTGGCCAGGGCCCCCGGCAAGACCATTGTCCTGACCGGCGCCCTGACCCCGGCCCTTTTCAAGACCAGCGATGCCCTCTTCAATATCGGTTGTGCGCTGGCTGCCGTACAGATCCTGCCGTCCGGGGTCTATATCGCCATGAACGGAGCCGTTTTCCCATATGACAAGGTCAACAAAAATCTGCAGAAAAACAGGTTTGAAGAGACAGACGGGAAGACGACATCATAAGCGAGTGAACAAGATCCATTCGATTGTTATAGAGAAGATCGTTAACGGTGGTTTGGGTCTTGGCCGGCTCAACGACGGCCGGATTGTCCTGGTCGAGAAGGCCCTGCCGAACGAGAAGGTACTCATCACCGTTGCCGAGCGGAAGAGCCACTATCTCCGGGCCGAGGTTGCCTCCGTCGAGACGCCACATCCGGCAAGGATCGAACCGCCCTGCCCCTGGTACCGGCAATGCGGCGGCTGCGATCTCCAGCACTGCAGCTACGAACACCAGCTCCTTCTCAAGACGGCAATCGTCGAGGAGCTCTTTCACCACCACTTTCCGGCAACGGCCGCCGGATCATTGCCCCCGGTTCGGGCCACCCTGGCCTCCCCGGCCCGCTTCGGCTACAGACAACGGATCCGCCTGCAGGTCGATCCCCAGGGCAGACCGGGTTTTGCCGGACGGCACTCGCACACCGTTATACCGATCGACTCCTGTCTTGTTGCCCGGGACGAGTTGAACACGGTCCTTGCCAAACTGCAGCAGGACTGCTCCCTGGCAACCATCCTAAAGAGGTGCCGGCAGGTGGAGCTGCTGTTCGACCCTCTGTCGGCAAGGGTTGTCTGCCTGTTCCATCTAATACGCAGGCCGCGGCCGACCGATATCCGGCTGGCCGAGGAGCTGGCGGCCGGTGTTGCGCTGATCAAAGGGGTCTTTTTCCAGGGGAGCGATTTTCCGCTCACCGGCCCCATCGGTGATGGCGGCAATCCCTGCACCGACACCCTGCATATGCGGCTGCCGCCTCTTTCGGAAAAGGGTTTCGCCATCACCCTTGGCTGGGAGGCAGGGGGCTTCTGTCAGGTCAATCTGGGGCAAAATGAAAACCTGATCCGCCATATCCTGGCACTTTGCGATCTGCACGGACGGGAATCGGTCCTCGACCTCTTTTGCGGGATGGGCAATTTCTCTATCCCGCTGGCCGGTCGGGCCGGTTTTCTTACCGGCATCGAAGGTCAGGGATCGGCAATCCGCAGTGCCGCAAGGAACAGCACAGCGGCAGGTCTTGACAATACACGCTTCGAAAGGGAACCGGTCCATGCCGCCTGCCGGAGACTGGCCGGCGAGAAAAGGATCTACGACTGCGTCATCCTCGATCCGCCCCGGCAGGGCGTGCCGGGACTGGCCCAGGAACTGGGAGCGCTCACCGGCCGCAAGATGGTCTATATCTCCTGCGATCCGGCAACCCTGTGCCGCGATCTGAAAGCGCTCTGCCGACAGGGGCTGGCCATCGTCGACATCCGTCCCTTCGACATGTTTCCCCAGACCCACCATATCGAGACCGTTGTCCTGCTTGAAAAGAATTGACAGAACGGCTGTTTCCCGTTAAACGGGTTATGGACATTTTTTTGTGGCGGCGCTCCCGGCCGCTTTTTTTTATTGGGCCGGCCGAAAGACGTTTCCAGGAGCAGGGCACCCAAGAGACGGGCATTACCAAACGCATGCGGCGATGAACAAAGACAACCAGATACTCAAACAACGACGGGAAAAGGCCGAGGCGCTGGCAGCCTTGGGTGTCAACCTTTACAATAACACCTTCAAGCCGGCTAATCCGATCAAGGACCTCCTGCCCAGGGGCAGACATCTGGCCGCCGAGGCCTACGATGAGACCCGGTTCACCTATGCCATCGCCGGACGTATCATCTCGTTGCGCAAGTTCGGCAAGGCGGCCTTCTTCCATCTCGTCGACAGCTCGGCCCGAATCCAGGTCTATGCAAAGATGGAGACCGTCGGCGAAGAGCAGTTCGCCGCCTTCAAGAAATGGGACATCGGCGACATCGTCGGGGTCGCCGGGAAACTCTTCAAGACCCAGACCGGAGAGCTCTCCGTTCAGGCCGACTCCCTGGTCATGATCACCAAATCGCTCAGGCCCCTGCCGGAAAAATGGCATGGACTCACCGATGTGGAGACCCGCTATCGTCAGCGGTATGTCGATCTGATCGTCACACCTGAGGCCAGAGAGACCTTCCGCAAGCGGGTGGAGATCATCCGTCTCGTCCGCGAGTACCTGAACAACCGCGGGTTCATGGAGGTCGAGACCCCGATGATGCAGCCGGTTCCGGGCGGTGCCACCGCCAAGCCGTTCAAGACCTATCACAAGGCCCTCGATATGGATCTCTATCTGCGGATCGCCCCGGAGCTGTACCTGAAGAGGCTTCTGGTCGGCGGTTTCGAAAAGGTCTTCGAGATCAACAGGAACTTTAGAAACGAAGGCCTTTCCACCCGTCATAATCCCGAATTCACGATGCTCGAATTCTACCAGGCCTATGCCGACTATCACGACCTGATGGACCTGACCGAGGAGCTGATCTCCTGGCTCTGCCAAGAGGTGAACCAGACGATGGAGATCACCTACCAGGGCGCCAGGGTGAACCTGGCCCCGCCGTGGAACCGCCTGACCATGGACGAGGCGCTGGAGCGCATCGGCGGCATCTCCCCGGAGGTCCTGGCAGACAGGGACAAGCTTCTTGCCCTGGCCAAAGACAAGGGCATCAAGCTGGAACAGCAGGCGGGCGCCGGCAAGGCCAAGACCGAGCTGTTCGAACTCCTGGTCGAGGAGAGGCTGATCGACCCGACCTTCATCACCTCCTATCCGACCGAGGTGTCGCCTCTGGCCAGGAAGAACGAGGATGACCCCGAGATCACCGATCGCTTCGAGCTCTACATCACCGGACGTGAGATTGCCAATGCCTTCAGCGAGCTAAATGACCCCATAGATCAACGGCTGCGCTTTGAAAAGCAGATCGAGGAGCGGGGAGACGACGAGGAGATCCATCCGGTCCTGGATGAGGACTATGTGCGTGCCCTGGAATACGGCATGCCGTCCGCCGCCGGCGAAGGCATCGGCATCGATCGCCTGGTCATGCTGCTGACCGACTCGCCGTCCATCCGCGACGTTATCCTCTTTCCACACCTGAAGCCCGAGGCCAAGGGACAGGATCCGGCAAAAACCAACAAGAAATCAGGCTGTTCCTGCTGACATGTTTGAATGGTTCATCAGTTTTCGCTATCTGCGCTCGAAACACCGCCACGGGTTCATCTCCCTGATCTCGCTGATCTCGGTCGTCGGTATCACCCTCGGCGTCATCGCGCTGATCGTCGTGCTGGCGGTCTATTCGGGTTTTACCGACAGCTTCCGTGACCAGATCCTCGGCGTCAACTCCCAGATCATCGTCCAGCGTATCAGCGGACCGATCGATAACTACAGACTGGTCCGCGATCAGGTCCTGGCCGTAAACGACGTCCAGGGGGCTACCCCCTATCTCTATGCCCAGACCCTGATGAGCAGCGCCACCGGCGGCAGCGGCATCGTTCTGCGGGGCATCGACCCGGCAACCGCAGGAGGCGTCGTCGACCTGGCGCAGAAGATGATCCGGGGCAAAATCTCGGACCTGGTCGAGAACAAACGGCCCGGGATCCCGAACATCATCCTGGGCAAGGACCTGGCCGCCAACCTCGGGGTTGCTGACGGCGACAAGGTCCGACTGATCTCGCCCTCCGGGCCGCTGACGCCCATGGGCATCATTCCCAGGATCAAGACCTGCAGGGTCTCCGGCATCTTCGAGACGGGGATGCCGCAGTATGATGCCTCCCTGGCCTATATGAATATCTCCGAGGTCCAGAATTTTCTCGATCTCGGCGATGTCGTCCACGGCATAGAGGTCTCGGTCCGCCATCAGGACCTCAACCGGGCAGACGTAATCGCCGGACGGATCGTCGCCAGATTAGGGCCGGGCTTCATCGCCCGCGACTGGATGTCGATGAACCGCAACTTCTTTGCCGCCTTAAAGCTGGAAAAGATCGGCATGTTCATCTGCCTGGTGCTGATCATCCTGGTAGCTGCCCTGAACATCATCAGCGCTCTGATCATGCTGGTCATGGAAAAAGGCCGCGATATAGCGATCCTGAAATCCATGGGAGCAACCTCCGGCTCAATCATGAAGATCTTTTTTTTCCAAGGTCTGGCGATCGCCGTCTCCGGGACCTTTTTCGGGGTATTGGGAGGTCTGGGACTGTGCGATCTGCTTGCCCGGTATAAGTTTATAAAGCTGCCGGCCAACGTCTACCCGATGTCCACTCTGCCCATCAAGGTTCTGCCCTCCGATGTCGCCATCATTGCAATCAGCGCCATCATCATCACGCTGACCGCCACATTGTACCCATCGTGGAAGGCCTCGAAGGTAAAACCGGCGGAGGTCCTCTCCTGATGGCACTCTTTGAGGCATTTGAGATTACCAAGATATTTATGGAAGGCCCCACGGCCATCGAGGTCCTGAAGGGCATCCGGCTCGCAGTCGAACCCGGTGAGATGGCGGCCATCGTCGGGGCCTCGGGCTCCGGCAAATCGACCCTGTTGAAGATCCTTGGGACCCTGGAAAGTCCGACATCGGGCGACATCCTCTTCCAGGGCGAGCACCTGATAAAAAAGACCGATGCCGAACTGGCCCATTTTCGCAACTACTCGCTGGGCTTCATCTTCCAGTTCCATCATCTGTTACCGGAATTCTCGGCCATCGAGAATGTGATGATGCCCGGTCTGATTGCCGGGATAAGCAGAAAGGAGATGGTCGAACCGGCCCGCGAATTGCTCGCCCTGGTTGAGCTCGATCACCGGACGGAGCACAGGGTCAACGAACTCTCGGGTGGAGAACAGCAGCGGACGGCGCTGGCCAGGGCCCTGATCATGCAGCCGGCCTTGCTGCTGGCCGACGAGCCGACAGGCAACCTCGACAGCCGTGCCGGCAACCTGGTCTTCGATCTCCTGCACAGGCTGTGCAGGGAACGCGAGCTGGCCACCCTGATGGTCACCCACAATATGGAGCTGGCCGGTCGGATGGATACCCGGCTGACCTTAAAAGACGGGCTCCTGGTATCGTAATCCATCCAGACAAGCCGGCAGAGATCCCAGAGCCGATGAAGAGACGGCGAACGGCATATCCTCCCTGGCAACGAGGCCTGGCCGATGTCGTGATCCGAAGGCCGTACACCGCAACAGGTCACATCAGGTAAACATGTTGATCTGACAGTCTCCGGCCTTCTTCAGGAACTGTTCGGCCGTCATGACGATCACCCCGTCGATAAAATCCTCTTTTTTTACCTTCATCATTTCCATGCTCATATGACAGGCGACGAATTGCACCCCTTCAAGTGCGCAGAGTTCCAGCATGGTCGGGACATCAGGGATATTGGCCTCATCCACCTGTTTGCGCATCATCGACGAGGCGAGCTGCGGCATACCGGGTATGGCCCCCATCGGGCCGGGGGGATAGAATTTCAATCTTTCCGCTCCGCCATTCTTGATCACCTCCAGACCGAAGAAGGTAAAGAATACGGTGGCCTCATGCCCGAGTCTGACCGTATTCAGGGCCAGAACCAGGGCAGGATAGGCGCCATCGAGAGTGCCCCGGGAACAGATGAATTGGTATTTCTTCTTTTGATTGTCCGACATAGTTGCCTCCTTTTATGTTCACACTATTAACTTTTTTGCGAAAAAAATTCAGATCAGCATCTCTTTCACCGATTCCATGGACCTCTTGAGCTGAGACAGACCGTTGAGAAGTGAGGAACGCTGCTCCAGTGAGAACTGGCCAAGGACCCTCCTGTGCAACTCACTGCGAAAGGAAAAGATCTCAACCACCGACCTTTCCCCCTCCGATGTCAGCCTTAACAGCTTTATCCTTGAATCATCAGGGTCATCCGAGCGTTCAAGCAGCCCTCTTCGCAGCAGCCCGCCGACGATTTTGGTTACCCGGCTTTTGGCGACATTCAGTCTCCTGGCGATCGCTTTGGCCGTCAGATACCGCTCGTTTTGAAATTGGAGCAGGCATCGAAGCTCCGCCTCAGGCAGACCGAAACGCTCGCTCTGGTATTGCATACGTTCCTGGCAACACTGAAAAAGCGAATCGATAAGCCCCTGAAACTCAAAAACCTCGCGCTCCGGGATGTGAAATGCGTTCTCTTTTTTGTTCATGATGTGAACTATAACCAAAGCAAATTTGACTGTCAACTCATTTTACCGCCGTCAACGTCTTTCCCTGATCCTGGATTTGCAGGTGTATCGCAGAGTGCATCCTCAGACCTGCCTCGGCAGGACCCCAGTCCCGGCCCCCGGCTTAACCCGCCGATTCGGCCGGATCCACCTTCCAACCCGCCGCATATTTGTCAGATATCAACAGGGCTTGTAGCGAAAAATCTTGCGAAAATCCGGATGAAGATGTAGCCTAACGTCGTCATGAATTTCAGTATCGAATGAAAGCGTTCTCCTCCGCAGGGAAGCGCACTTAAATATGCACCGTTGTTACTAGGATTATTTATGAAATCCGCAACCGCCCTCACCTCGGCTCTTGTCAGGCCGTTCTGGATCGACACGTCTACCTTTAAATTTGATCTGATTGCCGGTATAACGGTCTCACTGGTCGCCATCCCGCAATCACTGGCATATGCCCGACTGGCAGGCGTTCCGGCCTATTACGGCCTCTATGCCGCATTCATTCCCACCATCATCGGAGCAATGTTCGGGTCTTCACGCCAGCTCTCCACCGGACCGGTGGCCATGACCTCATTGCTGTCGGCAGCCAGCGTCGCACCGCTGGCTGCTCACGACACACCGTTGTTTTTCTCCTGTGTGATCATGCTGGCCCTGCTGTCGGGCCTGTTTCAGATCCTGTTCGGCGTATTTCGGGTCGGGGCGATTCTCAACTTCCTGTCGCACCCGGTGCTGATGGGTTTCATCAACGCCGCGGCCCTGATCATCGGACTGGCGCAATTACCGACCCTGCTTGGCATACAGGCCCAGCATTCTACCCACTTTCTGCTCGATATCCTGCATGTGATCGTCCATATCAATGCGCTGCATGCCCTGTCCCTTGGTTTCGGCGTCACGGCAATCGTAATGATGCTGGCCTTTAAAAAATTCCTGCCGAAACTGCCGGGCGTGCTGATAACGGTGGCTGTTCTGACCTGGGTCAGCTATGCCATCGGTTTTGCAAAAATGGGGGGCAAGGTAGTCGGCATCATACCCAAGGGTCTGCCCACCATCGGTATGCCTTCGCTGGATTGGCATACCGCCGTCAGCCTGATTCCCGCCGGGTTTATCATCGCCCTGGTCAGCTTCATGGAGGCGATGTCCAGTTCCAAGGTCATTGCCAACAATACCCGTACACCCTGGGATGAGAACAAAGAGCTTATCGGCCAGGGATTGGCCAAGGTGGCCGCCGCATTCTGTCATTCCATGCCGGTCAGCGGGTCCTTCTCCCGCTCGGCGCTCAATCTGGCATCGGATGCACGCACCGGTCTGTCTTCCATAATTTCCGCTATTTGCGTACTGCTCACCCTGCTCTTCCTGACGCCGTTGCTCTTTCACCTGCCGAAGCCGGTGCTGGCGGCCATCATCATGGTGGCGGTGGTCGGCCTGATCAATTTCCCCATCATGCTCACCGCATGGCGCGCCAGTCGTGACGACGGCATCGCCTCCATCACGACCTTTGTCGCCACGTTGGCCTTCTCCCCGAACATCCAGGACGGCATCGTCATCGGCATCGGCCTTTCCTTGGGGCTGCTGCTCTATCGGATGATGCGCCCGCACATCGCGCTGGTGGGAATGCATCAGGACGGCACATTGCGTGACGCGCAACACCACAACCTGCCCCCCCTTCACCCCCGTCTGGGGGCCATCCGTTTCGATGGTGCCCTGCGATTCATCAACGTGTCCACCTTTGAAAAGGCCCTGCTCAAACTGGAACGGGACACCCCCGAAATCACCACCATCCTGGTTACGTGCGGCGGCATCAATGAGATCGACGCCTCCGGCGTGGATATGCTCTGCAAACTGATTACCAGATTCAACAGCAACGGGATCCCGCTCTGCTTCAGCGGATTCAAGAAGCAGGTCTTGGATGTGATAGAAAGGACCGGTCTCGGTGACATGATCGGCCGCGACAATCTGTTTTCCTCCGACAGAACGGCGATTGAGACACTGCAAGGCAGACTGCAGACCTCGCCGTCTCAACAGGATCCCCCCTGGGATGTCGATGTCGTAAAGAGTCTACTCGCCGACTGTTCAGCGCCGTAACCTGCCGGAGTATCGCGTTGCCCCTGCAGGTTGTACGGATCTTTACCTGCGGGCTCTCCAAAGAATACCTACGTGAAGAGGACGCTGGGGACAAGAACCACCGAAACCGAAGACACACCGGGGATCTTCAGGACCTTTTCGGTGATTTTTTCGGTAATCATCGTATCCGTGTGCAGGGTGAATCGAACATAGATTTCGACGGATTTCCCTTCGGCGACAACCTCACACCCGGGATAGTCGTTGAGCAGAGCAGCCCTGATTCCGGCGGCGAGAGCCAGGTTTTCAACGGCTTGCTGTGATTGCGGAGTGGCTGTGAACTGCCGCCTTCCCGCTGCCTCGGAGATCAGATCCACCGCATCGTCAACTGCCAGTTTATTGATATGGATCACCAGATCATAGAGGGTGAGATCCGTATTATCCACACCATAGATGCGACGGCTCCAGGCTCTACGCACCCGGTCTTCCTTGCGCAGGAAATGCATTGCCTGCTCCCGGCTCAGATGTTCGCCTGTCATCAGGGGAGGGACACGGTCCTCCAGGGTCGCAACGATCCGCACCTTGAGGGCATGCGGGATATCCCTTGCAAAAAAATGCCCGGCAAGACCATGATACACCACATTATCCCTTTTAAAATAGCCAAGTATTTCCGCAGCCATATAGGCAATGTATTTTTGCCTGTCCGAGGTAAACCGTTCGACAACCGATGGGGCATCATGGATCGCCCGATCCAGCCTGCCCGGGGGAATCCGGAACCTTCTCGATGCCGCCTCGATTATCATCTCGTGGGATATGCAGAGGCAGCCAAGGCGTTCAGCGGCCTTCTCGGCGACCTCCTTGCCTTGGCTGAACGCTGCTCTCGAGATTGTGATGATTGCCATTGGCTACCCTGGGTCCGATGGGAGTTACCGTTCGAAAAGAAACAATCCCCTGCTGCCTTTCACTCTACCGGAGGCAGTCACACCATCACAGGACGGAGAACCTTTGCCGCAGCCCCTCCTGTCCTTCATGGATCCGCTCCTTCAAGAACGTATGAATCTGGGAGCTTATAGCATCATATATCCCCTGTTGCAAGGTTTATCGGATCCCATCAAGGGGCTTTGCCGATCCCGAGAGCCGGTACATGAAGGATGTTCCGGGGGATTGGCCTCCGGAAAGAGCCGGTATGCGGTATGGAAATCCCCGGAAGCCGGGTGCTGGCGGCAGACCGCCGCGCAGGACATAAAAAGGCTCTTGGGGAAAATTGCGGCAGGCCGGTGGACGAAAAGCTATTCCTTGCCCGGTGTGGTTTCGGGAAAGCAGATAATGAATTTGGACCCTTGGCCCGGGACACTGGTCGCCTGGATCTCCCCACCATGGCGTTCAGCAATCCTCTTGCAGATGGAAAGCCCGATCCCCGTCCCTTCAAAGTGCTCCTTCGAGTGGAGGCGCTCGAAGAGATTGAAGATCTTCCTTGATTCTTCTTCCTCAAATCCGATGCCGTTATCCTCGACGACAATCTCCCAATGGCTGTTTTTCCCGGGAGACATGCGTTGGCGGCTATAGATGGAGATGGTGGGGACCTCCCCCGGTTTATGAAATTTCAGGGCATTGCTGATCAGGTTTTTCAGCAACTGATACATCTGACCGTAATCGGCATGGATCGAGGGCAGAGCATCCAGGGTGACGACGGCACTCTCCTTTCGGAGAAAGAAATCCATATCCAGGATCACCTCCCGGGCGATGTCGTTCAGATTGATCGGAGTGACCGCCTTGGGCTGTGTGGCTATCCGGGAATAGCTCAGCATGCTGTCCAACAGCATCTGCATATGCTTCGAGGTCTTTTCTATCTGTTGCAGATAGACATTGCCCTCGTGGGTCTGATCCTGGAAATATTTGGTACGCAGACGTTTGCTGAAGGCCTGGACCAGGAAAATCGATTCCCTGAGATCATGGGAGGCCATATAGCCGAAGGCCTGCAGGTCCTTATTGCTCTGCTCCAGTTTTTCGATATGGGCCTCGAGGGTCTTCTCGATATTCTTTCTCTCGGTAATGTCCCGGTTACTCACATACCTTCCGAGAAAGCCCCCGTCCTCTCCGAACACCGCCTGGCAGTAGTGGGAGATATCCCGTTCCTCTCCGGCGCGTGTTATGATGCCGTAATCCAGATGGCAGGTAGTGGAGATGGAAAATTCCTCCTCCAAATGCCGGGCGATCTGTTTTTTCTCACACTCCCTGGTAATGGCAACCAAGAGGTAGGGATCCGCCTCAAATTCCTCGGCTCTATACCCCGTTATTCTCTCGCATGACGGAGAGACGAAATTGAGCTTGCGTTCCGGGGTGATCCAATATTCCCAATCATACGAATTCTCGGAGATGACCTGCAGTTTCCATTGGTTCTCCAACAAGACTGCATTCTCCCGTTCCAAATTCTTTGTTCTTTCGAGTAATTCTTCGTATGTCGGTTTGATCGTCATAAACATAACCGAAGTGTAAATCCGTCGGAAAAACGGCTGGCAGCACACCGGCCTGATAGTACTGCAAGACAATATCAATAATGATTCTCGTTCCTTCCCGAGGTGAGCTCGACAGGGAAGAACCGATTCGGCACATAATTGTATTAAACATGGTATTCAAAGCAGAGTCAAATCCGTACCATAAATTTTCACTCTCCTTGTCTGGAATATTGCAAGGTTTTTTTATAGAAAAGTCCCTGCAGTCCCTGTGGATTTCTTTGTGGTATCTTTATCGGAGGTCTGCGGCTTGTCTATGAACAAGCCGCAGGCCTATCGGGTGGGAGAAACGGATGAAGATGGACATGAACCTTGCGCAGGAATTCTATTTCCCGGATCAGGACAAGTTCCACCTCGGTGGCGATACGGTCCCCATCGGTTACGGTCAAAGAACCGTCTACACCAATCGTGATATTGACCACCAGGTAGGGCCCAAACCGGTGCGCATGAACCTCTTCAATAATCTTGACGCCTTCTATCGGGGCGAGCAGGACGCTGATCTTTCCCGCCAGGGACTTTCCCGGGACGGTATCCATCAGGTCCGCCGTTGCCGATCGCAGGATTTCAACACCGGTATGGAGGATGATCAGGGCGACGACGGCCCCTGCAAACGGATCAACCCAGGCGTGTCCCATCCTGCCGGCAAAGATACCCATGGCCACCGCGGTCGAGGCGAAGATATCGTTTCGATGGTCCTGAGCCAGGGCGATCACGGCAAGGTTCTTGGTCTGATCGCCTATTACCCGGGTCCAGATGGTCAGAATGATCTTAATCAGAATCGTCAGGATCGCCACCCAGAAGGTTATGCCGGCGGCCCCGTCCTGGCCGCCGCCCGACCTCACAAGTTCATAGACGTCATTGATGGAATTCCAGAGAATGGCAATCCCCGTTGAGACCACAAAGGCGCCGACCACTACGGCGGCAATGGATTCTATCTGATCATGGCCGTAAGGGTGTTCCTTATCCGCCGGTTTGCAGGATATCCGCATAAACAGCCACATTGCGATCCCATAGGCCACATCCGATGTGGAATTGATGCCGTCCGCCAGAAGCGCCGGGCTATGCCCGACAATCCCGATCCCTGTCTTTATGAACGCCAGGAAGGTGTTGGCCCCGAGTCCCACATTGACCGCCAGCATCCCTTTAATTCTGCGTTTTTCCTGAAGTGCCGTATCGATGGTTCCCTCCCTTGATTTTTTTCTGGACAACCTGTTATGTTCCACCTATGCTCATTGTAACAAAAATCAGCCAAACATAAAACTCCGGCGAAAGAAGAAAAAACGGTATGATTTCCTTGTACTTCCTCATGAGAATGAGTATGGTTAGGGAGTTTTTCACAACCGTTTGCGTACGGTTCGATTAAAAAAAATGAAAAGGAGAACGCCAATGGCAAAGAATGTCACAATAGACAAAGATGAATGCATCGGCTGTCAGAGCTGTTTCGAAATCTGCCCCGAGGTATTCGGTTTCGACGATGACGAAGAAAAGGCCTATGTACTCGAAGACTTTGATCAGGATGCGGATTGCGCGGAAGAAGCGGCAGCCTCCTGTCCTGCCGATTGCATCGAGGTAGAGTAATACCATCGGAATCGTTCATTAGGACAAGCAGACCCTTTGGTAAGGAAAGGCCGGTAGCTCCTGCCGAAGGGTTTGCTCTTTGCACCGGATCAATCAGCGTGCCTTCACTCCCTCTCCTGCTCAGAAATTGAAGATCTTGGCCTCGGCCGCCATATCGATCAGGTGCGGACCTCCATCAAGCATCATGTTGGTGTAAAACCTCGCTTCGTCCAGCTTCCTGTTTTTAGCGCAAGGCGTACAGATGCCCACCGGGACTTCGTTCTCAACCAGATAGGGGAGATAGTCGTTCGGACAGTCTCCGGTAGCGGTTTTCAGACTGCCGTCCTTTTCCTTTACCGCCCATTCGACACCGCTGTCGATAAAGAAAAGATTGACCGTATGACCTTTGGAATGGGCAATCCTGGCAAACTGAAAACAACGGGTCGCCTTTTCATTATCACTCGAACGCAGCACAAACAAGAAATTAGCCATGGCACTCTCCTTATACTTTTAAACCAACTCGATTGTCTCCATAAAGAAGATGTAAAAACCCTCAGGGGCTGCAGGGGCAATACGGTATTCACCCGGTGACGGCATCGGACCGCCGGTAAACAGACCTTCGACGGTGGCGATGGATAAAAATCCCTCTCCGGTTCAATGTGAAAAAACCTCCCCGGCGGCAACCATATACGCCTCATCCAGCCTGTCCATAATATAGCGGATGTCCTCCTCACTGTAGCGATTGATATCGAAACAGCGGGCATCTTCCCCCAGAAGCCCGCCGGGGACAAGGTCTGCTTTTTCCTCGGGATCGTTGATCATTTCACCATAAAAACATACTGATAGCCATCGCGGGACATCCTCGATCACGTCCACCATGACAAAAAGCGGCCTTTTCTTCTGTCCGACATGCCCTGCCCTGAGCGAATAGGTCACCCCCGGACGGGGATGAAAACTCACCACCACCCCTTCCCTGGCCTCAAGATGCTCCTTGAGTTCGATAAAGGCCCGCTTATTCTGGTCCGGGCTCTCTTGCCAATCCGCCAAAAACGATGTGATCTCCTTATTCCTCTTCTCCATGATTTTCCTTCAATAGAATGTACCCCGGAGGACACCTCCGGGGAGGCCGTCGGCCGTCACCGGCCAATCCATAACCCTGTTGTATGACCTCGTAAACAAATCCGGGGATGTCCGGGGCAACACCACCATTTTGCAGGCTGCAATCCCGGGCCGTCCACGAGGAATTTTTTCACGCTGCCGACACAACTGTGCATAATAACATAAAACCCTCCGGAAACAAGCTCATCTTATGACACCACCCAGGTTTTTTTTGAGAGCTTCGCCCAAGGCCGGCCAACGGCAGGCACTTATCGGCAGGCACCTCATTTTTTCGGTTGCCCTCCCACACGCCGGCGGTCATAGTGGAGGTCAATTCTACGAACCAGGCGACACCTGGCTCATTATCTCGGAGGACATGTTGAACATGGAGAGCAGAATCACCTTCCATTCCGGCCCATTATTGTTAGAGGGACGGATCAATCCCGGGTCGAAAACCCACGCGGCAATCATCACCCACCCCCACACCCTCTATGGTGGAGAGCTGTCCCATCCGGTGGTAGAGGCCGTGGCAAAGACCCATGCCCGGATGGGCAGGACCACGCTGCGCTTCAACTTCAGAGGGGCGGGTCGAAGCCAGGGCACCTACGACCACGGTATCGGCGAACAGCAGGATGTCCTTGCCGCGATCAACCTCCTGACGGCGGGCGGCGTCCACGACATCCATCTGACCGGATACTCCTTCGGCGCCTGGGTCAACGGTCATATCTCCTGCCTGCCGCCGGAGGTATCGGCCCTGGTGTTGATATCCCCTCCGGTTGCCTTTATGGAGTACCGGGATTCCCCCGCCCAGCCCCTGTTGCAACTCGTACTGGCCGGCAGCGACGACGAAATCGCTCCGCCGGCGCTGATAAAGAGGTATCTTCCGTCCTGGAACCCGACAGCTCGACTCGTGATCATTGAAGCGGCCGATCATTTCTTTTCCGGCCGCCTCGGGCAGCTGGAAGAAGAACTGGCCAGCCATCTGACCCTGCAAACCAGCGGTTGAATCGTGCCCGGAGGTTTAAAAAATGACCCTAGCGCCTGCCGGAAACCCCGGCGATGGCGGACAGCAATGAATATTGCCCCCGCACATCCCCGGAAAGCTCCCAGATCATGATGCCTCCCGCCCGGCTGCGGGCAAGCCTGGCCTTGCGGACAACCGTATCCATACCGTTATAGGAATCCCCCCTGAAAGAGTCGGCGTGGGGATCCGCCCCCATGGCCAGCAGGGCTTTGTAGGTCTTCCAGCTGGGTCGCGCATAGAAGGGCACCCCCAAAACCGCCTTGGCCGGGTCGAGACCGCGCCCCAGCCAGTAATCCAGTGCGCTCTCTGCAAGCGAAACAGGTGAATGGCCCTCCCTGCCGTCGCCGTCATAGGCCATTATACTGAGGAAATCCACGGAATGAAACACCTGGGACGAGATACCGGCACCGTTATCGGCACCGTCGGCAACCGCCGCCGACAGGATCTTGCCCGCGGCATGCAGCCGCTGGCCCAGAACCTGCATCATCAGACGGAAATGCTCTGCCTGATCTGTTCCCTGCGGATATTCCCAATCGATATCGACGCCGTCCAGGTTGAAGGCATGGACAAATCCCATGAGATTGTCTGCAAAACGGGACCTGCCCTCAGGGCTTGCCGACAGCCGCTCAAAGCCCTGATTTTTCCCATCGGTCCAGCCGCCGACGGCTATTGCGACCTTGACTCCCTCGGCATGGGCCAAGCGCACAAGCCGTCTCAGCTTGTCCGGGTTCTCCATGGCGCTCAGGCTGCCGTCGCCGGTGGCGGCAGGCAGCAGGAAGGCATAGTCTATCTGCGTAAGCAACCTATACTGAATAGCTTCGACGTCTCCGTGCCATGCCGGCATATAGCCGACCAGACAGCGGGCGGCAAGATCGCCTGCCGAAAGCACGACAGAGACCGCGATCAGGACAGCTATGCTCTTCATGATCGTCATATTTCCTCCACGGATGGGTCAGCAAAGGCCGCATCCCTCCTTATCCGATCACACAAGACGATGGGTCAGCAGTGCCCAGATGCCTGCCGCCGACAGCAGGGCGCCACCGGCAAGATGGAGGGATCGCCCTGCAAACGGCCGCTTCAGCGCCCTGTGCGCCGAGGCGGCAAAGACCGAGTACATTGCCGCATTGACGGCGGCCAGGATCACAAAACTTGCGGCCAGTAGCCAAAGCTGCAGGGCCGTATTTCGTTCCGAGGTGACGAACTGGGGCAGGAAGGCCGTGAAAAACAGGATGCTTTTCGGGTTCAGCGCCGTCACCATATAGGTGTCGGCGAAGAGGCGTCGGCGGGAGGTCGGTCTTACCGGTCCCGCCGCCTCCGTTGGCCGGATTCCCGTCCACAGCAGAGCCATCCCCAGATAGAAAAGATAGAGGCCGCCGGTTACCTTGACCATGGTGAACCAGAAAGCGGAGGCGGCGAGGAGCGCCCCCAGGCCGAGCAGGGACACGGCAAGGGCAGTTGAATCGCCCAGGGCCACCGCCGCCACGAGCCACATATTGGCCCGTCTGCCGTGACTGAGCGAATACCCGATCACCGTCAGGACCGTGGGGCCCGGAATCACAAGCAGAACCGCCGAGGCGACCAGAAAGGCCAGATAGCTATGGACACTCATCCCCCCTCCCGCCACAGGATCTCACCCCTCTCCGGCAAGCTCGGCATCGATTTCGTCGATCCTGGCCTGGGCGGTCTCCCACCGCTCGTACCCTCGTTCCAGGCGCCTCTTGCAATCCTCGTATTCCCTGCTGGTTCGGGACCAGGCCTGTTCATCTTTATACAGATCGGGATCGGCCATCTGCCGCTCCAGCTCTTCCTTCTGCCCTTCCAGTTTCTCGATCTCGTTCTCGGCCTCGGTAAGTTTTTTATTCCACGGGCCGATCCGCCGGCTTCTTTCCCGTCGTCTTTCGGCCTCCTGTCGGCGTTTTTCCTTCCGGGTGTCCTTCGTTTGCCCCTGTTCGTGCAGGTCTCCGCCGGCGACGTCGCGATTCGCATCCTCGCCACCGGCCTTGCCGTCCGGCTCCAGCATCTGCACCTTGCGCAGATAGTCGCCGATGTTCCCCTGATAGATCGTGACCCGGCCACTCCTGACCTCCAGGACCTTGTTGACGAAGCTGTCCAGAAAATAGCGATTATGGGAGACGACGAGGACGGTGCCGTCGTACTGAGCCATGGCCTCCTGCAGGACCTCCTGGGAGCTCATATCCAGGTGGTTGGTCGGTTCGTCCAGGACCATGCAGTTGGCAGGGGTCGCAATCATCTTGGCCAGTGCCAGTCTGCTCTTTTCGCCGCCGGAGAGCACCGCCACCTTCTTGTCGACCTCCTCGCCCCTAAACAGAAATGCCCCGAGCAGCGACCGCGTCCGGGTAACGGTCATATCGACCCCGGTCTGGGCCATGGTCTCCAGAACCGTCAATTGCGGGGAGAGTTCCTGGGCCTGGTGCTGACCGAAATAGGAGAGCGTGACATTGGCGCCGAAGGTGACCGTGCCGGCGTCATAATCGATAAGACCGGCAATGATCTTGACCAGTGTCGACTTACCGGCACCGTTGACACCCACCACCGCCACCTTATCTCCGCGCTGCAGGACGAGGTCCACATCGGCAAAGACGTTCTTTTCCCGATAGCTCTTGGCCAGCCCCTGGATCAACAGGACATCCCTGCCTGAAGACGAGGCGGGAGGGAAGGCAAAGCGGATCTGCCTCTCGTCCTCATCGAGCTCCAGGATCTCCATCTTTTCCAGCTGCCTGACCCGGCTCTGCACCTGTTTGGCCTTGGTCGACTTGGCCCGAAAACGCTCGACAAAGCGCATGGTCTGCCTGATCTTCTGCTGCTGGTTGTCGAAGGCCGCCTTTTCAATCTCGCGCCGCTCCTCCTTTTCCTTCACGTAATACGAGTAATTACCTTTATAGACGGTGAGCCTGCCGAGGCTTATCTCCCAGGTCAGCGCCGTCGTCCGGTCGAGGAAGGTCCGGTCATGGGAGATGATCACCATGGCCCCCTTGTAGGAACGGAGAAAATCCTCAACCCAGGTCAGCGATTCCAGGTCCAGGTGATTGGTCGGCTCATCGAGCAGCAGAAGCGACGGGGCGGCCAGCAGCATCTTGGCCAGCATCAGACGCATCACCCAGCCGCCGGAGAAGGAGCTCACCGGTGCATCCAGATCTTCCGGCTTAAACCCCAGGCCCTGCAGGACCTTTTCTATCCTGGCCCGGATCGAATAGATATCACTGCTCTCAAGCTCATGCTGGATCTCGCCCTGCCGGGCAAGAAGACCCGCACAATCCTCCGAACCGGGATCGATCTCGGACAGCCGGTCGTGCAGCCGTTGTGCCTCGGCCTGCAGGGCAAGAAGACCCGCGAAGGCGGTCTCGGCCTCCTGATACAGGCTCCAGTCGCCGACCAGCGCGCTCGACTCCTGGGGAAGATAGGCGACCGTGAAATTCCTGGCCCGGCTCACCACACCGTCGTCGCTTGCGGTAACGCCTGCCATGATCTTCAGCAGGGTCGACTTGCCGGCGCCGTTGACCCCCACCAACCCGATCCTGTTCCCCTCATGGACCCGAACCGAGACACCCTTGAACAGATGTTTGTCCCCATAACGGATATCGAGACGGTTAACCGACAACATACGTAAATGTTCCTCGCTTCATTTCTTTTTCTGTTTCCAGCCTGAGGCGCTCGGCCAGGCCGAGACCGGCGAGCCGCTTCATATTTAGCCGTTGCGGTCCGAGAAAGGCCGACAGGTCCCGCGAAGAGATACGCACCGTCACCCTGCTCCCCACCGGGACCCGTGCAAGCAGCGCCCGGGTCCGCCGCAGCCAGTCCCTTGCCGCCACCAACTCGCCGAAGGCCGGATGGTAGGGTCCGGTCACAAGCTCCTTCTCCAGGGATGGCGTGGGCTGCAACCCGATGCGGACAACCCGGATGCCGGCAGCGACAAACATCTCCCTGGCCCTGCGGCAGAGGGCTATGGCCCGGTTCATGGACAACGGCCTATATTCACCCGACCGGTGGATTTCCGCAAGCCCTGAATGGTTGACGACAAGAACCGGATAGAGGCGTACGAAGGCAGGAGACAGATCGATGACGTGATGCACACCCCGGAAAAAAGACAGGGTCCCTTCGCCGGGCAGACCCGGCATCAACTGTATGCCGACTTCGATTGCGGCCTCCTGCAACAGAGTGACGGCCCGGCGGCAGTGCTCTGCCGTATGGCCGCGCCGCGACCTCGTCAGGACGGCGTCGTCCAGGGACTGGACCCCCAGCTCGACGACGCCGACACCCATCCGCTTCAAGAGCGAGCAGATACCGGCATCAACACAATCCGGCCGGGTTGAAAGCCTGATGCCGTGGACCTCGCCGCTTCCGAGGTAGGGTTGGACCAGGCCCAGCATCCGCTCCTGCTCGTCCGCAGCCAGACAGGTAAAGGAGCCCCCGTAAAAGGCGACCTGGACCCGGCGCCCCGGTCTTGCTCCGGCCAGCCAGGACCGGATTGTCCGCCCGACCTCCACGCCGGACACGGCGGAGGACGTCCGGCCGGTGATGGACGTTTGATTGCAGAACAGGCACCGGTGCGGACATCCCGTGTGGGGAATGAAGATCGGGATTACCAGCGGCCTGCGGGACGGGGACATCACGGGTGTTCTTTTTGCCTGGGAGCTCAGGAAACCTCATCCTGGTCCGGTTCTTTTCTTCTGGCCAGTGCATCGGCGGCCGCACGCTGTTCCGCCTCTTTTTTCGAACGGGCGGTGCCTCTGCCCAGAACCACATCATGAAAGAGGACCGAGACCGAAAAGACCCGCATATGGGACGGACCCTCCTCATTATCGAGCCTGTAGGTCGGAGCCTCGTTGAACTGTTCCTGCAGCTCTTCCTGCAGCCGGCTCTTGGCGTCGGCAATCAGAAGATTCTCTTTCTTCCCCTCAACCGCGGGGATGAAAAACCGTTCAACCAGCACGGACACGGTCTCATAGCCGCCATCCTCGAAGACCGCCCCGATCACGGCCTCATAGGCACAGGAGAGGATTGAAGATTTGTTCCTGCCGTTGGAGGCGTCTTCGCCTTTGCCGAGGCAGAGGAACCTCCCCAGGTCAATGGCCCTGGCCATCGCGGCCAGATGTGTCTCGTTGACCAGCGCGGCACGGAGCTTGGTGAGCTCGCCCTCCCGCATCTTGGGATATCTCCTGATCAGGATATGGCCGATGACCAGATCAAGGACCGCATCCCCCAGGAATTCCAGTGTCTCGTTATTTTTATCGATCTGCGACTGTTCAAAGGCGTAGGATGAGTGGATCAGGGCCTTTTGCAACAGACGCAGGTCGGTAAAACGGTACCCGATTATTTGTTCAAATTCGCTGAGATTCTCCTTGTTTAGCATAATCAGCGCATTGAGATTCATCGCCATACTGCACTTTTCCTCTTGTCAAAAAGACTCCATATGGTATAAAGAACGGTCTCATGCCTGTGCATGAACGGGCGGCGTAGCCAAGTGGCTAAGGCAGTGGTCTGCAAAACCATTATTCATCAGTTCGACTCTGATCGCCGCCTCCAGATAACATCTCAAGGGTTACGGCAGCTCTGATCCGTAACCCTTTTTTTGTCCCGTAAAGAAACGACCTGTATAGCACAAATACCGCCCTTACGCACGCAGAAGTTTGCTGCCGTGCAAAATATGCAGCTCCGGAATCCGGTTTCCCCTGCTTTTACTCCACCGGCACTCCCCAGATCTCCTTGGCGTACTGCCGTATGGTCCTGTCCGTCGAGAATTTTCCCATCCGGGCAACATTCAGTATCGCCATCCCGGTCCAGGCATCCTGATCGAGGAAGGCATCATTTACCCGCTGCTGACAGGTGATATAGGATTGCAGATCGGCCAGCAGAAGATAGGGGTCGTGGGGATCGAGCAGCGAATCGACCAGGGGCTGAAACAGTCCGGCATTGCCGTGGCTGAAGGCCCCGTCGCGAAGGGCGTCGATGACATGGAGGATATCGGGATTTGCCTGACAGATCTCCCATGGAGTCCGGCTGATATTCAGTCGTTCGTATTCCGCCTCTTCGGCGGTCATGCCGAAGATGAAGATATTCTCACGGCCGACCTCTTCCAGGATCTCGATATTGGCCCCGTCCAGGGTGCCGATGGTCAAGGCCCCGTTCAACGCGAATTTCATATTGCCGGTACCGGAGGCCTCGGTTCCGGCGGTGGAGATCTGCTCGGAGAGATCGGCCGCCGGCATGACCATCTCGGCCTGGGACACATTGTAGTTGGGAAGAAAGACGATCTTCAGTTTTCCGGCAATCCGTGGATCGTTATTGACGATATCGCCGATCGAGGTGATCAGCTTGATGATCAGTTTTGCCTTCCAGTAGGACGGCGCCGCCTTGCCGGCGAAGATCACGGTACGGGGGGCCAGGGTCTGTTCCGGTTGCCGGATGAGCCGGTGATAGAAATGGATGATATGCAGGGCATTCAACAGCTGGCGTTTATACTCATGGATCCGTTTTACCTGGACATCGAACATCGTATCCGGGTTGACCACGGTAGTGCAGAGCCCCCTGATGTATTGAACCAGTTTGATCTTATTGTCTCGTTTTATCTGCTGCCAGGCGGTGCGGAACTCCGGGTCGTCGACGAACTCCTCAATCCGGCGCAGCCGATCGAGGTCCGTCACCCACTCGGGACCGATACGGGAAGTGATCAGGGCGGCAAGCTCGCGATTGGCCATCAGCAACCAGCGCCTGGGTGTGATGCCGTTGGTCTTGGAATTGAATTTCCCGGGATAGAAGGAATGAAAATTGGGAAACAATCTCTCCTTTAACAGCCGGGTATGGAGTTCGGCCACCCCGTTGACCGAATGGCAGCCGACGATTGCCAGGTGGGCCATGCGGATCTTCTTGATCGGGCCCTCCTCGATGATGGACATATCACGCAACCTGTTCCTGTCCCCCGGGTACTGCAGGGCGACCGTATCGAGAAAGCGCTGATTGATCTCATAGATGATCTCCAGATGCCGGGGCAGAACCTTGGCCATAAGTTCGATGCTCCATTTTTCCAGGGCCTCAGGCATCAGGGTATGATTGGTATAAGCGAAGACATTGGTGCAGATATGCCAGGCCTTCTCCCACCCCAGCCCCTCGATATCCAGCAGCAGCCGCATCAGCTCGGGAATGGCGATGGAGGGATGGGTATCGTTGAGTTGCACGGCCACCTCATCGCTGAAGGTGTCAAAGGTCTTGTTGTTCTTTCGAAAACGCCTGAAGATATCCTGGAACGTGGCGGCAACAAAGAAATACTGCTGCTTCAGACGCAGTTCCTGCCCGGCCAGATTATGGTCCGGAGGGTAGAGCACCTTGGAGATGGTCTCGGAACTGACCTTGGATTCCACGGCCCCAATATAGTCACCTCGACTGAAAAAGTTGAGATCCAGCTCCCTTGAAGCCCGGGCGGTCCACAGGCGCATATTGATCACATGGTTGTTTTTGAAACCGGGGATCAGCATATCGCACGGTATGGCCATGACGTCCTTGGTCTCGATCCATTTTGCCCGGAAACGGCCGTTTTCATCCTGGTAACCGCTGACCCTGCCGTAAAAATGGACAGGAAACACCGGTATCCGGCGCTCGAACTCCCAGGGAGTCCCATAGCGCAGCCAGTTGTCCGGGGTCTCCACCTGATAGCCGTCGATCAGCTGCTGGAAAAACAGGCCGTATTCATAGCGGATACCGTACCCGTAGGCCGGAATCTTCAACGTGGCAATGGAATCCATGAAACAGGCGGCCAACCGTCCCAGACCACCGTTGCCGAGGGCGGCATCCTCTTCATGCTCGCGAAGCTCCTGCAGGTCATAGCCGAGCTCCTTGACGGCCTGAACGACCTCATCATGGATACCGAGATTGATCAAACTGTTTTCCAGGGACCGGCCGATCAGAAACTCAAGCGACAGATAATAGACCCTCTTTTTCTTCTTGGCATAAAAGGTCTTCTGGGTCTTGATCCACTGTTCCGCCATGATGTCTCTCAGGGTATAGGCAAGGGCCTTGTAGATATCGCCGGCACCGGAACGTTCCGGATCCCTGCCCTGAAAGCTTATCAGATGGTGGATGATGCTGTCCTTGATCGAATCCGCCGTGGTGGAAAAAAAGACGTTAGGATCTGTCGCCTCGTGCCGGGCCGGATCCGGCCTGTCCTTATCTCGAGCACTCATCTCGCCTCCTTGATATGAAAGTCTCCCGGGAACAGCGGCCTTGCCATGCCGGAGTACTGAATTGTCATGTTGCGTTGTCGCCGGCCGGTCAGGTCCGGCCATGCTGGTCAGGTAATGATCGTACGGAACCGACTTCGATGATATCCCTTCTGATACTCTGCCATTTTTTCCCTGTTGTTGTCCAGTTTTTGCTTCGTTTTTCTCCCCGGCAATGGTTTTCTTTGCCACAGGGTGGTATAAAAATAGAGATCCCCATTGCGCTTCCCCGGAGGTCGGCATATTGTAAGGAGGAAGAAAACGCGCACCAACGTCGCAGCTGACATCATTGACGGGGTGGATACTACGTCCAGAGAGAGGGAGTATGTCGGAAAAAGGAAGCAAGGGACAAACGCTTATCATTGCTGTTTTACTAAGTTTTATCTGTGGTTTTATCAGCGGTTCGGCCTTTATGATCTTTAAGGACACCAGCCGTTCAAGTCCTGCCGGGGCAACCGTCGGGACCATCAAGGGACAAAGCGCGATCTCCAAGCAAGAGGCATCGGCAATTTCCGACCTGGAAGCAAAGCTGGCAACGAACCCGAACGATTTTCTACTCTGGACCCAACTGGGCAACCTGTATTACGACACAAGTCAACCGGAGAAGGCCATCGAGGCCTACAACCATTCGCTGGCGCTCCATACCGGCGATGCCAACCTTCTCACCGACCTGGGTGTGATGTACCGCAGGGTCGGCCAACCGAAAAAGGCCATCGAATTTTTTGATCGGGCCATCGCCCAGGATCCGAAACACGAACCTTCACGGTTGAATAAGGGCATCGTGCTGGTTTATGACCTTCATGAACCGGAAAAGGCCATTGCCGTCTGGGAAGAGCTGTTGCGTATGGATCCCGATGCCCGGACGGCAAGTGGAGATACCGTCCGCGACCTGATCCAGGAGGTCAAAGGCGAGCACGACGGGGGGAAGTGACAACAGGAGTGTAAAGCATAGGGCAGGAATCAGCATCCGTAAAGAAACCGAAGAGTCGAACACCTCACATCTTGTCTGGACAGCTAGAGGAGAAGATCCCATGAAATTTGAAACGCTCGCCCTTCATGCCGGCCAAACCATTGACCACGACACCCTCTCACGAGGGGTGCCGATCTACCGGACCAGTTCCTATCTGTTCAAGAGCTGCGAACACGCAGCCAATCTGTTTGCCTTAAAGGAACTCGGCAACATCTACACCCGGCTCGGCAACCCGACCCAGGACATCCTGGAGCAGAGGGTCGCTCAACTCGAAGGAGGATGTGCGGCACTGGCCCTGGCCTCGGGAACATCGGCCGTCTTCTACTCGATCATCAACGTCTGTTCCCATGACGACGAGGTCGTGGCCTCCAGCAACCTGTACGGCGGCACCTTCGCCCAGTTCGACTCGATCCTGCCGCAGATGGGCATCACGGTCCGGATGGTGGACCCGTCGGATCCGGCCAACTTCGAGGCGGCCATCACCGGCCGCACCCGGGCGATTTATTGCGAGACGCTCGGCAACCCGTCGCTGAACATGACGGACCTGCGCACACTGGCCGACATCGCCCATGCCCATGGCCTGCCGCTGCTGGTCGATTCCACCTTTACCCCGCCCTGCATCCTGCGCCCCATCGAACACGGCGCCGATGTGGTCATCCATTCGCTGACCAAATGGATGGGAGGACACGGTATCGGCATCGGCGGTATTGTCGTCGATGCCGGGACCTTCGATTGGACGGATGCGAAGTTCGACCTCTTCAACAGGCCCGATGCCTCCTACCACGGCCTTCGGTATGCCCATGACCTGGGCGAGATGAACAAGATCGCCTTTGCCCTGCGCATGCGTCTGGTGCCGCTCCGCAACCTGGGGGCCTGTATCTCTCCGGACAACTGCTGGTTTTTCCTCCAGGGAATCGAGACCCTTTCCCTGCGTATGGAGCGGCACTGTGCCAATGCCCTGCAGACAGCCGGCTATCTCAACGGCCACCGTCAGGTTGACTGGGTCCATTATCCGGGGCTTCCGGGATCCCCGGGACATGAAACGGCCAGGAAATATCTTGAAAACGGCTTTGGCGGCATGGTCGTCTTCGGCGTCAAGGGCGGTTTTGAGGCCGGGCGCCGGTTCATCGAGGCGTTGAAGATGGTCTCCCATCTGGCCAATGTGGGCGACGCCAAGACACTGGCGATCCATCCGGCCTCGACGACCCACTCCCAGCTTTCACCTGCCCAGCTGGCATCGGCCGGGATCAGCGATGCCATGATCCGCCTCTCCGTCGGTATCGAGCATATCGACGATATCCTGGCCGATATCGACCAGGCCCTGGAGAAGGCGGGCAGGACCGACTGAACCGGTGATGAACGCTGCGAACACCACCAATCTTCCGCCTCCCCTCCGGGTGGAAAAACAGCATCTCACCTTCGCGGCACCGCCCGACGAGATGATCCTCGAAAGCGGCGCCCGTCTGGGGCCCGTCACCATTGCCTATGAGACCTTCGGCAGGCTGTCGCCGGAGAGGGACAACGCCGTCCTGATCGCTCATGCCTTCTCCGGCAACTCCCATGCGGCCGGACTCTATCAGGACGAGCCGGATGATGCCCGGCCCGGCTGGTGGGACTCCATGGTCGGCCCGGACAAAGGCATCGACACCGACAGGTTCTTCGTGATCTGCGCCAACATCCTGGGCGGTTGCGCGGGCTCCACCGGCCCTTCTTCGCCAAATCCCGCCACCGGCAGACCCTACGGTCTTGATTTCCCGATGGTCACCATCGGTGATATGGTCGAGGCCCAAAGGATGCTGCTGGATCATCTGGGGATCGCGCGGCTCGTTGCCGTGATCGGCGGCTCGGTGGGAGGCATGCAGGCCCTGGAATGGTGCGTCCGGTATCCGGAGAGGGTCCGGTCCGCCATACCGATCGCGACCACCATGCGGCATTCGGCACTGGCCATCGCCTTCAATGAGGTGGCCAGGCAGGCGATCATGGCCGACCCGAACTGGAACACCGGCAACTATTACCAGGCAACCGGACCGGATATGGGACTTGCCGTGGCCCGGATGATCGGTCATGTGACCTATCTGTCGGATCAGGCCCTGCGCCGGAAATTCGGCCGCAGGCTCCAGGATAAAAAAGATTTCTCCTTCGGCTTCGATGCCGATTTCCAGGTCGAGAGCTATCTGCGCCACCAGGGAAGCAAATTCGTCCAGCGCTTTGATGCCAATTCGCTGCTCTATATCACCAAGGCCGCAGACTATTTTGATCTGATGGAGAGAGGCACAGACCGGGAACTCTTCCAGGACGCGAGGTCATCCGGGATGAAATTTCTCGTTATCTCTTACACTTCGGACTGGCTGTATCCCACATATCAGTCCAAGGAGCTGGTCCAGGCCTTAAAACGCGCCGGCCGCAATGTCAGTTTCTGTGAGATCGAGGCCGACTGCGGCCATGACGCCTTTCTGATTCCGGATGAGCGTTTGAATAAACTGGTGCGAGGGTTTTTGGATGGAGTCGCCCGCTAACAGGCTTACGCGGTATGACCTGCGGGTCATCGCCTCCTGGATCGACAAGGGCAGCAAGGTTCTCGATCTCGGCTGCGGCAACGGCGACCTGCTGGCCTGGCTCACGACCTATAAAAACATCAAGGGGACCGGTATCGAACAGGACAAGGAAAAGGCCGCCGCCTGCATTGCCCGGGGACTCAGTGTCCTGCAGGGGGACCTGAATATGGAGGTAGACGACTATGCCGACCACAGTTTCGATTATGTGGTCCTCAGCCAGACCCTGCAGCAGGTCTTTGCACCGGCGGCATTGCTCCGCTCCCTGTCCCGGATCGGCCGGCAGGTCATTGTCAGCTTTCCCAATTTCAGCCATTACTCGATTCGGCTGCAGCTTCTTTTCACGGGAGTGGCGCCGAAAAACGAACAGCTGCCCTATTCCTGGTACGACAGCCCCAATATCCGGGTGATCACCCTGGCCGATTTCCGCAGATTCGCAGGCGATGTCGGCTACACCATCGTCAAGGAGGTCGCGATCAATACCGATCACCATGACCGGCGGGGCCATATCGTTCACCTGCTGAGGGACCTGCGGGCCTGTTACGGCATCTTCGCCATTGAAAAAATGCTGTCTCCGCATAAAAAACCAGGGTCCCGGGAGGCGATATGAACAAGCAACAGGCAACAGTGCCGGACTGTCGGCGACAGCGTTTGTACACTGCCGGCAGAAAATAAGAACAACGGAAACGCCATGCCCACGATCAGAACAAGAAAACCCTGCATCCCTCCCCTGTCCGCGATCTGCGACAATGAAGACCACACCAGGAGTCACCAGCACGTCAGGATCCCGCCCGTCGTCAAAGACCTTGTCGCCAACTGGAGTTCCAATGACTGTTTCGAGCATATCAGTCCGGTGGCCCTGCCGTCCAATACCGAAATCATCGCCATCATCCACCAGGCCCGGTCCCTTCTCTTTCCCGGATATTTCAGCAATGCCAAACTGCACCAGAGCAACCTGGAGTATTTCATCGGTCAGGAAACGACGGGACTGTACGACAGGCTGAGCGAGCAGATAATGATGGCCATCCGCCACGATTGCAAGCGCATGTCCCAACCCTGCACCAACTGCGAGGAACGCAGTCACCGGTTGGCCCTGGCCTTTATCGAGACCATGCCGCGGGTGACCGCAACCCTTGCCACCGACATCCGGGCCGCCCTTGCCGGAGATCCGGCCACCCAGAGTCCCGACGAGGTCATCTTCTGTTATCCGGGGCTGCTGGCCATCTCCATCTACCGCCTTGCCCACGAACTGTATCTGTTGAAGGTGCCGATCATACCCCGGATCATGACCGAACACGCCCACAGTCTGACCGGCATCGATATCCACCCGGGAGCCACAATCGGCGAGGGGTTTTTCATCGATCACGGCACCGGCGTGGTGATCGGAGAGACAACCATTATCGGCAGGGATGTCCGCATCTACCAGGGGGTCACTCTGGGGGCCCTTTCACTGCCGCGGGACGCGGGCATAAAAATGCGCCATAAGAAGCGGCATCCGACCATTGAGGACAACGTTATCATCTACGCCAACACCACCATTCTGGGAGGCGATACCATAATCGGCGAAGGCTCGATCATCGGCGGCAATATCTGGCTGACCGAGAGCGTCGAGGCCGGAACCAAGGTCCTGATGAAACGGCCGGAACTGATTTTTACCTGATTCATAACCTGCGAGGTAGCTCCATGACCATACTCACTGCAACCATCGGCAACACACCCCTTGTTTCTCTCACCCGTCTTCCCGTCCCCAACGGAGCAACCATCCTTGCCAAACAGGAGTCCCGGAACCCGATGGGGTCGGTCAAGGACCGCATCGCCCTGGCCATGATCGAGGCCGGAGAACGCGACGGCCTGATCGGCAGGAAGACCACCGTCATCGAACCGACCAGCGGCAATACCGGCATCGGCCTGGCCTTCGTCTGCGCGGCGCGGGGACTGCGTCTGATCCTGACCATGCCGGAGAGCATGAGCATCGAGCGGCGGCAGCTGTTGAAGCAGCTGGGGGCCGAACTGGTCCTGACCCCGGCGGCGGAGGGCATGAAGGGCGCGATCAGCGCCGCCGAATCCCTGCTGGCAACCATCGAAGACAGCCATATGCCGAACCAGTTTGCCAATCCGGCGAATCCCGAGGTCCATCGGAAGACCACGGCGGAAGAGATCTGGCAGGCCACCGGCGGCAGGCTCGATTTCTTCATCGCCGGAGTCGGCACCGGAGGGACCATCACCGGCGTCTCGGAGGTCCTGAAAGACCGTCTGCCGCAGCTGCGATCGGTGGCTGTGGAGCCTTCCGCCTCGCCGGTCCTGTCGGGCGGCAAGCCCGGCCCCCATAAGATCCAGGGAATCGGGGCCGGTTTCATCCCTGCGGTCGTCAACAGGGCCGTCATCGACGAGGTTGTCCAGGTCACCAATGACGAGGCGTTTTCCACGGCCCGTGATCTGGCCCGCGTCGAGGGCATACTGTGCGGGATATCTTCGGGCGCGGCCGTTGCGGCAGCATTGAAGGTTGCCGGCCGGCCGGAGAGCGCCGGGATGACCATCGTCACGATCCTGCCCGATACCGGAGAGCGCTATCTGAGTACCGACCTGTTTCAGAAATAGGGGGTCGGCCGCTATCCTTTCCGGGGTTCGAAGGTACGCATCGCGGACAGGAAATCCGGCAGATCGCGGATCAGCCGGAGCAGGCTGTAGCGGTGCTGCCAGATCCTTGCCCGAAACCGTCTGCGCCATTTCGGATCGGAATAGAACCTCTTCACATGGGTGTTATACAGCTCATCCAGTATCTCCCACGACGCTATCGCCTTCGGCAGGAAGACGAAATTCAGGCAGTTCATCCGCCGCCAGTCCTCCCGCACCTGGCCTTCTGCGAATATATCCCGCCAGACAGGGGCACCATGGAACGGCGTGAACTTGGCCATGTTCATATCATCAAGCTCCAGAGACATGACCAGGTCACTGGTTTTCTTGATTGATTCCATAGTCTCGCCGGGCAGCCCCATCATGAACAGTCCCTTGACCCGCAGTCCCGCGGCATGAATCCTGGCCACCGTCTCCCGCACCTGATCGAGATAGACTCCCGGCTTATGGACCTCCAGCAGGGCCGGCTCACCGCTCTCAATCCCCAGGGAGACCATCAGGCAACCGGCATCTTTCAAGATCCTGAGCAGGGCCTCATCGACATGCCCCACCCTGACCGCACAGTTGAACCGTATCCCCAGAGGCCTTTGCCTGAGCATGTCGCACAGCGTCTCAATCCGTTCACGATGCAGGGTGAAGAGATCGTCATAGATATTGATGTGCCGCACCCCGAAGCGGGACCGCAGGTATGTCATATGCTCGTAGATATAGGTCGGGGAATTATAGCGGTAGCCCCGTTTGAAGACCGAGCGGTCGCAGTAGGAACACTGGTAGGGGCACCCCCGGCTGGTGATCATGGTCGCCCCGGGCGGCTTGATGTAACTGAAAAGCGGCAGATTGTATTTTGCCGGGAAACCCGGAAGCTTCTCATAGGCGGGAAAGGGAAGGGAATCGAGATCGGCGATCATCTCCCGCGGCCGGTTCACCCGCACCGAGCCGTTCTCCATGAACGCCAGGCCGCAGATATCCTCCGCCTTTGCCCCGGCTGCCAGTTCGGCCAGTGTTTCTTCACCCTCGCCCAGGCAGAGAAAGTCGATATGGCCGAACCGTTTCAACAGATCCCCGCCCATCGCCGACACATGGACACCGCCGAATACGGTCGCCGTTTCCGGTCGGACCGCCTTGAGACGAGCCGCCAGATCGTGGGCATCGAGAAAACCGGAGGTCGTGGTGGAAAATCCGACAAGGGAGGGATCGTTCTTCAGGATACGCCGGACGGTTGCATCGGGGTTTGCAGCCGGGTAAGGTCCCAGGCAATCCTCGACCTCAACGGTGTGCCCCCGCCCTTCAAGATAGGCGGCAATCGACAGGAGACCGAGCGGCGCCATGCGATTGGCTGTGGTGCTGACATCCTTTTTTCCCGGAATCCAGTTGGATCCGGCCGGATGAACGAGAACAATATGCAAGGGAACGCTCCTTTTGGTCGTCTGTTAATCACCTTGATTTTTTCACTGCATGCAGGTAAAAAAGGAAAACCGTTTACCCTGTTGGCCTTCAACAACGTGACTGCTCCGCCTCTCTGAGCTTCTGCCGTCAGCCATGCATACTAGCAAATCGGATTCCAACAACGCAAGACCAAACACGCAGGCCACCAAAACAGTGGGAGCTTTGCCGGCGGACTGGTCCTTTTTCGATGGCATCTACTGCATATCTCTTTCAAACCGAGAGGACCGCCGCACGGAGGCCATGCGGCAATTTTCCAGGGTGGGCCTGGCGCAAAAGGTCGAGTTCCTGATAGTCGACAAACATCCGACGGACTGCGAGCAGGGGATCTATGAATCGCATATGCGGTGTATGGTCAAGGGGCTGGAGAGCGGCGCCGAGCATATCCTGATCTTCGAGGACGATGTCGTCTTCGAGCGTTTTTCCGCGCAAACCCTGGGCCGGACCGTCCGTTTTCTTCGGGAGAACCGTGACTGGCAGCTCTTCTTCTTCGGTTGTATGGTCAAGAAAAGCAGCAGGACCGCCAATCCATCCGTTGTCCGGATACGCTACAGGAGCCTTACCCATGCCTATGCCATACAACGAAATTTCGCTCAAACTCTGGTCGAGCACAACCCCTGGAACAAGGTGGCCTTTGACGATTTCCTCCGCGACCTGGACAGCCGTTTCATGTATGCCGCCTATCCATCCTTTGCGTTCCAGAGCAATGCCGTATCCGACAACGATATCTATCTTCCGCTCGACCGGTTCCGCAGGATATGCGGCGGCCTGCGAAGCATACAAAAACGAAATGAGGTCTATCATCATCATAAGTGGCTGATCATCGGCTGTCACCTGCTGGCCCTGCTGGGGATTGCGTGCTGGCTGTGAAGACACCCCGCCCCGACACCCCGCCCCGTTCGGGATATCGATTCAACAGACGCCCCCTCTCTCCTGCGGAATGGACGGGCTTCATCGCCTTCGCTGCATCCCTGCCTCTCTGGCTGACGGATCCCCGCCTTGCCTCGCTCCCTCCCGCAGGCTTTGTCCTTGCCTGCCTTGTCATGCCCTTTTTCCCGCAGACCTCCTTTTTCCTGCCGGTCATCAGCAGGGGAAAGACCTCGGACCCGTTGGTCGGCCTGACCTTTGACGACGGACCGGACCCGGAGTCGACCCCTGCCCTGCTGCACCTGCTGGACCGGCACAGGGCATGTGCCACCTTTTTTGTCACCGGTGAACGTTCGCACCGCTATCCGGAACTCATCCGGGAGATCCTGGCGAAAGGCCACACGATCGGCAACCATTCCTATAGCCACGATGACGTAATCATGTTCAGAAGCGTTGCCACCCTTGTCCGGGAGATCGCCCGCACCCAGCAGGTCTTCCGTGAACTCGGATTCGTGGCACGGTTGTTCCGCCCTCCGGTGGGAATCACCACCGCCCGCTACGCGGATGCCCTCAGGCAAACCGGCCTGCAGGCCGTGAATTTCAGCCGGCGGGCGGGCGACATGGGAAACAGGAGGGTGCGGGGACTCAGCCGACGGATACTGCAACGGCTGCGGGCCGGTGACATCATCCTGCTGCACGATATCCCGCCAAAAAAGGCAGCTGATTTTCAGGTATGGCTGGCGGAGATCGAGTGTATTTTCGATGGGATACATGAAAAAGGGCTCACAGTGGCCCCTCTGGAAACCCTTATCGGCCAACCGGTGATGATGCCGCTCTCCGCCCCGGGTGATATCCGGTAGAACCCCTTCCCGGGGCCTCAGACAAGGGCCGCCCGGGCTGCGGCTTGCAGCGGACACGTCAAATCCGAACCTCTTTCCTGAACCGCTCCGGACCGATAATAAACTGTACCGTTACCAGTGACCCGAGAATGGTGCCGAGCAGACCCGGAGACAGGACATTCTGCCCTGCCAGAAACAGACCGTGCAGCGACGTGCGATTCAGCAGGGCGGCCGAAAGCATCTGCCGGCTCGAACGCATGACGCCGTAGGCGGATCCGTCCGGACTGTTCACCCAATCCCTGATGGTCAGCGGCGTGGAGACATCCAGCAGGTGGACGTCACTGAACGGGCCGATGACCTCCTCCGCCCGGACGATCAACCCGTGGGCGAAGGCTGTTTTCGCTTGAAGATACCCACTGCCTCTCCGGCCGCTGATGGTATTTTGCCACCGGGACCACAGGTCGTCATGTCCGGAGGTGATCAGGGAAAGAAGGTTGCGGTCGGGCAACTCGCTTGGACGGAGTTGGACATAGAGCAGATCGCGGACGTCACCGGAGGCCTCTGTCTGGATCGAAAACAGATTGTGGGCGATGGCCGGGTGCCGGTCAGCCGGGACCAGGGCATGGACGGCGGCCATGCCGCCGGTGTCCGTCAGCGCTTGGATGCGCCGACGATATGAAGGTTTGACCTGTTCGCGGGTCAGCAGGTTCACTATTTCCTTCGGGTGGACGGCGCCTATGACCAGAGCGGCGTCCAGCGCCTCCCCCGATGCCAGGGTGACACCCCGGACGCAGCCGCCGGATGTCCTGATCCGGCTGACTGCCTCCCCGGTCCGCAGCCGACCTCCCAGGGATGCCAGGCGCCGGATACAGATGTCGGCCATATGCGCCCCGTTGCTGGTCAGACGCCAGGCGGAAGAGAGATAACTGGCCAGGGTCATGGTATGGTAGAACAGCGGACAGACGGCCGGCGGGACGCCGATCAGCACGGAAGGCAGGCCGAAAACCGCCCGCAGCCCCGGACTGCAGCCGATGCGATCCAACACCTCTCCCAACGGCTCGGTCTGCTCAAACCAGGAATGGGCCGGTTTCTCCGCATAGAGGAAATCAAGCCGCTCAAACTGGCCGGCGCTCCCGCGCAGCAGGGTCATCAGGGTATCGATCTGCCGGGACTGGTCGGGGAAGGCGGCCTGGAGACCCGCTTCGTAGGCCGAAAATCCGCAGGGGACATCGAAGGTGTCTATCCCCAGGCCCCGGTCGGTGAAAAGATAGCGGTCGACCGGACCGTCGGCACCCATTCGCAGCAAGGGCAGGTCCGCGGTGATCCCGAGATAATCGAAACACCGGCGCAGGACCTGCCCTTCGTCCAGGGCGCCCAGATAGTGCAGGCCGACATTGCAGTGAACGCCGCGGCGCACATAGCTGCGCATCATCCCGCCGGCCTGCCCGTTCTTTTCAATGACCGTGACATCATAGCCGAGCCGGGCCAGAATGATGGCAATACTCAACCCGCCGATCCCGGAACCGATGATCAGGACCTTTGTCCCTGTGTTTTTGTTCATGCTGTCCTATCGGTCTGCCGATTCGTCCCCTCCCCGGAATGGGAACGGGATGTCACGGAAAAACACGCCATCCGTCCCGTCCTTTCCGTGATGGTGGAGGACCTTTGATTAAAAATCTTGCATTCGCCCCTTGAGTCCGGTACATCTATTACTGGATGTGGGGATGCAGCGTCTTTTTGCAAAAAGAAGACCGCGTTGCAACCCGCACCGGCTTCAGGGGTAACTCGTTAATCCAACACGTTACGACACCGGATCGTCGGCGAGCGGGTTTTTTTGCGATGCAGATAGAGAAGAGGCTGCGTATCTGTCAAATTCTACAGGATATATCAGGTTAATGCTATCGTCGATTGCACCACCCAAAACAAATCGATTGCACCGGAGTCTTGTCTTCGCCTCTCTGATGGTCTCCTGTCTTCTGCTGACCGCCCCGGCCTGTCCTGCCCTTTCCTTTGATGTCTCCCATGACAGCACGGCGGTTCTGATCGGATACGGACAGAGTATACCGGGATGGGGACAGACCACCGAGCGGGTGCAGACCATTGATGTCGTCCCGCGTTACGATCATGTGATATTCTCCGATATCGGTTCGGGCTGGTTGCGGGGACAGTATTCCACCCTGGTCGAAGTACCGATCCATATCGTCTGCAGTCCGGTTGTCTCGTCGATGGTGGGGTTAAATTTTCTCGCCTCCTATAAATTTACGGCCGATAAACAGTGGCGGCCCTATATTTTCGGCGGCGGCGGCCCGGTGTACAGCTTCGCCGATATCCCCGGCATGGGTGCCGAATGGAACGGCAACTATCAGTTTGCCGTCGGTCTCGATCACCCCATCAATCCGACCCAATCGGTCCTGTTCGAAATCCGCTATCATCATATTTCCAACGGCGGCAGCGCGGATCCCAATGTTCCACTCAATTCGATCAAGGTTCTGTTCGGCCTGACCTTCTAAGACGGAATCCTGCAATTGCACCGAGGTATCATGCGCACAGATGAGCCCGCCGCGGCCGGTTCCATAACCGATGGGCTGAAGACCGTCGGTTATGCAAAAAACAGCGAAGGACGCGTTGAGCAGATCGAGAGTGACGGATGGCAGCCCGTCAACGAGGTCAACCTGCAGGCCTGGCGGGAGATCGGAAAACAGGTAGATCAGGCCCGGCGAACGGTGGCCTCCGGCCGGGCAAGCTGTCTGTATTACCACATGGTCGCCAACCAGATGGGCATCCGGCTGCTCGCCCGTTACACCCGGCAGCCGTCATGGCGGGTCCTGCTGCATCTTGCTCCTTTCTTCTTCAGAAGACTCGACAGCGAACAGCTGCATCGCTATGCCGCCCTCTTTCAGGTCTCCACCGAGGACCTGGCCCAGGGGACATTGCCGCCGGCGATCCCACCTTCCTCCGATACGCATGACTAAGCCGAACCCCATCAACTTTGTTCACCGGCAGTCGGCCCACTGTGAAAGCGGGGTGGCAGCCAATCTCCTCGGCCATCTTGGAATAGACATCTCCGAGGCCATGGCCTTCGGTATCGGCGGCGGCCTGTTTTTCGCCTATCTCCCCTTTATCCGCATCAACCGCCTGCCCCTGGTTACCTACCGGGCCGCGGCAGGCCATCTGTTGAAACGGATCTCCAGCCTTCCCGGCTTCAGGCTGAACCAGCAGAGATTCTCCTCGGCCGGCCAGGCCATGGCCGAACTCGACGATCTGCTCGAACGATCCATACCGGTCGGACTGCAGACCGGTGTCTTCTGGCTGCCCTACTTTCCCAAGGCCCTGCGTTTTCATTTCAACGCCCACAATCTGGTGGTCTACGGCAAACAGGCCGACGGCTATCTGATCAGCGACCCGGTCTTCCCCGAACCGGTCGTCTGCCCGGCCGAGGACCTGGCCAGGGCCCGTTTCGCCTCCGGTGCCCTGGCGCCGAAAGGGAAAATGTATCACTTTGTCCAGGTGGACCGTGATTTTGATCGCCGCAGGGCGATCATCGACGGCATCGATTCGGTCACGTCCATGATGCTCAACAAGAGATTCCCCTTGATCGGCGTCAAAGGCATCCGCTTTCTTCAGGGAAGGCTCCGCCGCTGGCCAAAAAAACTGGGCGATGAACGGGCTGCCCTGCACCTCGGGAATGTGGTGCGCATGCAGGAGGAAATCGGCACCGGCGGCGGCGGCTTCCGCTTCATGTATGCCGCTTTCCTGCAGGAGAGCGCCGCGCTCCTTAAAGACGACCACCTCCTGGCCTGCTCATCATCCCTGACGGCGGCGGGTGACCAATGGCGGACATTTGCGGCCATGGCGGCCCGAATCTGTAAGGGACGCCCGAAGCAGGACGACACCTATGCGGCTGTAGCCGATCACATCTTGCAATGCGCCGCCATGGAAGAGCAGTCCTTTCTGTCACTTCGGATGTGGGTCCGGAACACCTCATGAACACCGCCGCTGACGGACACAACAACGTCGCTGCTCCGGTTATACGGGCGACAGGGCTTAGAAAGAGGTACCGGTCGGCCGATCGGCCGACGCTTGCCGACTTTAATCTGGCCATCGCCGACGGCGAGTTTTTCGGCCTGCTCGGGCCGAACGGTGCAGGCAAAACCACGATTCTGTCAATCCTGTCCGGCCTGCAGCGGCCGGACAGCGGCACGGTGCATATCGGCCAGATGACCTACCTGCGCCAGCAACGCACAATACAAAAAATGATCGGCATCGTCCCGCAGGAGATCGCCCTTTACGAGCGGCTGACCGCCAGGGAAAACCTTCTTTTTTTCGGCAGGCTGCTGGGACTCGGCAGAGGACGCCTCAGGGAACAGACCGAAAAATGTCTCGAGATCGCTCAACTCACCATGCGGGCGGATCAGCCGGTTGCCTCCTTCTCCGGCGGTATGAAGCGCCGGCTCAATCTGGTCATCGGCCTGCTCAACGATCCGCAGGTCCTCTTTCTCGACGAACCGACGGTGGGCATCGACACCCAGTCCCGTCATCTGATCCACGGCGAACTGCAGCGGCTGCACCGGAAGGGGACCACCCTGCTCTATACCACCCATTACATCGAGGAGGCGCAGGATCTCTGCTCCAGGGTCGCCGTTCTCGACGACGGCCGAATCCTGCAGGAGGGTTCACCTGAACGCCTGTTGCAGGGAAGCACATGCCACAACCTGGAGGAACTGTTTCTCTGCCTGACGGGAAAACAGATCCGTGACACCTGAAGCCATGCGAAAGATCCTCACCGCCACCGCCAAAGAGCTGCTCCTGCTGGCCCGCGACAGGACCGGACTGCTGATACTGTTTGTAATGCCCGCGATCCTGGTGATCGTCATTACCCTGGTCCAGGAGAACGTCCTCGAACTCTCGGGGCAGCAAAAAACCGAGATTCTCTTTCTCGACCGGGACGGCGGCGTCTTCGCCTCCACGCTCCGCTCCTCCCTCAGGCAATGCCAGGTGGAAACCAGGATCATGACACCAGCGCAGGACCGGGATTTCCATCGACTGATCAACGACGGCAGATACCAGGCCGGGGTAATCATTGCCGCCGGCACATCGGAGAGGCTGCTGCGGGAGATGGCACGCCGGTTCAACGGCCGCAGAGATCCCGAGCCCTCCGGATCGTCATCCGCTGTGCCGCTGACCGTGCTTTTCGATCCTGCAGCCTTGGCCGGATTCCGCGCCGGTATTATCGCCAGAATGCAGATGGCAACCAAGGCGGCGGAGATGGAGATGATGTCGGGCCAGCTGGGAAAGACCCTTGCCGAAAAAATCGGCAATCTCCCGTCGATGGGACAGCCCCTGCTGATTTCCGAGAGCAGCTTGAAGGAAACCTTTGGCCATTCCTTTACCCGGATTGACGAATCACCGACCTCCCCGGACAAATCCACCATCGGGGAAATCACCAACCCGGTCAACCGGAATGTTCCCGCCTGGGCCCTGTTCGGCATGTTTTTCACCGCGATCCCGATCGCCGGAACCATCCTCGCCGAACGCCGTTCCGGTATCGCCATACGCCTTGCCGGCATGCCGGTTTCCCCGCTGCAGCTGCTGGCCGGCAAGGTCGCCGCCTATCTTGCGGTCTGTCTCTGTCAGTTCGGACTCATCGTCCTGATCGGCATCCATCTTTTTCCGCACCTGGGGCTGCCGTCGTTCACACTGCCCGAACATCCGATCACCCTCCTGCCCCTTATCCTTGCCTGCAGCCTGGCGGCCTGCGGTTTCGGCACCTTCCTCGGATCGTACTGCCGTTCCTATGAGCAGGCCTCCACCCTCGGCTCGACCCTGGTGGTCATCGCCGCCGCCCTGGGCGGGGTGATGGTGCCGGTCTATGCCATGCCGCAGCTGATGCAGAAGATCAGCATTGTCTCGCCGCTGAGCTGGGGGGTAAATGCCTTCGTTGAACTCCTGGTTCGGCACGGACATCTGTCCTCAACCGCACATGACCTGGCAAGACTGCTGATTTTTTCTCTGGCGATGATCATCCTTTCCTGGAAACACTCCGCCAAATAGGGTATGAAGAAGGCCTTGGGCAGCCCTCGAACCCGCCTGGCCTGCATGAACAGACAATGATTTATTTAAAAGGATATCAGTGGCAAACGAACTCGAACGCGAACTATTGGCGGCAATCTGCCGGACCTGCAACCTGCCGGATGTGGACATGGATGCCGTGGGTCCCGACGACCCCCTGATCGGTCCCGACTCCCCTTTAGGCATCGATTCCCTTGACGCCCTGGAAATAGTAGTGATGGTGCAGAAAGAATACGGTGTCCGGATCGCGTCGCAAAATACCAGCCGTGTGGTGCTTCAATCCCTAGCCACCCTGGCGGCCTATATTCGCGGGCATTCGCCCGACGGATTCAGACGACCCTGAGCAGCACGTAGCCGACGGAAAATCGGCCGCTTTCCGGAATCACGCCTAAAATACGATCGCCGGTCTGCAACCGTCCCGAATGAAAGAGCTCTTCCAGCATAATGAAAAAAGAGGCGGATCCGGTATTGCCCTTGCCGGCCAGATTGGTGAACCAGCGATCCGGCGGAACGGCAAAACCGATATCGCACAGCTGCCGGTAGAGCGGTTCACGGAAGAACGCCGACGAATAGTGAGGCAGAAACCAATCGATATCCTCCGGCCTGAGATTGTACCGTTCGATGATCGGCGGCAGGGCCGCACCGACGAGTGACGGCAGCACCTCACGATTCAGGAGCTTTGCGTCCTGCTTGACCGTGAACACCCCCGAGGCGGCAGCCAACCCCTGCCGTACCGCCTCCCGCCATCCGGTAAGCGATCCGTCCGCCTGCTTGATGCAACCGGCATACATACAGGGCTCCAGCTGATGCGCCCGGGAGGAGATCTCGATCCATTCGATCCGCAGGCTGGGGGAGGCGCCGGGCCTCTTTTCTATCAGCACGGCCCCGGCCCCGTCGGACAGCATCCAGCGGAGGAAGTTCTCCTCAAAGGAAAAGGCCGCATGCCCCGCCCCGTCAACGCCGTCGTTATCGGCACCGGCACCGGCATGGGCAAAGAAATCGGAGCGCATAAAGGAGGAGGCCAGCTCCGAACCGGTGGCCACCGCATTCTCCGACAACCCCAGAGCCACAGCCATCGCCCCGTACTTCAGTGCCGTGATGCCGGTCAGGCAGATCCCGGCGGTACTGACCACCTCGCATGGTCCTCCGCCCAATTCCCCGTGCACCATCGAGGCATGCCCCGGCATCATCTGGTCGGGAGAGGAGGTTCCGCAACAGAGGCAATGGATCCGGTCGCGGGATGACGCCTTCCAGGGCCGCAGGCGGCCCACCGCCTCTGCAACCAGCTGGGCGTTGGTGTGGGTGGCGAGGCCCGTTTGCGGGTCGATGGCGTAATACCTGGTGTCGATACCGTTGCTTGCCAGCACCATCCGCCTGGTTCTGGAGGAAATCCTGTCCGTGGTCCCCAGATAGAGATCGATCGCCTTGTTGTCCACTGCCCTTCCGGGGAGAAAGGCCTCTACGGCGGTTATATATGCGTCCATAATCTATACACGTGCATGGTGGTGGCTGTGGGCAAGAAGCTCCGCATAGGCGGCATAAAACCGCTGTTCATCGATCCGGGTCGGGATCACGGCATTGGTCAGGGTATAGTAATCGAGGTTATGATTGGTTATCCGGTGCCGTTGTTCGTTGTACAGAGGCGTCCCCGGCAACGGCGTCATGACGGTAATCATCGGCAGGTCGATCGGGTTGTCGGCCAGATACCCGGTAAGAGCGTCGAAATCTTTTTCCTCGGCATCCGGGCTGATGATAAAGTCGCCGACGATGGTGATGCCGAGACCATGAAGGATGGCGATGGCCTCGGTATTCATCCGGGCCTCGTTGGCCTTGCGCATGGAACGGAGGCTGGCATCGTCGATGGCCTCAAAGCCGATGACGACCGCCCGCAGACCCGCCTCTTTCCAGAGCGCAAGCATGTCCGGATGGCGAACGACGGTATCGGAGCGGATGTCGGCAAAGTACTGTTTTTTCAATCCGGACTGCAGCAGGGCTTCGGCCAGCGCCTTGGCCCGATCGACATTGCCGAAGGTGTTGGCATCCACCAGCCGGATGACCGGTGTCTCCGTCAGCAGGCCGATATCGCGGATAACCGCCTCGGCCGACCGGGTGAGATAGCCGCCCCCCGTCTGTCCGGAAATGGCACAGAAGGAGCAGGAATGGGGACAACCGAATGCCGAGGCGACAAAACCCATGCGGACTCCGAGCCGCTCCAGGACATAATGATCGCGGTACCGGCGGACCAGGTGATAGGCGGCAGGGGCATCCTCGACCAGATCGGCTGCGGTGTTGCGGTGGCTCGACAGCTTCAGCGATCCTCCGGGACAGGTGCGGTACACGCCCGCCGGCAGGGAGCGGTCCGCTTCCCCGGTCTCCAGCAGGGCAATCAACCGGGCAAAGGACCTCTTGCCGATGCCGGTTACGATAAAATCGATGCCGTCCCTGTTGAAAAACTCCGGGTCGTTGCTGGCGTGGATCCCCCCGACGACAACCGTTGCCCGGCAACGTGCGGTAATTTTCTCGGCAAGGCCGACAACGGTATTGGCCTCGCAGGTGATGCCGGTGATGCCCGCCACATCGGGACTAAAGGCCTGCAGCTCCTCTTCCAAGCCATCGGGATCGGCCTTCAGGTCCACCAGCCGGACATCGTGGCCCTGCAGATTGCCGGCCAGTTCCTCCAATCCCAGCGGCTCGCCCCGAAAGATCTGCTTGATCGAGGTGATGCCGTAACGTTCCTCCGGGATGCTGCGTCCGCAGTTCGGCGGATTGACAAGGAGGATATTCATAGGGAGTCACTTTCCGGTTGCATACTGTTCACCATGGTACATTCAAGGCTTTTCCCCGCCGTCTCCTTCCGCCTCACAATTACGCCAGCAGGTCGGGTCCGAGGCGAGGTAATCGCCGGTCATCTGATACGCCGCGCCGCGGCAGCCGTAACACTCATCGCTTCTCTCGCAGCGTGCGCAGGGCCCTTTGATCATCTGCCGATAATTTTTCAGATCGAAGACCACCTGATGATGCAGGATATCGGCAAGACGCTGCTCGCGTATGGAACCCAGGTTGATGGTGACACCGACGCAGGGTGTAACCTGACCTTTGGCATTGACCACGCAGGAGACCTGATGGCGCATGCATCGATTGCCGACCAGCGGCGGCTGCGGTTCCCAGATACGGCCGAAGCGCTCCCGGTCGATGACGGCGAGCCGCTGGAACAGGTCGCGGAGCTCCGTCGGCCTGACATCAAGCCAGTGGTTTTCCAGGGCATTGGCCTGGGGGGTGAGGACCTCGAAGTAGGGTTCGATCCGTTGCTCGCGCAGCCACTGCCACAAGGCGGGCAGCTCATCGATATTCTGTCGGCAGATCACGGTGCTGGCGGCCAGAAAGAGCCGGTTTTCCGGATAGCCCGCCCGGCGGAGGTTGCGAAAGGCCGTTTCAATGATCCTGAAGGCGCCTTTCTTCCCCGCCAGCCTGTCCTGGACGGCCTCGTCGCGGGAATTCATCTTGACCACCACCCGCGCCCGCTCTTCGGCCAATACCGCCGCCAGATCCGGCGTCACTCCGCTGCCGTTGGTGAATATCTCGATTTCAAACCCCTGGCGGCCGAGAAAACGCAACATCTCGATCAGATGCGGATAGATGCTCGGCTCGCCGCCAAGGATGATGATCTTGCGGGCCCCCAATTCCCTGGCCTGCAGAAGGACGTCCTTGATCTCTTCCCGGGTCATCTCATCCGCCGCCGCCGTCCGGTCTTCCAGGTAGCAGTAGGCGCAGCGAAAATTGCAGACCCGGCTGAACTCGATCTCCATGGAGAGCAGCCGGCCGGCTGCCACCGCCTCACGGATCTCGTCTTCGGTGAATTCCATATTATATAACTGCATCCGTCTCCTACTCCTCGAGATCTTTGCGGGGGGCCTCTGCCGCTACGGTCGTCATCGGTCCGCCACCCCTTGGCGGCAGGTACCCGCGGTCCGGCAGGCCATTTCCTCGGGATACGCGTCATCACCTTGTTCCCAGGCCGGCCGGGCAGATCCTATCTGTTGTCCCGCTTCCCCTCCGGCGGTCCTCGGCAGGCAACTCTCCATGGCCTGCCGGACGCGGGTGGTGAGCTCCGACAGGCTGGGGTTCGCCGAATCCGGGAGTATCCTGTCAACTATGCGGATACTGATTCGGTTGGGCGTTGTCGCGAAAAAGAAAAACTTGCCGGGGGCAAACAGCTTCTCGGTGTTGCTGATGCACAACACAGAGATCGGCGCCCGGCAATAGCGGGCGATCTTCAATGCGCCCTGGTTGAGCGTACCGATGGAGCCGTCCCGGCTCCGGGTGCCCTGAGGAAAGATAAAGAGATTGCCCCCACTGCCGAGATAATTCGCCATCGTCTCCATCTGCTCGAGCATGAATCCGGCCTGCGGTCCGCTGGATATGGCCGGGAAATACCCCGCTTTGCGAAGAATCCAGCCAAAGACCGGTACCGGGAAAAAGACCGGTTTGACGATTGTTTTTGCCCGCTCAAGCTGGGAGATCAGCAACAGCGGATCCAGATAGGACAGATGGTTGCAGACAACCACTGACGAACGGATGTCGGCCACGCCCTGATCGATGCTCCACTGTTGCCTGGGTGCGATCCGTTGCAAGAGGGCGAAAAAGCCCCGGAAGAATTTCCTGTTCAGCCGTTGGAAGCGATACTCGGAGCAGGCGGAAAAAGCAGCCGCAAGATAAAAGGGAGAGAACGCCAACCAGAAACCAAGGATGAAATAGCACCAGCAGGCCAACGTGACGGCGACATCGCCCAGTCTGCCGACAGTCCGGATTCTCATGGAGCAGGCACCCCCTCACAGCCCTTTTTGATCAGCAGGCAGGTGTTGACCCCTCCGAAGGCGAAATTCTGCACTGCCGCTGTCTTCGCCTCCACCCTGAGCAGTTCCGGGGTATGATGCAGGATGGCGCAACGCGGATCGATCTCTTCCAGATTCAGGGTCGGGGCAATAAACCCTTCTTCCATCATATAGAGGGTCATGATCAGTTCGATCACCCCGCAGGTACCCATGGTATGCCCGGTATAGCTTTTCAGGCCGGTGACGAACGGACGATTGCCGTAAACGGCTGCAATTGCCTGAGATTCTATAATATCCCCCATCTTCGTTGCAGTGGCGTGGGCGCTTATATAATCGACCTCGTGCGCTGCAATGGCCGCATCGGCGAGGGCCAGGCGCAGGGTTGCGGTGATGCCGTCAAGGTTCGGCAGGATCAGATCACCGCCGTTATTGTTGCAGGCGAAGCCGATCACCTCGGCCAGGATGGTCGCCCCCCTTTTCTTTGCCGCCTCGTATTCCTCGAGCAGCACGGCGCCGCCTCCCTCGCCGACCACCAGGCCGTCGCGCTTCCTGTCAAACGGCCGGGGCGTCTGTTCCGGTGTGGCGTTATAGGCTACCGAACAGGCGAGCAGGTTGTCGAAGACCGCAACGGTCGTTGTATCGTATTCGTCGGATCCGCCGCAGATCATCGCGTCCTGCATGCCGAACTTGATCATCTCGTAGCCGTAACCGATCGCCTGGCTGCTGGTCGTGCAGGCGGTGGACGAGGCGATAACCCGGCCGGTGATGCCGAACATGCGGGTAATATTCACCGCCGTGGTATGGACCATGGACCGGAGATAGTCAACCGCGCCGATGGAGGAAAATTCCTCATCCAGCCTTTGAAAAAAGGTCTTGTAGATATTCCGCTGGACCGTTGGACTGCCATGGGTGGAACCGAAGGCCACCCCGAGACGCCCCGAGGTGATGAAGTCCTCCGAAAGACCGGAGGATGCAAGGACATCCTTGGCCACCTGGCAGGCATAATAGGCCACCGGCCCCATGGTCTTGCGTTGGGAGCGGGTGAATTCATAGGGAATGGGATAATCGACGGTTCCGAATACGCGCGAATGGATATGGTCGGTCAACAGGCCGTCGTCACGTAGCGGCCCGACCCCCGATCGTCCTTGCAAGAGGCTGTCCGTGATGGCCTTTTTTCCATAACCGATCGGAGTGATTGCGGAACAGGCAGTAATAACAACGCGTCGTTTCATCGTCAAGCAAGAGGCGATACGGAGCCGGCCCGACCTTGCAGGATCCCTTCCAGATAATCGAGGATATCATTGATGGTCCGGATCTCCATGGCCTGTTCCTTCTCCTTCCGAGTCAGGGAGAAGCCGAAGATGAGCTCAATCTTGCCAAGCAGTTCGATGGCGTCTATGCTGTCAAAGCCATGATCGTCCCTGAGATTGTCATCCGGTTTCGGGTCTTTGAATTCAAAGTCCTCAACCAGGATGGCGAGGATCTTTTCTTGCAGTTCATCTCTGGTCATTGCAGGTCGTTGAAGTAACATGTTTTAGGAGCTGAGAGCGAAAACGAGAGGGAATCTTACTCTTATTTTCCGCAAAAGGACAAGAAAAATATCGCCCCGTCCGCTTTTTCTCCTCTCTCAATCGGGCGATTTTTCTCGGCAACACTCAACCGCCGAACCCCCTCCACCCGACGCGGTCCCCGCAGGGAGATGGACAAAACGATCGAAATGGTACCATTGCAGGGGATGAGAGCGCAGGGCAGCTTCCAAAAGAGCGGCATAGCGGCGGGCGGCCTCGGCAATGGCCTCTTTCCTCTCCGTTCTGGCTGCGGCCCTGACGGTCAGGGGCTCCGAGAGGCTGAGGCGATACCTGTTTTTCCCGGTGCGGAAGGCGAAAAAGACATGGATCGGTGAACCCGACACCAGGGCAAAGACAAACGGGGCTTCCGGCAGGAAGGCGGTGCCGCCGAGGAAGGGGACCTGAAGGCTTCGCTGTTCCGGCCGCCAGACGATATCCCCGGTCATCGAGACGATGCCGCCATCCCGCAGCAGCCTGACGCCGTCCACCACGGAAAAAGGCGAACCGCCATCCTGATCGGCCCCGATTATTCTCACCCCGGCCCGGCGCAGCTCCTCTTTCTGGGCCCGCTCCACGCCCTCTTTTTCCTTGACCCCCATATAGAGCAGCAGCCGCATATCCCGGCGTTTTTGCATCAGCAGACGGGCGGCCATCTCCCAGTTGCCGACATGCGACATCAGCAGGATGGCGCCCGACCGACCGACGGCTGCATCCAGGTGCTCCATCCCCTGCGAGACGCAGGCCGTCGGCTGCCCCTGATTTGCCAGATACCGGTCAAGATGGATGGTCGTGAAGCTCTGATACTGCCTGAAGGCGCAGCAGAGGTGGTACAGGCGTCCCCGCTGCGGAAAAAGCAGGCCGTAGAAACGCCGGCTCTCCCGGCTTCGCCGGGGCAGAAGGAAAAAACCGGCGGCGATGATCCTGGAGACGACGGCAAAGACCCATGGACCGAGCCTGTCTGCCGTCTGCACCAGCAGGCGGTACCAATCGATTCGCATGGCTCAACGTCCGCCCGGAGAGAACCGGGAAAAGATCAGCCGCGTAAAGGTGGCCGAGTTGCGCAGGAAATCGAGCCACGGACGAAAGTGGCTGATCCGCACCCCCCTGGGCTGATAGATGACCGAAACCGGGACCTCGACAACCCGGATGTTGCGGCGATGCGCCCTGACCAGTATTTCGACCTCAAACTGATAGCGGCGGGCCCTGACGCCAAGATGCAGGGACTCCGGCAGGGGATAGAGCCGAAACCCGGATTGCGAATCGGCAACCCGCGGTCCGCCGGCCGCCCGGACCCAGAAATTGGAAAACCCGCGACCGAACCGGCTGGTTCGAGGCACATGCTCCCCGGCCATCCCCTGGCGGGTGCCGACGGCAATCACCCGCTCGCCGCGCCCGGCTATCTCCAGGAAGGCCCTGCCGTCTTCCGGCAGGTGCTGCCCGTCGGCATCAAGGGTCAGAGCCCAGTCGCAATCCGCTGCGGCAGCGGCAAAACCCGTCAGTAGAGCGGCCCCCTTGCCGAGATTGACCGGATGGTGAAGCACGGTGATACCCTCCAGGGCCGCCAGGACATCCGGCGTGCCGTCGGTGGAGCCGTCATCGACCACATAGACCGGCAGCCCGAGCTGCTGAACCTGCCGGATGACATCGCCCACCCTCTGCCGATGGTTATATACCGGAACAACGACCGCGGCCCTCATTTCAGATCACCGGCCCGAAGGCGACCGACCAGGTGCCCGGCCCCATATGGACGCCGGAGGTCAGGGAAAGCGGGGCCACGACCATTTCCGCCCGGGGCAGGCAGATCCGTATCCGGGGAAGAACCACATCATTTACCCACTCTTCGTTGTCCGAATATTGCAACAGGACCAGCACCCTCTCCCAATCGACGGTTTCAAGACGGAGCTTTTCTTCGGCGAAGGCCAGCTGGGCATCATGGTCACGGACCAGGCCGACCCTCTTCACCCCTTCCGGCATCGGGCTGACCACCGGTTTCATATGCAACAGATCGCCCAGGAAACCGCCGGTCCGCGACAGACGACCTCCGGCAACCAGATAGCGCAGGGCATCGATAAACACGTACTCTCGGCAGCTCTCGACCAGGAAACGGGCATAAGAGAGCACCCGGTCCTCCTCTGTCGCCGTCGCGGCATACCGCGCGCAGAGAAGGGCAATGACGCCGAGCCGGCCGGAGGCCGCACCGGTATCGACGATATCGAGCTGATCGCAGGCATCACCCGCCAGCTTCCAGTCCGTCGCCGCAGTGAAATTTCCGGTAAAGGCCGAACCGACGCAGAGGTAGAGGGTCCGGCCGTGCTGTTCGCAGACGCTCCTGTACATCTGATGCCGCTCGAAAATCGAGGCCTGGGCGGTTGTCACCTTTTTCCCGGCCCGCATCCGGGCATACACCGTTTCAGCGGAGATGAGGCTTTCGGGACCGGCCGTATCGCCGGAGACGATGTAGCTGTCCAGCAGGGTGATGCCATGGCGCCTGGCCATCTGCCGCGACAGGGACCCCGCCGCATCGGTCATGATATGAATGCAGCCCGGCGGCTCGCGGTCCTGCAGCCGGTGCTCCGGGTTCGGACGCAGGGAGGCATCCGACCAGGTGACGATCTCGCCGTATTCGGCCACTTTCCGCCGCAATTCCTGCGGATCGGAGGTATGGAGGTGGATCTTGACCTTCTCCTGATCGGGGAGCACGACCACACTCTCGCCCCAGGCGGCGGCGGTCTCCCTGCCGACAGGCCTGCCGCCGGCCGGCCGGATCAGGACATCCACGCAATAGCCATCCGTTTCCCCGGGACAAAACTCCTCGGATATCGCCAGCCGGCCGGGAAAGAGGTCGGCAAGCGGGAAGGCCCTGTCGGCATATCCGGTGACGGCGCGAAAAAAACCGTCAAAGAACACATACATCCCCAGGGCCCCGGCATCGACAACCCCTGCCGAATGCAGGTCGGGCAGGATGGAGGCCGTCGTCAGCACCTCCTGCTGCAGGGCGGCAAGGATTCCCGGACAGGATCCGCCGGTCAGCGGCAAGGCGGCAAGACGCTCGGCCAGGGTATCGAAGACGTTGAGCATGGTGCCGTCTTTAGGATCGGCCACCGCCTGCCAGGCCTTGTCCCGCCCCCTGGCGGCCGCCTCCGGCAGCTCGTCACGGCCTGCGGCCCGGAGCAATTCGCCAAAAAAGGAGACGGCGATATTGCCGGAATTGCCGGTGGCCGTGCGACACAGCTGCCCTGCGACCAGGGGCCTCCTGCCGCTGCAGGACCTCAGGGGCCCCAGGCTTATCCGCAGATTGGCCCCGGTATCGCCATCGGCGACCGGAAAGACATTGATCCGGTCGAGCAGATCGGCCCGGGCGCTCAGGCAGGCATACCCTTCGACGAATCCTTGGTCCAGCGTGTTCATCGCTCGAAGTGACGAAGAATTTCGTTGCGGTCGTATTTCCCGTTTTCCTTCATCGGCATCCTTGTAACGGTCCTGATGGTCCGCGGCAGGGCATAGGGCTCGAAGCGGGAGGCCAGGACACTTTTTACCACCTCGATATCCACCCGCTCACCCTCTATCATCGCGACAATACGGTGCTGCCGGCCGCCGTTTTCGGCCAGGGCCAGGACCAGACAGTCGGCAACCCCGGCCTGCTCTTTGATACAGGCTGCTATTTCGTCCAGATCGACCCTGTTTCCGCCGACCTTGGTGATGGAATCGATCCTCCCCTTCAGCAAAAACCCTGCGCCGCCGCAGGCCTCAACCCTGTCTCCGGTTGTATGGAAACCGTCGTCATCTGCAATCAGTTCCGGCGAGAGATAGGGGGAGCGGACCTGCAGCCGCTGTCCGCTGATCTTCCAGTCGATCGTCGGATACGGAGTGAACTGCTCTTCGCCCCGAAAGCGACTGCGCAGCGCAATGCCCCCGGTTTCGGTGGAGCCGTAGATCTCGACGATTTCCCGGTTGTTGGTCCGGCAGAAGGCGCCATTGACCTCGGCTTCCAGGACGCCGGCCGAAGAAAAGGCCAGTCTGAGCGAGGAGCAAAGAGCCTGCTTGGACTGCAACACCCGGTAATGGGCCGGGACGCTGATCAGGATGGTCGCGCTGCATTCCTCAACCGCCCGGATGATCTCCTCCGGGAACGAGGGGATCGCAGGCAGAACCGATGCCCCGGAAACCAGCGGCAGCGTCACGGAATACAGCAGTCCGTACACATGATAGGGAGAGATGGTGGCAACGATACGGTCTGCGGGCGAGACGCCGAAATGCCCGGCCAGGAAGAGCGACTCGGCAAAGATATTAACCCCCGTCTTGGACCAGATCCGCGGCAGGCCGGTGGATCCGCCGGTATACAACCTGAGCAGCTCGCCCTGCGGATCGGCCGGATACCGGGACAACTGCGGACCGGCATCTCCCGCCTTGGGCCTTACGATCTCGGTGCCGGGAGGGAAATCCCTTTCCACGTCGCTGATGGCGATCGAAAATCCCGTTGTCTGCTGCAACCCGGAAAGGGCCTGACCGGAAAAGGCATAGGGCAGGAGCAGCACCGGTCCCCCGGCCAGCGAGCAGAGAAGCGCCGCGGCGATGACCGCCCTGTCTTCGGCAGCCAGACAGACTGCGGCCTGCTTTCCTCCGGGGAGGTTGGCACGCAGCCAGGCCGCCATTGCATAGACCTCGGCTGCACGTGCCCCTCCCCGGCAGAATTCCGGATCTTCCCCCCTCGGTCCGTGAAGCAGGGCGGAGACGACCGGTATCAGATCAGCGGTGATGGACATCTCTTCAGTCCCCCGTACGCTCTCTGCCGAAGACCTGCCCGGCAAGTTCCCTGTCGCGCGGCCGGAAGGTATTGTCGGCCATCTCCTTGCGCACCACCGTCTGGAACAGCTTCGCCATCTTGATATTCTGCGACTCGTCCCGGTAAAACGTCGCCCAGGCGTAGTCGAGAAGCTCCTGCAGTTTCTCCGGCGACATATGCTTCGGTTGAAAGACCACCTGATCGGCCGTATACCTGTCCCAGTCATAGGTCAGGATACGGCCCCGGCTCTGCAGGTCGGTGAAGGCCTTGGTGTGGGGAAAGGGGGTGAGGACCGTGAACTCGGCCAGGTCCAGCTCGATCTCAAGCAGAAAATCAATCAGCCGCTTGATGGAGTCTTCGGTATGGCTGTCAAGCCCGAGCAGGATCGTCCCCTCCACCCCGATGCCGTGATCATGGTAGCGTTTGATCCTGTCGCGGATATAATCGGAGGTGTCGAACACCGCCTGATAGACATACCAGGCCCCGGCGCGAGCGGCAAGATCGAGGACCTCGGGTCTGTCCTCGATCGGATGGCAGCACCATTTTTTCTTCAACGGGATCATCTCCCGGAACAACTCGGTTTCCCAGGCGGTATCCTGGGCCAGGGAGTTGTCGACGATAAACAGGCGGTTGTTGTCGATACCCGCCATCTCGGCTATCGTCGTCTCGATCGGGCGGGGACGGAATTGTCTGCCCCCGAGATAGGCCACGGCACAGGGGTAGCAGTTGAAGCGGCAGCCCCTCGAGGCATGCACCAGGTCGACCATCTGCACACCCTTGTGATTATAGAGCCTGCGGTTGAGGATATCGCGCCGGGCCGGACCGACCAGCGAGATATCCGGGCGGTCGTTCAGAAAATCGTAGCACCTTTGCAACTCGCCACGCCGGAAATCGTCCAGCACCTGCTCCATCCGACCCTCGGCCTCACCAAGGAAGACCGCATCGGCGTGGAGCATGGTCTCCTCGGCATGGAGCATCGCGGCAATGCCGCCGAAGATGACCTTGATCCCCTTCCTGCGGTAGATATCGGCTATCTCCCAGCCGCGCTTCACCTGAACCGTCAGCATCATCGAGATGCCGACCAGATCGGCCTCATCCTCGAAGTCGATCGGTTCAAGATTCTCATCGGTAAAGTCAATGTCGACATAATCCGGCAGGGCGGCGGCAAAGACGACGGGACCATGCGGCGGCAGATGAAACTCCGTCTGCCCGGTTAGTTTGGGCCATTTGGGGTAGATCAGTTTGAATTTCATGGACACGGTATTACTTTACGGTTGTCAATTTCTCGGCACGTATCAGGTGCAGGTTCAATGTATATCCGGCAGGCCCGGAGGTCGCAAGGTCGATATCTTTCGGGATAATCGCCTGGTCGACGGTTGCGCAGGAACGGGCGCGGATGGTCCTGACGCCGATGCCCCCACTGTAGGTGTGCATGGTCCAGCACCCGTCTTTTTGCGGCAGGATATCCGTGATGCGACCGGCGGCAAGGTAGCGGCAGACCGGCGCACCGCCGGCAAGACGGCCGCAGTCGGCCTTGCCCGGCGGACTTAAAAAGATCGACCGGACATCTGCCATCAGACCGTCGGCAAACCCCCTGTTGTCGAACGGCGGTACAGCCCGGCTGACCACCACCGGTCGGTCTTGTGCCGATCGGGCCGCAAACAGGGTGAGCCCTTCAACCGTCATCAGGACACAGCGGATCTCGCCCTTGTCAAGGTCCAGCACACCGATGGCCGTCCCGTCTGCCCCTGCCGCCAGATGAAACGTGATGGCATGGACGAACTGCCAGCGCCCTGCAGGGAAGCCGTCCCGGCATTGCCGGGCGGTCGCGGCCCCATTGGCTGCCGGCGAGATCTCGGGCGGAGGTTGTCTCTGTCCCACGGCGCAGGAGACAAGCAGCAGGAGCAATAACAGCGGCAGGAGATTGCGCCGGATCATCGCCTGCGGAAGGTGCTTTCCGGTATCTGCCGGTTCAGGACGATATGACTGAAGGTCAGTCGGGTATAGGCATCCGGCCCTTCCATAATGGTCACCGAATCCATCACCCCCTCCTGGTCTCCCAGGTGGAGCCTGATGGCGCTGATCAGGGCGCGAAGACCCTGGTCCTTCGGGGTAAGAACGATGGTCTGCTTATCGATGCGGGCGACGGAGAAGACAGGGTTGTCCGCAAAACGGCCGTCGAGCCAGTTGCTGATCTCCGGCAGGATGATCTGCATCGAACCGATCCCCAGTCCGGTATCCTTTTCGAAACGGCCATTCTTCTCTATCATTTTTTCCATCCTGCCGTCATGCATCAGCATGATCGAACGAACCGGATCGCGATACTCCCAACGCAGGGATTGCGGCGCCTCAAAGACGAAGATGCCGTGCGAGACAAGGGGCCGGGCAAGGATCTTCAGGTGCGTTTCCTGGGTAAAGTCGGCCTGTACGGAGTGCAGCTGCGGGGGGGACGAGGCTGCGCAGACAGAGGCCGGCAGCAGGAACAGACAGAGCAGAAGGCAGGCCACCATTCTTCCCATTACAACATCCCACCGTTGACCGATATGACCTGGCCGGTTACGTAAGAGGCGGCATCGGAACAGAGAAAGGCCGCCACCCGGGCCACCTCTTCCGGCCTGCCGATGCGGGCCATCGGAATCAGGTTCCTGATGTGGTCCTTCGGGGCATCCTTGATCATCTCGGTCTCGATCAGTCCCGGGGCCACCACATTGACCCGGATCCCCAGGCGCGCCACCTCGGCGGCCACCGTCTTGCTGGCGGCATTCAGTCCGGCCTTGGCCGCCGCGTAGTTGGCCTGCCCTCGGTTGGGCATCAGGGAGGCGGCCGAGGAAATCGAGACGATCGCCCCACGCCGGTTGCGCACCATGCACTCGATGACCGGGCGGGTCATATTGTAGAAGCCGTACAGACTGGTTTCGATCACCTTGTGCCAGTTCTCAGGCGACATCATCATGAAGAGCCCGTCGGCGATGGTCCCGGCATTGTTGATCAGGATATCGATGGCCCCCAGCCGGTCATTGACCTGCCGCACGTTCTCTTCGGCGGCCGCCAGGTCACAGACGTCGAATTGACGGATCTCACCCCCGCTTCCGGCCGCCACAACCTGCGCCAGTGTCTGTTCCGCACCTGGACGGTTCCGATGGTAGTTGATGACCACGTAGCAGCCGGATCGAGCCAATTCGGCACATATGGCCCCGCCGATTCCGCCGCTTGCGCCGGTGACGATCGCAATTTTCTGTCTGTTTTCCGCTGCCATGTTCCTCTTTACACCTGGTAGAGCTGCAGGACGACCTCGGCCAGCAGCTGCTGACGATGGAAGAGCTGACTGGTCACTTCCCGAAATTTTTCGAAGGCCATGGTATTCTCGGCCCTGGCCGTAACCGGAAGGTCGAAGGGGAGAAGCTCAACAAAAAAATCCGCCCGCTTGACCCCTACCAGCCAGCCCATCTGCTCGGATTTCGTCCCAAGTTTCTTGATCCTGTCCCATCCGTTGCACACCCCGGCGGTCTGGGCCGCCAATTCGACGAGAATCAGAGGGGAGACACCGTCCGGGTCCGCCATAGGCCAGCTCGCAGCCGCCTTGCTCAACGTTACCGCATGGGTGCCGTCAACTTCGAGGATGTCACCGATCAGAAGCATCCTCCCCCGGTGCGGAAGCAGCTGATCCAGGGCTGGATCTGATAGGTTGACCGATTGCCGGTCATGCGGTGCTTTTTCCGTCGGACTCTCTTTTTTCATAAGGATATCGGCTGCGGGTGCAAAGGCATTTTCGTCTTCGGTTGTCTTTATCTTATTGACAAATGATTGGCAACATATAAATCTAGTCTGCGCTTTTCTTTCTTTTACCGCTGGAACCGTGTTGCCGATATCATCGGCATGGCAATTTAATTGGAACGAGCTTTGCAATTTGTTACCTTGCCATGGTATATGAGCACCAGCGAAGAATTTTTACACCAACACCCGACTTTCGTCAGCAAGAAAAAAATACCCCCGTATTCGCTGGCACTTCCATGTGAGATATGTATGAACGAGCTCATCACCGAACTGAAATCCAAACTCATTACGCTCCTGAACCTCGCCGAAGTCACACCGGATACCTTTGACGAGAATGCCCGTCTGGTGGGAGGAGATCTGGGTATCGATTCGATCGATGTCCTGGAAATGGTCGTCATGGTTGAACAAGACTACGGAGTTGTGATCAATAACCAGGAAATCGGCGAAAAGGTCTTCTCGACGCTGACGGCCCTGGCCGACTATATTAACGAACATCTGCCGGAAAAAACGTCGTGACCGCCCAGCCGGTCTATATAGCCTCGGTCGGGATCATCAGTCCCCTGGGCAGGGGCCTTGCCGCAACGGAGCGGACCCTCAGGGACAACACCTCCGCCATCACCCCCCTGCAGGTCTTTCCCCTGCTCCAGGGCGATCCCCTGCCGGTCGGTCAAATCCGGGATCTGGATGCCCAGGCCCTGCTGCCGAGGACGCACCTTCTGGCGCGTGAAGCGGCGGCGATGGCCATGAACGGCCGGACCGAACCGCCCGATGCGGTGATACTCGGCTGCACCACCGGCGGCATCCTGATGACCGAACAGCTCTTGCGGGACCATGCCGTCGACAAAAAGAGGTATCGCCATCACGGTCTCCTGAGTGTCGCCGAAGAGATAGCCAAACTCTGCAACTGTGGTGGACCGGCACTTATGATATCGACCGCCTGTTCCTCCAGTGCCGTCGCCATCGCCCTGGCCATGCGCCTGCTGCGCACCGGGACAATGGAGCATATCCTCGTGGGCGGCGTGGATTCGCTCAGCCGCCTGACCTATTTCGGGTTTCATTCCCTGCAGCTCGTCGACCGGAAGGGATGCAGGCCTCTTGATGTCTCACGACAAGGGATATCGGTCGCCGAGGGGGCAGCCATGCTCCTGCTTTCCACGGTTCGGCCCGAGACACCCCTGGCCGTCCTGCTCGGTGCCGGTCTGTCCTGCGACGCCTATCATCCCGCCGCACCTCACCCCGAAGGCAAGGGGGCGCTCAAGGCGATGCAGGCCGCCCTGGCCGATGCCGGATTGCAGCCATCGGCGATCGACTATATCAACCTGCACGGCACCGGCACCCCGGAGAATGATCTGTCCGAGGCCAAGGCCATCCATGCCCTCTTTCCCTCGCCGCCGACGCTGTCCTCCATCAAGGGGGCCACAGGCCACAGCCTGGCCGCAGCCGGTGCCCTGGAAGCGGCCGTGGCCGGCCTGGTGGTTTCTCGGGGATTTATCCCCGGCAATACCGGCTGCCGCCAACCCGACCCCGCCCTTGGGCTTACCCCGCAGCTTTCCCCGATCGACCGCCCTGTCCGGACGGTGCTGTCCAACTCCTTCGGGTTCGGAGGAAACAACGCCTCCCTTGTTATCGGCCATCCGGGCATCTCAGCCGACACAGCCGGCAGGCAGCCGAAAGAGCCCTTGGCCGTTCACGGCAGCGCCTGTCTGACCGGATCCGGCCTTACTGCGGCCACGCTTGCGCACCTGAACACGGGAAGGCCTGTCGCCGGATTGGCCGCCACACAACAGCTCGGCGGCAATCTCCCGCCCCGGCTCGTCAGGCGGGTCAAACGCCTGGCCCGCCTGTCGTTGCTGCTTGCCGCGTCAGCCGACGAAGATTCACGGAATGCGGATCGACCGTCGGCGGTGTTCATGGGCACCGGCTGGGGCGCGCTCTCCGAGACCTATGATTTCCTGGGCCGGCTGCATCAGTCCGCCGAACAGTTCCCCAGCCCGACCGACTTTGTCGGCTCGGTGCACAACAGTCCGGCCAGTCAGATAGCGATCCTCTTCAACGCCACCGGTGCCAATGTCACCACCAGCGGCGGGGACTGCTCCTTTGAACAGGCCCTGCTTGCCGCCGACAGCCTGCTTGAAGACGGCCGCCGGTCCGCCCTGATTGTCGGGGCCGATGAAGGACACGATCCGCTGTCGTTTCTGTTGGATCCCTCCATCGCCGAGGGCAGCAGCCTCGCCGACGGCGGCGGGGCGCTCCTGGTCAACCGGGATCCGACGGATGCCCGTTGTCTGGTCCGCATGGCCTTCCACCGCAGGGACACCGGAGATGACCTCCCGCAGGATCTGATTGAGTCCCTGGGCGGAGTCCAACACGTGGTGGATGAGTATGCCGCCGTGTTCGCCGGCATCCCTGCCGGTACAGGCGGCCGGGGAAAGAGGCGACTGGAGGATTTTCATCGTCTTACCGGCGGACGGATCCCGGCCTGGGAGTATCGCCGTCTTTTGGGTGAGTTCGCCTCGGCCTCCGCCGTGGCTGCGGCGCTGGCAGTTGCCTATCTCGATGCCGGCTGCATTCCGGGCGCGCTCGTAGGCCGCGACATACCGCTTGTCCACGGCCGGAAGATCCTCGTCCTCGGCACAGGACCTTTCCTTACCGCCATGGAATTTTACCGGCCGTGAACATCCTGCTGATCTCCCCGAACACCCTGACCCGCCCCTATCCGGTTTACCCCATCGGCCTGGATTATGTGGCAGGTGCCCTGCCGGAAGGACATCAGGTGCGGATTGCCGACTTGCTTTCCCTGGGCATGGATGAACTCGCCGCCCTGATGGACGAGTTTTCTCCCGAGGTCATTGGGATTTCCTGCCGGAACATCGACAATACCGATTGCGGAGACTCCTCGTATTTTCTCAGTGACTACAAGAATCTGGTGGCGTGGCTGCGGAAACGCTCCCCCGCCCTTATCGTCCTTGGCGGCAGCGGATTCACGATCATGCCGGAACAGGTTCTTGCCCTGCTTGACGCCGACTACGGCATTATCGGGGAAGGAGAGCGTTTCGGCCTGTTTATCGAAGCCCTTGTCGCCAACCGGGATCCGGCGGAGATCACGGGGGTTGTCTCGGCGGGCGGATCCGGCGACAGACCGCCTCCCTGGCAGGGAAGACAGGTCCGCAGGTTTTCTCCGAAGGCGGCCCACAACCGCTACTACATTGAAAACGGAGGCATGCTCAATCTGCAGACCAAACGCGGGTGTTCATTCCGGTGCATCTACTGTCCTTATCCGCATATCGAAGGAAAGACCCATCGCCTGCTGGACCCGCAAGACGTTTGCCGGACCGCCCTCGAACTGCAGGAAGCAGGGGCGAAATACCTCTTTTTCACCGACTCCGCTTTCAACTCCGATATCGGCCACAGTCTTGCCATAGCCGGAGCGCTGCAGAAAGCCGGGCTCTCCATTCCGTGGGGCGCCTTTTTTGCGCCGATGAGGCTGCCGGAGGGGTATTTCTCAGTCATGGCTGCAGCCGGATGCCGGCATGTGGAGTTCGGGACAGAATCTCTTTCCGATGTGATACTTGACTCGTACCGGAAACCCTTTCGGGCGGAGGATGCCGTTCTCGCTCACCGGCAGGCCCGGTCCGCCGGGCTCCATGTCGCCCATTACTTTCTCCTCGGCGGGCCGAAGGAATCGGCGGAAACGGTGAACCGGAGCCTTGACGGCATCGAAGGGCTTGAACGGTCGGTGTTCTTTTTTTTTACCGGCATCAGGATTTATCCGGGCACTGCACTCTACGATATGGCCGTTGCCGAGGGCAAAATCGACAGGCAGGCGGACCTGCTGCGTCCCGTTTTTTACCAACCGGACGGTATCGATCTGGCAACCATCGAGACATTGATACGCCATCGGGCCTGCGGGCGGCGGAACTGGGTGACCGGTTCGGGAGGAAGTCAGGGCGCGGAGATAATTCGAATTCTGCATAAACGCGGATTTACCGGCCCGCTCTGGGAACATCTGGCCCGCCAGACCGGCATCCCCGAAGGATGAGAATTTTTCTCGGTTGCTGCGCGAAATGCAGACAGGAGCGGATTCATGGTACTGTCCCGAGAATGCAAAAAAAACCCTGCCGGGCCGTAAAATAATGTTTGGCGGAAGGAGAAAATCTGATATTTTATATGGACACGGCACTCTAACATGTGGTATTCCTTGCTTGCTTTAAGACAAATCGCAGACGATGGCATATCGGCTCTCGTCACGGTCAGTGAAAGTTCGCCTTGGTTCTCCGGTCATTTTCCAGATGATCCCATCTTGCCCGGTATAGCCCAGCTGAACATGGTAGCCGATGTTATTGCTCTGTCAAGACAGGAAAATCTTTGCATAAAACGACTGAGCAGGATAAAGTTCAAGAGGCTTGTCCGGCCCGGTGAACGGCTCGAAATCCATATTTCGGTCGCAGAAAAAATAAACCTCTATACCTTTCGGATAACCAGTGAAGCGCAGGACGTCTGCTCCGGCACGATATCCCTCGCGGAAAAAACAGCCCCCGACAAAAGCATCATGACCATTGCCATCGACCAGACCATTGACCGCATCGCCGAAATCATCATCAATGAGCTTAAGCTGGAGGATGTAACCCCAGCCACCCTGAACCCCGACCTCGACCTCGTCGACGAAGTGGGCATCGACAGCATGGACCTCGCCACCATTGCGCTGGTCATCAGGGACGAATTCGGCATCCGCATCGATGAGGACGATTATCCCAAACTGACCACCATCCGTATCATCGCCGAGTACATCGGTGAGAAAAAGAACAGCGGTGAATAAATGACCGGCCAGACAGCCTCTGGAACGAGCTGCAGATTCACCGATATCATTGCTGATCCGGCTGTCCGGCGCAGATGGGAAAAGGTCCGCCGCTATTTTTTCCTCCGCGAATCCACCTACGACATGACCTCTCGCTGCAACATCCGTTGCGAGGGCTGTTACTATTTCACCGGGGAAAAGCAGTTCGCCGAGGAAAATTCCGACCAGGCCGCCTGGCACCGGTTGATGGCGTCGGAAAAGGGGCGCGGGATCACCTTCGCCGTCCTGGCCGGGGCGGAACCGTCGCTGGTTCCCGAGCTGTGCCGGATCTGTTTCGAACATATCCCTCTGGGGGCGATCGCCACCAACGGGTTGCAACCGATCCCGAAAGAGATCGACTATCGCCTCCATATCTCCGCCTGGGGCAACGACCGAACCAGCAAGGAGATCAGGAAGGCCGGCGATATGCTGGCCCGGCAGATGGCCAATTACCGGGATGATCCGAGGGCCGTCTTCGTCTATACCTTCACACCGCACAATATCGGTGAGGCCAGGCAGGTCACCGAGATACTGGCAGATAACGGCCACCGGATCACCTTCAACATGTTTTCCGCCCCGGTCGGTTACAGAGGTCCCCTGCGCCACACGTCCGAATCACTTGTCGGTACCGGAAAAATGATGTCCGAGCTGTTGGCCGATTATCCGGAGACCGTTCTTTTCTCCCAGTATAATATTGTTGCCCACACCAGCGAAAAAGGGCTGCACGACCTGTTCTCATGCCCCTATCCGCGAATGAATCCGTCAACCGCCATCGGCCTGGGCAGATCGTTTCGACAGTACCGGACCGATCTCAGGTGGGACCGGGATGCCGCCTGCTGCGTCCCGGACACCGACTGTTCCGACTGTCGCCATTATGCTGCCGGCAGCGCCGTGGTCACCGCCAGGATGTACCGCCATGCCACCGACGTCGAGACCTTCGCCGCCTGGCTGGATTACGTCGATACCTACCTGGCCGTCTGGGTACGGGGATATGAAAAAGGAGCCAATCTGCTCTCCTATCCCGTTGCCCCGCCGGAAAGCCAATAACCACGATCACCGCCATGAAAACCGTCAGCACACTGCTCGATGCCCACTGGTATGAGCGCTATAAAAAGATATCCAGGCTTAATATCCGCAGCTCCATCTATGATGTGACCGACCGTTGCAACCTGCGTTGCAAGGGATGTTTCTTCTTTTCTTCCGGCGAGCACAAGGTTGCCTCCGAGGAAAAGGACACCGGCAAATGGCACGCCTTCGTCGAAAGCGAGATGGCTCGCGGCGTCAACCTGGCCATTCTGATCGGCGGCGAGCCCACCCTTTGCCCCGACAGGATTGAGGCCTTTTACCGGCGGTTGCCGACCTTCTGTGCCACCAACGGCATCATCAAGGTGGACCGGCAGCGTTTCCCGGACCTGATGGTCGGCCTCTCCCTGTGGGGTGACGAGGCGGATGAGAAAATCCTGCGCGGCAAGGACACCTTCGCGATTTCCAGCGCCAACTACTGCGGCGATCCCAATGCCTACTACCTGTATACCATCACCCCGAAGCAGCTGGGCCGGACGGAAAAGATCATCCGCAAGATCAAAGATGTCGGGCTCAAGGTCCATATGCAGCTGCTGTCCAACGATGAGGGGGTCGACGGCTTCTCCTGGAAACCCGAAGAGCTGACCGCAGTATGCTCCGAGATGGACGCCATGTTGGATGCCTATCCCGAGACGGTCATCTCGTCGAAATACTATCACCGGATCATCACCACCGGTACGCTCTTTGACAGGCCCTTCGGCTGGATGGAGTGTCCCTCGGTCACCGAGCCCATCGACAAACGGCAGCCCCGCCCCAAACGGCTGACCAATTTCATCCGCTGGGCCTCGGATCTGAAAACCATGCACCGCTGCTGCACCTCGGAGACCCGGGACTGCTCGACCTGCAAGGATGGAGCGGCCCATATGAGCTGGGTCATGGTCAACAAGCGGGCGCATATGAATACATCCCGCGACCTGCAGAACTGGATCGAGGTCTACGAGATGTTCGCCAAGCTGTACCGGTTCATCCCCTGGTAGCCTCCGCTTGCTGTTTATGGAGAAAAAAAACACGGTCATAGTCGGGTATGACGCCATATCGCCGCTGGGCGGCGATATGGACGGCCAATGGCGGCGTGCCGTGGCAGGCGAGAGCGGCATCGGCCCGCTGACCCGCTTCCCTCTGAAAGACGGCTTCCCTGTCGGTATTGCCGGTCAGGTGCCGGACATCGAGGGCGAACCCTACCCTTTCCTCTCCGCACGACACCAGGCGGCCTGGTTTTCGCCGATATTCAAATACGGCATGCTGTCGGTGACACGGGCAATCGAGCGCAGCGGTATCCGGATAGACGCCGCCCTGGCACCGCGCGTGGCGGTGACCTTCAGCTCGGCGGTCGGCGGACTCGACGCGGTGATTTATGCGGACCGCAGGCTCCAGGCGGAAAACCGCCTGCCTCACCCCTACACCAATCCGAATTCCTGCATCAACATGATCGGCGGCAAGATCGCGATGCACACCGGGGCACAGGGACCGATCACTGCAACGATCACCGCCTGCGCCACCGGTCTGACATCGATGCTCGTCGGTGCCCTGCTGCTGGCGGACAATCGTGCCGATGTCGTCATCTGCGGTGCCGTGGACTGCGCCCTGGTGGAACCGATCGTTGCCGGCTTTGCCACCATGAACGGGGCCTACAATCCGAAAGAAGGCCGGCAGGACGAACCGCCGGGATGCGCGAGCCGCCCCTTTTCCCTGAACCGGCGCGGCTTCGTCATCTCCGAGGGGGCCGGCGCCGTCATTCTCACCACCGGGGAATTCGCCGATGCCCACGGCCTGGATTACACCATCGAGCTTGCCGGCTGGTCGATGACCTCGGATGCCCACCATTTCGTCATGCCCTACAGGGAAACCATCCGCCGCTGCATGGCCGATGCGATCAGCGATGCGGGCCTTGCGGCCGCAGATATCGATGCCGTCAATGCCCATGCCACCTCCACCAGGGCCGGTGACAAGGTCGAAGTCGAAGCCCTGCGGGAGGTCTTCGGCGATCATTTGCCGCCGGTCAGCGCCAACAAATCCCAGATCGGTCATGCCATGGGGGCGTCCAGCGTCATCGAGACCATCCTGGCCCTGCGCGGCATGGAGGAGGATACCGTTCTGCCGACCATCAATTATCAACCCGACCCCGAGATACTCCTCGACTGCGTCGCCGAAGGCGCCAGACCGCTCAGCCAGCAGCATGTGCTGAAAAACGCCTTCGGTTTCGGCGGCTGTAATGCCTGCGCCGTTTTCAGACGAAGAGGCTGAAGACCAAAATGGACCATCAGAAGGGGGACTCGCAGCGATGAAAGCGCCACTCAACCGAAAGGTCATGGTCGTAGGCTATGCCGCCGCCACCGCGCTGGGCAGCACCTTTGCCGCAACCTGGGAGAATGCCGTGGCAGGCAAGGCCGGTTTCCGCCGCCTGAGCCGGTGCCAGGTGGAGACCCGCAGCAATGTGGTCGGTGAGATTCCGGACTGGGACCCGGACGGATTTTCCTATATCAGCCGCAAGGACGCCTCGATGTGGAACGCGGGCTTTGTCTTCCTGACCATGGAGATGTGCCGACAGGCACTGGAGGATGCAGGCCTTGCAATCGACGAGCGGACCGGGCCACGGACCGCCTGCCTTATCGGCTCGGCCCTCAACGGATCGGACGCCTACCGCATCGCCATGGACAATTACACCCGGCTGGGGCCCCTCAAGGTCAGCCCCTATCTGCTGCCCAATCTCTGCGCCAACCTGCCCGCCGGCAAGGCCGGCATGCTGCTCGGCTTCACCGGGCCGATCTTCTCGCCGCAGGGGGCCTGCGCCTCGGGCAATCATGCCATCGGCATCGGTTCCCGGATGATCCGTGACGGCGACTGCGACTTCGTTCTTGCCGGCGGTGCGGAGACCTGTCTTATCCCGGAGATCATCCTGGGGTTCGCCAATATGCTGGCCACCATCAAGGTCGGCCCCAAGGACCGCTCCTATCAGGATCCCACCCAGGCTTCCCGGCCGTTCAGTCTGGACCGCAAGGGTTTTGTGCTTGCCGAAGGGGCCGGAATCGTCGTTTTGGCCGCCGAGGAGGCCGTCCGGTTCCATGGCCTGACCCCCCGGGCCGAGGTTGCCGGCATCGGCTGGAACTCCGATGCCCTGCACTTTACCCGGCCCAATACCGAGACCGTGATCCGGGCCATGCGCGATGCCATTGCCGATGCCGAGATAACTGAAGAAGACATCGGCGCGATCAACGCCCACGGCACATCCACACCGGCCGGCGACAGTGCAGAGGCGGACTGTATGCGGGCCATCTTCGGCAATCGTCTGTCCAAGATACCGATTTCGGCAAACAAATCCCAGGTTGGACACAGTCTCGGGGCCTCCGCCGCCATCGAGGCGGCCCTGGCCATCGAGGCCATGTGCCGGGGGATCGTCCTGCCGACGGCCAACCATGTCCCCGACCCGCAGCTTGCCGATCTTGATGTCGTGCCGAACACGCCCCGGCGCCATGCCCATGAATTCGTCCTCTCCAACTCGTTCGGCTTCGGCGGCACCAACTGCTGCATAGTCTTCAAAGGTCTCTAATGCGTCCCAAGCCCTTTATTCCGGAACAGCTCGATCATCCCTCGTACGTCCGCGATGCCAAGACCGGCCTCGTCTGGCACCGCTGCCATCTGCGCACACTGTACGTGGATACGGATCGTTCACAGGTTGTCTACCACGCCAACTACCTGCGGTATTTCGAGTTCGGCCGGGCCTCACTGATGCGCGATGCCGACTATCCGTACAAGCAGGTCGAGGCAAGCGGCTACATCTATCCGATAATCAAGACCGAACTCAACTACCACTCGCCGCTGTTCTATGACGATATGATGTGTATCCATACACGCCCTGCCAAGCTGGAACTGGTCAAGGTACAGTTCGACTATCTGATCACCAGGGCCGATGACGGTGAGATCTCCTGCACGGGTTTTACCCGTCACTGCGCCGTGAACGGCAACAATATCCCGGTGGAGATCGATGCCAGGACCATAGCCCTGTGGCAACAGTTTCCCAAATGACGTCGACAGGGGCCGTCATGAGGCGTCTGCAGGTCCGTCCCTGGTTCAGAGACCATTGCTTCAACGGCCGGGTGATCCTGCCGGCGGTGGAGGCGATGGCCCTTCTTGCGGCAGCGGTACGGGACATGCATCCGATGGCGGACGTACAGGTCATGACGGATGCCACCTTCGCCAGGTTTCTCGAAATCCCACCGGACCGTGATGAAATCGACCTCCTGATCGAGGTCGCCCCGGCGCCGGATGGCCGGATCCAGGCCCGCCTGCTGACCAGAAAACGGCTCAAGGCCATGACTCGGCTGACCGTCCACTGCAATCTGTTCTTCGGCGACGATCCGGAGGTCGGCCGCACAGCCGCACAACAGCCGGCCATGGGCGTGAATCCCGTCACCCGGGTCAGTGCCGAACGGATTTACCGCGAGCTGGTTCCCTTCGGCCCGGTGTACAGGACCCTGCACGGACAGGTCAGCCTTGCCCCGGACTCGGCCCTGGGCCGGATACGCACACCTGATCTGCCGGTGGATTTTGCACCGGTCGGCTCCCCTTTTTCCCTCGATGGGACCATGCATGCCGCCTGCGTGCACGGACAGCGGCTGGCTGATTTCGTGCCCTTCCCGGTGGGCTTTGCCGCAAGGACCATAGCCCTGCCCACAGAGCCCGGCGGGGAATACATCGTCCAGGCCCGTCTGCGCTCCCGTGCCGACGACGAACTGGTGTACGATCTGTGGATTCTGGACCGGAAGGAAAGGATCAGAGAGACGCTTTCGGGACTGCGGATGCGGGATGTGACCAACGGCAGGAGCAGACCACCGGAGTGGATCCGGGCCGGATCCTCCTGCCGGGCCTGATTCCCGGTACAGCGTGCCTGGGCTTCAACCTGCGGGATCGACGAATTGACGGGAAGTCGTCCAGGCCAGGGCACGCTCCATGGCGACCCTGGTCAGCCAGCGGCAGAAGATCAGCGAGTAGACCGAGCCGGAAAGATACATGCCGAAGAGAAAGACCAGATGGGAAAAGCCGTATATCAGCGGTCCGCCGATCACGCCGATCCACGGCGTATGCAGCTTGAACGAAAGAAATCCCAGAGCGGCGACCGCCGGCCAACCGAGCGGAAAACTGATGGCGATGGCAAAGACACCGACCAGCACGGTCAGTGTCGGTTTTTCCTTAAAGGCATCCAGATTGGCGCCTTCGTCGATTGCCGAGCGGACATAGGAGGTGGCTGCCAAATGGCGGATTATCCTCTCTGTTAATCGTCTCATACCCTTGGTATCAGCTGGATAATGTGGAGCAAGAAAACGAGAAAAACATCTCCCCTCCGGATCAGTTCAGTGTATACTACCGGGGCAGAGAAAGCAAGAGGCAGATCCGCCTGATCCGCCCGATTCGACCAGGACGGCTCTTCCTTTGCCGGTGCACCTTTTTATGATGAAATCCCAAAGAATCCATCTTCCTCTTCTGATTGCAGTCGCCGTTGCCATCATCTGCCTTGCAGGTCTTGGGATCAAGCGCCTGCATATCGATACCGATGTGACCAAATCTCTGCCGGCACATGAGCAGATCATCGCCGATGCGTTGGAGATTTTTCACAACCACCCGATCCACGATCAGGTGGCCGTCGATATCATGATCGACAGGAATTCCCCGGATACCCTGGTGGACTGCAGCACCTTTCTGCAAAAGAGGATGCAGGCCAGCGGTCTGTTTGCCGAGATCGGGATGGACGAGCTTGTCCGGCTCATCCCGGAGGTTGCCCACCAGGTGATGCACCACCTGCCGCTGCTGTTCTCGCGCCGGGAACTTGAGCGCGAGATTGCACCGCGTCTGCAGAGCGCTGCCGTTCACCGGCGCCTCAAACAGATGATCATCGACATGTCCGGCCTGGAAGGCATCGGTCGGACCGCCTCCATCGCCGCCGACCCGCTGGGTCTCAAGGACCTGGTGCTGGCCAGGTTGCGCGATCTGGCCCCGTCGCATAAGGCAACCCTCTATAAGGGCAATCTGATCTCCCGGGATGGCAGACACCTGCTCCTCACCGCCAGGCCGGCAAAATCCGGCTCCAATACCGCCGCGGCGAGGCGGATTGCCGATCTGTTCACAAGCGCCGACCGTGAACTCAACCGGAGATTCGCCTCCTCGGGCATCCATGTCGTGCTGACCCCCACCGGGACCTACCAGGCAGCACTGGATAACGAGCAGATCATCCGCCACGATGTCAAACTGGCACTCGGTCTGTCGACGGCAGGTATCGCCCTGCTGCTCTTGCTTGCCTTTCCCCGGCCGTGGTTCAGCCTCGCCTCCCTGGTTCCGCCACTGGCCGGGACGGCAACGGCGCTCTTCGTCTATTCGCTGTTCCATGCCTCCATTTCCATCATGGTCCTCGGCTTCTCCGGGGCGCTGATCTCCATCATGGACGACTTCAGCATCACCTACCTGCTCTTCTTCGACAGACCCCGGACAACCGAAGGGCGACAGGCCGCCCGCGAGGTGCAATCCATCGGCGGCCTGATCGCCCTGCTGACAACCATCGCCTCCTTCCTCATCCTCGGTCTGAGCGATTTCCCGGTATTTGCCGCACTCGGCGAATTCACCGCCCTGGGACTTTCCTTCACCTATCTGTTCATCTACTTTCTCTGCCCGAGGCTCTTCCCGGTCATGCCGCCGTCGGGCAGACGTAATCCGCCCCTGCATGCGCTTTCCGGCCGGCTCTTCAGCGCCGGCAGGCCGGGTTTCGCCGCCGCCCTGCTGCTTGCCTGCACCCTGCTTTTCTTTGCCAGGCCCCATTTCCACTTAAGTTTGAGCGACATGAACACGGTGAGCCGGAAGACCCAGGACGAAGGCCGGATGTTCACCAGCATCTGGGGCGATATCGGCCAGAAGGTCTACCTGATGTCCACAGCCGCGTCCAGGAGCGCTCTTCAAGATCGGGACGACCGGCTGCTGGAGAGCATGGAGGGGGATATCCAGGCGGGGCGGATGAAGACCGTGTTCAACCCGTCGATGCTCTTTCCGGGCCCCGAGCTGAGCGCCGAGAACCTTGCCGCCTGGAAGACCTTCTGGACTCCTGAGCGGGTAAAACAGGTGACGGGGGACCTCGTGCAGACGGGGACGGCACTGGGCTTCACCCCTGATGCCTTTGCCCCGTTTATCGCGCTGCTGAACCCCGACAGCTCGATCCGGCCGCTGCCTCTTTCCCCCCGGTATGACAAGCTGCTGGGCATTACCGCGCAGCCGAACGGCAGGCTGGTCCAGTTCATCACCATCACGCCGGGAAACCGGTACAGCGCCCCCGGCCTACTGAAGGAATACGGCCGCAACAACAAGATCTTTGATCCCACTTATTTTTCCGCTCGACTGAGTGATATCCTGTTTTCAACCTTCACCTCCTCGCTTGCCGTGATGACGGTGGTCATAACCCTGATGCTGTTTCTGTATTTTCTCGACTGGCGGCTGACCTGCATCACCCTGCTGCCGCTGGTCTTTGCCTATATCTGCACCCTCGGAACCCTGAACCTTATCGGTCATCCCTTGGATATCCCTGGACTTATGTTGACGGTTGTGATCCTGGGTGTGGGTGTCGACTATACCATCTATACCGTCTGCGGCCGGCAACGGTACGGAGCAAGAACCAACCCGTCCTATGCCCTGGTGCGCAGCGCCGTTCTACTGTCGGCCGCCTCGACGCTGATCGGTTTCGGGGTCCTCTGCTTTGCCGAACACGCCACGCTCCGGAGCGTGGGTATCACCTCGCTGTGCGGTATCGGCTATTCCTTTTTGGGAACTATCCTGCTTCTTCCTCCTTTGTTGGAGGCCTATTTCCGACCGGACAGGATGCCTTCGAGGCAAAACGAGCCATTGGCGAGGCGTATTCTCCGGCGATATCGCCTGCTGGAGACCTATCCCCGGATGTTTGCCAGATTCAAACTGAGCCGTGATCCCCTCTTCAGTGAACTGTCGCATCTGCTCGGCAAGCACCGGGATATCAGGACCGTCTTCGATATCGGTTGCGGCCTCGGTCTACCGGCCTGCTGGTGCCTGGAATATTTCCCGGGGGCCCGGGTAATCGGGATCGACCCGGATCCGCAGCGGGTCAGGGTGGCCCAAATGGCGGTGCAGGACAGGGGCACGATCGTCGAGGGCGCGGCTCCCGGTCTGCCGGACATTCCGGACCGGCCGGACCTCGTCCTGCTCCTGGACATGTTGCATTACCTCGATGACCGGCAGGTGCGACAGACGCTGATACGGTGCAAGACAATGCTGTCGCCCGGGGGCATCCTGGCCGCTCGATTTGTGGTCCGCCCGCAGGGCGCCCGGTCGTTTTATTGGTATGTGGAAGATTTCAGGGCCAGGTTTTTTTCAGGAATGACGACAAGCTATCGAACGACCGCGGCCCTGGCCGAGATGATGGCCGACTGCGGTTTCGACCTGCTGAACCTTTCGCCGTCGGCCAACAGCGAACTGTTCTGGCTGGTCGGGCAGACAGGAAAACCTCCTGCGACGGACGGTGGCTGAAGGACCGGTATGCCGCTTGAAGGGCTTCCGAAAAGAACAAATATCCCGTTAACCGGAGCTCACGGTTATCTCTTCCACGCCCCCGGCGGTTTTAGATTCGCCGGCTTCCCCACGGCCTGCAGGGAAGGCCGGCACAAGATGCCTTTGCCTCGGACCACGAGAAGGATGCTGCCGCGGCTATTTTTTTACCTGCTTCGTCACCTGTTTATCGTATTCTTCCTGTTTTTCGGCTGCCACCTTGGCTTTATCCAGCGGGGTCTTTATCATCTTGACGGCCTGCTGCGCCGCCCTGTCGGTTTGCTGGTCGATGACACTTTTTTCCTTCTTGTCCTTGCCGTTGGAGCAACCGCTCATCAAAGGGAGGCTGAGAAGGACAAGGGCCATACAGATACAGAGTCGTCTCATCAGGATATCCTCGGGGGAAAGTGGAACCGTCTCGACCGGTCCCGAAAGGTCCATGGGAGGGTGACCACAGGCCGTTCCCTTCCGACCGGGACGACTGTGGCGGCATCGGCGATCATTTGCCTGATCCTGCAGCATCAGGTTCGGATCGATCGTTGCGTTCAGGTAAAAGGTGTTTATCGTTAAGTCTGAGCATGTTCACGTCTATCCAACGACAATTTCCTGATATTTGATCGCCGCACAGGCCCAACCCAAGAAAGGAGAACTGTTATGAAAGATTCTGCAAATCTTCATTTGAAAGTTCAAGAGCTCTGTGATTGTTTTGCAACAACGGACCCCCTGAAGGAGATGTCCGAGGTGGCCAAGGGAGCGGATTCCGAAGAGGCCGCGTTGAAATGGATTGCTCTGGCCGTGTTGCATGGAATCAACAACAATGCGGAAGAACTCTCCCTTTCAACCACAAAAAAAGGGAAGGTGAAGGTCACCGCCGAATATAGAAAGGCCGAATTACCCAGCCCCAGCCTCGGTGTCGGAGAGAAGATCATCAAGGCCCTCAGGGCCATGACCGACATGGAAGACGCTCGCGATGACACGACGCTCGCCTTCGGTGTCCGCAACAACAGTATGGATCTGAAAATCAAGGTTCGTCGTGAAGGAAAGGATGAAAAGATCGTTATCGTCTTTCCGTAACACCCGGACGTCCCGTCATTTATAATCCGAACAAACGGAAGGAAAGTGATCTTCCGGCAGCAACATAAGAAAAATTCATACGCCACGGACCCGCCCGACGGCGGATCCGTGGCGTCCAGTCGCGCTATTTCTCCAGACGGACGGCGCAGACCTTTGCCTCCATGATCTTGCAGACCGGATCCATCGCATCGTTGGTCAGCAGGTTGGCCGCCGCCTCCTTGTAGTGGAACGGAATAAAGACAACCTTGGCCGGCACGATCCCCGAAACCCGGGCCTTCAGGTCAATGGTTCCCCGCCGGGAGCTCACATGCAGACGGTCCCCATCCCGGATGTCAAGGCCCTCGGCATCGGCGGGGTTGATCTCGACGTAGGCCTCCGGGGCCACGGCATTCAGGCCGGCCGAACGCCGGGTCATCGTCCCGGTATGATAATGGAACAACTCCCTGCCGGTTGTCAGCATAAACGGATATTCGCTGTCCGGGAGTTCCTTGGAGAGGACCTGAGGCACGGTGGTGAACAGGGCCCTGCCTCCCTCCCGGGGGAAGCTTTCCTTGAACAGGTACTCGGTTCCCGGATGATCGGGGCTCGGGCACGGCCACTGCAGGCTGCCCTTCTCCAGGCGGTCATAATTGATCCCGGCAATTCCCGGCCACAGAGCGGCCGCCTCGGCAAAGATGTCGGCTGCACGGGGGGCGGGGCCGGATGCCGGACCGCCTTCCAGACGCCTGTATATCGCATCGATGATGGTCAGATCGGCCTTCGCCCGGCCCGGTGAGGCGATGGCCCTGCGAACCCGTTGAATCCGCCTTTCGGAGGAGGTGAAGGTGCCCTCCTTTTCGGCGAAGGTGACACCCGGCAGGACCACATCGGCCAGCTCCGCGGTCTCCGTCAGGAAGATGTCCTGGACCACAAGGAATTCAAGGTTCTTGAATGCCTTCAGGGAATGCGACATGTTCGGATCCGACATCGCCGGATTTTCACCGAAGACATACATCGCCTTTAAATCCCCGGACAGCATCGCCCCGGTCATCTCGGTTGCGGCCAGACCCGGCCTGTTGGCAAGCGACTTGCCCCAGGCAGCCTCAAACTTTTTCCGGATATCCGGATTTGCAACATTCTGATAGCCCGGATAGACATTGGGCAGGCATCCCATATCGCAGGCGCCCTGCACGTTGTTCTGTCCCCTGAGAGGATTCACCCCCGCCGCCCGTTTGCCGACGTTGCCGGTAAGAAGCGCCAGGTTGCCGACGGCATGGACATTGTTGGTCCCCATGGAATGCTGGGTGATGCCCATTGCGTAATAGATCCCGGCGTTCTCGGCGGCACCGAAGATATCGGCCGCCTTGCGGATATCCTCCGCGGCAACCCCCGTCACCTCGGCTCCGAACTCGGCGGTAAAGGGTTCCAGGGACTTCTTAAAGGCATCGTACTCTTCGGTACGAGCCGCTATGAATTCCCTGTCTTCGAGTCCCTTTTCCAGAATGACATGCATGATCGCATTCAGCAGGACGGAATCCGTACCCGGCTTGTGCCTGAGCCAAAGCGTGGCGAATTTGACCAGCGGAATCTTCCGCGGATCGGCGACGATCAGCTTCGCACCCTTGGCCACCGCCTCCTTCATCCTGAGACCGATGATCGGATGGTTCTCGGTGGTGTTGGAGCCGATGACCAGCAGGGCATCGTTGTCGGCAATCTCCGCCACGGAGTTGGTCATAGCGCCGGAACCGAATTTGGCGGCCAGACCGGCCACCGTAGCGCTGTGTCAGTATCTGGCGCAGTGATCGACATTGTTGGTGCCGATTCCCGCCCTGAACATCTTCTGGAAGAGATAATTCTCCTCGTTGGTGCACCGGGCCGAGGCCAGGCCCGCCAGGGCATCCGGACCGTATTTTTCCTTAATCCCGCCCAGTTTGGCCGCAACGAGATCCAGGGCCTCATCCCAGGTGGCGGGCTCGAGGGCGCCACCCTTCACCCGTCTGATGAGCGGGGTGGTCAATCTGTCGTCCCGATTGATGAAATCGTAACCGAAGCGGCCCTTGACACAGAGCCATCCGCGGTTATGCGAGCTCGCTTTAGAGGAGACCCTGAGCACCTTGTCGCCATGGGAATGCAGGGTGATGTTGCAACCGCAGCCGCAGTAGGTACAGGTGGTATCCGTCTTTGTCATCCCGCTCAGTCGCGGCTGACCGGCCCACATCTTGCCGGAGAGCGCCCCCGTCGGACAGATGGAGACACACTGGCCGCAGAACTCGCAGTTCAGATCCTTTTCGAACGGGGGACAGACCTTGGCCTCGAACCCGCGGTTGGAATAGCCGATGGCCCCGACTCCCTGGACCTCCTCGCAGACCCGGACACAGAGACCGCACATGACGCATTTATCCTGCTCCCGCATGATAAACGGATTGGCATCGACCCGGTTATGGTTTCGCACCTCACCGCCAAAGCGGTTTTCACGCACACCGTAGAGATAGGCGAGCTCCTGCAGGGTGCACTCTCCGGAGCGGATACAGGTCATACAGTCGTTGGGATGGTCGGAGAGGAGCAGCTCGATGGTCGTCCGGCGCAGCCGGAAGAGCTGATCACTGCTGGTCGTAACCACCATGTCGGCTGCGACCGGGGTCGTACAGGAGGTAACCGGCTTAGGGAATCCGGCTATCTCGACGATACAGAGGCGGCAGGCGCCATAGGGCTTCAACCGGGGATCATAGCACAGTGTCGGGATCTCGATATCGAGCTTTCTGGCGGCCTCGAGGACCGTTGATCCTTCCCGGACCTCTACCTTTCTGTCATCTATTGTCAAACTTATCATACAACTACTCCTTCAATACAGCATCAAACTTACAGGCATCGAAACAGGCGCCGCAACGGATGCAGATCGCCGAATCGATATGATGGGGCTGTTTCTTTTCACCGGTTATCGCCCCGACCGAACAGGCCTTGGCACACATGCCGCAACCGACGCACATATGCTCCCTGATAAAGAAGGTCAGCAGCTTGTTGCAGACCTTGGCCGGGCATTTTTTATGATTGATATGGGCTTCATACTCGTGACGAAAATATTTCAGGGTACTCAGGACCGGGTTCGGAGCCGACATCCCGAGACCGCAGAGGCTGGAATCCCGGACATCCTCGGCCAGTTCCTGGAGCAGTTCGATGTCGCCTTTCCTGCCCTTTCCTTCGGTGATCCTGGTCAGGATCTCCAGCAGGCGCTTGGTACCCACCCGGCACGGGACGCATTTGCCGCAGGATTCCGACTGGGTAAACTCCAGGAAGAATTTGGAAATATTGACCATACAGTCGGTCTCATCGAGCACGACCATACCGCCGGAGCCCATCATCGAGCCGACCGATTTCAGCCCTTCATAGTCGACCGGCAGATCGATGTGCTGCTGTGGGATACAGCCGCCGGAAGGACCGCCGGTCTGTACCGCCTTGAAGAGCTTGTCGCCCTCGATGCCGCCGCCGATGTTGAAGATGATATCCTTCAGGGGCGTCCCCATCGGAATCTCGATCAGACCGGTGTTCCTGATCTTGCCGGTCAGGGCGATAACCTTGGTCCCCTTGCTCTTGTCGGATCCGATGGCGGCAAACCAGTCGGCCCCCTTGGTAATGATGGTCGGGACATTGGCAAAGGTCTCCACGTTATTGATGATGGTAGGCTTTCCCCAGAGTCCCTTGTTGGCGGGAAACGGCGGTTTGGCCCGGGGCATCCCCCTTTCGCCCTCGATGGAGGCGATGAGCGCGGTCTCCTCGCCGCAGACGAAGGCCCCGGCGCCGAGCTTCACCTTGATATCGAAATCAAAGGAGCTGCCGAACAGCTTCTTGCCGAGGAATCCCTTTTCCCTGGCCTGTTCCAGGGCCATATTGAGGCGTTTTACGGCCAGCGGATACTCCGCCCGGATATAGACATAGCCGTGGGTTGCACCGATGGCGTAAGCGCCGATGGTCATTCCTTCGAGGACGGCATGAGGATTGCCTTCGATCACCGAACGGTCCATAAAGGCACCCGGGTCACCTTCGTCGGCATTGCAGATGATATAGCGTTCATCGGCCTTGTTGGCCGCGCAGAAGCTCCACTTCAGTCCGGTCGGGAAACCGGCGCCGCCGCGGCCGCGCAGACCGGACTTCTTGATGGTCTCGATGACGTCGGCCGGACTCATCTCGGTCAGGGCCTTTTTGACGGCCTGATAGCCGTTGACGTCCAGATACTCGTCGATGCTCTCCGGATCGATCTTGCCCAGATCCCCGAGGACGACCTTTTTCTGGTTGTCATGGAAGGTGTGATAATCTTCGGTGACCAGCCATTCCTCCACCGGTTTCTCGCCCAGGACATGCTCCTTGACGATCTTCTTGACCATCTCCGGCTGAATGTATTGGTAGGTCCAGGTCGTATCCCCGACCGAGACATCCACCAGTACGTCGCGGGCACAGAACCCGCGGCATCCGACCTTATGGGTCTTGCAGCGTTTCTGGATGCTGGCGTTTTTGACGCCTGAGGAGTCGAATTCCTTCTGGAAGGCCTCCATGACCATCTCGGCACCTGCAGCTATTCCACCGGTGCCCATGCACACATTTACGGTTATTTCGCTGTTCACGATTCTATTCCTTATATGCTTTAAGATTCTGGGTGATCTTGCTCGGGTTCTGTTTACCGAAGACCTTGTCGTTGACGATCACAACCGGGGCAATGCTGCAGGCACCCACGCAGTTGACGGTCTCCAGGGTAAACTGCATATCCTTGGTGGTCTTCTGCCCCTCTTTCAGTTTGATGTCATCCCGGATCTTATCGATGATCCGTGAAGCGCCCTTGACGTGACAGACTGTACCCTGACAGACTGTAATAACATTTTTCCCACGTGGATGGAGATGAAACTGGGCATAAAAAGTGGTTACACCGTAGAACCTGGAGGCCGGGATATTGGTCCTGTCCGCGTACCAGTATATCGCTTCCTCCTGAATATAACCAAATTCCTGCTGCATCAGCTGCATGGCCGTGATGATATTATCACCGTTGGCCGTACATCTCTGGTAGATCGTTTCCAGTTTTTCTTCCTGTGTCTTCTCCATTGAGCAACTCTCCGTTCTTGGTGCGTGCCCGCCCGGAAAACAGGGGCTTATCCCAGCCTTGGCCGCTCTTGGAATCCAACCCTTGGACAATGAATGCCCGCGGTCAGATTCGTCGAGCTCCGCGGCTGAAAACAACCTTTCCATCTTCCGGCAGACACCGGTTTGCAAGCATGCTGAAGGTGTGGGCTTCACCTGTGGCAAATGGCCCGGCCCCCTTCTGTCGAAACGCTCAAGATAATACCCTTTAAGAAAATCCTATTTCCACCCCGGTCGAATCAACCACCGGGGAACTATTCCTGACCAATAATTTTAGCTGCCTGCCGGGGAACGCAGGAGCCATCGGACGTCTCCGGACAAACAGGCCCATTATAGACCTCTTGCCATATATTTACAACCATCTTACAAGGACAAAATCAATTTATGTTGAAAAGATCCCGAAGGTTTTTTGTGGTATCTCTAATTTTTCTCTAGGAAAATATCGCCAGGCACACTATATTTTTGCCTATATCTGTATAATTCCGAGGGCATTCGGCCAACCGTCGCGACGCATGTTTGCAAGACCCGACCTGCCCGGCCGGATAAGGGCGGCGGGGTCCAACACGAGAGGATCAGGCTATCGAAACGAGACATCTGAAGATATTCGTTGCTGTTTACAAGCATAAGAGCTTCACCAAGGCCGCCGAACTGCTGCATACCAGTCAGCCGACCATCAGCGAGCATATCAGGAACCTCGAGCTGCGGTTGGACTGCCAGCTGTTCGATCGGCTCGGCCGGTCCATTATGCCGACCCTGGAAGCGGACATCCTCTACCCGAGGGCCCTTTCCATCCTCGAGGATATCAGGAAACTTGAAGAGGAGGTCACCTCGACCGGCAGGGCGATATCGGGCGAGTTGATCATCGGGGCCAGCACCATCCCCGGCACCTATATCCTCCCGGAAATAGCCGCCGATTTCAAACTCAAACATCCGGGCATCTCGTTCGAGATCAGGATCAACGATTCGGCCCAGGTGGCAGGTGCGGTCCTGGGTCATGAGATCATGCTGGGTATCGTCGGGGCGAAGATGGTCTCCAAGAAGCTGAATTATCATCAATTTATTGAGGACGAACTGGTCTTGGCCGCCTCCACGAAGAGAAAGATCCGTTCGACGATTACGGTCGAACAGCTGACAGAACTCCCTTTTCTGTTGCGGGAAGAGGGCTCGGGAACACGAAAGACCATTGAAGGCTTTCTGACACCAAAAGGGGTGGATATCGATCAGCTCGATATCTGTGCGATCCTTGGCTCCAGCGCGGCGATCCAGGAGGCAGTCAAGTCCGATCTCGGCGTCTCGATCATCTCCCGGTATGCGATCCAGGACGGTCTCCGATTCAAGCAGATCAAGGAGATCGCCATCGCCGACCTGCCGATGCGACGTAATTTTTATCTCATCACCGCCAAAAAGCGCACACTGCCGAACCAGTATCAGGTCTTCCTGAACTCGATGCTGAGCCCGCACTGACACAGGCAAAGTCCATCATTGGGTTTCCAGCAGATATGAGGAGCGTATTTTGCCGTGCGTGTCGTCGCCGATAACCTCACCATAACCAACGATCGGGTTGCCGAGGCAATCCATCGAACAGACCCGGATCCGATCATTGATTTGGTCGGGCGGTGTCAGGCCGCCGGTGCCGAGATGATCGATATCAATCCCGGTCCGCTCAGCAAAAATCCGGCAGAGAAAATGGCCTTCCTGGTTGACTCCGTCCGCAGGGCGACCGATCTGCCTCTGCTGCTCGACACCTCCAATCCGGCCGCACTGGAAGCGGGACTGACGGCCTGCGGGGGAAAGGCCGTCATCAACGGCTTTTCCCTGGAACCGGCAAAACTCCGGCATATCCTGCCCCTGGCCCGGGCCTTCAATACCCGGATCATCGGCTATCTCCTCTATCCCGACAGCAGGGTCCCCCCCGACGCAGCCGAACGATTGACCATCGCCCTGGAACTGTACGACCGTTGCGTTGATGCGGGCCTCGAGAGGGACCAGCTGATCATCGACCCGGTCATCCCGCCGTTGATCTGGCAAAACGGCCATATCCAGGCCATGGAGGTGGCAAACGTGATCCGCGCCCTGCCCGACCTGCTGGGTTTTCCGGTCCAGACCATTGCCGGGATCTCCAACCTGACCAGTGGTCCCGGCGACAGGACCCGCAAACCGATCTTCGAGCAATCCTACACCGCCATGCTGGCCGAGGCCGGCCTGAACATGGCCCTGGTCAACGTCTTTCACCGTCGGACCGTGGCCGTCATCCGGGCATGTACCGATTTGATGAGCACCAAGGTATTTTCCTGGCTCTAACCCCATCGGACCGGGCCTGCCCCTTGCCGACCGGCAATATCGCGGCAGCCGTCTGGTGATCGAGCATCCGCCGGTGCCTGGCTAAACGGCCTGTCCCAGATAGGTCTTGATGACGGCTTCATCGCAGCGCAAGGTCCGGGCAGGACCGTCGAGGACGGTCCTGCCGTTCTCGATCACATAGGCATGGGTCGAGACGGCCAGGGCAAGATGAGCGTTCTGTTCCACCAGCAGGATGGTCTGGCCCTGGTCGTGCAACCGGCGGATGACCTCGAACATGGTCTGGACCATCTTCGGGGCAAGCCCGAGGGACGGTTCATCCAGCAACAGCAGCTTCGGACGGGCCATCAGTCCCCGGGCAATGGCCAGGATCTGCTGTTCCCCGCCGGACAGGGATCCGGCCGTCTGGTTCCGGCGCTCGGCCAGTATCGGGAAGCGTTCTTCCATCAGGCAGGCATCCCGTACCATCTCCCGGCGAGGCCGTCGATATCCCCCCAGCTCCAGGTTGTCGCGGACCGACATACCCGCCAGGACCTGCCGGCCCTCGGGGACCTGGACCACGCCCGCCGACACCCGCCTGTGGGCACCCATCCTGGTGATATCCCGAGCTTCAAAGATGATCTTTCCGGACCGGGCCGGAACAAGCCCGCTGATGGTGTTCAGTATGGTCGTCTTCCCGGCACCGTTGGGACCGATCAGCGTGACGATCGCCCCCTCCTTCACCTGAAAGGAAACATTGCGTACGGCCTCCATCGGTCCGTAGGCCACAGTCAGATCGACAACTTCAAGCATGGATCTCGCTTGCCCCCAGATAGGCTTCGATAACCTCAGGATGACGGCTGACCTCGTCGGGATCGCCCGTGATCACGGTCCGGCCGAAGTTCAGCACCGTGACCTTGGAACAGAGCCCCATCACAAAGGACATATTATGCTCGATAAGAAGGATGGTCATCCCCTCCCCGACCAGCGACCTGACCAGGCCGCCGATCTGCTCCACGCCTTGCCTGCGCATGCCGGCCACCGGTTCGTCCAGAAGCAGCAGACGAGGCTGCGAGGCCAGGGCCCTGGCAATCTCGAGGCGTCTGCGATCGCCATAGGAGAGGGCCTTCGCCGGGAAATGCGCCCTGGTCTCGAGCCCGACGCGGGCAAGGCACTCCAGGGCCTGCCGTCGGTGCTCTTGCTCTTTCCGCGCTGCCGACGGAAGACAGAACAACCGGGGAAAATACGGCCGCGGAGCCACAAGATGCTGCCCGGCCATCACATTCTCAAGACAGGTCATCGCCGGAAAGAGACGGATGTTCTGAAAGGTCCTGGCGATTCCCCTGGCGGCCAGCTTATGGGCCGGCAGCGAGTGAACCGGCAGCTCATCGTAGTACACCTCTCCGGCACTTGGGGCAATGATGCCGCTCAAGACATTGATGAGCGTCGTCTTCCCGGCACCGTTCGGGCCGATGAGGCCATGGACCTCACCCTTCTTCACGGTGAGGACTACCCCATCGAGGGCCTTTACCCCACCGAAGGTGCGGCTGACATTTTTTACCTGTAAAAACATGGCTAGGCCTCTTCAGGTACGGCGCCGGAGGTTGCGCCCGTTTTTCTCCTGCGGCCCCTTTCGAAGATCGAGACCAGGCCGTTGGGCAGGAACAGGATCACCAGGAGCAGGATCAGGCCGTTTACCGCCATCCGGATAGGTCCCGCGGTCACACCGATGCCCCGCAGTATCTCGGGCAGGGAGGTGAGCAGCATGGCCCCCAGCACCGGCCCGTACCAGACCCGAATGCCGCCGACGATATTATAGATCAGCAGATCGACGGCCACGGAAAAGCCGAACTCACCGGGGGTGATGATATAGTTGAGATGGGCGTAGAGACCGCCTGCAAAACCGGCCAGAACCGCCCCGAGGACAAAGGACAGTGTCTTGTAATAGGTGGTATTGATACCCATCGCCGCCGCTGCGGTCTCATCCTCACGGATACTCTCAAAGCACCAGCCGACACGGGATCGGCGCAGCCTGGCAATGGCGTAGCCGGCAACGGCCAGGGACAGATAGATCCCCCATGTCGTGGTAATGGTCGGTATCCCGACCAGACCTTCGGCCCCGCCGGTGATATCGATATTCAAAACGGCGATGCGCACAACCTCACCGAAGGCCAGGGTGGCAATGGCCAGGAATACCCCCCGAAGCCGAAGGACCGGAAGGCCGATCACCAGCCCGACAAGCCCTGCCAGTACCGATCCGGCCGCCAGGGCCGGAAGATAGGGGACCCCCAGCTTCATGGTCAGGATCCCTGCGGTATAGCCCCCGATCCCTGCAAAGGCGGCGCTTCCCAGGGAGAGCTGTCCTGCCGCAAGCGTCAGGTACAGACTCAGGGCCAGCAGGGAATTGATCCCTAGGAAGTTGAAAAGACTCCCGTAAATCGCAAAAAACTGGGCCAGGGCCTGCAAATGCCTATGCCTCCCGCATCTTCTTACGTCCGAGGATGCCCGAAGGACGCAGAACAAGGACCGTGAAGAGGACCGTGAAGGCCACCGCATCCCGCAGATTCGAGGTCCCGGTGAGGGCTACGGTCAGGACCTCGCTGAGCCCGAAGGCCAGTCCTCCCAGAATGGCGCCCGGAATGCTGCCCATGCCGCCCAGGATGATGACGGCCAGTCCCTTGAGCTCGATGGAGTGGCCCATATCCGGGGACAGGGAGTCGAAATAGAGACCGAAGAGGACCCCGGCGGCCCCGCCCAGGGCGGAAGAGATAAAGAAGGTGAAGGCAATGATGCCGTCGACGTGGATTCCCAGCAGCCGTGCCGTCCGGTCATTTTCGGCAACGGCGCGGATGGCCTTGCCCACCCGTGCCCTGGCAAGAAACTGGGTCAAGGCAAACATCAGCAGGAGTGAAATCACGACGATCTCCACCTGCAGGGAGGTGATGGTCACCCCCGCCCAACGCCAGATATGCACGGAGACGGTATGGGCGGGAAAACGCACCGTCCGCGCCCCGAAGAGCCCGAGCGCGGCGCTTTCGAAGATGATCGCCATGGCGATACTGGATATCAGCCCCGAAAAATTGGAATCGGCCCGTTGCCTGAGCGGAGCAAAGGCCACCCTGTCGAGGACGAGCCCCAATATCCCGCAGGCCAGGACGGCCGTCGGGAAGGCCAGCCAGATGGACAGCCCCCCCGAGTCGACGAGCCAGAGGGCGAGGAGGCCGCCCAGGGTAAAGACCGCGGCATGCGCCAGGTTCAGGATATCAAGAACCCCGAAGACCAGTGTATATCCGACGGCAAAGAGGCCGTAGACACTGCCGATAAAGAGGCCGTTGACCAGTTGTTGCGCCAAAAGCTCCATGGTTGATCAATCCTTATTCTCCGAGCACCGTGAATTTCCCTTCCTTGACGATCTGAACGACCGGGGTGCACCCCGCATCACGTCCGGTGGTAAAGGAGAACTTGCCAAGTACCGTGTCAAGATCCTTGATCCTGGTGAGGGCGCTCCTGATGGCCTTATGATTGGTGGTCGATCCGGCTTTTTTGATGGCCTCATAGGCGATGTGGACACCGGCATAGGCCTGGGCGGCAAACTGGTCGGGCGGATTGCCGTATCTGGCGGTAAAGGCCTCGACGAACTTCTTGTTCAACGGCAGGGTCGAGGAGGCGTTCCAGGCGGCGCCCATCATGACGCCCTCGGCGGCCTCACCGGCATTTTTTATCAGCGCCGGCGAATTGAATCCGTTGCCGCCGATGATCGGGACCGCGGCCGGAATCCCCAGTTGGCGCGCCTGGCTGACGATGCCAGAGGCCTCTTCGACCAGGGCGGAGACGATGATCGCATCAGGATGTTTCGCCTTGATCTGGGTCAGCTGCGGGGAAAAATCACGGTCTCCCTTGGCGAAGGTCTGTTCGGTCAGGATCTGCAACCCGTTGTCTTTCAGGGCCTTCATGAAGGCCTCGTATCCTCCCTTGGTGAAGGCATCGTCGTTACCGTAGAAGACTGCGACCTTCTTCAGACCGAATTTTTCCTTGGCCACTTTGATGGTATGGGGGATGACTACCGCCTCGGTCAGAGAATCCCGGAAGATAAAGTCACCTATTTCGGTGATGCCCGGCGCCGTGTTGCTGACGCCAAGGACAGGCATTCCCGCTTCCTGGGCTATGCGGTCCGTGACCTTGGCCGTATTGGAAAGGGTCGGTCCGATGATCAGAGCTACCTTGTCGGCATTGATGAGTTTCTTGAAAACATTGATTCCCTGTTGCGGAACACTGGCATCGTCTTCGAAAACGGCCGTGATCTTCAGTCCCTTTGCTCCCGCTGCCGCATTGATCTCATCGACCGCCAACTGCGCGCCCTTCTGTTGGGTCGCTCCATAGGCGGCGGCTCCCCCGGTCATGCTCAACGCAAAACCGATCTTTACCTCTTTGCTTGCAGCAAAGGTCTCGGGACACAGCGGGCCCGACATCAGAACCAGACTGAGGCAAAAAGTGACGGCAACTCCCACAAGACGTGTAATATGGTCCATACATTCCTCCTGTTCCAAGAAAAGAAACACCCCAGAAATTCGCCGAATTTGACTTCTTTTATCACTGTGATACACCAAAGTCAAGCGCTCAAGTCATCTTCAATATTATAAAAATTGCAATAAAAAACCCGGCCGCATAGGGGCCGGGTCGGGAGGTACGAACGACTGGCTGTCAGTCGATGGATGGCACTTTGCCGGGCAGATTCAGGATCCGGCTGCAGATTGTGGGAAAAAGGAGCAGAGGAATCCCGCCCGGCGATCCGCCGATGGCCTTGCCATCGGGGGACCGGATGAAGGCGGCGGCTTACTGTATCTGGCCTGCCTTCTGAGAGATTTTTGTCCGCAGGTCGATCATCTCCTTTTCAATCTTGGCCAATTGCTCACTCGTGGTATTCGGGTTTCTCAGCGCTTCCCGATATTCAAAGCGTTTGTCGTTCATCTGCTTGCGCAGCAAGACGGTATCTTCCAGGAACTTCTGGTACTGTTGACTGTTCCAGCTGTTTTGGGCACCCCCCCAGCCATACCCGTAACCGGGACAGCCATAACCGCCATTGTAGCCCCTCATGCCGCGGCCCATCCAACCGTAGCCGTGACCACCCATCCCGGGACCCATCCAGCCGTAGCCGGGACCCATTCCATACCCGCCGCCATAGCCGCCCTGGGCGTAGACAAGACCGGCGGTGGCCAGACCGACTGCCAACACAGTTGCGATAATCATCTTTTTCATGGTTTTCTCCTTGTCATCTTTTTTGTCTTAGACGATTTGCCGTATCCCTATCCGTCGGACACACCCCTCGGATCCTCTTGCTGGCCGAAGGGCTCGTATTTTCCTTTCCTATTCTTGAGCAAAGAGTATGCCATTCCAGCATTTTTCAGATATATATTGATAATGTACTCAATGTATTGGATTTTAAATTTTCCAGACCGGGATGACCGGACAGCATGTGTCTAGTTTTTAGGCGCTGAGGTTCTCCTGCAGGCGGGTCGTGTGCCTGATTTTTTCACAGGCCGCTGCCATGCCTTGTGCCATCGATGGCGATCCACAGCCGCCATGACTTCCCCGCCGTGGATATCGGACTGAAGCATCTTCCACCTTGACATTGCCGTTGCCAACCCCTATAAAAAAAGAGAAGAATATCGCTTCACAAGAACCCCTATATTGTCTGTCTTTCCTTCTGAAAGATACCACCCTACCCCCATGAGGTGAATGGAATGAATACGCCAAGCAGCCACTGTCCCGGTTTTGAGGCCTTCAGAAACCTGAAATCGTTTCTCTGCAAATGTCAGCACTGCGGAACGGAGATCGAGATATTTTCCGATGAATTCAACCGCGAACACAAATGCAAGAACTGCGAAAAACAGATTGACTTCACAGCGTGTCACTACAGCGCCGGTGGCGCCGACTCCACGCACCGGTAATCACAAGAAAGCGAGGATCAGCCATGGAGGAAATCAATGGATATCTATGAGTTTGCCATGCAGATGGAGAAAGACGGAGAAAACTATTACCGGGAATTGATGAATGGATGCAAGACGCCGGGTTTAAAGAAGATTTTCACACTCCTGGCCGACGAGGAAGCGAAACACTACACCTTTCTTGAAAGGCTCCGGCAAAAAAAGGGCCTTTCCCAAACGGTGGAAACACCCATACTGCAGAATGTAAAGAACATTTTTCTCGAAATGAAGACCGGGAAACAGCACCCGGATACCGAGACGATACATGCGAAAGACGCCTTCATCAAGGCCCGCGACATCGAAGAGGCAAGCAGAAAATTCTATCAGGAAAAGGCGGAAGAGGTACAGGATGCGGAGGCGAAATCGCTGTTGCAGACCCTGGCAAAGGTAGAAGAAAGACATTTTCGCATCATGGAGAACATCATCGAATTCATCTCGAGACCGGAACCGGGCAACTGGCTTGAAAATGCGGAATGGCACCACCTGGAGGAGTATTAGCACCCGATACTCTGATGGCAAAAAAGGCAAGCCCGGGATGGGAAATCTTTCCGTCCCGGGAAATATTCAAGACCCCGATAGTGACAATCAGCGCCGGACCGGTCCTGTGCCGGAGGAGCGGGAAAAAAAAGGAATTTTACTGCTTCGACTATCCCGACTGGGTCAACGTGGTGGCGGTGACGCCTGCGGGCGATATCCTGCTGACCCGGCAGTATCGCTATGGTTCCGACAGAGTGGAAATCGAGATACCGGGAGGCATGATCGACCACGGGGAAGACCCGGTGGATGCGGGATGCCGGGAACTCCGGGAGGAGACCGGCTATGCAGGTGAAAATGCCCGGATCATCGGCAGCGTCTGTCCGAATCCTGCAATACAACGGAACCGCTGCCATACGATTCTTATTGAAAATGCAGAAAAAAAAGCCGAGCCGTCCCTGGACGACATGGAAGATATCGAATGGTTTTTGTTGCCGAAAGAACAGGTGGTAAAACACATTGCCGCCGGCGACATCGACCATGGTCTGGTACTCAATGCCTTCATGTTCTATCTGGGTCTGAAGCTCTAGCTAGATCCGGAAAGAGCCGGCCGCTCTCCCATCGATCCGATCTTTCGACCTGAAAGGCCCGGTCGAGCACCAGCAGAGATCCGTCATCTCCGCCGGCAGAAGTCGTTGTGGGCTACGACCCTCCGCTGCTCAGAGAGTGCTCCAGCAGATCTTCGAGGCTGGCATATTCAAGAGATGCCTCGTGCGTCGCCATCAGGTCAACCTGTGGCGCCACCCCGTGTTCCAGGGCCTCTTTCCACCGAGGCGCACAGAGACACCACCTGTCACCAGGCTTGAGTCCGGGAAAACCATACATGGGCATCGGCGTCGAGAGGTCGTTGCCCATCCGCTTAGAAAATTCAAGGAATTCCTCGGAAACGACAACGCAGACACCATGGACACCGACATCCCCTTCAACGACCTGGCAACTGCCATCACGGGTAAACCCGGTGAGAGGATCGAGGCTGCAGACCTCCAGAGGAGTTCCCAATACATTGTTATGTGCAGTCATAAGCAAAATGAGGGGGGTGAGAGTTTCTTCTTCTGTCTTCGCATGTTTCCGGTTACCTTAAAAAATGAGGGGCTTCGTTTACGATCAGGACAGGTGAAAAATTGTATCACAGGCATCTACTTCCTCTTCCGAGGACGACATTCCGGGTATAATGAAAAAAGTGGACGAACAGGCGATTTTTCAAGGCGGCCTCTAGAGATCGGGCTGGCTGTATCGTAGTCTGTTTTACCGTCTCAGGCAAGGCCTTTCCTTATGACGTCTCCCCTCAATATCCCCATTATATATGAATAAACATCATGAACCTGCATGTCCAATTACAGGAAAAATGTGGGATGGTTTTTGTATGCTGCTGTCAGGGAAAGGTATATCTGCGAAACTTGATGCGTATCGGTAGAGAGGAGAATCACCATGGTTGCCGGAGATTCAGGCGCTGAGGAAACGGACCGCCTGCTGTTCAAATGCGTTTACTGCGATAAATACCGGGATGAGACCGGATCATGGAAGCAGATGAAGACACAGGACCTCTTACTGCAAAGGAACCACACCAATTACGGCATCTGCCCAAGATGTTTTGAAAAATACTTCCCGGAAGATGTCTCGTCTCGCTATCAGGAGGGACTGATCACCATCCGCAAGACCATAACAGCAAGCAACCGGATTACATATGATATTTTTTTATCATCGGCTCACCCCTCAATCGTCGGTTCGGGGTGAGGGTGAAACTGCAGATCCGAGGATCCGGTCTCGTTTTTATTGAGCAGGGCAAGAAGACATTGCGAAAGAAGGACCATGACGACTCCGACCGGAATAAAAACAACTGTCATCATCAAGGCAAAGCCGTACCCTTCAGTAAAGCGCGTCACGAACACGGCCATCCTCCAGTGCGCGGCCTGCCGCGCATAATGGCCGGCACGGCAGAGTACATAGACCAAGGCGCCTATACTATAGATGGCTGCCAGAAGAAATATCAGCCGGGTAACCAGTGCGTTGACATGTGATTTGAATCTTTCCCTGGCTGCCTGACGGGAGATCCTTTGAATTTCCTGCCGGATCTGCAGCCTCTGACTTTTCATTTCTTCGGGAGTCGGCAGCAGCTCCTGTTTCTCCTTTTCCAGATCTGCCACCTTTTTTTTCAGCAGGTCCATATTCCGACGCCATTCTGTTTCATTCCGGCTCCAATAGCTGCTCACCGAATCTGTGTACAGCGGGTATACGGCCTGGAACTTCTGAACATCTTTCTGACTCTGATACATTTTCAAAAGAAGGTAGAGGACATTGATGTTCAAATCCATAGTTTGATCATACCGAAGCAGGGCCTGTTCCAAATTCGGTTTAAGGGCCATCTCCAATTCAGAACGGGCATTGCCAAAATTCTGGACACGATCTTGAAGAAGTCCGTAAAACCCGCGCAACGGGAGCGATTCCCATGGAAGCGGCAGATCGATTTTCAACAGGTCCAAAAAGCTCTGATCCGTCGGAGATGACATCGTGGCGGGGGAATTCTTGAAAACGACTTCCAGGGTCTTGCTTGCCCGATCATAGTCGCCGTGTTCAAGACAATAGTTCAGCAAGGCGTGCATGGCCGATGCATTGTATGGAAACACCTGGGTAATGGCATATTCGAGAACGGATTCTGCCTTATGGGCATCTCCCAACTGTTCATAGAGTGTGATGACCGCCAGATAATCCGAGACGGTAAGCCTTCCTCCGGACCGTTGATGAATGTTTTCCAGCTCTGCGCCCACGAAATCCCGTTGGCCTTGTTTAAGAAGAAGTTGGAGGGCCTGCAGCTCGATTGACGTATCTTTCACCTGCATTGTCGCGGTTTTCACCAGCTCCAGATAGTCTTTCTGGTGCGTTTGAGGGTTCCCCGATGTTATGAGCGCCCAGTTCTTTATCAACAATTCGACCAGCATTTCCGGGGACCGTTTGGCATGGGTGAATTCATCAAGGGCCGCCATACAGAACCCATAGGCCTCGTCCGCACCCAGCTTCTGGAGAACCCTGGCCAAAAACCCCATGGCCGGCTCAATGTTTTTCAGCAAAATTCGTTGAAATAATTCCCGCCCCTCTTTCCTGTCTGCCTTGAAGACAAGGAAATCGGCCAAAGCCAATTGAAGCCTGCCGTCGGCATTTTCGAGAAATTGCCGTTCCAACTCCTCAAACTGACTTATCCTTTTGGATGAGATGGCAATTTCCAGAAGGTTCAGCAGATACGATTCCGCAGCGTATTGATTTTCGAAGGCATGGGCCTTAAGATCTCCCGCCATGGCAAAATAACGGAGAGCGGAGTCAATTTTATTGTCTTCATAATAACATCGGCCCAGGAGGAAAAGGTATTCGAAGGAGTTGACGTGCAGGTCTTTTTCGCCGAACATCATGGCCGGCTCTTGTTTGAAAACCAGGCCATTTTTTCCCCATAACGAGGTAATCTGAGGGAGGTTGACTGTTCGAGCTGCCGGATGCTCCAATATGAACGCCAGCCGGCTATACCCTGACAACTTCTGCAGGGCCTTGAGATCCTGGACATTCTGGTCGAAATTCTCCTTCTGCACATCCCAATAAACCACACCCGAAACGGATTGCCGGCCCTCTGCCGCCCATAAGGGATTGGTCAGCAAGGCAAGCAGGAAAAGAATCAGACTTGCTATCGCCATGATCAAAAAGAACCTCCTCAAGGAGGCCTTGCCTGTCAGGCCGCGGCTGGGTTTTACCGTAGCAATCAATGCGGAGCGCATATCGGAATAGGGGTTCAGGAACGCAATATCCCTTTTATAGGACCAGATATACAGCACCACCAGGGAGAACAACAGGGTGACTCCCCCGACAATCCCGGATATCGATGCCACTCCGAGACGCAAAAAGCCCCCGGGTTGACGATACTCCCCGAGTTGGGATGCAGCCCGATCTCTTTTTGCCTGTAACCGGTTCATCTCCTTTCGGAATTGAACAATCTCCGGAGAAGGAGATTTGCGTGCCTGCTCGATCTGTTCTTCCAGCCGTTTTTCCTGCCTGACCATATTCAGGTGCATGTCGGCCATCTTCTTGAACGGCTGAACATTCTGTTCTATATCGGGGAAAACCGGAGCGCCCTGTGGTGCCTGGGAATCGGCCGGACAAGCGTTTCCAACCAGCAAACAGAGAAAGAGTAGAATGACTGCTGTGGTAATCTTCATGATCTCCTTTTGCAAATCGAATAAAATGATCTTTACCCCCCGGTAAAAAGGGATCGCGTGCAACAATGGAAGAACGAATTTTACAGGTGTGATCTAGCATATTGTGCCCCTCTTGACAATGCTTTTTCCTTCCAATTTTACAGGGCCCCGATAGTCGATGTTTTCTCTTATTTTCCAGAGAGTAAGTTTTGTTCTTTCCGGTTTTTGGAAACGGAAATCCACAAACATATGCACCATGAATCACCAGTTGCACAACACGTTATTTTTTTGTTGACACAGTCCTCTTTGACCTGTTTTCTACGTAGGTCAGAACCGCGATTGAGGAAGATATCATGCCTATTGGTCAAAGAATGATGAAATGAAACCGAAAGCATATGTAACAATGCTCTTTCAACCGGCGGCAGTACGTGAACAGGCAGGCAAGCGAGCTGCCCTTGCTGCAGTCGGCATCAATGCCGTCTATGGCATCGTGTTCTTCTTCGCCCTTGCTCCCCTGATGCTATCGATGTTCACATCCGGTTTTGTCGTTGCCGTGACCCTTCTCTTCGGCCCGCTGGTCGGCTTTATCGTTTCGTCGCTCTACCCCCGGGTGGAGATGATCGTCGGCAGAAAGCTAGGAGGCAGGGCAACCCTAGACGAACTGTACCGGCTCTTTGCGTGGTCCTTCTTGCCTGCCGGGCTGGCGTTACTGATTGTTGCCCTGCTGTTTTTCCTGGCCGAAAGGACATCGACCGTCGTGCAGTGGGTTCTAACTCTCCCCTTACTCGCCCTCTTCGGTTGCGGCATCAGGAACTACTGTTCCACCATCATCGCCGCCCAGCGATTCACACCGGCTAGGGGCCTGACCGGCATGGTGATTACATTCATCGTGTTCGTCGTCCTAATTACGGCCGGTGCCGGGCTTATTGCCATCCTCTTTCGCCTGGGCGCGGGTGAAAGCCTATCAGTCCTGTTCGGCCAGCCGTGACCATGAAATCTCTGAAATACGCCATCATTTTTTTCTATCTGGCACTGTTTGTATTCCTGGCGTTGCACGACGAACGCCTCGACCCGGAACTGGTGCGTGCATTGGCCGTGCCCCACCCCAAAGTCATCGAGCGGGGCAATGCCTGGCTGGCTATGCTCGACCTCGATGCCCCTCCGTTGCATTCGCTGAGATGCAGTTGCGGGATATTGAAAAGGCCATTAAGGACGGAAAAAGTACCTGCGAAGTCATCTCCGCACCTCCTGCTCCTCTATCAGAGTTGTCATTCAAGGGAAAACTGCCGCCATTCTGCGCAAAAGGAAATAGTGGTGTAATGGTATATGCCATAAACCATCCGGCCGAGGTTGCGTCCCTCTGCCGAGACAATTCCGAACTGCTCCGCAGATACGAGCAGTTTCACTTACTAACCAGCTTTACCGAGCCCCTTGAATATGGCTATAATGCCCCATTTCCTCATTTTACTGCACAAATTAGACAGGCAGGAGGTCTCCCTTGCCAAAGCCTTTCAAGGAGAGGTGGTATATAGTTATTACGGCATGGAACAAAGCATCTGGAGCAGATTAAAACGATGGAGCCCCGAACGACTGATTACAAAGCGCAATGCCACCATCAACAGGATACATTCGTATTATAATGAGCTTACGCGGCAGGCCGCGCTTCCGCCGCAACAATACGCTCAGGAGCAGAAACGTCACGCCTCGCATAATGCTGAATCACTCAAGATAGGCATTCCCGGTTTGTATAATCCAACCGGCGAGATTCTGGCTATGATGTCAGTTCCCCAACTCTCCGGCTACATTGAGAAAGGGTATAACATGGAGGGACTCCGCAGGTTGGCCCTTTTGAAGGTGCTGGCCCACGCAGAACGGATACCGCCGGAACGGATGCAGGCGTTTCTCGATGCCCGGGCCGCCGATCTGGGTGACCCATATACCGGCAAACCGATGACGTTTGATGCAAAAAACATACGCATTTATTTCCCGACCTTATCCGGCGACGGAAGTCTTGAACTCTATCTTTAATCGGAAGAACTGATTCATTCCTTGACCTCCGCCCCTCTTTGCACACCCCAAATACAAGCCGCCAACAGGCTAAGCGCCAGTCCAAATGCGCATACACCCGTCCATCCCGCCATGGCATAAGCAAATGTGGAACCAAGAGATCCTATGACCCCACCGGCAAAAAAGCAGGACATATAGGTGGCGGTCAACCGGCTGCGTGCCTCCGGGCGCAGCCGATAAATCTCGCTTTGATTGGTGATATGCAACGCCTGGACGCCGAGATCTGCGAAAACGATCCCGGTAATAAGAAGCAGAACCGAATGCCGCCCGAGCCAGACCGGCAACCAGGAGGCCATCAGCAGGACGATGGCCGCACATGTGGTCCGTCCGCCGCCACCATGATCGGCCAACCGACCGGCCGCCGATGCGGCGGTAGCGCCGGCAATCCCTGCCAGACCGAACAGGCCGATGATTCCGGGTTCATAATTGAACGGCGGTTTCGAGAGCAAAAAGGCCAGCGGGGTCCACAAGGCGCTGAATATCCCGAAGGCAATCGCCCCGTATACGGACCGCAGACGCAGGATACGTTCTTCCTTAAAGAGTGCCGGCATCGATCTGAGAAGGGTCAGATAGCCGGATTTGACGTTAGGTCTCCTGAACGGCAGGCCCCGGTACATTGCCGCCGAAACGATCAGCATGCCGCCGCCGGCCAGCCAGAAAACCGCGCGCCAGCCACAGAGCTGGGCGAGAACACCCGCCACGGTTCGGGCAAGGAGCACACCGAGGAGCAGGCCGCTCATCACGGTTCCAACCACCCGGCCGCGTTCCGCCGCCCCTGCCAGATCGGCCGAAAAGGCCACCAGGATCTGGGCTGCCACCGACAGGGCGCCGACCAGCACCGATAACAGAAGCAGCATGGAACCATTGGCGGAAAAACCGATCCCGGCAAGGCTTGCCGCCAATCCTATCGTCATCGTGACAACCAGGTTTCGACGTTCGAAAAGATCGCCCAAAGGAACCACCAGGACGAGCCCTATTGCATAGCCCAGCTGCGATGCCGTCACAATCAACCCGGCATGGGCCACACTCAGTCCGAGGGTGCCGCGGATGGCCTCCAGGAGGGGCTGGGCATAATAGATGCTTGCCACGGTCATCCCGGTAGCCACCGCCAGCAACAGAACAAGCGGCGCCGTCATGGAATTTTCCATGATATCCACCCCCGGCACGGTTTGAGAGGGATTGCCGGGACCAGATGTTTTTTCTTTCTTCATGCCAAGATTTTCGATACCATCAACCATCCGCTGTGAATCACGGGAACCGAGCACTCGATCCGGGAGACGAACAGCAGGTCGGCCTATGGTCTTTCAGAGGTCGAAACCACAGAGGAAAACGCCTCCTGGTAACCCCGTCTGCCGGCTGAAGAATCCATCACCTCGTATGGCGGGCCGTCTCGTCCGCTGCGGCCGGGACCCATAAGGCAGGGGCGTCTCCAGCCTCCTACTCGTATCCGTCGGTGACATGCACCTCTTCCCGTCCTTCGTCCGGTCGAATGCGCGGGTTCTCATTCAGGATGCGGGCGCAGGTATTCCATCGCAGGGCCGCACTGTCATTGCCTGGTGAACCACTCTCCATGGCCTGTTCGTAATCGGCCATCGCCTTGGCAAACCATTCGTAGGCAACCGTTGTCGAACTCGGTCCGCCCTTCCTTAGATGGGTCTTGGCTCTTCGTTCGTTGATGACGCCGCGATAGTAGAGTCTGGCGTACCCAGCATCGATCATCTCCAGCACATCCAGGGCCTTGTCGAAGGCAGGGTAGAGTTCATCCGGGAATTTGTCGGTATGGGCCAGAAGCAGCATGATAAGGGCCTCCTGGTTGCCGGGATCGGCATCGAGGATATCCAGGCAGATACTTTCAGCCTCGTAGGGTTCGTTTAACAGACGATAGCGCTCGGCCTTTTGCAGCGCCGAGGGAACGGACGCCTTGGCAAGCGTTTTCAGTGTGAACATGGGGACCTCCTTCCGGGCCGTAGGCCGGTTATCCTGATCGTCCGATCGCCGTTGCTCTGAAAGACAGCTCTTTTCAATCCGCTCATCCAATAGAATAAATGTCTTTGCCCCGAGGGGCAAGTCCCCCGGGAAAGTCCGCCGGTAAATCAGCCGGTCCTGCCCTGCCTTTTGATCGCCGCCTTGATCTGGGTCAGGCATCGGGTCACCGGGATGCCTTTCGGGCATACATCGGTGCACCAGTGCATGGTTTTGCATCCCCAAACCCCTGTTTCCCGATCCAGATCGGCCAGGCGGCTGCCGGTGGCCGTATCCCTGGAATCGAACAGGTAACGAAACGCGCGCAGCAAGGCCGCCGGACCAAGATAATCGGCGTCGGCTCGATTGATCGGACAGGCTGCCGTGCACGAGGCGCAGAGAATGCAGCGCAGGGCCGGTTCGATTGTCTGCTGATTTGCCGGGTCCTGCAGTCGTTCCTGTTCGGGTGGTGGTTCGTCGTTTATCAGGTAGGGTTTGACCGAGCGGTATTTTTCAAAAAACGGTTCCAGGTCCACCACCAGATCCTTGATGACCTTGAACAGCGGCAGAGGTTCGATGACGAAATTGTTGCCGGTCTTGAAATCCCGAATCAGTTTCTGGCAGGCCAGGACGCTGTTGCCGTTGATGAGCAGGGCGTCCGAGCCGCAGATGCCGTGGGCGCAGGAGGCCCGGTAGGCCAGGCTTGCATCCTGCTCCCATCGAATTTTATTCAAACAATCCAAAACCTTATCAGTTGGTTCGGCATCAACGAGATAGGTCTGGTAGCGGGGTTCCGTGTCCTTCTCCGGATCGAAACGATAGATGATGAAACGGCATTGCATATCAGTATGTCCTCTCTTTGGGTTCAAAACGTGTGATCGTCACCGGCCGGGTCCAGAGCCTCGGCTCCCCGGCATCATCCAGAGTGACCTCGGAATGGACCAGGAACTTCTGATCGTCGCGTTTGGGGAAGTCCTCCCGGAAGTGGGCTCCCCGGCTTTCCTCCCGCCACAAGGCGCCGCGGGTAATGACCTCCGCCAGATCCAGCATGTGGCCCAGTTCGAAATAATCCATCAGTTCCCGATTGAAACGATTCCCGGTATCGGTCAGGCCCACCCGCCGGTAGCGCTCCTTGAGGACGCCCAGGGAGTCCAGGGTCTCGGTCAGTGCCTCTCTATGGCGGAATACCGAGACATGATTCATCATCGTAAGCTGCATTTCGGCCTGGATGGCGCCGATGCGTTCCTTCCCTCTGTTCTTTCGGGCCTCGCCGATGCGTTGCAGGCCCTGTTTCTCAAGCACTGCGGAGACCTTGGGCCAACCCACGGTATGGATGTATTTCGCGATGCTCCTGCCCGCCCGACGGCCGAAGACGAGGGTGTCCAGCAGGGAGTTGCACCCCAGCCGGTTGGCGCCGTGCACGGAGACGCAGGCACACTCGCCGGCAGCAAACAGACCCTCGAAGACGGACCCTTGGCCGTCCATGACCACATGACCTTCTGCGTTGGCGGCAATGCCGCCCATCATATAATGGCAGGTGGGTTGCACCGGAATGGGCTCCTTTGTCGCATCGACGCCTGCGTAGGTACCTGCAAACCCTATAATCTCGGCCAGCTTGGCGCCGATCTCCTGCTGGGGCAGATGGGTCAGATCAAGATGAACGTAGTCCTTGCCGTCGATGCCCCTGCCGGCACGGACCTCCTCCAGGATGCAGCGCGAGACCATGTCCCGGGGGGCCAGGTCCTTGATGGTGGGCGCGTAGCGTTCCATGAAACGTTCACCGTCCCTGTTGCGCAGCACGCCTCCCTCACCCCTGGCGGCCTCACTGATCAGGATACCCAGCTTATAGATCCCGGTGGGGTGGAATTGAACGAACTCCATGTCCTGCAGAGGAGCCCCGGCCCTGTAGGCCAGCGCCATCCCGTCACCGGTGGAGGCCATGGCGTTTGAGGTGGTTTTGTAGATCTTGCCGGCCCCGCCGGTGGCCAGCAACAGGGCCTTGCAGTACAGGTGATGGATCCGGCCGCTGCCGAGTTCATAGACCACGACGCCGCAACAGCGCCCGTTTTCCACCAGCAACGACACGACATGAAATTCATGCAGAAACGCGATGCCGCGCTGCACGCTCTTCTCCCAAAGCGTATCCAGGATGACGCGACCGGTGCGGTCGGCTGCAAAACAGGCACGTTTTACCGGAGCGACGCCGAAATCCCGGGTATGACCGCCGAAGGCCCGCTGGGCGATCTTCCCTTCTGCCGTACGGTTGAACGGCACCCCCATATGTTCCAGCTCGTAGATGACCCGGGGGGCATCCTGGGTCATGATCTCGATGGCATCCTGATCACCCAGATAGTCGCTGCCTTTGACCGTATCGAACATATGCCACTGCCAGCTGTCCTTTTCCTCGTTGCCGATGGCGGCGCCGATACCGCCCTGGGCGGCGCCGGAATGCGACCGGGTGGCAAACACCTTGGTAATCACGGCGACACGGGTGTCCTGTCCCAGTTCAATGGCCGCCCGCAGGCCTGCCAGACCCGCACCCACGATAATCACATCATACCGCTCATCCATGCCCCACTCCTTATCTCTTGGAAACGTGTGGAAAACCGCCTTTTGCAGGCAGGAATAAAAGACAGCTCCATTCGATCTTCACCTGTTTTGGAACTCTTCCAATGCTAGCCGATCGCTACCGTCGATGCAAATTTTTTTCAGTCCGCTGCGCCTCCCCCGATTCCCGCGCGATTGCCGGTCACGGATTAGAATCCTTTGTCCTGGAAATTCCATCGGTTATCGGACAGGCCCGCAGGCTTGTAGCAATTCTTGATAAAAATTGCGGCAATCCATTGCCTTTACAAAGAACTATGGTATACAATTGCAGAAAATTTTCATTCTTTCTCTGACCAAGCATGGCCGGACCAGACCGGCCGGCCACAACGACACATGAAAGCTCAGTACTCAGGCAATGGCAAGGCCGCTGTTCCTGGCAGACTTTCATATAAACGTACACAACAAGGAGTCACACCCAATGGATCATAGCAAATGCATACTGTACAGCGGCGGCCTGAAGGGCGCCGAGACAACCTTCGGGGAAGCGGCTGAGAAGATGAATATCAAGGAGATCATCTACACCTTTGCAGGCCATAAACTCAACCGGGATAAAAACGCCGTCGTCCTGAGCCAGGAAGAGCTGGAACGGGGCGATATCAGTATGGAACTGGCATCGAGAATGATGAACCGCACCTATTACGAGACGGAGAAGATCAGAAAGGTCCTGCAGACCATCTTCCATATGGTCAACAGCGGCCATCAGGTCTTTGTCGTCGGCTCCATCCTGAGCGACGGCTCGGTTAAAGGCGGGACCGGCTGGGCCGTCGAACTGGCCAAGATGTTCAACCGTCCGCTGCATGTCTTCGATCAGCCGACAAAAAAATGGTATACCTGGAAGGAGGGATGGAAAGAAGACGACCCCAGGATCGAATACGATACCTTTGTCGGTTCCGGCACCAGGTATCTGAGCGACGCCGGCCACCAGGCCATAGAAAGGCTCTTTGCCGATTCCTTTCCGAAAAAATAATCCGGCCTCAACCGGATCACGGGGAGCCGGTCCCGCAACCATGCGGGATGCTGCTCCCCTCCGCGAATGCACGGCCGATAACGGAGGGTTTTTTCACAAGCTGCAGCATAAGGTGCCGATAAACGGAGAGACCGCCCGTTGCACCCGGGAAGGTGTCGGCCTCAAATTCACCGGCATCGACCCCGACGGCCTCTATCGCCTCCCCACTATCCTGTGCTGCAACGCCTCCTCCCCTGACCGGAAAAAGCAGGATACAGACAGACACCCCGGCTTGCTCTAAAAGGCGCCCTCTTCCTTTTCCAGATCGACAAGGACCCGTCCTTTCTGTCCTCCCCGGAGAATCAAGGCGATATTCTCTTCAAGCCCCGATAGCCCGGTCTCTTTGTACAGGTGTGCAAGCCCGGGAAATTTCCATTCGCCTGCCAGCTTTTGCCATACCTGCAGCCGGTGAGCCATCGGGCAGTTTTGAGAGTCGATCCCCTGCAGACGAACCCCCCGCAGGATGAACGGAAAGACGGTCAGCGGCAGATCGGCGGCGGCGACGTTGCCGCAGCAGGTGACAACACCGTGCAGCTGGGTCGACTTGATGGCCGTTGCCAGGATCTCACCGCCGACCGTATCGACGACCCCGGCCCACTGTCCTTTCAGGAGCGGCCTGCCGCTGGTATCGACGGCCTCGTTACGCCCGATGACCCTTGCGGCGCCGAGCCCCATCAGAAAATCATGGGCCTCGGCCTTGCCGCTGACGGCGACAACCGAATAGCCGAGATGGGCAAGGATGGCCGTGGCGATACTGCCGACCCCGCCGGTCGCCCCGGTAACCAGGACCTCCCCCTTTTCCGGGGGCACATCCGGGGTCAGGGCAAAGACCGACATGCCGGCTGTAAAACCCGCCGTACCGTAGACCATGCTCTCCTTCAGGCTTAACGTATCCGGCAGCGGGATAACCCAGCCTGCCGGAACCCGGACATATTGGCCAAAGCCGCCGGCGGTGTTCATCCCGAAATCATAGCCGGTGACCAGTACCTTATCCCCAGTCCGGAAGTCATCGTTGGCGCTTTCCACGACCTCCCCGGCCGCATCTATCCCCGGGGTATGGGGGTAGTTCCGGGTGACCCCTCTGTTGCCGGAGGCGGAAAGGGCGTCCTTATAATTCAACGACGAGTACTTCACCCGGATCAACACCTCACCCGCAGGCAGGTCTTCGATCCGTCTCTGCCGGATACTGCCGGCAAATTTCTCGGGCTCCACTTCGCTCACAACCAGGGCACTGAATGTCTCATTTTTCATTATTGCGTCCTCCTTTTCTCTCCAGACACCTCCTGAAGGATCTCTGAGAGTGCTGCAACCAGTCTGCCGCAGTCATCGTCGGTGCCCACGGTTATCCGCAGGTATTGGTCGATCCTCTCCTGCCGGAAGTGCCGGACGATGATGGAGCGCCGGCGAAGGGACAGGGCGAGTTCAGCGGCATCCCTGCCCGGATGACGGGCGAAGACGAAGTTGCATTGTGACGGCAGCACCGTAAAGCCAAGGCCGTGCAGGTCGGCCACCAGAGACTCGCGGGTCTTGATGATTCTGTGTCTTGTCCGCTCGAAATAGTCGGTATCCTCCAGGGCTGCAACCGCCCCGCATATTGCAAGCCGATCGAGCGGGTAGGAATTGAAACTGTTTTTGACCCGGTCAAGTGCCTCGATCAACCCCTGATTGCCGATCGCAAAACCGACCCTCAGTCCCGCCAACGACCGGGATTTCGACAGCGTCTGGACGACCAGCAGGTTTTCGAAGCGGTCGACAAGTCCGACAACCGTCTCGGCCCCGAAATCCACATAGGCCTCATCGACCACGACGACCGAATCGGTATTCTGCTGAAGGAACCTCTCGATCGCAGCAAGCCCCAGCGCTCTGCCCGTAGGGGCATTGGGATTGGCGATAATCACCCCGCCGTTTGGCCGGAGATAATCATTAAGATCGATCTGAAAGTCCGGAGTCAGAGGAATCCGACAAAATCCGATTCGATAGAGTCCGCAGTACACCGGATAAAAACTATAGGTTATGTCGGCAAAAAGAATCGGCAGTTCATGATTGAGCAGGGCAAAGAAGGCATGGGCCAGAACCTCGTCCGAACCGTTGCCGACAAAGACCTGCTGCGGCTGTACCCGGCACTGCCCGGCGACGGCTTCTCTGACCCTGTCCGAATTCGGATCGGGATACAGCCTGAGCGAATCCGCAACCTCGCCTGCCAGGGCCTGCAGGACCTTCGGTGACGGGCCATACGGGTTTTCGTTGGTATTGAGCTTTATCAAGCCGGCAATCTTTGGTTGTTCCCCCGGGGTGTAGGGGGCCAATTCCCCGACAACCGAACTCCAGTAACGATTCATCAAACCTTTCCTCTAAGAATGCGTCCACAAAAATACGGCTTTTCGCCGCTACTCCAAAAAAAGAGCTCTCTTCTCCTGGCCGCCTGGAAAAATTTGATTTTTCAAGGCAGCCGCCATCAAGGCGCGGGAGAAACCCGGCCGCAGGCTCTTCCCCATCGACGGCCTCGCTTGGTTCCGACGAAGAACGCAGGCGGAAAAGGGCCTTTCCCAACAGACGGCTATTTCCGGCTCAGGATATCCCGAATCTCCTCCAACAGCAACTCCTGCTTCGGCGGCGGTGGCGGAACGGCGGGTTCCTCCTCTTCCTTTGCCTGCAGAGAATTCATAAGCTTGATCAGAACGAAGATGGAAAAGGCTATGATCACGAAATCGAAAACCGACTGAATAAACCTCCCATAATTCAACGTAACGGCCGGGACGCCGGCGGATGCCTTTTTCAGGGTTATGACCAGATTACTGAAATCGACTCCTCCCACCAGCAGGCCGATGGGAGGCATGACCACATCGGCTACCAGCGAGGAGACAATCTTGCCGAAGGCTCCGCCAATGATGATGCCCACAGCCATATCAACGACATTTCCCCGCATCGCGAATTTTTTGAACTCCGCAAGAACGCTCATTATATCCTCCTTTTAGTATGAGTGGAATACCCTGACCAGCGTCTGCCCGGAAACGACATCTGTTCCCAGTCAAGGCGCTCGATACATTTAAGCGCAGGCCTTGAATGCCATTCCGAGGATTACATTTCGAGAGCGACGGAGAGGTTGCGCAAAACAGCCAGCCATCGACGGGCACTGCCTCTCCACCCGGGCCGCAGCTCTTCCTGTCAAATCCCGGCCAGGCAATACACTATCTTCTGCCAGTCCTTTGCCACCACCGCTGCGTATTTTTCGCTGAACAGCCGGTCGCTGCCGAGCATCCTCCCCCTTTTCAGCCGTTTCATGAAGACCTGATACTGGCCGGGTCCACCCCTGTACATCGCATAGACAAGACCTGCCAGGGTCGGCTGGTCGACCTTTCCGGCAATATTCTTATCGTGCAGGGCATATTTCTGCAGATAGAGGTCTGCTATCTCACAGCCGGCTGCCGCATTGTAATAAATGTCCCAGCGCAACCTGTTCAGATCGTACAGACCCCTCCATACCCGTTCATTCACCTGCATCAGGCCCACCGAGGTGTTGTTGTACGACAGGATATATTTCAGCTGGTGATCCTCTTCAACAAATTGCCGGAAACAACTCTCCTGCCAGGCCATCGCTATGATCATGGAGCGGTACATATCCCTGAAGGCAACGGGAACCCCCTTCCTCGCGATCCGCACCTCGACTGCTGCATCCAGGAGCGAAAGGACCCGTTTGACATATTCCTCTGTTCCTGTTTTCGGGACCCTCCAGCGCAGAATTTCCTCTTGGGAAAGGTCCCCGGCATAAGCCGGGGACAAGAAAAAATCCCGGAGCCTGGCCATTATCCCGTACGGAAGGGGAGAGATTCCACTTTGCCGGCCCTTGAGCTTCGTTCCTTGAACGGAGTCGGAATCACTGTCCCCTTTTGCCGGCTGCTCCACCTCCGGGTGTCCATCAGGCCTGCCGTTGTCGATATCCTGTCCGGCGGGAGATCGACTCTCGCTCCCCTTGACATCCGGGGCCGCCGGGACGTCTTCCTGCTCCCGGCCGGAAGGCCGGTCGACGCCCTTCTTACCGCCCTGTGCAGGCACCTCAGGGGCCGGGCTGCCCGGTTGCGTGTCACCGCCCTGATTCGGTGCGTCGACTCGGCCGGCCGGATTTCCCTCTGCCTTTTTCCGATCCGGCGCAATCGCCGGTTGGGACGAATTTCCGGGGGGCTCGATCTGCGGGGTCGGTACAAACTGAAACAGCCGGCGGAGATCGGGATTCACACCATGACTATAGATAAGCACCGACGGATCCGATGTCAGCATTCGAGCCAGACGAATCAGGCCGTCCCGGCTCATTTCAATGCCGAATGTCGGTCCCAGCCTGTCAAGGACGGCAAGGGCATCGGCTGCGGTGAAGAAGGACAGGTAGCCGAGAGAGTCTCTGTCTTCTTTTCGTTCCAGGTGACTGCGAAAGATCGGTGCAAGCTCTTTCCAGGCATTGACGAACTGTTCCCGAACGAAGTCATTGGTCAGATCCTTATCGCTCAACCCTTGAACAAACTGATACCGCGTATCCAGCAATACGTCGATGAGTGTCTGCCTCTCCTGTGCCGTCAACACATCCTCGGACAGGGTCGCTATCATGAAGCTCAGCAGGGCATCCCACTGTTCCCACAGGCTGACCATATCGTCCAGATCCTTGCCGGAAAGGACGACCTTCTGCCGGGAATCCGCCGGCGTGTAGACCTCCTGGACATCGGCCAGGACCTGGACGACGACCGCCTCAGGCGTGATCCGTGTCTCACCGGTGCGCAAGGTGGCGAGCATCGCCTGCGTCTGCTGTTGCACACCGGGGGGGAACAGGGGCAGGAGAAAGGTCTTCAGATTGTTTACCGGAGGTGCCAGGTCAATCCTGATCCCTTCGAGGTAGCGGAACACCCGTTCTTTGATAAGGTCCCAGACCACCCCGGCTATCCTGGCAGGTCGGCCGTTCATGTCCAGGAGCTGTGATCCGGTGGTGACGAAGGAAAGCCTCCAGGTCGTATTGTCGATGACCGGCCGCTGGTAGAGAACGAGATATCCTTTCCAGCTCACCGGAACAATGCATCTGTCGCCAAGCGGGGTGCCTGCGTGGACACTGACTTCGGTAGTAAATCGAAGGGCACCCTTGAACTCCGAGACAGTCGGTTTCGACAGGGAAAGATACAGGCAACCGTCTCCGACATTGAGCAAGGTGACCGACTGGTTCTTCTCGGTGAAGGCCTTTTTGATGATCAGCGCGTGCAGCAGGTCGTAGTCAATGGTTATCGGCAGACCGACAGTCCGGGTCCCCGCCGATACCTTGCCGGTACCCAGACAGAAAAACAGGACCCCCGCCATGCACCAGAGCAAGGAGATCTTGCCCTTTCCGGAGAGAGGCATATGTCTAACTTCCTAACTCTATAATAAAAAAATCTTCATGCGTCGATTTGGGCATCCTCTTTGCTTCACCATCCGCCCCTTCCGGCACTATACATTCGTAAGGCCTGGAAAAAAAGTAAATTATCGTCACAATCCTTTTCCTGCTGCTTTTTTCCTTTCACTGATTATATTGGTCTGAGCCGGTTTCGACCGGAATGTCTCATCAATCCGGGACAGGCCACCAGGGAATCAGCAAAAGGAAAATCCATGAGCAGCAAAGACAGCGCCGTCATCACCTTCCGCTCCTACCCGTTTCAGGTGGGACAGAAAATATATATAAAGGATGGGCCCCGTCATGGAGACTGGGAGGTCATCGGTATCACCGACCGAAAGGTCACCTTCCGCTGTCCGATATCCCACCGGGAATTCACCTGGGACCGTTTCTGTTATTTCATGGAGGAGGAAAACGGCCCATGGCCGCATCCCGACTGAACCTCTCGGGACAACGATCCCGGAATCCACGCAACCTTTTTTCCAGGCTAAGCCCCCGGTTCCCCCTGTGATCCCCGTTTCCTATTGACGAAAAGCCGGTTTCCGGGTCTAATACTGTAATTTTGCCTGCTCGACTCGCAAAAATAACGAGGGCAGTCTGCTCGCAGCACGGAAAGCCGTCACAGGCTTGTATCTCCACGGTTCCACAGGCCCGGGAGATATACCCCGGTACGGATCCCCGGATATCAACGGTTCCTCCCGACCGCAGAGGTTGAGAATGCTCGCGGGAGAAACAGCGTAACGGAAGGTATCCGGCACGGCATCCAAAGCACGAGGCACCGATCTCCGGCAAACCGTCAAAGCCACCCTCCGCAGTCCGGCAGCCTTGCAGATATTAAAAGTCGATTGACTTCCGGGCGTCCTCTCGGGGCGCAGATATCCGGAGACGCATAGAAACGAAGGAACGACGCATGAAAGCACTCATCGCCTTGGAAGACGGAACGATCTTTGAAGGGCAATCATTTACCGGTCACGGCGAGGCGATTGGAGAGATCGTCTTCAACACCTCCATGAGCGGCTACCAGGAGGTCCTCACCGATCCGTCGTACACCGGCCAGCTCGTGACGATGACCTATCCCCTGATAGGCAATTACGGCACCACTGTCGACGACATGGAATCGGCGGCCGTCCATCCCAAGGCCTTCCTGGTCAAGGAATACAACCGCATCCCCTCGAATTTCCGCTCGACCATGACCTTGGCCGATTTCCTGATCAAGTACGGCGTCCTCGGTGTCGAGGGGTTCGACACCAGGGCCCTGGTACGTCATATCAGGACCGCGGGCGCCCTGAAGGGGATCGTCTCGACCCGGGACCTCGATCGGGAGTCCCTGGTCGAGCGGGCCAGAGGCTGGAGCGGCCTGATCGGCATCGACATGGTGGAACGGGTTACCTGCAGCGAGCCTTTCGGCTGGACGGATGCAGGGCCGGTGCCGGGAACCAATTTTTCCACCACCCAAGGCGGAGGCGACAACCCGTTGAAGATCGTCGCCTTCGACTTCGGGATCAAGTTCAACCAGCTCCGTGTCCTGACAGAAAAGGGCTGCATGGTCCAGGCGGTGCCGGCCACGACCGACGCCCGGACCGTGCTTGCCATGCGGCCGGACGGCGTCTTCCTTTCCAACGGTCCGGGCGATCCGGCAGGTGTCAGGGGAGTCGTCCGGACAATCCGGGAACTCCTCGGCAAGGTACCGATTTTCGGGATCTGCCTCGGCCACCAGATGATGGGCCTGGCCTATGGCGGTTCGACCTATAAACTGAAATTCGGTCATCGCGGCGGCAACCAGCCGGTCAAGGACCTGATAACCGGTCATGTCGAAATCACTGCCCAGAACCATGGCTTCTGCGTCGATCGCGACACGCTTGATCCGCAAGAGGTCGAGATCACCCATATCAACCTCAACGACGGCAGTGTCGAAGGGATGCGGCACAAAAAAATCCCTGCCTTTTCGGTACAATACCATCCGGAGCATGCGCCGGGGCCCCACGATGCCCTCTACCTGTTCGATCGTTTTATCACGATGATCAAAGGCTGATATGACACCCAAGCTCCTCCGGCCTGCAGCCTTGAAAAAACCCAGATCCCTTATTTGACCTGAAAGTATACCATGCCGAAACGAACAGATATCCACAAGATCCTCATCATCGGCTCCGGGCCGATCATCATCAGCCAGGCCTGCGAATTCGATTACTCGGGAGCCCAGGCGGTCAAGGCCCTGAAAGAGGAGGGGTATGAGATCGTCCTGATCAACTCCAACCCGGCCACCATCATGACCGATCCCGAACTCGCCGACAGTACCTATATCGAGCCGATCACCCCGGAGATGATCGTCAAGATCATCGAAAAGGAGCGGCCCGATGCCCTCTTGCCGACGCTGGGCGGCCAGACCGCATTGAACACGGCGATCAAGGTGGCGGAGACCGGGATACTGGAGAAATACAAGGTCGAGCTCCTGGCCGCCGACATCGATGTGATACGCAAGGCGGAGGGACGTGAGGAGTTCCGGGCGGCGATGAAGGCCATCGGCCTGAAGGTCCCTGAGTCGGCCATCGTCCATACCAAGGCCGCCGCCATGGACGCGGCCGACGGCATCGGTTTTCCGATCATCGTCCGGCCGAGCTTCACGCTGGGCGGCACCGGCGGCGGCGTCGCCTACAACCGGCAGGAACTCGAGCAGCTCTGCACCACCGGGCTCGACCTGTCGATGACCAATGAGATCATGCTGGAGAGAAGCCTTCTCGGCTGGAAGGAGTTCGAACTCGAGGTGATGCGGGATAAAAACGACAATGTCGTCATCATCTGTTCGATCGAAAACATGGATGCAATGGGGGTCCATACCGGCGATTCGATCACCGTCGCTCCGGCCCAGACGCTGACCGACCGCGAATACCAGCAGATGCGGGATGCGGCCATCGCGATCATCCGCGAGATCGGGGTTGAGACCGGCGGCTCCAATGTCCAGTTTGCCGTCAATCCGGTGGATGGCGAGCTGATGGTCATCGAGATGAACCCCCGGGTCTCGAGAAGTTCGGCCCTGGCCTCCAAGGCCACCGGCTTTCCGATCGCCAAGATCGCCGCCAAGCTGGCCGTCGGCTATACCCTGGACGAGATCAAAAACGATATCACCCGCGAGACCTATGCCTCGTTTGAGCCGTCAATCGACTACTGTGTAGTCAAGATCCCCCGCTGGACCTTTGAAAAATTCCCGGAGGCCGACGACATCCTGACCACGGCGATGAAATCGGTGGGCGAGACCATGGCCATCGGCCGGACATTCAAAGAGGCCTTCCAGAAGGGCATGCGTTCCCTGGAGACGGGCCGCTTCGGCTTCGGCGGCGACGGCAAGGATATCCTCGATCACCTGGAGCCCGAGGACCTGGAAAAGGGGCTCCGGGTCCCGAATTCAAGACGGATCGCCCATATCCATGAGGCCCTGAGGCGGGGCATGCCGATTAAACGGATATATAAACTCTCGGCAATCGACCCGTGGTTCCTGCACAACCTGAAACAGCTGGTGGAAACGGAGGGGATGATCCGCGAGCACGGCTTCCAGGGGCTCGATGCCGGATTCTTGCGCAAATGCAAGGGTGAGGGCTTCTCGGACAGGCAGCTCGCCTATCTGACCGGAACCGCAAGCGACGATATCCGCGGGCTCAGGAAGAAGCTCGGCGTGCTGCCGGTCTACAAGCTGGTGGACACCTGCGCGGCGGAGTTCGAATCCTATACCCCCTACTGTTACTCCACCTACGAGAGCGAAAACGAGGCCAGGGTCAGCGACCGCAAAAAGATCGTCATTCTGGGCGGCGGTCCGAACCGGATCGGCCAGGGCATCGAGTTTGACTACTGCTGCGTGCATGCAGCCTTCGCCCTGCAGGAGATCGGCATCGAATCAATCATGGTCAACTCCAATCCGGAGACAGTCTCCACCGACTACGACACCTCCGACAAGCTCTACTTCGAGCCGTTGACGAGAGAGGATGTCCTCAACATTATCGACCAGGAGCGGCCGGACGGCGTCATCGTCCAGTTCGGGGGCCAGACCCCGCTTAACCTGGCGGTGCCGCTGGAACAGGCCGGGGTGACGATCATCGGCACCCAGCCGGACGCCATCGACCGGGCCGAAGACCGCAAGCGATTCCAACAGTTCCTGCAGAAGCTCGACCTCCGGCAGCCCGATAACGACACGGCCCACACCCTGGAGGAGGCCTTGACGGCGGCGCAGCGGATCGGCTATCCGGTGGTGGTCCGGCCGTCTTATGTCCTCGGCGGCCGGGACATGCGCATCGTCTATACCGATGACGGGATCCGGGACTTCATGCAGGCGGTCGGCGGTACCATCCTTGAACATCCGGTCCTGATCGACAAGTTCCTCGAGGATGCCATCGAGGTGGACGTGGATGCGATCTGCGACGGGAAAATGACCGTGATCGGCGGGATCATGGAGCATATCGAAGAGGCGGGCATCCACTCGGGCGACTCCTCCTGCGTCCTGCCGCCGCATACGCTCTCGGAGACCCTGATCGACGAGATCAAGAGGGCGACCAAGGCCATGGCCAGGGAGCTCGAGGTCGTCGGCCTGATGAATGTCCAGTATGCCGTCAAAAACCGGGATCTCTATGTCCTGGAGGTCAACCCGCGCGCATCGAGGACCGTCCCCTTCGTCAGCAAGGCGACCGGCGTGCCGCTGGCGAAGTTGGCCACCAAGGTGATGCTGGGAGCCACCCTGGCCGACCTGGGCCTCATCTCGGAGGTCGAAATCGATCACTGGGCGGTCAAGGAATCCGTGTTCCCCTTCGACCGGTTTCCGAAGGTCGACACCCTGCTCGGTCCGGAGATGAAATCCACCGGCGAGGTCATGGGGATCGACGACAACCTGGGGCTTGCCATCGCCAAATCCTATCTGGCCGCAGGCTCCAGACTGCCGACCTCGGGCAATGTCTTTATCAGTGTCCGGGACAGCGACAAAAAGGCCCTGGTGCCTGTGGCCAAGGCCCTGGTCGATCTGGGTTTTACGGTGCTGGCCACCGTCGGCACCGCCGACCATCTGAGCTCAAACGGCGTGGTCTGCAAGAAGGTCAATAAGATTTCCCAGGGACGACCTCATATCCTGGACAGGATCATGGACAACGACATCTCCTGGATCGTCAATACCTCGCTCGGCAAACGGACGACCGAGGATTCCTATACCATCCGGCGGGCGGCCCTTGACTTCCATATCCCTTATACCACCACGGCAACCGGCGCCGCTGCCCTGGTCAGGGCATTGAAGGAAGTGCGGAGTTCCATCATCAGCGTCAATCCCGTCCAGTATTTCACCAAGGCGGTGCAAAAGAAAAAAAACTGACTTTCCAACTCGACATCCAATAATTATGCTTTACAATAATGTCACCTCTACAAGACAATGGCAGCATAGGACCGTTTCTGTATCCGATGCGGAACAGACAACGGAGGAGTATGTTAATCGATTAGGAGCCACTGGAGGACTCTTTGAATACCTTTTATAAAAACCTCAGCATGTGGCTGGTGATTGGCCTGACCATGATCCTGCTTTTCAATATCTTCAACAAACAGCAGCCGAATACCAGTTCCCTGACCTACTCTCAGTTCATGGACAACGTTGATTCCAAGGCGATCAACCGGGTCAATATCAACGGAGAGGTGATCACCGGGACCCTGAAGGACGGCAAGCCGTTTCGGACCGTCTCCCCGAATGCTGATCCCGAACTGCTCCCCGCCCTGCGCAAATCGGGAGTGGATATCTCGGTCCAGGAGAACCAGAAGGAGAGCTTCTGGATGACCATCTTTGTCTCCTGGTTCCCGATGCTGCTGCTGATCGGCGTCTGGGTCTTCTTCATGCGCCAGATGCAGGGAGGAGGCAAGGGAGGGGCGCTGTCCTTCGGCAAGACCAGGGCCCGGCTGATGGAACGAGGCAAGAACAAGGTCACCTTCGAGGATGTCGCAGGCATCGACGAGGCCAAGGAAGAACTGGAAGAGATTATCGATTTTCTGAAGGACCCGCAGAAATTCACCAAATTGGGCGGACGCATCCCGAAGGGCGTCCTTCTGGCCGGCTCGCCGGGCACCGGCAAGACCCTTCTGGCCAAGGCCATTGCCGGTGAGGCGGATGTACCGTTCTTTACCATATCCGGCTCCGATTTCGTCGAGATGTTCGTCGGGGTCGGCGCCTCGCGTGTCCGCGATCTTTTCACCCAGGGGAAAAAAAATGCCCCCTGCATCATCTTCATCGACGAGATCGATGCCGTCGGCCGCCATCGCGGCGCCGGACTGGGCGGCGGACATGATGAACGCGAACAGACCCTGAACCAGCTCCTGGTCGAGATGGACGGCTTCGAATCCAGTGAAGGCGTGATCATAGTTGCGGCCACCAACCGGCCCGACGTCCTCGACCCGGCCCTGCTTCGCCCCGGCCGCTTCGACCGCCAGGTCATCGTTCCGGTACCGGATGTCGGCGGACGCAAGAAGATCCTGGAAATTTACGGCAAGAAGATCAAGATGGCCAAGAATGTCGACATGGAGATCCTGGCCAGGGGCACCCCTGGATTTTCAGGCGCCGATCTGGAAAACCTGGTCAACGAAGCGGCATTGATGGCAGCCAGAGGAGGCGCCCAGGAGATCAATCTCGAGCTTCTGGAAAAGGCCAAGGATAAGATCATGATGGGAGCCGAACGACGCTCGATGATCATCACCGAGAAGGAAAAAGAGGTGACGGCCTATCACGAGGCAGGCCACGCCCTGGTGGCCAGGCTCCTGCCGGATACCGATCCGATCCACAAGGTGACCATCATCCCGCGCGGCCGGGCACTGGGGCTGACCATGCAGTTGCCCATAGATGAAAAATACACCCGTTCCAAGCAATTTCTGGAACACACCCTCAGCATTCTCTTCGGCGGCAGGATAGCCGAACAGATTATCTTCGGGGAGATCACCACCGGGGCCGGCAATGACCTGGAACGGGCCACCGAGCTGGCACGGAAGATGGTCTGCGAATGGGGTATGAGCGACGAGCTCGGCCCCCTGACCTACGGCAAGAAGGAAGAACAGATCTTCCTGGGCCGGGAGATCGCCCAGCATCGCGATTTCAGCGAGGAGACCGCCCGGCAGATAGATGCGGCCGTGAAGAAGATCATTTATCAGGCAAAGGACACGGCCATTGCCCTGCTGGAGGAGAACAAGGACATTCTGACCCGGATGGCGGAAGAGCTCCTCGAGCACGAGACCATCGTCTTGACCGATATCGAACGGATCATGACCGAGCTGCATCCGGACAGGTATCCTCCCAAGGAAGCCGCGGCGGAGACCGCCTCCCCTGCCGTCGCGGAGGTGTCCGAGCCGATCAAGAATGTCGAGATAAAGGAAGCGAAGGCGCCGGAAGAAGCGGCCCTGCCCGGGACCCCTCCCCAACCGACCCCGGGCAAGAACGATTCCGCCGTCACATCCTGACCCCTGCCGGAATTCCGGCCTGCACCGGCGGTATGCAAACGCCGGCGGCAGGTGTGTAAAAGTCAAAGGGAAGAACCATGCCGACCGCCGGTATCAGGATCATGGGCATCCTTAATACGACACCCGACTCGTTCTCCGACGGTGGCCGCCATTTTTCCCTCCGGGCGGCGCTGGGACAGGCCGAAGCGATGGTCGCCGCCGGTGCCGATATCATCGATATCGGCGGTGAATCGACACGGCCGTATGCCGATCCCGTCTCCCCGGAAGAGGAGCTGCGACGGGTTATCCCGGTGATCCGGGGGATCCGGGAAAATCATGCGATACCGATTTCCATCGATACCACCAAGGCGGTCGTTGCCGAGGAGGCGCTGGCGGCAGGCGCCGATATCATCAACGATATCTCGGCACTGCGTAAGGATCGGCAGATGCTGGCCCTGGTCCGAAAGACCACGGTCCCTGTCATCCTCATGCATATGCAGGGGACTCCCGAGACCATGCAGATCAATCCCCGCTATGACGATGTCGTTGCGGAGATCCTGGAATTCTTCCTGGAACGGATTGCGCTTCTGGAGAAAAACGGCGTCGACCGCAGCCGGCTGATCATCGACCCCGGCATCGGTTTCGGCAAGACCAGGGAACACAACCTGACCATCATAAAGCATCTCGACCGGTTTTCAGAGCCGGGAGCTCCGGTCCTTCTCGGACATTCGCGAAAGCGGTTTCTCGGTGATATAACAGGCCTGGAGCCGGGCTGTCGCGATTTCCCCACGGCTGTCGTCTCGGCGCTGGCGGCAGACAAGAAGGTCGCCATCATCCGTGTTCATGACGTAGGCTCGACACGATGGGCCTTGCAGCTTGCGGAGGCAATCGGCAAGGCACCGTAGAATCGTTATCTGCGAAGGATATCGAACTCATCCAGGGTGATGAACTGGAAGACATAGGGGCTGTTCTTGGTCCCCAGGCAGATGATATCTCCATCGTTCAGCGGCAGTCTGCCGGAGGAATCATCCCCTCCCACGGCGGTATCGCCCACCCTGGTACCGCAGGCACTCCCCCGATCAAAGAGTACGTATCCATCGCCGTTCTTCTCAATCTGAAAGTGCTCCCGGGAGATGTTCAGGAGATGTCCGTCATCGACGAGGTAGAGATCATTGCTGGGCGCCCTGTTGTCAAGCTTCGCCCTCTCAATTCTTTCCAATTTCCCATTGATTTTTTTTATTCGTGACTCACGGCCGACCCTGAACGGGAATTTTCTGATGCAGATAACCCCCTCCACCAGTGTGGACTGAGGGACTGCCTTTCCTGCTTCCGGGGTCATGGTCTTCAACACAGCCAGCGGGGTCACGGCCTTGAGTATCTCCTGCTTCTGATCCATATATCATTCCTGTGTTCGGGTTCGATTTGCAGCCTGTCGCCACTGTTGAAAGGATATCGCGTAATCGCTAGAAACTCAAATACAAATTTTTGCCGCCTCGCCTTGCCCTTGTACGGCTGCGGCTTCAGGGCACGGAGACAGGCCTCGGTGGTGATTTTTTAATTGACTTGCCTGTCCTCACCGTGTATGAAAGGGATTGTTATAAAACGCTTTCCGTTGAGATGAGCCGACATGGACCCCACCACCTCTTGCGCTGAAAACAAGGTCAAGACTCCCGAAGAGACAGGCCCCTCAAAAAAACAGATCCTCCTCTATATCGAAGACAATTCCACCAACCGTGAGCTTGTCCGCTATATCATCGACCATCGTTCGGGCCTGATCTACCTCGAGGCTGAAAATGGCAGGCAGGGACTGGAGATGGGAAAATGCCATCATCCCGACCTGATTCTCCTCGACATCCATCTCCCCGATATGGACGGTTTCACCGTTCTCCGACACCTGAAAAGCGACCCTGAAACGGCAGATATCCCCGTTATCGCCCTGACCGGAAGCACCACCGCCGCCGATATCCGGAAGGCCTCCGAGATCGGTTTTACAAAATTTCTCTCAAAACCCATCAACATCAAAGAATTCAACAGCGCTCTCGATGCAGCCCTGAACGATTAATACCTTACGGATTGACTTTTCTTCAAGAAGCGGGTCCGTCTCAAGGTACGTATCCAGCTCTTTTCAGCTGGGTCAGCACGTGCCGTAAAGTGACCTTCGCAGGAAGGTCCGGGGGCGATCACCTGTTTCGCCGTCTGAAGACGGAGGACAACCGGCAGAAAATAGTATTGCCAATTTTTGCTGAACTTGTTAATATCGCAAGAATAATCATGGAGATTGCCGATCCTGCCGCCCTTTTTTACGAAAACCCAGGCTCCCGTGATTCTCCCGCCCACGTCCATAATCGTTTTTCAGCAAACCGGGAAACCCCATGAAGAGACCGATGGAAATGTCCAACCATGTCAAATGGGATGACATCTTCAAGCGTTTTTTACTCATTATGCTTCCACTGGCCCTGCTGTTCGGAAGCATCACCTTATTTATCTATTTCAAAGACATAAAGGCAGAACGATATGCCACCGGCAGGGATGAGATTTTCAACATCGATACCCAGTTGAAGATCGTGGCATCCGACTTCGATGCGATCAGCATGGACCTCGCTTTTCTGGCCGCCCAGAACGAACTTGCAGCCTATCTCGAAACCGGTGGCCCGGAGCAACTCCATCAGCTGGTGAAGGAACTGCTGTCCTTCTCCAGCATCAAATCCGCCTACGATTCTATCCGCTATATCGACAAAAACGGCAAGGAGATCATTAAGATAACCGGCACAGGAAACCGTCCGGAACTTGACACTGCCGGCAACCTCGGGAGTGTCGCCGATACGGAGTTCTTCAAAAGAACCATGGCTCTTAATCGCCGCAGCGTGTTTATATCACCTTTCGATCTCGGCCCGGCCACGCCGGAAAACAAACACCTGTTCCACCCGGTGATCCGTTTCAGCATGCCCGTATATGACGGAGCCGGGAACAATCGGGGCATACTGGTGCTGAACTACCGCGGCATCCTGCTGATCGATGCACTGAGAAAGGCCTCGGCCAACTCGCCCGGCACGACACTGCTGGCAGACGCAGACAGTTATTATCGGACGGGCTCGAACCAGGACAAGGAGGAGAGCCTCCACATCCCGGGCCCCGGCAAAGGCATAAAGCGCCCCCTTCCTCCCGGCTGGCGCCGCATCAACCTGGAAGCCTCGGGGCAGTTTCAAACCGAGGACGGCCTGGTGACCTTCGGCACCATATACCCCCTGCTCAAGGATATCCAACCCGCTGCCCAATCGGGAATCACCATTTTCCAGGCGGAGAACAGACACTCCTTCTGGAAAACCGTATCCTATGTGCCGGCCAAGGTGCTTGCCGTCTGGCCGGTAAAGATCCGCAACCGGATCCTGCTCCTCTACTCCGTCTGTCTGGTGATCATTGCCGTCTGTTCCCTGCTGCTGGCCCGTACCGGCGCCAAGAGAAAGGCAGCTGAAGAGACGATACGCGAACGGGAAGAACATCTGCGGGCCATCAACGCGGCGGCTGCAAATGCCATCATCGTCATCGACAACAATAAAAGGGTCCTCCACTGGAACCCTGCCGCCGAAAAGCTGTTCCAGTACACCTGTGACGAGGCCATGGACAAACCGATCACCGCCATCATCGCCCCGCCGAAACATCAATCGACCTTGACGAAGATATCGAAGAAATTCAATATCCCCGACAAGACCGATACCGGCTCGAAAATCATCGAACTGTTCGGCTATAAAAAAGACGGCACCGAGTTCCCGGTCGAGGTCTCCTTTTCCGCCTACAAGAGTCGGGATCAATGGCATACCGTCGGAATCATAAGGGATATTTCCACACGAAAGAAGATGGAAAAAGAGGTCCTGCGGGCGCAGAAATTCGAATCGCTCGGGGTCCTGGCCAGCGGAATCGCCCATGACTTCAACAACCTGCTTACTGCCATCATCGGCAATATCAACCTTGTCCGTCAGCTGACCAATGCCGAAGATGATAAGCACGAGTTGCTGGAAGGTGCCGAAAAGGCGGCCCTGCGGGCAAAGGCCTTGAGCCAACAACTGCTGATCTTCTCCAAAGGCGGAAATCCGATCAGGAAAACACTGTCGATTGCACCATTGATTAAGGACTCTGCCGACTTTGCCCTGCATGGATCGACCATAGCGTGTTCGATCCGACTTCCAGATGATCTCTGGCTGGTGGACATAGATGCCGGCCAGATGAGTCAGGTCATTCAGAGTCTGATCATCAACAGCAAGGAGGCCATTTCCGGTTCGGGCACCATCGATATATCCTGCAGCAACGTGACCACTATCGACCTCCCCGCCTTTCCCGCCCCGATCAACGGCAACTTCATACGCCTGCAGATCCGGGATACCGGCTGCGGTATGAACAAACGGGATATCCTGAAGATCTTCGACCCCTATTACAGCACCAAGGATAATGGTCGAGGGTTGGGCCTGGCCATCGTCTATTCGATCCTCCAGAAACATGACGGCCATATCGCCGTGCAATCCGAACCCGACCTCGGCACAACCGTTTCAATTTTCCTTCCGGCAGCGCTGGATCAATATCGGAGGACAGAGGAGAGAAGTGAAACGTCACTGAACAGGCACTATCAGATCATGGTTGTGGACGGCGAAGAGATGCTCCTCAATATTGCCAGACGAATGCTTGTCCACCTCGGTCATGAATGTATCTGTGTAAAAAACTCGATGGAGGCAATCGAGATCTATAAACATCTCTGGAAAACGGGAACCCCGGTGGATGGCGTCATAGTGGACCTGACCATTCCCGGAGGCATGGGCGGCAAGGAAACGGCCGGGGCAATCTATGACATCAACCCCGAGGCCAGGATCATCGTTTCAAGCGGTTATACCAACGACCCGGTGATGATCGATTACGATGAATACGGGTTCTGCGCCGCAATCGCCAAACCCTTTGATATGACGGAACTCAGGGATACGCTCGACTCGGTCATGAAATAGGGTTCAGACCGACAAAAGTCCGCTGACCGACCAGTAGTAGATGATATATGCCCCGGCCAGTATGATCAAGACCGCAGATATCCGTTGGACATAGGGAAGGATTTTTCGCATTGCGCCGACGACCACTCCCTCCTTTACCAGGGCCATGCTCAGCGTGATCACAAGCAGGACCGCTCCCATGCCGAGGGCATAGCCGACAAACTGTTCGATGCCGGAAAAGAAATTACCGGACGTGGCGGAGACGCCCACCACCATGAGAAAGACAGGCAAGGTGCAGCTGAGCGAAGTCGCACCGAAGGCAAGACCGAAAAGAAAAAACCCTTTCACGGTCATCTTCCGCGGATCACCGATTTTACCGGCAAGCATCAACATCCGGTTGGAGGCAAGATGCCGGCCGGCTAAAAGCCCGATCCCCAGCAAAACGAGAAGCAATCCTATCATGACGGAGATCCACGGCATCCATCCGACCAGGGCAGTTCCCCCCATCGCAACAATGCTGCCGACGATCCCGAACAGCAGGGAAAAACCCGATGTGACCACTGCGGCTACCCATACGGCCTTGGCCAGCCTGAAAAGCAGGGGGCGCCGGCGGAAATCGTCATCCTCCGCCCCGATATACAGTGACAGATACACCGGCAGCATCGCAAACCCACAGGGGTTGACCGCCGAGACCATGCCGGCGCCGAAGGCGTACCCGACCTGGAGATTGTCGGCAATCTGATTCATCCATTGACCGGCCAGCGCATGAATATCCATATTCCCCCTCAAGGGTTGCCACGGCCGAAGCCGGTACCTCCCCTCTGGCACCGTCAGCCGGGCGGCAGCAATCCTCTGCAAAAATCAGTTGCCGGAAGATCGTGTGTACTCCCGGAGTTCTTCCTCCAGGCTGCTTGCACCGTTGCGCAAAGCGGCCAAAAGGGATTCGGTCCCGAAGAAGTCTCCTGCACCGCCCTTCTGTTCCAGGGCAAAGGCCGACTCGCTGAGCTTCGTCGCCGAAAAATGATTCACCGCCCCTTTATAGGCATGGGCCGCATCATGCAATGCCACCGCATCCTTTGCGCCGATCGCCTTTTCGACGTTCTCAAGAAGCAACGCGTTTCTTCGCAAAAAGAGTGCCGCCAATTCTCTTAGCAGCAACTCGTCTCCGCCGACAAACCGGAGGGCCTTTCTCTTGTCCCAGATCCTGCCGTCATACCTCTCCTGATCGACGCCTCTTTGCTCTCCGGTCCCGGAGGGCGGAGGCGCGGGGGAAAGCGGTCCGCCTGCCCGGACAGATCCGGGAGATCGGACGGCAAGCCAGGGTCTCAACTGTTCCCTCAGAAGATCCGGCTTGATCGGTTTGGCTATAAAGTCATCCATCCCGATTGCCAGGCACCGTTGCCGCGTGCTTTCCAGGACGTTGGCGGTCATTGCAATGATCGGAATCCGGGGAAGCCCGTTGTGCAGCTCTTTTTTCCGAATCACCTCCGTGGCCTCCAGGCCGCTCAGTTCGGGCATCTGGATATCCATCAGAATCAGGTCGTATTGTTCTTCTTCGACCATCCGCACGGCCTCTCTCCCATTGCCGGCAACCTTCGAATCGATGCCTATCTTTTTCAAGAGCGCAACACCCACCTTCTGATTGATCACCTCATCGTCGACCAGAAGTATCTTCCCGTAAAGGACGGGACCTTCATCCCGGGCCTGCGCCGGAGCGCCAGGCTGTTCTTCCGATTTCGGGATGAGGCTCAAGGCCTTATAGAACTGATTGAGTCGAATGGGTTTATAGATGATGGTCCTGATCCCCACCGCCATGGCCTTTTCCCAAACCCTGCCTTCGGAACTGAGCAGAACCATCGCCGGCGCCTGCTCTCCGAACTCCCGCCTGATCTCAGCGGCCACCTGGAGGCCGTCTTTGCCGGGCATATGATAATCCAACAGTACCGTATCGACAGGCTTTTGCTGCCCGGCCATCTCCCTGATCGCGGCCAGGGCCCGATCCCCGGTATCGCAGCTGCGGATCTCAGTGTCGGCGGACTTCAGATAGTGCTCGATGATCATTCGGTTGGTGGCATTATCATCGACAATCAGGAAACGCCGGCCGCTCAGGATCTCACCGGGGAACTCCTGATGTACACCTTCACCGACCCGCATCGGAAGCGTAAACCAGAAGATCGTTGCCTTTCCGACCTGACTGTCGACGCCGATCTCCCCGTTTTGCATCTCGATCAGTTGCTTGCAAACGCTAAGTCCCAGACCGGTGCCGCCATATTTCCTGGTTGTAGAACCATCGGCCTGGGTAAACTTCGTAAAAAGCACCTTCATCGCCTCGGGCGAGATACCGATTCCGGTATCCTTGACCGAAAACCGCAGCACCTGCCGCCCCTCCTGTTTTTCCGCCAACGCAACCTGCAGGACGACCTCGCCTTTTTCCGTGAATTTGACGGCATTGCTTAACAGATTGGTGAGGACCTGCCGAAGACGGGTCGGATCCCCCTGGACCTTGGTGTCGATATCGGTGGGGATAAAACAGAAGAGATCGATCTGTTTCATGTTCGCGGCCTCCATGAAAAGCAAGGTCGTCTCTTCCATCAGGTCGCGAAGATCGAATCCGATGGATTCGAAATCGATCCTGCCGGCCTCGATCTTGGAAAAATCAAGGATGTCATTAATGATGAGCAAAAGGGAATCGGCCGATCGGGTCGCCGTCTGCAACAGACGCCTGTACTCCTCGCTCAACGGTGCATCCTTGAGCAGGGAAAGGACACCGATGATGCCGTTCATCGGTGTGCGGATCTCATGGCTCATATTGGCCAGGAACTCTCTCTTGGCCTGGGCCGCAGCCAAGGCCTCATCGCACTTCCGCCGCAACTGTTCAGTGCGCTTTTCAACCAGCATCTCAAGGTGATATCTATGCTCCGACAGTTCGGTATCCCTTTGCCGGATCATATCCAGCATGGCGTTGAAATCGTCGATCACGTCCCCTGTCTCGTCCTCTCTCTCTTGCTCCAGGCGGATCCTGTAATCACCCAGCTCCGCGGCCTTCCTGGCTGTGGCGCCCAGATCGGACAACGAACGTGTTATCAGCCGCTGGAGTCGAGGGGAGACAATGAAGGCAAGCAGCAGGAGACCACCCAGGGCGACAAGCAGCAACAGCATGGCGCGTCCCAACCGGCCGGTCAGATCCTTCAGGCTGTACAGCAGATATAAGGTCCCGGCCCGTTTCCCGTCGACCAGGATCGGATGATGGAGGCCGAGTTTGATGATCCCGTTGCGCAGGAAGAATTCGTTGCCGGTCGTCCCGACCGTAACCGGGAGGTCCGGTGCGGCACGAAGAGCAGGATTGCTATAGATGGCCAGGGGTCGGCCGTCGACGGAGAAGATCACCGCTTTCTCGATCTCCTTGTCGGCCTGCAGGGCCTCCAGTGCCTGATGGGCCCAGCCGGAGGCCGACGATGAACCGGTCAGGTTGACGACGGCATCGGCAAGGACTTCCAGGTTGCCCATCTTCGACCGTTCGATTACCCGTAACCCGACGGCCGTGAAGATAATGCAAAAAAGCAAGAGGGCCGTCCCCGTTGTCCCGAACAGAAAGGAAATGAGTTTTTGCCGAATGGACAGTTTCCGAAAAGGGCTCTGCATAGTCGTCGATTTCCGATCAGTCACCACAGCATTGGAGGCCAGGCAGGATAACCGTCATGCCACCGACAGGCCCCGTTGTTTCGGGCAGGGTCCCTGGAATGTTCAGGGCGGGGAATCCAAGGTCATCAATTTGCGGTCTCTTCATCGCATCAGCTTGCAATCGTTCTCCAATCCAGTATGATTATAACAGATACGGTCCTCGATCAGAACTCTTTCTTGACGATCCCGTAAATACCTTCGGAAACTGCCGGCGCAACACGATATGCAACAGGCAACATGGCAGGGCGGACGCTTTTATGATGCCGGCACCGCTTGCGGCATCCCATCATCGAGACGCTCTTCTTCCCCCACATTCCACCTGGGAGGGCCAGGCAATGCCCGCAGGGCATCGGAATATATCGCCATGACCGTTACCTATCGGACCCTTCCGCTATCGGGAGAGCTCCGTGAGCGGGTCGATTCCGCCCGAGAGATCCTGCGCTGCTGCACCTTGTGCCCACGACGGTGCAAGGTCAACCGTCTGGCAGGAGATCGGGGATCTGCAGGACCGGAGCGCAGGCCCTTGTCGCCGATTTCACTCCTTATTTCGGCGAGGAGCAGCCGTTGGTCGGGAAAGGGGAGGATGATCGACTCCACGGTTTGACGAGTTCAGGAAACAGGGATCAGGGACGTCAACACAGCCCCCAGCGCCCGTAAGTCGGACCGAAGAGTTCCCATGTCCGCGCCTGCCGCTTGGCAAACCACTTCTCAAAAGACAGGTCGGGACGGGTACCCAGAAAAGGGAAACTCAGGTAGAATCTGGCGCATCGGCCCCGGTCGGGCTTCCTGCTGATGCGCATTGCCGGGGTCCTGGTCTTTGCCTCTTCCAGAATGGCCTGGACCTTCTCGGCATCCTCGATCGGCACCGTCAGATTGAATGCATACTCCTGTTCCATACTTCCCTCCTGCAAGAGAGGCCCGTTTCACTTCGAGGAAACGGCCCGGATTCGCAGGGCGCTGTATCGGCGGCCTGCCGTCACAGCCGGCGATGAAACACCACCGGCCGTTAACGGATGGAGACTCTCCCTGCTCCGTTTCTCCGGAGAGTGCCGCGCCCTATGTCTGTCTGCTCCTCTGAAAGGCCTCCAGGGCCCGTTCAAGCTCCCTTGCCGTTGCCTCGGAAAAACAGGCGAAGGTGACCTGGGCGATGGTTGTATCATCGGCGAGAAATTTTCCCACCTCGCCGACTGCTATTGTGCAGGCCTCGGACAGCGGGTAGCCGTAAACGCCGCAGCTTATGGCCGGAAAGGCCAGGGTTGCAACCCCCCCGGCAACGGCGCAGGCGAGGCTCTCGCGATAGCAGGAGGCAAGCAGCTGGGCCTCATTGCTTTTGCCTCCCCGCCATACAGGCCCAACGGTGTGAATGACATACCGGGCCGGCAGATCATACCCACCGGTAATCCTGGCCTGCCCTGTCGGGCAGCCGCCCAGTTTCCGGCATTCCGCCAGCAGGCCCGGTCCCGCAGCCCGATGAATGGCGCCATCGACCCCGCCGCCTCCCAGCAGAGATGTATTGGCCGCATTGACGATGGCATCGACCTGCAACAGCGTGATGTCGGACTGGACTATCCGTATTCGTTCCATGTTCTTTTCTCCCTCCATGACTCGGCTCCGCCGTCGCGGCGCCTCCTTCTCATCTCGAAAGGCAAAAGGCATCCGGCCTATCTCCGTTCTCTTACGGGCCTGCCCGGGCCGTTGTTGCCGATCCGTGTCCGGCGGTGTGTGAGACCCCCGGTTGTCATTATACGGTCTGAACGCCGGAAGGAAATAGAATTTTCGATCCCGGAAGATACGGGTCATGACAACCGCCCGCTAGAAATCCTCCATGCCCTCGCCCCGTTTGACGAAACTCTCCACCTCGGCATGGGCGTTCTTCACCGCGCGCATCATCGTCAGGATCCTGTCGAATACCGGATCGTCGCCTCCCAGATCCTCCTCGGCTCTTTCCAGCAGTGCACCGCCGTGGGCCAGATACCGCCTGAGGTCCACCAGCAGGGCCTTGCGCTTTTCATGCTTCTGCTTCTCCTTCGACAGCAGGGGCAGGATCCGTTCGATGGAGAATTCCACCAGGATATCGCGCGGTGTATGAAACTGCGAGCAGACCTGTTCGAGATTTTCCAGGGTCTTGCGCGAGACCACAAAGGTCTTGGCCACCCGGTGCTCCTTCGGGTCGATGTCCTCCGAGGCCCGGGCGATCACATGCAATGCCTGGACATCATCGATGAGATGATCGAAGAGGGCCTTCTGTTTGATCCCGAACTGACAGGCAAGGATCCTCAGTGCATGGATGCTGCGCTCCGAGAGTTTAAATGTCGTTCTGACGGACTGCCTGCTCCGGAGATCGGCTGTCGATTCATCAGAATATTCTATATCAATCAATGACTTAATTGACTTCACCATAACCTTTTTCCTTGTGCTGCCATGCCTTGTAAATTACTTTTCTTAAAATTGATAAAAAGTAATATTCTGTTATTGACATCGTTTCTTTAATTATTATCATCTCAGGTAAAGAGGTAAACAAAAAAAGAGAACAGACAGAAAATATGTTGCTCATCAACCGACAAAAACCATTGAAGGAGAAACACCATGGAACTCGTACGATACAGGCACCGCAACCCTCTGGCAACGTTTAACACCCCTTTTTCCCATCTTTTCGACGACTTTTTCGCCCCCCTGACCGGGACGCACGAAATGGAAACGATCGGCCGGATACTGCCGACGGTGGATATCTATGAAAAGGACAACAGGATCCGCATCGACGCCGAGATCCCCGGGGTCGCCAAAGAGGATATCCATGTGGATGTCAAGGGCAAAACGCTGACCTTGAGCGGCGAGAGCAAGAGCGAAAGTGAGGAAAACGACAAAAACAGCTTCCGGAAGGAGCGAAGGGCCGGACGATTTGAACGGACCTTTTCCCTGGGATTCGACATCGATCCGGAAAAGGTCGAGGCCAAATATGAAAACGGGGTCCTGTCCCTGACGGTCCCCCGGCCTGAGGAACAGCAGCCCAAACAGATCACGATTCAGTAACCGGCGGCAGTATTTGCCTGCAGTCGGATGCGGCAAAGGGCGGCTGTACGCCGCCCTTTGCCGTTTTCCCGCCATCTCCCGATACAGTCCATTTGTGCGGGCAACGGCATGACGATCAGGAGGCGCCTGCTGCCGGGGCGTCACAGCCCCAGATATGCGAGGATACTCTGTGCCGCCGTCCGGCCTTCGGCGACGGCGGTGACCACAAGGTCGGAGCCGCGCACTGCATCGCCGCCGGCGAAGACCCTGGCATGGGAGGTCCGGAAAGCAAGCCCGCCGTCGACCGGGGCCAGGATACGTCCGTCCTCGCTCAGGGCGACTCCGTTTTCGGTGAGCCAGGCCGGGGGGCTCGGACGAAACCCGAAGGCCATGATCACACTGTCGGCATCGAGCACCGTCTCGCTGCCGGCCACAGGCTCGGGACTTTGCCTGCCCTGGCCGTCGGGGCTGCCCAGCCTGGTGGTGATCACCTTGACCCCGACCACCCTGCCGCCCGGGGCCGTGACTATTTCCAACGGCTGAAGATTCCAGAAAAAGCGGACGCCCTCGTCCTCGGCGTTTTTCACCTCCCGTGCCGAACCCGGCATATTCTCGCGGTCCCGGCGATAGGCGCAGGCGACGTCGGAGGCCCCCTGACGGACCGCCGTACGCAGACAGTCCATGGCCGTATCGCCGCCGCCCAGGACCACGACCCGCCTGCCGGCCAGATCCACATGCGGATAGCCCTTACGCTGCACGCCCATCAGATGGCAGGTGCTGCCGATCAGATACTCGAGGGCGTGGTGGACGCCTTCGGCATCCTCGTTTGCCAGACCGGCACGTATCGGAGCATAGGTGCCGATACCGACAAAGACCGCATCGTATTCGGCCAGGAGCTCGGCAAAGCCCACGTCGGAGCCGATCTCCGTTTCCAGGCGGAACTCGATGCCCATGTCGGTGAAGACCGCACGCCGCAGCTGCAGCAGCCGCTTTTCCAGTTTGAAGGCGGGGATGCCGAAGGTCAGCAGCCCGCCGATCTCCGGATGCCGGTCATAGACCACCGGCGTCACCCCGTTCCTGATCAGCACATCGGCACAGCCCAGTCCGGCCGGACCGGCCCCGATCACCGCGACCCGCCTGCCGGTGGGCGAAACCTTCGACAGGTCGGGACGCCAGCCCATTTCGAAGGCGGTGTCGACGATGTAGCGTTCGATATTGCCGATGGTCACCGCCCCGAAATCGTCATTCAGGGTACAGGCCCCCTCGCAGAGCCGGTCCTGGGGACAGATCCGGCCGCAGATCTCCGGCAGGCTGTTGGTCTGGTGACAGAGTTCGGCCGCCTCGATGATGCGGCCCTCCCCGGCCAGCCGCAGCCAGTCCGGGATATAGTTATGGACCGGGCATTTCCATTCGCAATACGGATTGCCGCAATCGATGCAGCGGTCCGCCTGCATCTGCATCTGCTTCTCCTGAAAGGGATTATAGATCTCGACGAACTCATGGCGCCGCCGCTCGATCCTCTTCTTCTGGGGATCGACCCGCTCGACTTCGACAAACTGAAATAAATTCCTACTCATAACAGACTCCACTCAATACACGACCGCCAGCGTCTCCTCCGGCGAGTTGCCGCGATGCCCCAACAGGGTTGCGATATCCGAGGTCTTCGGTTTGACCAGTTTGAACAGGCCGACATAGTAGTCGTCGAAGCCGGTAAGGATCCGTTCGGCCCGGATACTGCCCGTTTCCCGGCAGTGGGCATCGATGATCCCCCGCAGATGCTCCTGAAACACCTCCCGGCCCGCCAGCGGCACAAGCTCGATCAGCTCCGGGTTGACCCGTGCGGTCAGGGCGGACGATTCATCGAGGACATAGGCGAATCCGCCGGTCATCCCGGCCCCGAAGTTGACCCCGGTCTCCCCCAGGATGGTGACGATGCCGCCGGTCATATATTCGCAACCGTTATCGCCGATGCCCTCAACCACGGCCTGGGCCCCGGAGTTCCGCACCGCAAAGCGCTCTCCGGCCCGGCCGGCCGCATACAGGCGGCCGCCCGTCGCCCCGTAGAGGCAGGTATTGCCGATGATGACCGCCTGATGGCTCCTATAGGCCACCCCCAGGGGCGGACGGATGACGAGCTTGCCGCCGGCCATGCCCTTGCCCACATAATCGTTGGCATCCCCGGTCAGCACCATATGCAGACCGCCGGCGTTCCAGGCGCCGAAACTCTGTCCGGCCGTACCGTTGAAGAGCAGATGGATCGGCCGCTCGGCCATCCCCCTGTTGCCGTGCAGGGCGGCGATCCTGCCCGAGAGCCTGGCCCCCACCGTCCGGTCGGTATTGCGGATGGAAAAGCTGCCGCCGCCGCCCGAGAGATGTTCCACGGCCTCGGCAAAACGGGTATCGATCGTACGATTCAAGGTCCCCGGATCGGCCGGGGTGTTGCGCTCCCGGAAGCAGAGCCCGGTGGAGGCCTGCGGCCGCACGGTCTCCAGGATCCGGCCAAGCGCCAGTTTGCGCTGGCGCGGCGTGATGCCGGCCACCACTTCAAGCAGATCGGTGCGGCCGATCAGATCGGTCAGCCGTGCCACCCCGAGCTCGGCCATCAGCATCCTCGTCTCCCGGACCATGAAGCTGAAGTAGTTCATCACCATCTCCGGGACCCCGGCAAAATACTCCTTCCTGAGCGTCTCGTCCTGGGTGGCCACCCCGGTGGCGCAGTTGTTCAGATGACAGATCCGCAGGAACTTGCAGCCGAGGGCGATCAGCGGCCCGGTGCCGAAACCGAAGCTCTCGGCCCCCAGGATCGCCGCCTTGACGATGTCGAGTCCGGTCTTCAGGCCGCCGTCGACCTGCAGCCGCACCCGGTGGCGCAGGCCGTTGGCGACCAGGGCCTGCTGGGTCTCGGCCAGTCCCAGCTCCCAGGGGCTGCCGGCATACTTCACCGAGGTCAGGGGGCTTGCCCCGGTACCGCCGTCATAGCCGGAGATGGTGATCAGATCGGCATAGGCCTTGACCACCCCGGTGGCGATGGTGCCGACGCCGGGTTCCGCGACCAGTTTGACGCTGACCAGGGCCTTGGAGTTTATCTGTTTGAGGTCGAATATCAGCTGGGCCAGGTCCTCGATGGAATAAATGTCGTGGTGCGGCGGCGGCGAGATCAGGGTCACGCCCGGCACCGAATACCGCAGCGCGGCGATCTGCGCGGTCACCTTGTGGCCGGGAAGCTGGCCGCCCTCGCCCGGCTTGGCCCCCTGGGCCATCTTGATCTGGATGACCTCGGCGTTCATCAGGTAATGCGGGGTCACCCCGAAACGGCCGGAGGCGACCTGCTTGATCTTCGACACCCGCTCGGTCCCGAAGCGGGCGGGATCCTCCCCGCCCTCGCCGCTGTTGGAAAAGCCGCCGAGGCGGTTCATGCCGACGGCCACCGCCTCGTGGGCCTCCTGGCTCAGGGAGCCGATGGACATGGCGGCGGAATCGAACCGCGGATAGAAGTTTTCGGCCGGTTCGACCTGGTCGAGCCCGATCGGCACGGCGGCCTTTTTCAGCCTCAGGAGGTCCCGCAGACAGGCGACGGGCCGGTTGTCGACGGCGGCGGAATAGATCCGGTAGTCGGCAAAATCGCCGCTGCGCACCGCCTTTTGCAGGGCCTGGACCACATCGGGATTATAGGTATGGTATTCACCGCCGTGGATATACTTGAACAGGCCGCCGCGTGCCAGCGGCCGCTGGACCTGCTTCCAGGCCAGATCCGCCAGGCGTTCCTGGTCCTGTTGGAAATCCTCGAAGCCCGCACCCTCGATCCGGCTGACCATGCCGTTGAAACAGAGCTCGGTCACCTCGCCTGCAAGCCCCACCGCCTCAAAGAGCTGGGAACAGCGATAGGAGGCGATGGTGGAGATTCCCATCTTGGACAGGACCTTCAGGAGTCCCTTGTCGATGCCCTGCCGGTAGTTGCCTATCGCCTGCCCGAGGCCCACGGACATCGCCCCGGCCTCCGCCAGACGGCCGAGTGTCTCATAGGCCAGGTACGGGTAGACGGCGGTCGCCCCGACTGCGAACAGCACCGCGAAATGGTGGGCATCCCGGGCGCTCGCCGTCTCGACGATGATATTGGCGTCGCACCGCCTGCTGTCGGCAACCAGCCTGTGCTGCACGGCACCCACGGCCATGGCCGCCGGGATCGGCAGGGTCTCGGCGGAGATATGCCGATCGGAGAGGATCAGCAGCACCGCGCCCGCCTCCGCCTCCCGTGACGCCCTGACGCAGAGCTCCTCGATTGCCGTCCGCAGTCCTGCCTCCCGCGGATAGGCGAGGTCCAGGACCACATGCCGGTAATGGGCGGCATCCAGTTCCAGCAGCCCTTCCATATCGTCTACCGCCAGCACCGGCGACCCGACCATCACCCGATAGGCGTGGCCCCGGGTCTCGTCGAAGACATTCTGCTCCCGTCCCAGACAGGTGGCAAGCGACATGACATGACGCTCCCGCAGCGGATCGATGGGCGGATTGGTGACCTGGGCGAACATCTGGCGAAAGTAGTCATAGATGCTGCGCTCCCGGCTGGACAGGACCGCCATCGGGGCATCGTCGCCCATGGAGGATACCGGCTCCTGACCGGTCTCGCCCAGCACCCGGATCATCTGCTCCACCTCTTCGTTGCTGCAGCCGAAGAGCTTCTGATAGACGAGCAGCCGGTCGTCGTCCAGGGCCCTGGCCCGGGTCTCCGGTCGGCCGCCGGGATCCGGCGGCCGCAGTTGCCGGCAGCAGGCATCCATCCACTGCTTATAGGGGTGGCGGCCCTTCAGTTCCCGGTCGATCTCCCATGAGGACCAGCGCTTGCCGGTCAGGGTGTCGATCACCAGCAGTTCGCCTGGGCCCACCCTGCCCTTCTCCAACACCTCGTCCGGCTCGTAGTCCCAGATGCCGACCTCTGAGGCCAGCGTGATCAGCCGGTCCTTGGTCACCACGTACCTGGCCGGCCGCAGTCCGTTGCGATCGAGCCCGCAGGCGGCGAAACGGCCGTCGCTCATGACGATGCCGGCCGGGCCGTCCCAGGGCTCCATGTGCATGGAGTTGAAGTCGTAGAAGGCCCGGAGATCCTCATCCATATCGGGGTGGTTCTGCCAGGCGGGCGGGATCAGCAGCCGGAAGGCGCGAAAGAGGTCCATGCCGCCCGCCAGCAGCAGCTCGAGCATGTTGTCAAGGGCCGACGAATCCGACCCGGTGTCGTTGACAAAGGGTGCCGCCTCGGCCATATCCGGCAGCAGGGGCGAGCGGAACTTGTAGGAACGGGACCGGGCCCACTGCCGGTTGCCGGTGATGGTGTTGATCTCTCCGTTATGGGCGAGATAGCGGAACGGATGGGCCAGCGCCCATCTCGGCAGGGTATTGGTGGAGAAGCGCTGGTGGAAAAGGCAGATGGCCGACTGCATCCGGATATCTCCCAGATCCGGATAAAATCCGGTCAGATCGACCGGACGGCAGAGGCCCTTGTAGACGACCACCAGGTTGGAGAGGCTGGCGATATAGAAATCGGGATCGCCGGTCACCCGCTTCTCCACCCGCCGCTTCACCATGTACAGGCGACGTTCCAGATCCTTGGAGCCCCAGCCGAAGGGGCCGTTGAAGAAGACCTGGGCGATCTCCGGCATCGTGTTCCGGGCAAACTCGCCCAGGACCTCCGGCTCCACCGGCACCGGCCGCCAGCCCTCCACGGACAGCGTCTCCTTCTCCAGCTCCTCCTCGATGATCCGTATGGCGGCCTGGGCCCTGGCCGCCTGCCCGCTGAGAAAGACCATGCCGACCCCGTACCTGCCGCCGAGCCCCCAGCCTTCCTCCTTGGCGACCGCCCGGAAGAAACCGTCGGGTTTCTGCAGCAGCAGCCCGCAGCCGTCGCCGGTCCGTCCGTCGGCGGCGATCCCGCCGCGATGCGTCATCCGCGCAAGCGAGGCGATCGCCGTGCGCACCAGTTTATGGCTGGCCTCGCCCTCCAGGTGGGCCATCAGCCCGAAACCGCAGCTGTCCTTTTCATCTTCCGGATTATACAGGGCCATCATATCCCCTTTACGATGCCGCCACCGTTTTGACCGCCCGTGCGCGCAACCGGCGGACCTTCTCCCGCAATGAAACCATATCGGCGCCGACAAGTCATCTTTCTTTTTGGTAATGGTTCTTGTTCCGCAGGAAGGCGGCGGATCCTGTTCCACCGTCACCTCTCATGCATCAGGGGCGGGAGCCGGTCAATCGGGGCTGATATTTGGCAAGCTCGACCATGGTTTCCAGACGAACAAGCCTGTCGTTCATTTTACGCAGGTCCTGGTCGATCCGCTCAACCTTTCCCAACAGGGTTGTTACCCTTTCGTTCAGCAGGATACCGGCTCTCAGGGCATCCATGACCTTTTCGCTGACACCCATTATTTTGCCTCCAGCATGGCGTGCGTGGCATCGAGACGCCTCTCGATTTCCTCCATTCTCTTGATGAGAGTGTCGGTCGTTTCCATCATCGTATCGGCCAGGGCGTCCAATATCCGTTCCTCCTCGGAGGTGGTCTTGCCGCCAAAAGCGTCAACCGCCTCCCGGACCACCTCGGCAAACGATACCTTTTTTTGCCTGGCGATACCGTCAACCTTCCTGATCATGCTCGGCGGCATCAGAATTGGTTTTCTCAACATCGTTTCGCGTTGCGCCTGTGGGCTCATCGGTATATCTCCTTTTGGATTTCGATCCTACATCAATATTAGCACATGTGCCGCACATGCACAAG
>JBJKPM010000070.1:0-19562 GCA_046706325.1 Desulfocapsaceae bacterium | reverse complement strand
GACCCTCTGAGCCACAAAGGTACCTGAACTTCTTGCCATTTTGAAGTATTCCTTGTTCATTTTTATTAGAAGTTCCATCACAAGCATTTGTGTGATCAAAGTATTTGCCATTTTGTTGGTTAGAAGCATTACTATTAATTTGGTAACCGTTTTCAGCGGGAGTGCCGACAGGGCTGAGATGGACAACTGGGTTTGAGTCTCTCCTTATATAATAGGCATATACTGTCAATGCAGTTACCAGCAGCAGCAAGGCAAGACATAGAATTTTCCCCGGTAATGGAAAATGTTTCTGCAGGTCTTTTCTAGTCCTTTGCTCTCCATTCGATGGATTACCAGAATGATGTTTTGGAGAGGACGCGCTCGGCCTCGATTCTAACAGTACCTGTCGATCCTTTGGGTTGATATTTTTCTTCCAAATGAAGAAAGCCAGTGCATATCCGATGGCAGCATGGAGAAATGCTGCAATCCATAAGTTGCCAGATGCTAAGCCACGGTTAATCATTCCATGGCGTAAGATTGTGATCATGGGGGCAAGGGGAGCTGCAAACGTTTGGATGGAATGCCATGGTGGGGGAACAAAACTTGCAGAATAAATAATTGGAAGCAGATTCGTATAGAATGTAATGAGAAAGATCAGAAATGGAATAACGATGCCAAAACGGTGCCCTAGATAACCCAGACATACAAGAAGCAGAAGGAGCGATCCGAGAGCAAAAGTTAGACCTGTAACCACCTGGAAAAGAGCAATAATTGAGGTGCCGACATGACAAAGAATCCAGAAGAAAGCAAGGAGAAAGCACGGGATCCCTACGATCAAAGCGTACAACAGGGAAGAGATCATGATTTGAACGGTATCCCGCCAGAGCTTTCGATCGGAATGGCAGATTCGAATCAGCATGATTCCAAGGGAGAGAGTGTAAACCCAAGTAAATGAGTTGCCGGCCATATAAAAAAGGTACGGGGGCACGCCATCGGTCGGGATTCGAGCTGTGCGACCGAAATAGACGTCAAACACCAAGAACCAAATAATGGGAATGAAAAAGAGCCATAGTAGGGAAATCCTGCCACGGCCGGGATAGTACGCTAGGAGGTCTTTTGTCTGTCTCTTGACTTCGTCCAGCATCATGGTTTCCTTGCACCAATTTATTCTACGGTTTATTGTATTTCAAACCTGCAATGGAATAAGTGGACATCCATACCACTCCCCAAAAGAGTTATATGCGAAAAATGATATCCTTTATTGAAAATTTTCTCCTTCAAAAGTCAAGATCTTTCCAATATATCATATCCGAAGGGAGTTAAGGCCGAAAGGATTTTGTTCCAGCTTGTGCTAAACTGTACATGGAGCATACCAGGGAGGATCTGTTCAGTGGCAGTCATATACCCAAGGTGGAATGGTTAGCTTGAGCTTATCCTGAGTATATGAAACTATTACCTGACAATATCCGACGGGAAAAATGTAAGCCTGGTGCCAACAATAACGTTATGAAATCATGGACGTACAATTGCAGGAGTGGTGGCCGAGGAATTTGGTTGTGAGGAGAAGACAATTGTCTCAAAGGGGCGAAAGAAAAACATGGCCCATGATATGGCAATTTACTGTGCACGTAATTTGACCGATGAATCCAGGGGTAGACTGGGGGAGTATTTTGGAGGCATTTCCGGCGCGGGGATAACTGCTCGCTATATCATACTTTCAAAGAAGATTGATACGACTCCAAAATTGAATAAACGAGTCCGTAAGTTGAAACTGAAAACAGGTAATAATTAAAATGTGTGATTTCTCTCAATCTGCCTTAAGCCTCCTCCGCCTTGCGCCGGAGGAGGCTGCTGTGTCACCGGCTCGGCAATATACCGTTGAAGATGCGGGCCCCTGGACGCTGCTGACGATCCTGCTGCCATTCCTGCCATTGCACCAGACTGATGCTGAGCTGGAGCGAGAAGTCCGTTGAAATCCATTCGGCCGGGCCCGTTCCATACGAGGGCGGTGGTACGATCTTTGCCGGACCGGTGAACGACGTCGAACAATTGAACGTCTTGAAATACACCTGGTCGATGTCCAGGTCGAGCTTGTCCGGTTTGCTCTCGCACTGACCGTTCCGGTCGATCCTGAATTTGCTGAACTGGTACAAGATCGCCGGCGTATCATTTTTCGAATCCGGGACCGATGCCGTTTGATGGCAGGACAGGCAACTGCTCTGCGCGTTGTCCGCCGGGCCGTTCAAGCGGCTGTTGCAACCGAGGTGACCGGCGTCCGTATTCAGGTTCAGCATATCCACCGTGTCCCAGAAAATAACGCCGTCATGAAATCCGTTCCGGCGCGGATCGGCCGGGAATGCCGCCGCCCCTTCTCCGATGGGCGGCGCATCGTTCCCCCACATGAGTCCCAGCGGGGAAATACGATTCCAGGGATTGGATTCATGGCCTTTGCGTTGCCCGTCGGCGACGAAGGTGCCGTAGACCCAGCCGATCGGTGAACGCTTGTCGCTTACGGCAATGTCGAATTGGAGAAGATACACATCGCCGACCACGCGCGGGCATTGTTCGGTTTCCTCCTTGTATGTGCACGCCGTTCCTGAACTCGGTATGCATTTACAGAACTCCGGCGCGCTGATATTGGCTCGCCATACCGGCATGTTTGCCAGGAACGGAAATTGATTGGGGGTGGCGGTGGTAAATAGCAGCTTGCCGATCACACTGCCGTCGTCGAAGTGAAAACCCGCCGTCGGCATCACCGGTGCTGCCGCTCCCGTCCATACCGTCGAAATGCTCCTCGCCGCCGCCGGATTGTAGAATCCAACCGCCCACATCGTGGTCTTCAATTGGTGCTTGCCGCCGTTCAGCCCCATGACCACCGGCGCTTCGCGCGTCAGCCCATGTACGAATTCACGGCCGCTCAGCGGATCATATGTCTGGTACGGCATGTGGTACCATTTCCGGATCTTGTTACGGCACAGTGCCCAGTCGGTCTCTACCTTGCCGCTGTTGATGTTGCCTTCCTGGATGTACCTCATCACCGCCAAGATATAGAGTTTGGCCTGCTCCGTCTTTTCATCCGCATTCAATTTCGGATCGAACGGGTTGAAACGGAGCCAGGGATAGTTCTTCTCCGGCACCGCCCCGGCATAGGCATCGCTTAGCTGAAAGACGGGACCGCGCCAATGGGACGGCGGTCGATTTATGATTACCTGGTCATCCCACATGCCTGTATCGGCAAAGGCCGGGTCCTGGAAATAACTGGGATAATGCCCGGTGCAGGTCGACGTCGATTTGGAGCGCTCCGCGGATTTCATTCTGTCGACATCCTTGGCATGCACTGATGAGGCGAACAACAGAAATACACTGAGTACCAATGAGGTTGCTTTGAGCATCATTGAATCTCCTTATCTGGTGGTGGCCGATCCCTTTCACGCCTGCTCGTGAAGGAAGCAGCAAGCGCACACGAACAGTAGAAAGGACTGCCTGAATCGGACCTTAAAAATGCAGGGGTCGCACGAAGCGCGGTTGAGAGAGGGTGAAAGGACGTTGCATTTTCACACGGGCCTTACAACATGTCCACCTGGCCCAAATGCGTCAGAATGCATGATAATGCTATCCGATTGATGATGCCAATGCAAATTCTTTCTTTGCGAAGGAGATATATCCATGATGGCTTGACTCAGGGTACTTTCCAACTGATTTGCACATTCCGGCCCGTACTGGATTTCGGTGGATGTCCCTAACAAAATCGTAATTTGCCATATTCCAAATACGGTTTAGAATATATGTAATTTCGTCTCGTGAGGACTTGCGGAATTACATGAAAAGGTTGAAGACATTCTGCCGGGGATAAGCTGACGGCCTGTTGAAGGCAGTCCGGCGGGCTGGGCTCATCGGAAAAACCGTGTAAAGGAACAGCACATGAAACATACAATTCTTTGTATCAACAGCGGGTCCTCATCCATAAAATTTGCCTTTTATCTGATCCGTGAAACCGAAAGCTTGATCGCCGAGGGGGCGGTGGAGAGAATTGGTCTTTCGGGCAGCTGGTTGTGGCTCAAGGACAGCCAAGGCAAACGTCTTGTGGATCAGCACGCGGATTATTCGGATCACAAAGCGGCCGTCAAGGCGATTTTTACTACGTTCATGGAGCAACCGCAGTTTGAACCCCCCGATGCCGTCGGGCACAGGCTTGTCCATGGCGGGCCAAAGCACATGGCTCCTGAACCGGTAACCCCCGAACTGATGCTTACCTTGCGGAGCCTGATCCCCCTGGCTCCGTTGCACCTGCCCGGCGAGATTAAGGCCATCGATGCCGTGGTTGAACATTACCCGGGCCTTCGCCAGGTGGTTTGCTTTGATACCGCGTTTCACCGCAGGATACCGGAGATGGCCCAGAGGTTGCCGATCGTGCGCAGTCTCTGGCATGAAGGTGTCCACCGTTATGGATTTCATGGGCTTTCCTATGAATACATCGTCAGTGCGCTGGGCAAAGAAGCGAAGGGGCGGGTCATCATCGCACATCTGGGCAACGGCGCCAGCATGGCCGCCCTAAAAGACGGCAAACCTCAGGACACAACCATGGGATTTTCCGCTCTAGGCGGACTTATGATGGGGACCAGATGCGGTGATCTGGATCCAGGCATCCTGCTGTATCTCATGGACGAAAAAGGCTATGACACCCGGCAGCTCGAAACATTGCTCAACAAGCGATCCGGGCTGATCGGGGTTTCCGGGATCAGCTCCGATATGAAGACGCTTCTGGAAAAACGCGCCACAGAACCACATGCCGCCGAGGCGATCGGGCTGTTCTGCTATACGGCACGCAAGTATATCGGCGCCTTGTCGGCAGTGCTTAACGGCGTCGATACTCTGGTGTTTACCGGAGGAATCGGCGCGCGGGCCGCACCGGTGCGATGGATGATCTGTCATGGCCTCGATTATCTCGGGATCCGCCTTGATCCCGGGCGCAACGATGCCCATGATACCGTTATCTCTACGGATCAGAGTGCCTGCACGGTACGGGTAATTCCCACCAACGAGGACCTGATGATCGTCCGGCATACCCGGGCGATGCTTGTAAACGGCAGACCGGGAGGAAGGCCATGACCATAGAATTTTCGACATTTGCAGATATACTCAAGGCGGTTCAGGGATTGCCGGCCATGCCCATTGCCGTCATCGATGCCGATGAGGTCCATGTACTGGAAGGCGCATGCGAGGCGGCAGAGGCCGGTTATGTCGATCCCATCTTCATCGGCGATGAAAAAATAATTCGAGATATCCTCAAGACCCTTTCCTGCACAATGCCATTTCGCATCATTCAGGCCTCGGCTGCCGAAGAAATGGCCGAGAAAGGAGTCGAACTCTTCGAGAAAGGAGAGGTCAAGGCCATGATGAAGGGACATATCCACACCGATGAATTTCTTCATCCTATCCTGGCGCACCACCTGCAGGGGAAAAAACGCATCTCCCATGTGTTTCTGGCGGACTTGCAGACCTATCCCAAACTGCTTTACATTACCGATGCCGCCATTAACATCAGCCCGGATCTCTCGGTCAAAAGGCATATCGTCCAGAATGCAGTCGACATTGCCTGTCTGCTGGGGGTCAAAGAACCAAAAGTGGCGGTCTTGTCGGCCGTTGAGGTGGTCAACCCGGCCATCCCCTCCACCATCGATGCAGCCTGTCTGGCAAAGATGGCGGACAGGGGCCAGATCCAAGGGGGGCTCGTGGACGGGCCGCTTGCCTTTGATAACGCCATCTCGGCTGAATCGGCACGGGTTAAGGGGATCAACAGCCCGGTATCCGGCGATGTCGACATTCTGATGGTGCCGGATCTGGTTTCAGGCAACATCCTCGGCAAGGACCTCGAATATCTGGCCGGGGCGCAGATGGCTGGATTTGTCGTCGGCACCAAGGCGCCCATCATTCTTACATCCCGATCCGACCCACCCCGGGCAAGGCTGATTTCATGCGCCGTCGCTGCCCTGGTAAGTCACAGAATGGAGTAACTCATGCATACAGATTTTCAAAACCCGAGGATGGCATTTGACTGGATGACAGATGCCTGCCAGTATGGGCTGGATTCCGGCCAACGGTGGGTTCTTTTCATGGATATCCTCAGAAAACGAGGGAATAATTATTTTGAAACACTACGGAAAGGTGAGCCACCGGTCCTGGTCTTCGACTATGAAGTGATCTTGCAGGGGAAAACCTTCGACAGACCGGTCAACTATGATCTGGCCCGCATTCAACCGAGAAAGACGGACACGATCGACCCTGAAAAACGGCCAATCATTGTCATCGACCCCAGGGCTGGAAACGGCCCCGGCATCGGCGGCTCGAAACGGGATTCGGAAATCGGCGATGCGCTGGCCCAAGGCAATCCGGTCTATTTCATTCTCTTTCATCCAAGGCCTGAGCCAGGGCAAACACTTGCCGATGTTGAAAAAGCAGAGATCCGCTTTGTCGAAGAAGTTGCCCGGCTTCATCCAAAGGCCGAAAAACCGGCTCTGATCGGAAACTGCCAGGCAGGCTGGGCGGTAGCGTTACTGGGTGCGGACCGGCCGGACTTGACCGGCCCTCTGGTACTGAATGGCTCTCCTCTTTCGTATTGGTCAGGGATTCAGGGAAAAAACCCGATGCGGTACGGAGGTGGCTTGCTTGGCGGCATCTGGCTTGTTTCTCTTTTATCCGACCTGGGAAACGGCAAATTCGATGGCGCCTGGCTCGAAGAAAACTTTGAAAGTCTCAACCCTGGAAACACCCTCTGGACCAAGCAGTACAATCTCTATTCCCATGTGGATACTGATGAACAGCGCTACCTAACCTTTGAGAAATGGTGGGATGGGTATTCGGAAATGGCCAAAGAAGAGATGCATTCCATTGTCGAGAACCTTTTTGTCGGTGATAAACTGGAAAAGGGCAGACTGTCTCTTGACCGGAAAAAAATGCTCAGTCTCAAAGACATCAAAAGGCCGATGCTGCTGTTTGCCTCCGATGGAGACAATATCACCCCGCCTCAGCAGGCCTTGGACTGGATCATCAAGACCTACGAATCCGTGGAGGAAATCAAACGGCTCAACAAGGTGATCATCTATATGATTCATCCGAATGTCGGTCACTTAGGGATATTTGTCGGCAGCAAGGTGGCAAGAAAGGAGCATCTGGAGATCATGAAAAATATTGATCTCATCGAGGCCCTGGCACCTGGTCTCCATGAGATGATTATTGTCGATAAGGGGCAAAACGAAGGCCTGTCCGATTACGATGTCCGATTTGCAGAGCGAGACTTCCAGGATCTTCTGGCCTTAAACGCCGACAAGGAAACGATGGAAGACGAAGAAGCGGATTTTGCCCGGGTGGCAACCGTTTCTGGAATCAACGACTGGCTGTACAACACCTTTGCCGGTCCGTGGGTGAGGCTCTTTTCCACACCGGCCTCTGCCGAGATCATGAAACAGACCCACCCGCTTCGGGTGAACAAATATATCTTTTCAGACAGGATCAATCCATTCATGCAGCTTTTTGCGATGCTCTCGCCTGTCGTGAAAGATCACCGCCACCCGGTTTCCGAGGATAACGTGTTTCAAACCCTCGAAAAAAATATCTCAGCCAACATCGTGACCACTCTGGATGCTTACCAGAGCCTTCGGGACCGTTTCGACGAAACGTTGTTTTTCGCCATCTACGATAACCCCTGGCTGAAACTGCTATTGCCTGAAACATCACAAAAAAGGCAGCCAGACGAAAAACGGGTACAAAAGGAAGAGACGGTTCTGATCCAGGAAAACCGACGACACTGGCAAGGTATCATGGAACATGGAGGTTATGAGGAAGGCATTATCCGTATCATCATGGCCCTGGAAGAATCAGACCATGTCATCGATCGGGATGCCCTGGTACAAGACGAGATACTTTTGGAGTCCAGGGAAAGGTTTGGCACTTTGGATAAAAAGGAATTTTTACACATCGTCGGAGAGCAGTCCCGTATTCTCCAACTCGATGAGGACCACGCCATCAGGTCCCTGTCCACGCTTATCACCTCTGACGAAGACCGAAAAACCGCTGTGGCGATTGCCAGAAAAATCAGCTCAAGAGGGAGATCCCTATCAAAGCGTCAGAAAGAAATGCTGGCCAAGATCTGTAAAGTCATGCAAATTGTAGAGGATGTCCCTCTCTCCCCTAGCCCCTAGCCGGCCGGCCGAAGACCTGCCCTTGAAAACTCCACGTTTTTTCCGCTCCGGTTTATTGCATGGTGAGCTCTCGGTCTGCCCATTACCATATCAACGAGACCGACGCAGATGAGAACCCAGCCAACGCGTTTGAGAATGAGCCGATAATCTTCCATAATTACGTGTGAATGGTGCATCACCGTCCCGTTGATATTTTCTTTTTATACTGGGATGGGGTCAACCCCGCCTCCCTGCTGAAGATGGATCGAAAAAAGGCGACATCAGCGAATCCGCAACGCTCCGCTGTTTCCTCAATACTGAGAGAGGGGTCCATCAGGAGGTCCTTGGCCATTTCAATCCGCTTCAATTGGAGATATTTATTTGGTGTTACGCCGTAATTATTTAAAAAATTCCTATGGAAATGCCGCACACTCATATGGCAGATCCCCGCCATTTCGGACACCGGGAAATGTCCAGTCAGTCTTCGCTTCATTTCCTGCTCAAGACGCATGAACCGATCGGATTCTTTCGGAGGAAGGACCAGAGAGCGAGCATAGACCGATTGTTTCTGTCGTATGCTATCGACCAATAGAGATTGGCCAAGCTGATGAACAAAATCTTTTGAGCAGTTTTGTGAAATAATATAGAGCGCCAGATCGATCACGGAAAGAAGGCCGCCCGAGGTAATAATACTGCCTTCATCGCACAGCATTGCTCGAATATTCCAGGCTACATCCGGGAACCGCTTTACCGCATACCCCCCCCATCGCCAATGCGTCGTCGCCGTTTTACCGTTCAGCATGCCTGCCGCTGCGGGTAGAAATGCACCCAGGCACGCGGTAGCTATCACGGTGCCGTTTTCGGATGCGCTTTTTATCAGGGCGGTCTCTTCGGAAAGCCCTGCAAACTCTCCCTCCAACCCGTCGATGGGTGGAATGATCAGGTATCCGCCCTCGTCATTGGCCACAGCCATCTGCACGCTGACTCCACCCGCAGAATACACCGGACCCGGTCCGCAGTGCACACGATAGATTTGAAAAACGGATTCATGCGCCAGGCGATTCGCAAAGTTGAAAATAAACTCCACCAAAAGCGCCAGGCCGATGGAGACATTTTTATGCAGGAAAATTGATATGACAATCGGTTTTGGCACGATCACCTCTTTTATTGGCAATAATGCCACTTGAACTCTTGGCTGTCAAGACTATCCTATTACGGAAAGGAGGACCTTTTCTGAAGGTCCGACCTTAAGGTGCATCGCAAGATGCAGACCTCATCCAGAGGTTTCGATCAAACCCCAGCTGGAGATGGTGGAAACTATGTCGGAAAAATCAATAAAAATCACCTTGATCGGCGGCCCAACGGCGATAGTGGAATTTTGCGGGATCCGTTTTCTGACCGATCCCACATTCGATTCCGGCGGCAGCATATACCATCTTGGTGCTGTCACGCTGAAAAAAAAGACATCGCCCGCCATTCAGGCCGATATCGTGGGGAACATGGCTGCCGTTCTGCTCAGTCATGATCAGCACCCGGACAACCTGGATATTTCGGGCAGGGAGTTTCTCGGCAAGGTGAATACGGTTTACACAACCCCGGAAGGCGCCAAACGTCTCGGCGGCAATGCTCAAGGGGTAACCGCTTGGGAAAAAGTGTCCATAAAATCCCCCGATGGCACACAAATATGCCTTACCGCTACACCATGCCGCCACGGACCCGCTGGGATCGAGCCAATCACAGGTGATGTGACCGGATTTATCCTGGAGGCGCAGGACCGACGCTGCAGGCCGATTTATATCACTGGCGACACGGTGTATTTCGAAGGTGTGGCGCAAGTCGGCCGACGGTTTTCGCCTTCATTGATCCTCGCCTTTGCCGGTGCGGCAAGGACCCGGGGACCCGTTGATCTCACCATGTCGGTGAATGATTTGCTGGACACGGCACATGCCTTTCCCGAGTCCTTGATCATCCCCATACACATTGAGGGATGGGAACACTTCACCCAATCGGCCGATGATCTTAATGCAGCCTTCGGTTCCTTGGAAATGCAGCACCGGTTCAAAATCATCCAGCCTGGAGAGACATTTGTATATTGAGCGCCGGGGAAAATCACTCCGGTGCTCCGCATCGGCCCTTTCTTGCAGAGTCCGTCCATAAACAGGCTCTGAAAGAAACGTGGATTGCCAAAAGCCGGTATTAAACCCACGTGTAAGCAATGGAGGTATTTGACCTTTACGGACCGTTTGGTCCCTACTATCCAACAGGTACAGAGGAGATATGGATGATGAAATCATCAACTGATTCGCAATGCAACCGCCATCCTTAATTATGCAGGCGTTCGTTCCTTGTCGACCCGATGCTTTCACCCAAAGGCGCTTTTCCGGCGTTTCCGGGAACACCCAATGCTCATTTGCCCAATCCTTCAGTTGAGCTGCCCCTCCCGATGCACGAGATCCTGAAAGTGGATGCCGTCATCGTAACCCACGATCATCCGGATCATTGAGACGAACAGGCCAAGGCGCTCATTCCCAAGGACATGCCCATTTTCGTGCAGAACGAACAGGACCAGGCCAAGATCCAGGCCTCCGGGTTTACTGATGTACGTCGGCTCGATGCAAACACTGAATTCAGGAACGTCGCGCTCATCAAGACCGCCGGCCAGCATGGCAGTGACGAGGTAATGGCTTCTCCTGTTGGAGAACTTCTCGCTGAGGTCTGCGGCGTGGTTTTCAAGCATCCTGATGAAAAACCGCCTATCTGGCAGGTGACACTCTCTGGAACCACTATGTTCAGGCAGCGTTGGTACAATACTCCACCTTGTAACGATGGCACGTCCTCCGATCTTTATATTCAATATTCATGGCGACTTTGAATCGGGGGCAAGGCGCAGAACCGTGCCGTCCGGCTTCCTGAACAGGAGGGTAAAGGGCATCCTCCCCAGGGCGTGGGTCGAGCAGCTCAGGCATGGATCAAAGGCCCTGATGACGGCTTCCAGCCGATTCAACACGCCTTCAGGGATATCGGTACCGGTGATATACCGTTTGGCAACCTGCAGCACTCCCCGGTTCATCGCCAGGTTATTATGACCGGTGGCGACTATCAGGTTTGCCCATGTCATCAGGCCGTTTTCATCGACACGATAATGATGGATGAGTGTTCCTCTGGGGGCTTCGACGCATCCCGTGCCTTCAAGAAAATTCGGCTGGGCGAGTGACCTCACGCGAGGCTGCAGGAGAGCGGGATCATGAAGGAGTTTCTGCATGGTCTCGATACAGAAAAGTATTTCAATAAGACGGGCATAATGATTGAAAAACGAACTCATGACCGGACCCCGTTCCAGACTTCTGAACTCCGCCCATTCCTGATCAGCCAGCGCTGTACCGCAGCCGTTGCAGACGTTCAGCCGGGCGGCCGGTCCCACCCGATACATCCCAAAAGGATATCCCAATGGCTTGAAATAGGGGAATTTCAGGTATGACCATGGTTCGACTGCTTCACCGAGGTATTCCTGATAGTTGGCCGGATCGATGGTATCTGCTACAATATGGCCTTTGGCATCAATGATCCGGAGCCTGCCATCGACGTGTTCCAGGTTTCCCTCGTCGTTGACCATCCCCATAAAGAGGCTGGGGAAATTTGCGAAAGTCTGGATTTCATCCCGATGGCTTTCGAGAGATTGCTTAAAGGCTGTCAAGGTGCGGGTAATGATCTCCAGGGCCTCCGGAATCATCAGCAGCATTGCCTCGCGATGTTCCGGCAAAAGCGGGGCGTTCACACCTCCGGGAACCACCCACGCGGAATGAATGCGCTTGCCGCTGAGCATTTCGATGATCCGCTGCCCTATTTTCCGGAGCCGGATCCCGTCCCTTGCCGTCTCGGGATGTGCCTCAATTAAACCTCCGATGTTTCGTTCGGCCGGATCGGAATCCATGCCCAGGAGGAGATCGGGTGACGACAGATAGAAGAAGCTGAGAGCATGCGATTGGATGAATTCCGCGCAATTGAGCAACCGTCGAAGCATGACGCCGGTTTCGGGAGGATGCACCCCGAGGATGGCGTCACAGGCCTTGCTGGAGGCCAGGGAATGACTGACGGGACAGATACCGCAGATTCTTTCGGTAATCGACGGCATTTCATAATAGGGCCTGCCCTCGCATAATTTTTCGAAACCTCTGAACTGGGTCACATGAAATCTGGCGTCACTGACGCTGCCGTCATCTTCAAGGATGATGGTGATCATCCCATGTCCTTCGATCCGAGAAATCGGTTCTATGGTAATTGTACCACCCATGGCGACACCTCCAAAAAATGGGAAGCCGTAAACGTCATGCCCCGAATCGCGTCCGGTCCTTCATGTCAGGCATTCGCCCGGCCAGGAGTTCAGAGAGAAGGTGCAAAATTGCCCCCGGAGGAGGCGGACAACCGGGCAGAAAAACATCCACCGGAACGAATTCATGAACCGGCCTGGCCTTTTGACAGAGGGCAGGAATTTCCCGAAAGGCAATGCCTTCGAGTCCAGGCCGGACGGCACCGTCTGCCGTCGATACACAGTCAATGTTCTCCTGATAGGCCCTTTTCACTACCTCTCCGAGCGGATACCGGTTGCGCATACCCGGCACATTGGCCGTAATTGCACAGTCCCCGAAAGAGACGAGTATCCCGGTTCTCTGCCGGATCATCAGAATGTTTTTCCAGTCTGCATCGCTGCTTACCGCACCTTCAACGAGAGTGATATCCGCATGCTCCGGGAATTTTTTATAATCGACCAGAGGGCCGAAAAGGATCTCCACCTTCTCGGCGAGATCGATTAAAAGCTCGTCGGTATCCAGAAAAGACATATGACATCCCGAACAGCCATCAAGCCAGGTTGTTGCCAGCCTTATTTTTGCCATGGGTCGTCCTGCCTCCTTCTCATCATCTGCAGATAGGGCAGAAACTGGCGGCGTTTGATCATTTCCGCCACCGACTTGCCCTTCTCCGACAAAGCCCCGGTCGGGCAAACCTGCACACATTTGCCGCATCCCGTGCAGGTTTCCGATGTTCCCCAGGGCTGATTCAGATCCGTTATGACCTGCGAGGTGATCCCCCTCCCCATGATGTCCCAGGTATGGGCGCCCTCTATCTCGTCGCAGACCCGGACACAACGCAGGCACAGTACGCACCGGTTATGATCGATGGAAAACCTGCTATGCGAGGCATCGACTGCAAGACGGGGATAGAGATAGGCGTAACGGACATGGGATACACCCAGTTCCACGCCCAGATTCTGTAGTTCGCAATGACCGTTGGAAACGCACACCGAGCAGACGTGGTTTCGTTCGGTGAACAGCAGTTCAAGGATTTTTTTCCGGTAGATTACCACATTCTCCGAATTGGTAATGACCTCCATATCCTGCCGGGGGAAGGTGACGCAGGAGGGGAGAAGCTTGGCCATTCCCTTGACTTCGACAATACACAACCGGCAAGCGCCACGCTCCGACAGCCCATCCAGATGACAAAGCGTTGGGATGAAGATACCGTTTTGCCGGGCAACGGTCAGAATGGATTCGTTCTCATGGGCGCTGACGTCACGATCATCAATTTTAAAGGTCAGCAGACGGGATGGATTCAGATCGGATCGGACATTTTTTTGAGGATGCTGTTTCATGCGACCTCCTCTCTGCTTTTACAGGCTCCGGCCAGACATCTTCTGTCATGAATATGAGACTGGTAGTCATCGCGGAAATACTTCAGGGTCGTCAGTACCGGATTGGGAGCACTCTGGCCCAGGCCACAGAGACTGGTGTTCTTCATCAGATCACACAGGTCTTCCAGGGTAGCCAGATCACCAGGTGCCCCCTGGCCCGCCGTTATCTTACAGAGGGTATCATAGATCTGCCGGGTCCCCACCCGGCAGGGCACACATTTTCCGCAGGATTCGGACATACAGAATTCCATGAAAAATTTCGCCACGTCCACCATGCAGGATGTCTCATCCATGACGATCATGCCGCCTGAACCCATGATCGAGCCGACCTGCACCAGAGAATCATATTCAACCGGCATATCAAGAAACTGTACCGGGATGCAGCCCCCCGATGGACCGCCGGTCTGAACCGCCTTAAACCGCTTCCCCTGGGGGATGCCGCCGCCGATATCAAAGACGATATCACGTAGCGGGGTTCCCATGGGGATCTCGATGAGACCGGTGTTGATGATCTTCCCGGCCAGGGCAAAGACCTTGGTTCCTTTGCTTTTTTCGGTGCCGATCCCTGCAAACCACCGGCCGCCTCTGCGGATGATGGGTGGAATATTGGCTAAGGTTTCAACATTGTTGATCAGAGTGGGATGTTCCCATAATCCGAACTCCACCGGGAAGGGCGGCCTCGGTCGGGGACGTCCCATACGACCTTCAATCGAGGCGATAAGAGCCGTTTCTTCACCGCAGACAAAGGCCCCTGCCCCCAGGCGGACTTTAATAGTGAAATTAAACGACGTGTTGAAGATATTATTTCCCAGCATGCCCATGCGCTCTGCCTGCGACAGGGCGAGCCGCACCCGTTTGACGGCCAGCGGATACTCGGCCCGGACATAGATATAGCCCTGGCCGGCACCGGTGGCATAACCGGCTATGGCCATTCCTTCAATAACCCGATGCGGATCACTTTCCAGCACACTGCGATCCATAAAGGCCCCGGGGTCACCTTCATCCGCATTACAGATAATGAACTTTGTCGGACCGGCAGCCTTGGACATGGAGGTCCATTTCAGGCCGGTTGGATACCCCGCCCCCCCTCTTCCCCGTAGGCCGCTGAGGGTGACCTGCTGTATTACCTCCTGCGGGGACATCTGGGTAAGCGCCAGATAAAGTCCCTCATAGCCCGATTCGGCAATATATTCCTCAATCCTTTCCGGATCTATCTTGCCGCAATTTTCAGTCACAATCCGGACCTGACGGCTGAAAAAGGCCGAATCACCTGGGCAGAGCAGGCGCGCCACGGGACTTCCGCTCAGGGCGTCGAGAATCTCCGAGACATCGGAGATTTTCACACCCTGATAAAAAGTGCCGCTGGTCGCAAGGGAAATAAGCGGGCCCTCTGCGCAGAGGCCCAGACAACCGACCCCTTTGACCTTGCACCAGTTATCAAGACCGCGCCGGGTCACCTCCTTTTCCAGGGATTCCTTCAGCTGAGCGCTGCCGCAGGACAGGCAGCCTGCAGCAACACATACATGTATCCGATGCCGGAAGCCTTCCTGTTTTGATTTTTCTATTTTGGCGATCTGGTGCAGATCTTCAATGGTCAGGGTCATGGCTTTGCCACCTCCCTATTGTGTCGAGGACCGTATCCGGAGTCAGCTTGCCGGTCACCTCACCATCAAAGACCCCTGCCGGCGCCAGTCCGCACGACCCGAGGCATCGGGCAATCAGCAGGGATACCTTGCCGTCCGCCGTTGTTTCACCGGAGCAGATGCCGACCTTGTCGCGAATACCGTCGAGGATATCCCCGGACCCGCCGATATAACAGGCCGTTCCCCTGCAGATCACACAGGTGTGTTCACCCGGGGGCTTCAGGGCAAAGGAATGATAGAAGGTGGCTACTGCATAGACCCTGCTCAGAGGAACACGAAGGGCATCGGCAACGTATTTCAGTACGCTTTCTTCAAGATATCCGAACGACTCTTGAACAGTATGCAGAGTCTCAATCAGGGCGTGCGATTCATTCCTGTAGAGCTGCATGGTCCGGTTGACTATCCGCAATCGATGATCTTCAGCAGGTTGCAAGGACGCAGGTGACAAAGCACCGGGGATGGGATCCACCAGGTTCATGACTGACCCTCCTGTCATAGACGGACAATGGAGCGGAAAGAGGCAAGGCAACGGTAAAATGTGCAATTGCAATTCATTACTCACTTTCCTTTCTTGTCGACCGGTTTGTCCATTTGCAGGACTCGCACAAGCAAGACAGGAACCGTTGCATGGGTGACGACTTTCTCGGCGATGCTTCCAATCACCCAGGCGATTTCTCCCTTGCCATGGGTCGCCATCGCGATCAGGTCATACGAATTTGCCTCGGCATAGGCGATAATCTCGTGGGCCGGGGTCCCGCTCTCTTTGAAAACCCAGTCGGTGCTCACCCCTTTTGCCTGGAAATTGCTTCCAGTCTCAGTCAGGTATTTCTCCGCCTGTGCTCTCATTTGATCAAAATAATCTCCGTAGCCCTCAGGGACAAACTCACTCTCAAACCCTAGATTCATGGTTGCTACAGTCAGCAGAGTTACTTGTGCCTGAACGGCCTTGGCCAGGTCTCCCACCTGAGGCAAAATCTTTGCAGCGAGATCCGAACCATCCAATGGAACCAGTATTTTCTTAAACATGGCATTTCCCTCCTTATGATGACTTTTCTCTGCAAGACGACCCCCTCACCATGTGGGTAGCAAATATAGTGCCAGAGACAACATGACGGAAATGATAGCGTAATCAATTACATAAAAAGATTGGACACTTCTGCTATTCTCAATTTGAGACAATTCATCTCATTTTAAAACAGTATGAAGGCAACGGTTGCATGAAGGGTGAGGTATTCTCAGTCCCTGAAGAGACTCGCTTGGAGGAAGATGACCCTTTTTCAGCAAATGTCTCCTCATCCCGGCTGAATCCGTCTCCATAAGAGATAGACGGAAAAAAAGAATGCCGACAGGAGAGGCATCCGGTTCGGGGCTCTTTGACATGGCAACGGATAATGCGTGAACAAACCGGGAAATATCAGTAAGAAGTTGCTTTTGTTCAATTAAACGTTGGGGTATTCCTGTTTACATATGGATGGAAATAGGGTAAATATGTTTGGGGTACAAGCTGTTATTCGAATATAATTTTCGGACGGAATGAGATCCATGGCAGGTGTCTTTGAATATTCAACCCAGGAGACCATTCCGATCATATACCACTTAAAATTCCATGCAGCTTCGTCCCGTTTGTTTAACTGCATCCCATCGCAAGGACGAATAGCCATTTGATCCACGCCTGTCTGTTGTGATACATAAACATATGGGTGCTGAATTTTCTCCTGTATCGAGCATGTCATATTTTACCAGAGTAATTCAGGAAGGGTAATACCATGGATGATAACGACAAGACCAGGGAACAGTTACTGCAAGAGGTAGTCGACCTGCGCGAGCAGATCGAGATATGCAACCGTGAGATCAGAGAGCAAAAAGAATTCTTCGAGAATCTCATTCAGAATTCTGCCGCTCCCACTTTTGTCCTTGATACCAGCCACCGGGTGGTCCTCTGGAACAGGGCTTGCGAAGAGATGACCGGCGTCAAGTCTGTGGACATCATCGGTACGGATGAGCAGTGGAAACCCTTCTATCCACAAAAGCGGCAGGTTTTGGCGGACTTTATTATCGACGAAAAAACCGAAGACCTTCCACAACTCTACCCAATGCATTCGAAATCGAAATTCATCCCGGAGGGCCTGCAGGCCGAAGGATGGTATCCGAGCATCGGCGGCATGGAGCACTATATCTCCTTTAACGCCGCCCCGATCAGAAACAGTGCTGGAGACGTCATTGCAGCGGTGGAAACCTTCGAGGACCTTTCAGAAATTAAGCGGACAGAAAAAACCCTCGAGGAGAGCAAGAAACGGTATCGCGTTTTATTCGAGGAGTCTCCTGCCGCCATACTGGTCATCAATCCCAAGTCGATGGAGATCGCAGGTGCCAATAAAGCAGCGTTTGCCTACTACGGGTATACCAGGCAGGAATTGACCGGTAAATCGATGACAGACATAATTGCATCTCCGAGTGAACAGCTTTTCCAGATACTCAGGGATGCCATGCAGGGCCCCCATCTGGTCCAACTCCAAAATCTATTAAAAAGTGGCGAAATTCGAGATGTTGAGTATTCAATCGGACCGATCAACATGAACGGAAGAACGTACCTGTTCTCGATTATCCACGATGTTACTGACCGCCAGATATAGCGGAGAGCCATCGTGTTGCCTTTTTGGGCGCAAGATACAATACCGATCTCAAAGGGGCCGGCATTGGTAACCTCTTGAAGAAGATACTTTGCCGTTTGCCTCTTCAGGTGGCGCGACGTGGTCACGCCGGTGCGCGATTTGAGAACTTCCTGCGTTGCTCTGCCCCTGCCGTTTGCCGTTCACGAGGGATTCGTCGTTGTTGAAACCGAAAGCACTGGCGAGTTCTGAAGCGTCTGATAGATAACACAGTAGCGTTCGGTAAGTTTTACCAGTGAGTTGATTTCCTCCGGTGTCGCATCACTGTCAAAATCGAGATGCAGGCGAATATTCTGAAATCCGATTGGAACGGTTTTGTCAACGGCAAGCGTACCTCTAAAATCCAGATCGCCTTCGGCATATATGGTGGCATTCTTTACTGGAACGCCGATTGCCGTCGATACCGCTCGCAGGGTGACACCGGCACAGGCTACCAGGGCCTCCAGCAACATATCCCCTGAGCATGCCGACAGACCGTCACCGCCGGTTGCCGGGTGGAGACCGGCCTCGACCATCGCCTTACCCGTATCGATCTTACAGGTGATCCCCTCCCCTATCCGTGCATGTGCCTTCAGGGTGATCATCGCCGATTCCGGTTGATCCCTGTATCTTTGCTTTAGCGGCTTCTGGATCTCCTTCAGCTGTTGTGCATCCATTGCGACCTCCTGTGTGTTCCGTCAGCCGACACCATCGGCTCCTCTCAACCCCTTACTATTTTTCAGCACCACCAATCATGGATAAGCGGCCGGAAAGCATCATAAAACAGAAACCGGGTCTGGACGACCCGCCACCCGAGACAGTTTTGTCTCCCCTCAGTGAAAATACTGCGGCGGCAAGGCAAATCCGATAAGTTCCTAGGACATCTCTCTTCCTCCCGTTTTTTTAATCAACAACTGACATTGAGTTTCGGCGTCCATATCATTTTTAGCTGAAATAGGTTGAGAGGATTGATCTTTTTTCTGGATCAACTCGTATTCTTCTCCGTCATATCTCAAAATCCAATCCCTCCATTCATGAACAAGTCTTTCCTTCATTCCCACCCCAAAATATTTTCTAATCGACAAGAGTCGATGTTGGCTATAGCCGGAAATCACAGCCGACACCTCACCATAAGAGCCCACGGTGGGCATTCAATTATGGACGGATCTAAATGTACAGAAGATATCATGAAATAGCTAGGAAATAAAGAGAAAGCCTCCCCCTAAAACCGCCTGGTTCTCCGGACGATAGAAAGACCGCCCTTTCATGGAGCACAAGCATACGCAGCTCGAGGACGCAGGTTAAAGCGCTTCTTCAAAGATAACCTCGATATCCCTCTGATTCAGGTGGCGAGGATTGGTGGCCAGGCACGGGTCATTTATGGCCTTTCTTGCCAGCTCGGGAATGTCGGATATTTTTGCGCCTCTAT
>JBJKPM010000069.1:0-7883 GCA_046706325.1 Desulfocapsaceae bacterium | reverse complement strand
AGTTCAGCCGGCTTGGCTTCAAGGGCCTGATGCACCGTGAGGTATGCTTCGACCAGATATAGGGGAGGAGGTAGTATATCAGCCAGCAGGTCCTTATTATTCGCGATGTTCTCGTAAATCGGGCCGTTAATTTTGACGGTATCCAGTGTATATTTGGCGAAACAGCCAAAGATGACAAAACCGGTTATGAAACAGCCGAGCAGCATGTACAGGTTAGTGGAAAACTTTAGGTTTTTCATTGGGGTCTCCTCCCTTCGGTCGTTTTCGCAACGATTTTTCACAAGGTTACTTCGAGTGCAGATAACAACGCGTCCATTCTTTATCTGCAGCCACGCATACCTGGACTAAACCGTTCCTTATCTCATGATCTTATTATCGGCAATCTAAGGGAAATCCTTAGGACGAAAGTTATTTACCTTAGTGGATGATAAGGTATTTCCTTATCTGACGTTCACCTGCATGAATGCGTATATAAAAACGGTCAGAAGGCGTCCGGTTATCCCATTGGTTACAAATGTGATTTGCCCGCCGGGGTGAACAATTTTCACCCGATTGGAGGATTTTTCTCCGACAAACTGAGGCATATTGATGACAGCTAGAAGACTTGACAAGCGTTAATTACTTGTTATTGGGTTTTAATACAATTCGCTCCCGCCGCCACTCTGCGCTGCAACATATTGTAATATTTTGATATTTACTAACACTAACCAAAGGTCTATCTACCTATGGACATGCAACTTTCTGGCACGGTTCTGGTTGTCGACGATTCCCCATTCATCTGTACAACTATCTGCAATATCATCGGACCGTCAGGCCACGCAGTTCTCACTGCCACCGGTGGTGAAGAAGCCCTTAAAATACTCTCCGATCAGGTAGATAACGTCGATGTCGTGATCTCGGACGTCATCATGCCCACAATCGACGGTGTTGAGCTCATGGGAAAGATCCATGAGCTCTACCCAGACCTGCCGGTAATCCTCATGACCGCCCACTCCGACATCGATACCGTGATAACGGCGATCAAAAAACGTGCATTCGATTTCATACTGAAACCTGTGGATGCAACCCTGTTGCTGCAGACGGTTGAGAAGGCTTTGAAGCAGAAAAAACTTCTTCTTCTTGAGAATAATTACCTGGAGACCCTCAAGGAGTCCGTCAAGGCGAAAACCAAAGAGCTCAATTTGAAGATGACCCACCTGGAAGAGGCGAGGAGTGCCCAGGTAACAGAGCATGAAGAACTGAAAGTCCTCTTCCGTAAGGTACAGGAAATCAAGGATGAATGGGAGAGGACCATGGATTGCATCGGCGACATTGTGCTCCTGGTTGATCAGAATGGGAGCATACGTCGCTGCAATCAGGCCCTGCGTCTTTTCGTAGGGAAAGAGTACAAGGAAATCCTCGGTAATAACTGGCTGGAACTTTTCATTTATCACTCCCTCGCCATAGATAGTGCAATCAAAAGCGGAGACGAAATCCATCATCCACCCAGTGGCCGCTGGTTCGTCTTTAACGTCTATCCCTTTACCGATCGTACGGAAAAGGAAACCAGGGGGACCGTCATCACCCTCCATGACACAACGGAACTTAAGTCTACGATGGACGCTCTGGGAAAGGCGTATAAGGAGTTGCAGTCCAGCCAGGCCCAGGTACTTCAAAGCGAGAAGATGGCCTCCATAGGACAGCTGGCTGCGGGTGTCGCCCATGAGATAAATAACCCGATAGGCTTCATTTCCAGCAACCTCGCCACACTCGGCAAATACCTGGAGCGGCTCACCGATTTCATTACAGCCCAGACACAGGCCGTAGACAGCTGCGCCGGCCAGGAAACGCGGAAGAAGATCGATGCTCTTCGTCGTGATCTGAAGATCGACCGGGTTGTGCCGGACATCGGCAAACTTATCGGCGAATCACTCGACGGGACGAGCCGTGTGCGCAAGATAGTCAAAGACCTGAATAGCTTTTCCCGGATGGACCAGGGCAACTGCGAGGTCTCGGATCTGGTCGAGTGCATAGAGAGCGCCATCAATATTGTCTGGAACGAACTTAAGTACAAGGTCACCCTGACCAGGAATTACGGGTATGTTCCGCCTCTGAAATGCTACCCACAGCAACTGAACCAGGTATTCATGAATCTGCTTATCAATGCCGGACATTCAATAGAGAGCAGGGGTATTATAACTATCACGACATGGTCGGACAAAGATGCGGCCAACGTTTCCGTCGCCGACAGTGGCTGCGGCATTGCTCCGGAGCATCTCCCTCACATAGTCGAACCATTCTTCACCACCAAGGGGGTTGGAAAGGGAACCGGACTGGGTCTCAGCATAAGCTACGACATCATCAAGAATCACAGGGGGGAGATAGTTGTAGAAAGCAGAGTCGGCACGGGGACGACGTTCACAATCAGCCTCCCCATCGAAAACCGGGACATTTGAGTCTGGAGGGATAAAACTGGAAGGGAAGGAGTCGACATGGGTCACAACATTCTTCTGGTTGACGACGAGCCCAATGTAATATCTGCGCTGGAACGGGCGCTTATGGATGAACCTTTCACCATATTCAGCGCCGGTAGTGGTGAGAAGGCCCTCGAACTGCTGAGCCATACAAGGGTTAAGGTGATCGTTTCCGATGAACGGATGCCCGGAATGGGAGGGGCGGAATTCCTCTCCACTGTGAAAGAGATCTATCCGCAGGCGGTCAGGATCATGCTGACCGGTCAGGCAAGCGTTGAATCCACCATGAAGGCGGTCAACAGCGGAGAGATATACCGCTTCCTTATCAAGCCTTGGGATGACATGGAGATTATTCTCGCCCTCCGCAGCGCAGTGGAGAAATACGATATGGAAGAGGAGAACCTGAGGCTTTTACGCACGGTAAAAAGGCAGTCCCAGGAGATCAGGATGCTTGAAGAGCGCTATCCCGGAATAACCTCCCTGCGCAAGGACGCGTCCGGCTCCTTCATTCTTCCCGAGATAACCGATGACGAGGTGGAAAGGATAATTGCCGAATGCTGCGATGAATCCCAGGATCTTTCGAAGATTCTTCGCTGATTTCAACAGGGGAGCAACGCTGAAGAGCTTGCGACCCTTTTGACGACTGTCCGGGTGGGATGCAGAGGAAATCGATTTGGCCATGGAAAACCCGCGGATTCTAATTGTGGATGATGGTGAGGCCGAAGCCGACGCCATTCTCCGCGCCTTCAAGAAGGCAGGTAAGAACGTTTCGATCCGGGCGGTCGGCACCTTGGCGCAATTCCGCCACGAATCGTCACTCGATCCCCCTGACATTGCCCTTATGAACCTGGAACTCCCTGACGGGACCGCTCTGGAGGTCCTGAAATCACCGGAGATAGCCAAGGACTTCCCCATACTGATAATGTCCAGCCATGGCAGCGTGAAGATGGCGGTGAAGGCGCTGAATGCCGGTTGCCTTGACTTTATCATCAAAGACGACGACGCGTTCGCCATGATGCCCCATACAATAGCCAACGCCCTTAGCCATTGGCGTATCCTCAGAGAGAAGGAACTCAATCAGGACATCCTCTCACGCATAGACGAGGCGGTTGTGGTTGTTGATCATGAATACCGGATCAAGCTGGCAAACAGGGCCTACTGCTTGAAGAGCGGTTCATTACCGAACTCCATAGCCGGAAGACACTGTTACGAGGTTTTCTATCACCTCTCCCAGCCATGCCACGAGCTCAACCTGAATTGCGCCTGCAAACGCACGTTCGAGAGCGGGGAGCCGATGCGCTTCGTGAGAACGGTCACGGATGAAGAGGGTGAACAGAGGCATCTGGAGACCAGGACCTATGCGATGGATGACAGGTCGGGAAAAATCAGGGCAGTCATCGAGATCATCAACGACATAACTGAAAAAATCAACCTTGAGGCACAGCTTCGCCACTCCCTGAAGATGGAGGCGATAGGGGTCCTTGCCGGCGGGATCGCCCATGACTTCAACAATGTCCTCTCGGCCGTGATCGGTTACGGCCAGCTGGCACTCATGAAAATGGAATCTGACAACCCTCAGCGGGAGGATATCGAAAATATCCTGGAGGGTGCGAACAGTGCAGCCAGGCTCACCAAGGACCTCCTCATCTTCAGCAGAAAACATGACAGTGAAATGGTGCCGATCGACATCAACGAAATTGTAAGGCATCTGCAGAGATTCCTGGTGCGGGTGATCGGAGATGACGTAATCTGCGATTTCTTGCTACATAGCGAACCTATTGTCGTGCTTGCGGACGCTCACCAAATCGAACAGCTGATGATGAACCTCGCAACAAACGCAAGAGACGCCATGGCCGGCGGGGGTCGTTTCACCATCGGCCTGGAACCCTTCACTATCAGAAAATCTTTCATAGAAAGCCACGGGTTCGGAAAACCGGGCAAATATGCGCTGATGACCGTTTCTGACTCGGGCACGGGGATGACCAAAGAGACGCAGCGAAAGATATTTGATCCCTTTTTTACGACCAAAGAGGCCGGAAAGGGGACAGGCCTGGGGCTGTCGGTGGTATACGGCATTGTCAAAGAGCATGACGGCTTCATCGACGTCCATAGCGAACCGGGAGCCGGCACCACATTCAAGATATACCTGCCGATAATTATTTCGAAGACGGTCCCGTTAACTGAGGTATATGGGAAAGAGATCCTGCCAAGAGGGACGGAAACTATCCTCCTGGCCGAAGATGATGCAACGGCGCGGGTCTTTATCAGGAATTTACTGGAGAATCTTGGATATACGGTAGTCGAGTCGATCGATGGAGATGATGCGGTTAAGAAGTTTATGGCAAACCGGGAGTCGGTCGACCTTCTCCTTTTCGATATCGTAATGCCGAATAAGAACGGCAAAGAGGCATTGAATGAGATTAAGCCTTGGCGACCCGGGATGAAGGTGATCTTCATGAGCGGCTACACCCCGGAATTCGTCAGTCAGAGGATGCAGTTCACGGATGGCGAGTCGCTGGTTGACAAGCCTGTTTCCATATTTGAACTAGCAAAAGAGATCAGGAGGGTGCTCGATGGCTGCGGAAAAGATGAATAGCTACCCTGTCATATCTATTGACGCGGAGAAGAAACGCACCGTTCTCGTCGTAGATGACGATGAATCGGTGCTTGATGTGGTTTCCCATCTCATCACCGGCGCCGGTTACAACATCGTGACTTCGGGAAACGGAAAAGAGGCCCTGGAGAAAATGGGGGAATGCCCACCTGATATTGTCCTCACCGACATCAAGATGCCCGGTATGCAGGGGACCGAACTCGCCGGGTTAATCCATGACAGTTTCCCGGAAATGCCCGTTCTGATCATGACGGCGTATGCCGACCTGGACACGTCGGTCGCCGCCTTGAAGCGGGGCGCCTTCGATTTCGTCATCAAGCCCTTTAAACCCGACTACCTCATCCATTCCATCGCCAAGGCAAAGAGATTCTGCGAAATAAAGGAGCTGGAAAAGAGATATCTCTCCTCCCTCGAAATGGAGGTGAGGGAGAAGACGAGTCAACTGGTGGACCTGAACCGGGAGATAATCCACAGGCTGACGGCGGTAGCGGAGTTCCGGGACACTGACACGGGACTGCACATCGCTCGGATCGGGCAGTTCTCCGGACGTATCGCCATGGATCTCGGGATGCCCTACGATTTCATGGAAAAGATATCCCTTGCAAGCTCGCTCCATGACATCGGCAAGGTCGCGATAGCGGACAGCATTCTTCTCAAGCCGGGGGCGCTGACCCGGGAAGAGTTCGACACCATGAAGAACCACACCACCCTGGGGGCGAAGATGCTGAGCGGTTCTTCCCACGACATCATTCGTATGGCGGAGGCGATCGCCCTGAATCATCATGAACGTTGGGATGGCAGCGGCTATCCGAAAGGCCTAAAAGGGGAAGGGACGCCCATAGAAGGAAGGATAGTGATGCTGGCTGACCAGTACGACGCCCTGCGGAGCAAGCGACCCTACAAGCCGGACATCGACCATCTGACAGCTGTAAGGATAATAACGGAAGGCGACGGACGGACAATGCCCTGGCACTTTGATCCTGATGTCTTGCAGATCTTTAAAGAAAATGCGGAAAACTATGAAGAGATTTACGATACATACAAGGATGAGAGGAACAGATAATAACTGATGGGAGGCGGATTCGACCGTATTACCCTCTTATACACCTATCCGGCAGAGGGGAGGATCGATTTTACCCCATCTCATCGAGGAGAATGTAATGGCAGAGACCGTACTGTTTGTTGATGACGAAGAGAATGTGCTGCATGCGGTCGAGAGGATATTCATCGGCAGCGATCTGCGCATTCTCCAGGCGACCAGTGCCGAGGAGGCCCTTTCAATCATGGGCGTCGAAGGTGATATTGCGGTCCTGGTTTCGGACAACCTGATGCCCGGCATCAAGGGGGTCGAGCTCCTGAGCATGGCCAAATCCATCTCTCCCGACACCGTCAAGATCCTGATGACCGGCCATGCCGACATCCCGACCGCCATCGAGGCCATCAACAAGGGGGGGGTCTTCCGTTTCGTGGAGAAGCCGTGGGACAACAGCGAACTTTTGAACGCCATTGCAGAAGGGATTGAACGATACAGGATATTGCGTTCCCTGAGGATTAACGACGAGGCGGTAACGCGCTCCCTCGCCCAGACAATAGAGCTGAAGGACCGTTGCACGCGGGGGCACTGCGACCGGGTGGCAAAATATGCGCTTCTTTTGGCAAAGGCCTTGGGCGTTTCCGGCGAGATGCAGAAGGGGATTCTGCACGGGAGTTGGCTCCACGATTGCGGCAAGATCGGCGTTCCCGAATCGATACTTAACAGCCCGGAGCTTCTCACCGAGAATGAATGGCTCACCATAAAACAGCACCCCGTCTGGGGCGCCGATGTGGCACGTCAGGCGGAGCTGTCTCCCGTGGTAGTGAATATCATCCAGTTCCACCACGAGAGGTGGGATGGAGCCGGTTACCCTACCGGGGTTGCCGGCAGGGATATACCGCTGGAGGCGAGGATCGTGACCATTGCCGATGTATATGACGCAATGACGACCGATCGGCCATACCGCAAGGCAATAACCCATAAGAGGGCGAGGCTGATAATGAGGGAGCTGGCGGGAAACATGTTTGACCCCGAATTATGCGAAATCTTCATCTCTCTCCTTGACCAACCGGGATTTGAATCATTGGAAAATTCGAACTGCCGAAGGGAATAGAATGAAATACAAACTCCTCATACTCGACGACGATCAGGATATCCTCGGAATGCTCAGCACGTTCTTTTCCGGGGAGATGGATCTTGTCCTGGAAAGAGAAAGTAATGCCGCCCTGCGCCGCATCGCCGCGGAAAGGCCCAACGTGGCGATAATCGACATAAACATGCCGGGGAAATCTGGGCTGGAGGTGTTGAAGGAGGCGAAAAAGGTGGACCCGGGACTTGCGGTGATAATGGCCACCGGGTTCGGCACCACCAAAACAGCCATCGAGGCGATGAAACTTGGTGCCTATGACTACCTTACCAAGCCCTTCGACATGAACAAGCTCAAGACGGTGGTGAGCAAGGCCGTTGAATGCAACCTCCTGAGCCGGAAGGTTCGCTATGCCAGGGAGCTGGAAACGCCGGCCAATGGAGAGACCGATACAGACATCATGATCGGTTCATCGCCGGAGATGGTGGAGATCTGGAAGATGGTCGGGAAGGTGGCGGAGTCAGATGTCACTATCCTGATTCTGGGGGAAAGCGGCACCGGCAAGGAGCTCCTGGCAAGGGCCATCTGCAACAATTCACGTCGAAGAAACCGCCCCTTCCTGGCGGTGAACTGCGCAGCGCTTCCTGAAACACTGCTGGAAAGCGAGCTGTTCGGCCATGAAAAGGGGGCTTTCAC
>JBJKPM010000068.1:0-59211 GCA_046706325.1 Desulfocapsaceae bacterium | reverse complement strand
CTTTTGTATTGCTTATGAACTGGCTGTACCACAAGACAGGTCGAAATATTATTATCGCAATCATTTTTCATATTACTGCCGGGTACTTCAACGAGATATTTGCTACGAACCCAGATAGCAAGATTATCCAGACAATCTTGTTGCTTGTGCTGGCAACGATGAGAGTGCTGAATAATAGGAGCTTCTTCTTTCAGAGAGAGGTGATCGGTATTGAGGGTTCGAAGGATGAATAGGATTGGAACAGATAGCCTGAAGAATGGGTGGTTCGGGTATGCGCCTAGCAAGGCGCTCGTTCGGATGCAGGCTACGCTGCGCTTCGTTTGTACCGCACAGCTTAAACGTTGAACTTGCCACTCCGCATCTCCAGAAATTCATCAGGCCTTCAACTTTACATTATTATTAGTCTTTCCAGCCGTGGGCCGTCCTTAGAAAATAAAAACGCGGGATGGGAGGCAGGACGCCTATGCTTAAATCGTGGGGGACAACATGGGGGACAAACCGCCATAAATGAAAAAAGCACTTACCTTTTTAAGAAGTAAGTGCTTGATTTTACATGGCTGGGGGACAGGGATTCGAACCCCGATAAGCGGAGTCAGAGTCCGCCGCCTTACCATTAGACCATCCCCCAGCAGAGTGTAACGGTGAGGACAAGTATATAGGAAAAATCGGCCTCACTGTCAAGGAAAAATCTCCGGAAAGTCCCAGTCTAAGAAACGATTACACCCGCATACCCGACCACCTGATCGGTATCTCCGGAGACCTCTCCCGAGTCGGTATAGCGGACGAGGATTGCCTGTTTGGCCCCGCATTGAAGGGAGATAAGAACGGCAAGGGTTGCCGGAATAAAGCCGCACATGGTAATTTTCTCTTCGACCACCGTTTGATACAGGCCGGCTGCATCCAGGCCCAGCAGCTTATCGAGGGCAAGGGAGTCCTTTTGGACCGCGATCCGCCGCGGTTCGTAGTGGGTCATGTCGCTTGAAGCGACGATCAGGACGTCCTTGCCTGATTCTTTGATGCACTCGGCAATAGTACTCCCGAGTTTTTCACATGATGCATACGGGATATGGGAGACGACAATGGGGACGATGGTGAGATCCTTCTGCATTTCCTGGAGAAAGGGGATCTGGACCTCAAGCGAATGTTCGAATTGGTGGGCGGACTCGTCAACTTTTACGAGCTGCGAGCTGGCAAGGATACGCTCAGCCAGGCTGCGATCGATCGGGACATCACCCATCGGCATATGCCAATCCGTAGTTGATAGGGCGACTTCTGCGCCATGGCCGCGATGGTTGGGACCAAAGATGATCACGGTTTCCGGTATGACAACCTGTTTAATCGTCTCTGCAGCCACGCCCCCCGAATACATATATCCGGCATGGGGTGAGATAACGGCCAGGGCCTTGTGTTTTTCCACCGGAGCGGTCCCGAACAGGTTCTTGACCTCCCGTCGGAGGGAATCGGGGTTGCCGGGATAAAAACGGTCTGCAACTGCTGGTAATCTGGCCATGGCATTGCCTCCCTATGTCTGATGTCGTCTGATTTCCCAGGTTGTCCCTTCGGGTCCGTCTTTGAGTTCGATATCATTTTCCAGGAGCCGGTCGCGGATCCTATCGCTGCGGGTCCAGTCCCGGACCTTTCGGGCATGGTTTCGTTCCCTGATCAGCTCGTTTATGGTGTTTTCGTCGATATCCAGCCTTTCCAGAAGAACCGCCTTTTTGCGCCGCAGGTAACCGGCCGCCTCTTCCTGCAGAAGCCCCATGATCGCGGCAAGCTTCTTGAATGTGCCAAGGGTCTCTTGCAGCAGCCGAATGTCTTCGGCACCGGGATTTTCCGGCAATTGCGTCTTTATCTTATTAATAATCTTTGCTATATCGAACAGGACTGCCTGGGCTTGGGCGGTGTTGAAGTCATTATCCATGGCCTGCCGGTAACGTTCCTCGATGCTCGTCAGCCTCATCCGGTCCTTATTTGAGATCACCGATGGGGCTTCCGGATCGCCGTCCATGGTCAGACCGTTGATGGCTGCAACACAGGTATAAAGCCTGTCGAGGCCGGCAGTGGCATCCTGCATGGCCGACTCGGAGAAGTCCAGCGGATTTCGATAATGGGTGGAGAAGATGAAGAAGCGGATAACCTCCGGATGGTACATTCTTAGAATGTCACGGATTGTCAGGAAATTACCGAGAGATTTTGACATCTTCTCGTCCCGGATTGTGACGAAGCCATGGTGGATCCAGGTGGTGACGAAAGGTGTTCGGTTGGCCCCTTCGCTCTGGGCGACCTCGTTTTCGTGATGAGGAAAGATCAAGTCCTGACCTCCGCCGTGGATATCAAAGGTAGTGCCCAGGTATTTCCGGCTCATGGCCGAGCATTCAATATGCCATCCCGGCCGCCCGGGCCCCCAGGGGCTCTCCCACGCCGGCTCACCGGGCTTCGATCCCTTCCAGAGAACGAAGTCCATCGGATTGCCCTTCCGTTCATTGACCAAGACTCGCGCCCCGGCCTGCATATCCTCGAGGTTACGACCGGAAAGCTTTCCATACTCAGGGAAATTGTCAACCGAATAGTAGACATCACTGCCTGCCTGGTAGGCCTTACCGGATCCGATCAGCTCGGAGATCATAGTGATCATCTCGTAGATGTGTTCGGTCGCTTTGGGTTCAATCGTCGGTCGGTCAATGCCGAGGGCGTCCATATCAATATAGAATTCATCGATAAAACGGTTGGCCAATTCCTTGGTTGTGGTGCCCTGTTCGGCCGCTCTCTTGATGATTTTGTCATCAATATCGGTAAAATTGCGGACATAGGTGACTTCGTAGCCTCGGTATCGGAGATAACGGACAATCATGTCAAAGGCAAGTGCCGAGCGGGCATGTCCGATATGACAATAATCATAGGACGTTATCCCGCATACATAGAGCTTGACATGATTCGGTTCAAGGGGAGTGAGCGGCTCTTTTCTGCGGGTAAGTGTATTATATATTTTGATCGCCATGGTCCTTTGAAATTCACCTGGAAAGGTTGCTGTTCCTTTTCTGATCGGCACCGGAACCCCGATGCCCTTGAAGAGTGCTGATCCGGTCGACCGGAGATGGAAATTTCCTTTTTCCTTTGCCGTGGCGTTCCAGCGAGGGAACACACATCACTGTTTAGTACCTTACGGATTGACTTCTTGTTTTTCCGCAAGAAATCAGTCCGTCTCAAGGTACTTTTCCGGCTCTTTTCAGCTGGGTTAGGATAACAGAATAATCTCAATGCGAGGAAAAGACAAGAATAGGCAGGCCGTATCGGAAAAAACCTACATGATGTGAGGGCTTGGGCTTCAGCCTCGCTTGTTTTGTGCAGGACCCGCTTTCCGGTTGACCTGTTTTATCGGCGAGGGTGACCGACAGAAGGAGATTGCACTCCGGATCGAACCGGTTTGGGAATCCCCTTACGAAACGTCGCCTCAGGTTTGAGAGCCCAGAAATTCGTTCATCACCTGCAGCAGGTGATCACCCTGAAAAGACAAGCCGGCCTGGTAACGCATATTGTGCTCGGTCGATTTGCACCATTCCACCTTGGCAAGTCCGGTCTGCAAAGAAGAGGAGAACGGAGCAGTGAACTGAAACTGAATCAAACTGTCAAACAGCAACAGCTCACGGGTCGTCAGGCGCATGCCTCCGGTGCTGAGATCCAGAGTATTGGCGGCGGAAGGCCGAACGCAGATTGCATGTCCGGATTCACTCAAACGAATAAAGGTAAGGCGGTGTTTGCTCTTGATCCGGGGGGCATGTCGACGATCTCCCTCCTTGCCTCTGCGATCAGCCGCTATCTTGTCTCTTTGCGCCTGTTCATTGAGGGCAAATTGGCGACACAGGTGGTGTTCAGGTCCTTTGCAGTAAATTTCGACATGATCATCCAAGGGGATGAAAAGCCCTTCTTCATTCAGAATCCTACAGACCTGTTCCGCAGAGGACCAATATGGGCATTGACTCTTTGATTTTTCTTTTTTTTTCATTTTCTGTCTCAGGGATCCCATCGCTCACGGTGAGCCTCCTGATAGTTACAGCCCCCTTAATTGCTATAATGCAATTTACACGCCAAGATTGAGATTATTTGTATTCTTTGGCCGAGATATCATATCTTTTCATCTTGTCATAAAATGCGGTTTTGCCTATTTTTAGGATCTGTGCGGTCTTGGCAACGTTGCCGTTGTATTTCGCCAGGCTGTGAAGAATGATGTCACGCTCCATTTCGGTTGTGATTTTTTTCAGGGAAAGTCCTTCAAATCTCTGCAATAATGACATATAAGACGCGTCCTTTTCATCTCCCGCGGGAACGTCGAAGATGAGTTCCTGCTCTGTAATTACGTTACTTTTGGCCATAAGAACGGCCCGTTGGATAACATTTTCCAATTCCCGGATATTTCCCGGCCAGTTATGGTTGCAGAGCCTGTTGATAATGGATTTCGGAACGAAATTCACATCTTTTTTGAAGGCAATACGATATCTTCTGATAAAATAGGTAACGAGATCAAGAATATCTTCTTTGCGCTCCCGTAGAGGAGGTATTGAAATATTGATGATATTCAATCGGTAGTAGAGATCAAGCCGGAAGAGCCCGTCCTGAACGGCCTTGGCCAGGTCTCGATTGGTGGCGGCAATGATTCTGACGTTGACCTTGATCGGTGAATTTCCGCCGACCCGGATGATTTCTCCGTCTTGCAGAACTCTGAGCAGGGCTGCCTGCATACGGGGGCTGATGTCTCCGATTTCATCAAGGAAGATGGTGCCTCCGTCCACCACCTCGAATTTTCCTTTTCTTCTGGCATGGGCGCCGGTAAATGAGCCCTTTTCATACCCGAAGAGATCACTTTCCAGCAGGGAATCATTGATTGTATTGCAGTTGATTTTCAGAAAAGGCTTTTCATTTCTATTGCTGGTCTCCCTGATCATGTTGGCTACAAGCTCCTTGCCGGTTCCCGATTCCCCGGTGATCAGGATAGTCGCATCGGATTTTGCCACCTGATGGACCATATCGCGCAGTTCGCAGAGGGCCTTGCTCGAGCCGACCATGTTGCCGGAGGGCTGGCTCTCTATATGCGTCTTTAAGGTATTGAGTTGTTTGAGGAGCTTGTTTCGGATAAGTTCACTTTCCTTGAGTTCGTTGATTTTCTGTGACAGGATCATCTCTATGTTGCTATGGAAGAGAGCGATTTCCTGCTCATGATTCTTTCGCTCAGTAACATCCCTCATGATGAGCCAATGGAGATTATCGCCGCGGTATCCGACAAAGGGGGCGATGCTGTATTCAAGATGATAGCTGTTTATGATCGTGGTGACGATGCCATTCTTGGTGGAGGCCCTGATCCCTCGATTGACTTCATCCAGCAAAGATTGCCGGGTATTTTCAACATCAGGAGCGGTGGATGTTTCCTTGAGATTGCCGAAAAAACGGAGAGCGCTCGGGTTTAAATATTCAATCGCCTTGTCGTTATTGACAAGCAAAACCATTTCCGGCATCACATCAAGGAGCGTACGCTGGTTTTCAATCAGCCTGTCGAGTTCTTTGGTTGTACTTTCTTGGTTCATTCTCTTCCCTAGGATGGAATAGTGAATGGATGGTGGAGAGTAGTCCTGAAATCCGGAATATGCCCTATAGTATACTGCAGAAAATGAAAAGGAAATAGGTTTCTTTCCCAGTTTAACGAAAAAATAACCGCAATGTCCGTGAGGCACCCGTCAGTCATCACCTTTCCAGAAGAAGGGGGGGCGATTTGTTTTTGCCCTGATCCAGTTCAGACCCTGTTGTACCAGAGGACGATGCACCAATCTCTCGACCGTTTCATGTTTTCCCGGAAAATCCACCATCGTCAGTCCCAAGAGCAGGGTAAGGATTCCCTGGCCGGGAAGAAAAAGCATGGCGAATCCGGCAAGAAGGAGAAATGCGCCGAACATATTGCGCAACACGGCGAGCAAAAACCTGGACGCACGGTGCAGGATATGCGGGTTTAAGGGCGATCTTTTCTTCCGGATGAAATAATCAGCGGGAAGGAGCCCGATCAGCCACGGGACAAGCACGATGCTGATGGCGAATGTACAAACGGAGAGGATGCCGAGCCACTTCAGAACATATGCATACTGTCGAAGGTACGGGACGATCATCGGGCGGGTTTATCGGCAGGAGGCCCCTGGGGAGTGGCTGCAGAGACGAGGGTGCGAAGCGTGATGTGCACCCTGTTCAGTTGCTCGTCGGACTCCGGCGAACCGTTTGCCTGTTTATCGACCCGGTCCGGGGCAACACCGAGTTTGGTGGTAAAGAATTCATAGGCGCTTGCCGAACGCTGCCGTACAAGATTCTGCATATCCTGGTCACTCACTGTTATCTGTTTGGGAAAGACCGGGGCGTATTGGGCAAGTTGGCTGGCAGGAATAGTACTCTCAACAATGGTGGTATGCCGCCCCGGTTGTTGTTTCTGGTTCTTGATTGCATTCCACTCCGCCAACCTCTGTTTATTTTCCGCCTCCACCCGTTTTTCTTCAATCTTCATCAAGTGCGCCTGCAATGCCTTTTTGTCTGAATTCCCGACCCTGCCGGCGATTTCAAGCTTCAGGCGCGGATGCGCGGCCAACAGGTCTCTATAGAGGGTCAATTTCGCCTTTCCTTTGTCCGAAAGGGTGCTTTCGCCGGGAAGAAAATCCGGCGTATCGTCAAAGGCAAGCCGTGCGAAATCGTCCGTAGTGAGAAGGAGCGGGGCAATCATGGACTTGACGATCAACCTCTTGAAGTACGCGACCGTTTCGGAGAACAGCGGGTGCGTCTCCTTGTCCTCCGGGGTGGTCAGGGGGATGTTTGCTGCGAAGATATCCTGTTTATCGGCGAGCAGGGCCAATGGAAGGGCTGTATCAGCAGATGGCGATGCGGGAGACAGCCCGCGAAACAGATACCGTGCTTCACCTGCTTCCTTTCCTTGGTTCCAGGTATCCTGCAGGGTGAGATCGAGCGTTCCTTTTCCGGTATCGACAGAGAGAGCATTGGCAAGCTGATCTTTGAATACGGCGATGGGCAGGCCGGTGACGGTCAGGTTTGCCTGTGCAGACGGCCGGTCGGCATACGGATCGATCATCCCTTTTACCATCAGAGGACTTCCGGCAATGGTACCGGTAAACATGTACTGTGCCGGGGGCGCCGCCTCTGAGCGGGAAAGATTTTGTATTCTTCCGGTTAATCCCGAGATCTCCTGCTGCCAGGGGGGATCAAGACGGGGGTCCCTATAGATTACTGTTCCGTTTTTTAATGAAATTTCCTTAATCAGCAGATCCGGAGGCAAAGGTTCCTTGGCCGATTTCCGTTTTTCGTATTGCGGAAAAAGATCGCGGATAAAGGAGGCGGCCTGGGCGAGGATGTCCGTCTTGTTGTCCGGCTGTGAATAACTGAGGACAGGGTGATCGATTTCAGCCGTTGCAATATCGAGATGAAACGGTCTTCTGGTAAAATTCAGATCTTGAAAATCCGCAGTGGTCCAGGCAAGTTTCGATTTTGCCTCTTTGCCGGCGAAGAGGGCGTCTGCAATGGTGACATTGCCTTTGAAGGTGCCTTCCGGATAGGTCAGTTGCCCGATACCGTCCAGCCGGGCGTGGCCATCCAGCAAGAACGAGGAATCGGTATACCAGGGCAGAAGTTGTTCGGAGCGCATTCCCGAGAATTCGACCGCCAGGGTGGCCCTGAACGGGTTAAGGGCTATCGTACCCGTTGCCTTTATCTGTCCTGCCTGGTCGATCTTTCCGGTAACGGAGAAGTTTTTCGTATCTTTTGCAGCGGTTTCGAGATGGTTTGCCTGCATGCTCAGGTCATTGAATACCAACGGCGGTCTGAAACTCTCGCCGGGCTTAAGAATAATCTCACCGGCGAAGTCCATCCCATGCGCCCTGTACGGACTCCTGCTTTTTAAAAAGGAGTCGAGCAGGTGGGGAAAATGGTCTTTTCTCAAGGTCAGCACGGCATCCCGGACAAAGATATTGCCGATATCGAGGTCCTTGCCCTTTGAGTCGAGGGGGCCCAGGGAAAAGGAGGAGGCTCGCAGCCACTCTCGCTTGTTTTCGAAGAGATGGAGATCCGATATCTTCACCGATCCCTTCAAGATACTGTAAGAGAAAGGCTTTGCGGTACCCTGGTTTCGCTCAACGGACAGATCTCCCGTCATGTCCGCCGTTCCCGTCATGCTTGTCTCTTTCTCCTGAGTGAAAATTATTCCCAGCAGGGATGCCGGAAATCGGTTGAGCCGTACTGTTCCACTGGCAGTGTTATTTTTGTTGAGTTCACCTTGCCATGAGAATGAAGCAGGGGGGGTCAGTTGTTCGCCGCTGAGGGTAAAAGAGCAAGGGGTGGCCGGGTCCTGCCCCGCTGCCGAGGAGCGATTGGTATAATTCTTTATGCTGAGCTGCAGTGAACGGTAGGTCTTTGCCTGCGCCTTTCTGCCTTGATCGATGTGCAAGATGCCGTTATCCATGATGAATAGATCAAGGGCAAAAAGAGGAGACGATTTTCCGGTACGTGTCTCCGGTGAGGGTTCATTTCCGGAGGGCAGAAGGCTGTCCAGGCTGTGTTCGGAGAAATTCGGCTGCAGTCGGATCTCAGGTTCGTGAAAGAGAATGTTTTGCAGATGGAGATTGCCGGTCAGGGGCTGGAGATCGCCTTCGAGCCGCGCTGTCGGTAGGCTCATGCCAAGGGAATGGTCCTGGGTCGACACTTCAATGTCTTTGGTGTCCAATTGAAAAAACACCGTCAGGCGCTGGGAGTGATCTTCCTTCCGGATAAAGGAGATCTGAATCTGGCCGTTTGCCGTTCCTTTCACCAGTTGGACCGGAAGGGACAGGGGCAGATAATTGAAGTAGAGCGGCAGATCCACGGAATGCAGATCAAATGAAAGTCGGGTCTGACCGGCCCCGGTCCCGTCGGGCATGGCCGCCTCTCCGGTCAGTTGGATGGGGCTGCCGTTTATCACGGCTGAAAAACTTGGAGAGACCGAGGTCTTGGCACGGTAGGGGAAATTGCTCAGTGTCGGCAGGGTCAGGTTGATCTTTTCCGCTTTGTGTATCTTGTCCAGCTGCCGGTCGTCAAAGACCACCGTACTATCGGTAACCAGGATGTTATTGAAGGAATAGAGGAAGGGCAGTTTGAACGCCTCATCCGCCTGCGCAGCTGCCGTTGATGTGTCAAGGAGTTGTGAAAGGTTGTACTTGCCGTTGGGGTAACGAATGAGCGTGACGGCAAGTTTGTCGATGTGCAGTGACCGGCAGACGAGTTTTCCTTGCAGAAGGGCGATTGGATTGACTTCCGCCTCCAGGTCGGCCGTCTTCAGAAAGGTCGCCTCCTTGATCGCACCGGCATCGTAGAGAATGGATATCCCGGAAAGATGCAGATGATAGGAGAACGGGTTGAATCGGGCGTCACCGATGTGCAGCTCCATATTGCTGTGCTTGCCGACATGCTCAGGCAGGCTGATCTTTATCAGCATCGGGACCACAAAAAATCCTCCGGCACAATAGATACCGAACAGAAGCAGTATACCAACAGCCGCGATCAGATAAGGATTTCTCGGGATCCTGTTCAAAACCCTTTGGGCAAGAGCCTCCCTTTTTTTTCTGTGAGGGCGGGGGGCCTTTGGCGTCTGGGGATGTGGTTTTGAATCTATTGAAATCGAGCTGTAGCGATCTGGCATTGGTGTCGTATTTGGAAGGATAGGGATCGTTCGAGGTTTGTTGCTCCTTGTTTGTGCAGTAATGCCTTTTGCAGCAATATTTTTCAAGAGATAAATAGAGCTTTGCCGGAAGTTCGGCCCGGTGCGCAGACAATTTTGTCGATTGAGGCATCGGGTAACATGGCACAGGTAGCCGATGGCGACAAACACCGCCATCGGCATCATAAAATATCCGCCGACGATTCAGCGTTGCTGCGTTTTAATCTCAGGTGTCGGCCCTTGAGTCTTAGAAGGTTTGTACGGGGGCATACATGAATGAAAAGTACAAAATTTAGGATCGTAAACAACGTGTTGGCGGCCGAAAAGAGCGGGTATTTGCAAGAAATACGAAAAAAGCTGGAATTTCAAAAGTTTTTCGTTGGAAAAAGAGTAAAATTTTTTGTACATTGAAAAGAGTTGAAAGAAGAGCGCGATGACACCGGCCTTGCCTGACCATTCCGGTACACCTCCCTCTGTAATGCATTAACAGTTAACGTAGTCTGATCTTCCCCTGATGCTTGAAATTTTCAATGTCATACGCTGGCAGGATATCCTTGATATCCTGGTCGTAGCCTTTGTCATCTATCAGTTGCTGTCGATAATTCGAGGCACGCGTTCGGTTCAGATGCTCCTTGGGATCGTGGTGCTGACCATCGTCTATTTTATGGCAAGCATCCTTGATCTCACTGCGTTGATGTGGATGATGAAGACTTTCTTAAGCTCCATTCTGCTTATCATTATTATTGTTTTTCAGCAGGATATTCGCCGAGCCTTGACCCAGGTCGGGAAGTCGCCATTCCAGAAAAATCTCGATGTCGAGGAAAAGGAGCTGGAAGAGATCATCCGGACGATCTTTTATCTTTCCAAAAGACGTATCGGCGCGTTGATCATCATTGAGCGGGAAACGGGTCTGAGGGACTTTGTCGAATCGGGATTCGATCTTGACGCTCAGTTGACCAAGGAGTTGCTGATCTCGATATTTATGCCGGTGTCGCCGCTTCACGACGGCGGCGTAATCATCCATAAGGGCAGAATTCAGACGGCAGGCTGTATCCTGCCCTTGACCCAGAACCCGTATATCAACAAGCGCTTCGGCACCAGGCACAGAGCCGCGATTGGTCTCTCGGAAGAAACGGATGCGGTCGTCCTCGTGGTCTCGGAGGAAACCCAGGAGGTTTCACTCGTCCAACACGGAGCCCTGACAACCGTAAATGACGAGATGGCATTGAAGAACAGCCTGCGGGCGATCTTTATCGGCAAGGAAGGGCATTCCTATCCCTGGAAGAGTTGGATCTATCGTTCATGAAAAAGCTGAAAATCAAAGATCTGCAGAAATTATGGTCCAAGGAGTGGTTGTTGCGCTTCATCTCATTATGTCTGGCCATATTACTCTGGTATTACGTCGGCGGTGAGGATGCCGTTGACAAGACGGTGATGGTCCCGATTGAGATTATAAATATGCCCAAGGACCTGATCATTTCCAATAAATTCAAGAAAGAAATCGATGTCACGGTTCGCGGCCCGCGTTCGCTTATCTTGGATATGGGGAAGCGGGAGACATCACGACAGGTGGATCTTTCCGATGCCACCCCGGGGACACGGGTGATTACCATCGATAACAAATCGATCCCGGTGAGCAGGGGCATCAAGGTCCTGCGGGTGCAACCTTCCTCGCTCATTCTATCTCTTGATAAACTGATCCAGAAAAAGTTTTCCATCACCCCGGTGATGACCGGAAGTGTCGCGTCAGGGTATGTCTTGAAGGATCTGCGCATTACTCCGGATGTGATCACCATCACCGGACCGCAGACGGTGCTGTCCCAGGTCGAGGCACTGAAGACCACACCGATCAATATCAGCAACCTGACCCAGTCGGTCCAGGAGCAGATCCCGCTGGATCTGGAACCGGCCATAGTCGATCTGATCGGCGAGACATCCATCACCGCGGATATTATCATCGCCATGGATACGGTGGAAAAAACCATCGCCAATGTACCCGTCAAGGTCGTAATTGACGGGTATGTGCAGAAGGTGGAGCCGTCCGAGGTCAAGGTCACGTTGAAAATACCCAAGCTGATTATAAAAAAGGATACGGACTATAGACAGCTTTTCAGCGTCACCGCAGATGCCGTCAAGCCGGGGGATGCGGACATGAAGGTCCGGATTGTCCCGTCCGCTGCCCTCAATGTGCCGCTGGAGACCGTAAAGATCGATCCCGATTCTGTGACCCTGGTGACACAACCTGCCGCCGGAAAACCGGAGCCTCAGGGAAAGAAACCATAATTCCCTTCAACAAGAAGAAGAAACCGATGAGAAAGCTATTTGGGACGGATGGCGTCCGGGGGGTTGCAAACATCTATCCGATGACCATAGAGATTGCGATGCAGATCGGTCGTGCGATAGCATTCACCGTTAAAAACCCCAGCAGACGCCACCGGATCGTTATCGGCAAGGACACCCGGGTTTCCTGTTATATGATCGAAAATGCCCTGGCCGCAGGTATCTGTTCCATGGGAGTAGACGTCCTCTTGGTCGGTCCCCTGCCAACCCCGGGTATTGCCTTTATTACCACCTCGATGCGGGCCGATGCCGGAGTCGTGATATCCGCTTCCCACAACCCGTTCCAGGATAACGGCATCAAGATTTTCTCCTCCGACGGCTTCAAGCTTCCCGACGAGGTCGAGGCCGCGATGGAGGACCTGATCTTCTCCCAGAAGATGGAGGCCTTGCGGCCGGTAGCCGAGGAGGTGGGCAAGGCGGCCCGGATCGATGATGCGAGGGGCAGGTATATCGTTTTTCTGAAAAACACCTTTCCCAAAGAATTAACCCTGGATGATTTTCATATCGTCCTGGATTGCGCCAACGGTGCCACCTACGGTGTTGCTCCCCCCGTCTTCGAGGAATTGGGCGCCAGGGTGACGGCACTGTCAATTACGCCGGACGGGAAGAATATCAATCTCAAGTGCGGCGCCCTGCATCCGGAACTCATGGCGGCCAAGGTCAGGGAGTTGGGTGCCGATATCGGACTCGCTCTGGATGGGGATGGCGACCGACTGATTGTCGCCGATGAAAACGGCACCATCGTCGACGGCGATCATATCATGGCCATATGCGCCCAGGAGCTTTTGAAGCAGAGAAAATTGAATCGGAAAACCCTGGTGGCGACGGTTATGTCCAATATGGGACTCGAGATTGCGATGCAGAGGATGGGCTGCTCGATGGTCAGGACCGGAGTCGGGGACAGATACGTGGTCGAATGCATGCGCAAAGAGGGCTATTCATTCGGCGGTGAACAGTCGGGCCATCTGATTTTTCTTGATCATATCACAACCGGTGACGGCATCCTGGCCGCTCTGCAGCTCCTGGCCATTATGAGAAAAAGAGGCAAGCCCCTGTCGGAATTGGCCGGTATTATGGAAAGTTTTCCCCAGGTTCTTAAGAATGTCAGGACCTCCGAGAAGATGTCCCTGGATGAGATCCCGGGGCTTGTCGAGGCGATCAAGGAACATACCGAGGCCTTGGGGAAGAACGGCCGGATCCTCGTTCGGCCCTCCGGCACGGAACCGGTTATCCGGGTCATGGTGGAAGGGAAGGAACGGCAGACCATTGAAGAGATAGCAAGCGAACTTTGTGCTCTGGTAATGACGGCTGACCGAGGATGAATCGGGGATCACCATTCCATCTGCAGTGTGTTTTCCAATGCATCCACCTTTGCCACCCTGATTTTGACCAGGGTGTCGGGAACCGGTTTACCACCCGGAGGAGAGGGCAGGTCGACATCCAGGAGGATGTCGGTCAACAGGAGGCCCACGCGTTTCGGGCCGGATTCGATGACCAGTGCATCCAGATACTGCCCTCTGCGATCTTCGAGGTATTTCAACAACCAGTACCGGTGCCGCAACTGCTTCACACCGTTTGCCCGGGCCAGGGTGTTGGTGATAACGGTAATGAAATCCTTGCACATCTCTTCGGAGAAACAGAGGGGTTGCCTCCTGATCAAGGAATGAAGCTGGTGTTGCATGACCAGATCCAGAAGACGTCTGATCGGCGAGGTGACGGTGGTATATTGGCTGACCCCTAAGCCGCTGTGGTCTTTTGCATAGGTCAGCAATTCTCCTCGACAAAGCTGTTTCCTTTGCCGTGTGTTGAGAAAAAGGCTGTCGTCGTCGCTTTTGATCAGCCGTTGTTTTGGCAAGCCCTGTGCTCTGAAGAGACCGGGGGCCATTCTGTCGGCGACATGACGGGCCGCCTCCGAGTTGGCCAGGATCATCATCTCGGAGATCAGTGTACGGGCGGGGGTGTCGGATGGATTCAGATTGACATGGACCCTGCCGTTGGCATCGATGAAGATATTGACATCGGGAAACGGGAGAAGCAGCGCACCGGCCTCGATCCGTCTGTTGCGAAGCTTTCTTCTCAACATATTGAGAATCTGCAGCTCCGGGTCGCTCTCCATCATCTCATCGGCCTCCTCATAGGTCAGCCTTCTGGCGACCCTGATGACCGATGGTGTAATCCGTACCCGCAGAACCTGGGCATCCGGAGAGAGCAGAATCATAAAGCTGAAGGTCGCCCTGAGTTCACCCTGGATCAGACTGCAGATCCCCTGGGAGAGATGTCGGGGCAGCATAGGAATCTGGCCCTCGGGAAAATAGATCGATGTCCCGCGTTCCATGGCCTCCTGAAACAGCGGATCACCCGGTCGAACATACTGCGCCACATCGGAGATGTGTATGCCGACAAGAAAATTTTCTTCCTCTTTCCCGATAGTCAACGCATCATCGAAATCGAGTGTCGTCGCACCGTCTATGGTGAGCGGGGACAGGTGCGAGAGATCGAGTCGTAGAGGATCGTCAAGAAGGCTTTCCACATTACTCTGCAGAAGCCCCTCCGCCTGTTGCCGGGCCGCTAGAGAAAACCCCACCGGCAGCCCCTGACGTAAGAGAGGTATGTTTTCGTTTTTATTCCATATTCCCGCATTAACCATCAGGTGATATGGATCCTGGGAATGATGGAAGCCGGCCTCTTTCAGGATCTGCTTTGCCGTATCGGCATGCTCGGCATCAGTGCCGAAGAGATAGTAATCCCTGATCATCCTCAGATAGTGCTGGGCCTCCTGGTCGGAGCTGAGATCGCTATGATTCGACCCCTTCAAGCGGGAGAGGAAGCGGGCTCCTTTTTCTATCATCGAACGCCTTTGTTCTTCCTGCTCCAACTGCTGACGCAGGTGTTCCACATGTGCAGGGGTATGGGCCCGGATTTTCCCTTCTTTATATTTGAAATAGAGGCGATCGGTGAAAATACAGCGAAGAAAGGCCGAAACAATATCATCGCTGACCTCTCCTGAGAAGATCAATTCCGCCAGAAAGGCAGGTTCGAAGGTGTCGGAGTTTTCTCCGCTGGCAAGCTCCCAAATCGCTTCAAGATCGATCTTTTCCATCAAGCAGAGACGTTTCTCGTTGGTCGATTTAAGGGTTCGGATCAGCTCATCCCTCGTAAGATTTATGGAGTGGGTGGTGGTTGAACAGTGGACAATACGGGAAAAAGGCAGGTTGATTTCTCTGCCGTTCTGGTTGAGAGAACGGGTGCGTTTGTTCTGGCAGTCGGTCACAAAGGCGCAGACGAATTTCCCATTATCCAGATATTCTATTATATTACCAGCTGTCACCATGAGAAGCCTTATACTTTCTACCACCAATCGGCAAGGTGCGGGATATGGCGATACCGGTTGTTGAGGGGAAATTCATACGCAATATCCTTCCAGGATGGTATATTCCATCAGATTCATAAAAAACAACTGCTCTTAAGCAATATAGTGTGATTTTTTGATTTGGGCACCCTCAATAATTGATGATTTCATAAAAAGCCCAAACACTGCAGGGGCCATAGGACAATTCGATGAATTGCACGGCTGAACCGTCGGCGGAGTGAAATTCTACGAGGCCGACAATAATAACACCTCATAAAAAGCCCAAACACTGCAGGGGCCATAGGACAATTCGATGAATTGCACGGCTGAACCGTCGGCGGAGCGAAATTTTACGAGGCCGACAATAAGAACAACCTCATTATTGCTGTGTCCATGAATTTGGTCGATACTCCACTGAGATCCGGAATGGTTGCGATTGTGGGTCTTCCCAACGCCGGCAAATCGACGTTGATGAACGCCCTTCTCGGTCAAAAGATCTCCATTGTCACCCACAAGCCCCAGACGACCCGCAACCGTATACTCGGCGTGGTCAATGGCGAGACCTATCAGATCGTTTTGCTTGATACACCGGGGTTGCATACAGCCGACCAGCCGATGAACAGGGGGATGGCCCGCATTGCCCTGGAAAGCATGAAGGGGGTGGATGCCGTTCTTTTCCTTGTCGATGTATCCCGGAATGTGCCGGAAAAACACAAGGGGCAGAAAGAACACGAGCTCATGGAATATCTGGAAAAGATGGAGGCGCCGGTCATCCTGGTATTGAACAAGATTGATCTGATTGACAAGGAGAAACTTCTCCCCCTGATGGCCATGTATTCGTCCATCTATCCCTTCAAATCAGTGCTGCCCCTATCAGCTCTTCATACCGAGGGAATCGATCGACTGGTCACCGAGATCCTCGAGGTTCTTCCTCCGGGTCCCCGATATTTTCCCGAGGATATCCCCACCGATGCATCTGAGAGGTTCCTGGCTGCTGAGATCATACGGGAAAAGATTTTTCTGCTGACAGGGCAGGAGATTCCCTATTCGTCGGCTGTCCTGATTGAATCGTTCACGGAGGACCCTGTAAAACATCTGGTGACCATCCATGCCGCCATCATCTTGGAACGAACGTCCCAGAAAGGGATTCTGATCGGCAAGGGCGGACGAACCCTGAAGAGCATAGGCATCGCAGCCCGCAAGGATATTGAGCAGATGCTGGAGAACAGGGTAGCGCTCAAGCTCTGGGTCAAGGTGAAAAAGAACTGGACCAAGGATGAGCGGTTTTTAAAGGAGTTGGGCTTTCTCTAGTCCACGGGCTTGTTCTCTTTGGCAACCGATTGCTGATAATCGGAATAGACCTCCAGGCTCTTGAGTATATTAAGGGCTGAACGCAGTTGATTGTCCTTATCCAGACGACCACGTATTTCTTCATCGTGTTTGATCTCTTCCGCCGAGCGTTTGGCGGGCGGAAGGATGGTCTTTTTATGTGCCATGTCTTTAAATTTGAAATGGTTTTTCAGGTCCACTTCACGGACGTAATCTTCATCACTGCTCTTTTCCTCTTTTTGCAGGTTGTAGGGGATAAAGGGGACGACCACATCAGGCGTAATTCCCTTTTCCTGGATGGAACGACCCGACGGGGTATAATAGAGGGCAGTCGTCAGGCGGAGACCCGCACCGTCGGGGAGCGGGATTATGGTCTGAACCGACCCTTTGCCGAAGGTCTGCGTCCCGACGATAATCGCCCGTTTATGATCCTGCAGGGCGCCGGCAACAATCTCGGAGGCGCTTGCCGAACCCTCGTTGACCAGAACGATCATCGGGTATTTATTCTGTTCTTCGGTTTTATGGGCCTTAAAGGTCATGTTCTGCTCTTCCGTCCTTCCCTTGGTATAGACGATCAACCCTTCATTGATGAAGATGTCGGCGATACTTACCGCCTGGTTCAGGAGTCCGCCGGGGTTGTTACGAAGATCGAGGATCAATCCCTTGATGGGATGAACAGCCTCCAAGTCGTGCAGTGCCTTCTTGTAATCGGCGGTGGTCTGACTCTGGAAATTGGTGATCCTGGTATACGCAAGGCCGGGTTCGAGGAAAAACGATTTCACCGATTGAATCGGTATGGTATCCCGTACCAGGGTGAAATCTTTCAGGGACGTCCAGCCCTGCCGGTGCACGGAGATGGTGACCTTTGTTCCTTTCGGTCCCCGCAGTTTTTGTACGGCGTCCATCGGGGTCATATTTTTGGTCGGCTCTCCATTGATCTTGATAATCATGTCCTTGGCCTTCAGACCGGCCAGATCGGCAGGGGTTCCTTCGATCGGTGAGACAATGGTGAGGATACCGTCACGCATGGTTATCTCAATTCCGATGCCGGTAAAACTTCCCTGGGTTTCATCTTTGAGTTCTTGAAAGCTTTCAGGTTTCAGATAGGACGAATGGGGATCGAGGGAGAGAAGCATACCGTTTATGGCCCCTTCGACCAGTTCTTTGCTGCTGACATTTTCGACATAATTTTCCTGCAGCAGACTTAAGACATTGGCAAAGAGCTCAATTTGCTTATAGGTCTCCTCTCTTTCTTTCTGCGAGACTTCGGCTACAGCGGTACAGGTGATGAGCAACAGCGCTAAAAGAACTACACCTGTGATCCGTACAACCGGTACAATTTTTTTGTGCATGATATCCTGCCGTTTATCGGGTTAATTATCGTTTACTTCCCCGAAGGGGACGTGTGTTCGCCGGGAGCGATGGTTACCTCTTTCTTGTCCAGCCATAGCAAGGGATTAAGAGATTCTTTTCCATGACGTATCTCAAGGTAGAGACCGTCGTCGATCAAGGTGGCCGTGTCTCCCATGATGGCTATGGTTTCGCCTGCCTTGACTTTATCTCCTGATTTTTTCAGGAGTTTCTCCACCCTCGAGATGATAGAATAATACTGATATCCATGATCGACAATGATGGTATTGCCGTAGCCTCTGACATAGCCGGAATAAAGAACGGTCCCGTCGAAGAGAGCGCTTACCTTGGTGCCGTCGGGTGCCTTTATTGCTATTCCTTTATATTTACTGGTTATTCCCAGGCGGTTGGTCTTTTCCTGGTTGAAGAGGGTAACGATCGTACCGTTGACCGGAGGAGACAGTTTGCCGCGGTTCAACAGAAACCGTTGATCAAGGATCTGGTCTTTTTTCTCCAGCACAACAAGAGAAGAGGAGAGGTCGGTGGATGCCGCCTCCATCTCCTTTATCGCCTGTTGATGGAGCTGCGCTTTCGTGCGTATAAGGGTGAGGAGGTTGATCTTGTCCTGTTTGGTTGCGTCGATCCGGTTCTTCTGGTCTTCCTCCTGGGTAATGAATTCCTGCAGCAGGGACCTTTCAAGAGTCAGGGCCTCTTTCACTCCTTCCAATTGGGTGATCGATTGCCGATAGGTTTCAATGAGATGCTGATCGTATCTGAGCAGTGTCTGGAACGAATCATGAAACGAGAGGAGTTCCGGCAAAGTATGGGTGGAGAAGGCGACATTGATCAGGCCGATCTTTCCCATCTTGTAATAGGCGCTGAGACGTTTTTGCAGATGCAACCGCACAACGTTTTTTTCTGCCCTCACACGGGAGAGTTCCTTCTCTTTGACATTGATCAGATCCTGCTGCGCGGTCATTCTTCCCTTGAGAACATCAAGTTTTTCCTGTTGGTCCTGGAGACGCGTATCAAGGTCTTCCAGTTGCGTCAACAGGTCTTTTTCCTGGTTGAGACTGTGCTCCAGTTCCTCCTGCTGGAGCTTTATACCCTGTTGCAGGCGCCGAATGTTGATCCGGTATTTGTTGATGCTGGTCTCAAGGCTTTTTCTTTGGATTTCGTGCGAAGAGGCTTTAGATATATTTGGAAAGAAAAAGGCCAGACCAACGGCGATCAGAACAAAGGCGGCGGTGCAGGAGACGCGGTCTTTTATGGCAAAGAACGTCTGCAGGACGGATTGAAAGGTATGACGATTGAACCTTCGGGTCATGGGATGTCAGATGCGTAGAAATTTCTGCATCGACATGAAACTGCCGACAGTGCAGAGCAGAATGGAAGCGATACCGATGGTCACCAACGTATCGGTGGAGAAAAATGTAAAATTGAAAAGATTCAGGATGCCCGGTCCGCTGAAACGCAGTTTGATCCACTGAAAGAGCGTAAACAGCGAGATAAGGCCTGCTGTTGAACCGAGCAGTCCCTGGAGCAGTCCTTCCAGCATGAAGGGTGTCCGGATATAGTGATTTGTTGCCCCGACCAGCTTAAGCAGTTCCAACTCGGCCTGTCTGCCCATGATGGTAAGACGGATGGTGTAGGCAACCATGAAAAAGGTGGTCAGGATCAAAAGACTTCCGCTCAGGATGACGACGATGGACAAGAGCTGGGTAAAATAGAAGAATCGTTCGACCCATTCCTGGCCGTACTGCACCTTCAGGGTACCCGGCAGTTTGCTCAGGTAATCGGAAAAGAGCTTGATCCGGTTGAGACTGCGCAGGTTTTTCATCGGAACGACCTCGATCGAGGCCGGCAGGAAATCCGGGGGCATATCCTCCAGTACGTCTTTGTTTTTCCCCAATTGCTTGGCAAAGCGTTGATAGGCCTCCGCCTTTGATATGAACCTGATTTCCTGGACTTGATCGAAATCGGTTATCTTCTTTCGCAGCTGTTCCTGCAGTTCCGGACCGGGTTCGTCTTGGAGATAGACGATCAATCGCAGGTCGTCTCCCATTTTATCGCCGGCGGTCAGCATATTAGTATAGATCAGGTAAAAGAAGGCGAAGATCAGTACCGAGAGACTGACGGTCAGAAGCGTCATGATTTGTGAAGGCCAGGTCTGACGAAGGTTGCGTCCCACCTGCCTCAAGACGGCAAACCAGAAATTCATGCCTGTCCACCTTCGGCTATGCTGTGGATCCTGCCCTTCTGGAGTTCAACGATCCGATGATTGGCCTGGCGGTAAATGGATGCGTCATGGGTTGCAATAATGATCGTTGCCCCTGAATTGTTACATTTCTTGAGCAGGTTCATGACCTTTTCGGTCGTTGTGGCGTCCAGGTTGCCGGTTGGTTCATCGACCAGGATCAGCGTAGGAGAGTTGGCAACGGCCCGGGCGAGAGCGACTCGCTGCTGTTCGCCGCGAGAGAGCTCACCGGTGATGGTGTCATGTTTATCGGAGAGCTGGAGCTGGGCGAGAAGATCATTGACACGTTTATAGATAACCGGAGGTTTTTTATAGGATACTTCCATCGCAATAGCGATGTTTTCGGCCACCGTTCTGTCGGTCAGAAGCTTGAAGTCCTGGTAGGCAACACCTATTTTTTGACGAAGCCGGGAAAGTTTTTTCCCCTTCAACTGGTGGATATTCTGCCCCGCGACCTCGATGAGGCCGTTGCTCGGGGTTTCCATATTGCAGATAAGCTTCAGAAGCGTTGTTTTTCCGGCCCCGCTCATGCCGATAAGGAAAAACATCTCTCCCGTTGTAACCGTAAGCGAAATATCAGCCAAGGCTTTAACATCAGGAGGATAATTCTTGCTGACCTTGATCATTTCGATCATGATCGGTTGGGTTGGAGCATTCGTTTCCGTCATGGCAGACTTCTCTAAAATATACAGATCGAAGATTATGAAAAGTGAAGTTACTGATTTGTGTAAAAAAAATAACAACTCACTGTGGGGATGAAGATTGTCCGATTGCAACCGTACTTTAATAAAACCGGTATAGTATGTCAAATTTATTACAATTGCTAAAAATAATAGCCCATGGACCGCAAGAAAGAAAGGCTATTGTTCGTCGGGGGGCAGAATCGTGCCAAAGATGTAACTTTGAGCTTGCAACTTGTCCTCCAATTGGTATTCTTTATAATTTTGTCGGCAGTGTATTAGGTGTTCCCGCCGACGGTTCAGCGTTATAACTTGTTGAATTAACGTATCACACCTGTCGTCCCTGGGGAGGATACGAGATCTGCATTTTCACGTTGAAGAGATGGCCCATGTTTTTGAAGATACCGGGGAAATAGAATTTTTTCACGTATTTTTGATTGCTTACGGTCTTATAATATGAAGGAGAAGAGTATGGACTACCGGGCGACCCTCAATCTGCCCCAGACAAAGTTCAATATGAAGGCGAATCTCTCCCAGAAAGAACCGCTTTATCTGCAGCGATGGGGAAAAGAGGATCTGTATGGACAGATCCAGAAATACTGTGAAGGCAGGCCCTTGTTTGTTCTGCATGACGGGCCGCCTTACGCCAACGGTCATATCCATCTCGGCACCGCCTTTAACAAGATTCTAAAGGATATTATCCTGAAATCCAGGCGCATGGCCGGATTCAATGCTCCGTATATACCGGGTTGGGACTGCCACGGGTTGCCCATTGAGCATAATGTCGATGAGGAACTGGGGAAGAAAAAGGATCAAATCCCCAAATTATCCAAGCGTTCCGCTTGCCGCAAATATGCAGAAAAATGGATTAAGAGCCAGAAGGATGAATTTAAGCGCCTGGGGGTTCTCGGGGACTGGGAACGGCCTTATCTCACCATGGCGTATGCCTATGAGGCAACCATTGCCCGGGAGTTCAACAGGTTTCTTGCCTCCGGCGCGGTCATCCGCAACAAGAAGCCCGTCTATTGGTGTTCCACCTGCACCACGGCCCTGGCCGAGGCAGAGGTCGAGTACTACGATCACAGCTCACCATCGATCTATGTCAAGTTTCCGGTTGTCGACGATCTTGCCGATATCGATCCGGCACTCACCGGCGACAAGATCTTCGCGGTGATCTGGACGACTACTCCCTGGACGTTGCCGGCCAATCTTGCCGTTGCTTTTCATCCTGACTTCGTCTACGCGGCGGTGCAGGTCGGACAGGAGATCTGGATAATGGCCAAAGACCTGGTGGAGAAGGTTATGGGTGAATTCGCGATTGCCGAATATGATCTCATCGCAACATTTTCCGCCCGCAGCCTGGAAAACAGGCGGTGTCGGCATCCTTTTCTCGAGCGCGATTCACTGATGGTACTGGCTGATTATGTAACCATCGATGCCGGTACCGGCTGCGTTCATACGGCACCCGGGCACGGAGCGGATGACTATCTGACGGGACTTCGTTACGGCCTGGATATACTGTCACCGGTAGACGATCACGGCTGCTATACAGCCGAGGCCGGGCCCTATGAAGGCAGGCGGATCCCGGATGTGAACCGTCTGATAACCGACGATATGCAAAAATCGGGTGCCCTGATCCATGGGAGCGATATCCGGCATAGTTATCCGCATTGCTGGCGATGCAAAAAGCCGGTGATGTACCGGGCGACGCCGCAATGGTTTATCTCGATGGAGAGCACCGGCATCCGGGAGAAGGCGCTTGCCGGTATCAAAGAGGTCGAATGGACGCCGGCCTGGGGCATGCAGCGTATCTTTTCAATGGTCGAAGGCCGTCCGGACTGGTGTCTGTCCCGTCAGCGGGCCTGGGGCGTGCCGCTGACCGTGATCAGCTGTACGTCCTGCGGCGAGGTTGTCAAAGATGAGGCCCTGGTAAAAAAGATTGATGAGCTTTTCTTGCAGGAAGGTGCAGATGCCTGGTTCAAGCATGAGATCAAGGACTTCCTCGAACCGGGAACCGTTTGCACAACATGCGGCGGCGGTGATTTTGCCAAGGAAGAAGACATCCTTGACGTCTGGTTCGATTCCGGAGTCAGTCATGCCGCAGTCTGCGAGGAACGGACGGAACTGCGTTCACCCGCCGATCTCTATCTGGAAGGAAGCGACCAACATCGCGGTTGGTTCCAGAGTTCGCTCCTGACCTCGGTCGGCACCCGAGGCAGAGCCCCGTTTAAAGGTGTTTTGACCCATGGATATGTGGTTGACGGACAAGGCAAAAAGATGTCCAAATCCGTCGGCAATGTGGTGGCGCCCGGCGAGGTTATTGAAAAATACGGAGCCGAGATTCTGCGTCTCTGGGTTGCAAGCGAGGATTACCGTGATGATGTCAAGGTCTCGGATGAAATCCTGCGGCAGATCTCGGACAGCTATCGCAAGATACGAAACACTATTCGTTACATGCTCGGCAATTTGAGTGATTTTAATCCGCAGAAAGATGCGGTCGCCCTGCAGGACCTGCCGGAATTCGATCGTTGGGCCCTTGCCCGTTTCGAAGAGATGAGAAAAAAGATCGTCCTCGCCTACGAGCGGTATGAATTTCACTCGATCTATCATACGCTGAACTACTTCTGCGGGATGACGATGAGCGCCTTCTATCTGGATGTCCTGAAGGACAGGTTGTACACCTCGGGCAAAGATTCCGGGGCACGGCGTTCGGCCCAGACCGTTCTTTTTACAATTCTGGACGGCATGATACGACTGATGGCGCCTATCCTCAGTTTTACCGCCGCCGAGACGTGGGAGCATCTCTATGATCTCGGTCAGGAGGCACCACTATCCACAGGCGTTTTCTTTGCCGATTTCCCGCCGGCCCTTGGCGACTTGATGGATAAACAGACCACGGACCGTTGGCTACGGCTGATCGCCATCCGTTCCGAGATAACCAAGGCCCTGGAGATAGCACGACGCGAAAAGATCATCGGGCACCCCCTGGAAGCGGAGGTGTTGCTGTTGGCGAACGGTGGCATGGAGGGTCTTCCTGGGGAGGATATCGATAGCTTAAAGGATTTATCCATAGTGTCCGCTCTGACCGCCGTGGAGGAACTGCCGGACATCGGGCTCGCCCCGTTCTTCAGCGAGGAAATCCAGGGGCTTGCCATCATGGTTCGTCCGGCAGAGGGTAACAAATGCGAGCGATGTTGGATCCATTCACCGACCGTTGGAGAAAATTCGGAGCATCCCGCCATCTGCAGTCGTTGCTGTGAGGTCGTCGCGGAGATGAGCGGTAGTGAAGAATAGATCTATGTGGTATTTTTGTATTTTTCTGACGGTTATCGTGTCGGATCAGGCGACGAAGTACTGGATAGTCCATGTCTTTCACCTGTACGAATCACGGCAGGTCATACCGGGATTGTTCAACCTGGTTTATGCGACCAACACCGGAGTTGCCTTCAGTATGTTTGATCATTATGATTCACGGTGGAGTCATTATGTCTTTATCGGCATCAACCTGCTTGCCGTCATGGGTTTCACCATTGCTCATTTCCGGATGAAAAAAGGCGGAGGCTGCTATATCGTGCCTTTTGCATTGATTGCAGGAGGCGCCGCCGGCAATGTCATTGATAGATTACGGTATGGAGCGGTTGTGGATTTTCTTGATTTCCACCTCGGGATACATCATTTTCCGACCTTCAACATTGCCGACTCGGCAATCTGTGTGGGGGTGGTGCTTTTTCTGATCATCAACTTTCTTGAAGAGAAAAAGAGATATCGGGTACAATGATGACCTGATATATCCCAGGGTGACTGCCGGTGCAATACACCGACTCATCAAGGTAATACCGCCGAACATTCGGCGGAACGGCTTGTTGCTGGGCCGATAAAAAGAGTAGGGGTAAAAAATGAAAATCGCTGTTCTCTTCCCAGGTCAAGGATCCCAATATGTCGGGATGGGGCGGGAGTTTATCGAGGCGGATCCCGATTGTGCCGCCATCATGAAGGAGGCGGAGGCCGTCTGTGATTTCCCTCTGGCGAGACTCTGCCACGACGGGCCGATGGAGGAGCTGACCCGTGCCGTTCATCTCCAGCCGGCTATAACGGTTACTAATCTGATCTGCTGGCAGGCGGTGAGGAAGGCCCTCGGCGAGAAGCTGGTCGTCAGCTGTTTTGCCGGACACAGCCTGGGAGAATACTCGGCGCTTTATGCGGCAGGGGTCATATCTCTCAGGGATACCATCCGTCTGGTTGCCAAGCGGGGGGCATTGATGGAACGTGAAGGCCGGAAGAGGCCCGGCGGTATGCGGGCGGTCCTGGGTCTGGGGATTGATCAGGTCGAGGCGATCATAACCGAGTATAACGGTCGTGGGATTGTGACCGCCGCAAATCACAATACGGAAAAACAGATCGTTATTTCCGGCGAGATTGATGCCCTCGACGCGGTGGGGGCAAAGGCTGCGGAGCAGGGAGGCAAGGTCGTTCCGTTGAATGTCAGTGTGGCCAACCATAGCCCGCTGGTAGCCGATGCGGTCCCCGATTTTACCGATTTCATGGCAGATGTGCCGTTCATGGAACCGCAAGGAACCGTGTTTTTCAATGTGACTGCTGCGGCGGAAAAGGATGTCCGGATCATCAAGGAGATGATGGCACGGCAGATTGCCTCCAGGGTCAGGTGGTTTGAGATCATCAACGGGATGATCGCCTCAGGCGTCGATACCTTCCTTGAGGTCGGCCCGAAAAATGTCCTGATCGGCATGATGAGGAAGATCGTACCGCAGGGCTACGGCTACCGGGCCCTGCAGGTCGACTCACCGGAAGGGCTTTTGAAATGTTTAGAAAAATTATCCTGATATGATGTCGATTGACCGGATTGTAGAGCAGATACTCAGTGGCAGGGATATGGATTTCGACCAGGCCATGGAACTTGCCGAGACAGGCACGCCTGAAGAGCTTTATCAGGCGGCGGATTCCGTGCGCCTGGTCATCCACGGCAACTCGTTTGATCTCTGTTCCATTGTAAACGCCAGATCCGGGCGCTGTTCCGAAGATTGCCGGTTTTGCGCCCAGTCGGGTCATTATGCTGCCGATATTGCGGTCTATGATATCGTAGGCGACGAGGAGGCGCTGACCCAGGCGAAAGACAACGATGCCCACGGTGTCGGGCGCCTCTCCCTTGTCGCTGCCGGGCGGACGGCAAGCCTGGCGCAGCTTGAAGAATACGGCAGGATCTACCGGTTGATACGGGAAAAGACAGGGCTGAGCTTCTGTGCCTCCATGGGGATGCTGACCCGTGAAAAAGCAGAGCTTCTTCGATCCTATGGGGTTGAACGCTACCACTGCAATCTCGAGGCCAGCAGGGAGTTCTTTCCGCAGGTCTGCACCACCCACACCTGGGAGGAGAAGGTTGCAACCATCCGGATTGCCCGGGAAGCGGGGATGGAGATATGCTCGGGCGGAATCATCGGCATGGGTGAGACGCTGCAGAACAGGCTGGAACTGGCCTTTGAGCTGAGGGAGCTGGGCGTGCTGTCGATCCCGATCAATATTCTGACGGCGATTGCCAATACCCCCTTTGCCGATCTGGAACCATTGGCGCTCTCCGATATCCTGACCAGCATCGCCCTGTTTCGATTGATCAATCCCAGGGCCGTTGTCCGTCTTGCCGGCGGTCGAAGCTTGATGGCCAAAGACCAGTATCGTTGTTTTACCTCGGGGGCCAACGGCGCCATCGTCGGCAATTATCTGACCACCGTCGGCAACAGCCTGACCGAAGACCTGGCGGCGATTCGCGACCTCGGCTTTGCATTTGAGGGCGGGAAAGCACGGTAGTGGATGCGGACAACCGACAGATGCTGGATTTCGACCGGGAATACATCTGGCATCCCTATACCTCGATCACCGATCCTTTGCCGGTATATCCGGTCGAGTCGGCCTCCGGCTGCCGGATCCTTCTTGCGGACGGTCGGGAACTTATCGACGGGATGTCGTCCTGGTGGGCGGTGATCCACGGCTACAACCATCCGGTTCTGACCCGGGCGTTGCAGGAACAGGCTGCAAAACTCTCCCATGTCATGTTCGGAGGACTGACCCACCGGCCGGCGGTCGATCTCGCCCGGCTCCTGGTTGATCTGACTCCCGACGGGCTGAATCGGGTCTTCTTCTGCGATTCCGGCTCGGTTGCAGTCGAGGTGGCCATGAAGATGGCCCTCCAGTATCAACGGGCAGTCGGCTGCGGGCGGAAAAGCCGTTTCCTGACGCTGCGCTCGGGATATCACGGCGATACCTTCCATGCGATGTCGGTCTGCGATCCGGTTACCGGCATGCACCATATCTTCGCCGAAAATCTACCCAGATATCTCTTTGCCGACCGCCCTCAGGTGGGATTTCACCAGCAATGGAACGAGGCGGACATCGCCTCCTTTGCCGCCTTGATCGAACAGCATCACCGGGAGCTTGCCGCAGTCATCCTGGAGCCCATCGTCCAGGGGGCCGGAGGGATGCGTTTTTATCATCCCCACTATCTGCGCCGGGTCCGCGAGCTCTGCGACCGCTGGGATGTCCTGCTCATCGCCGATGAGATCGCCACCGGATTCGGGCGCAGCGGCAGGCTTTTCGCCTGCGAACATGCGGCTGTCTCACCCGATATCATCTGCCTCGGCAAGGCACTCACCGCAGGCTATATGACCCTGGCCGCGGTACTTGCAACCGGGAAGATCGGAGACGGCATCTCGGCAGGGGATCCCGGCATCTTTATGCACGGGCCGACCTTTATGGCCAACCCGTTGGCCTGCCGGGTGGCGGTCGAGTCCATTCGGCTCCTGCTGCAATCGGATTGGCGGGAAAAGGTCTCGAACATCGAGCGGCAACTGGGACAGGGCCTTGCCTGCTGCCGGGATATGGATCATGTTGCCGATGTGCGGGTGCTGGGGGCTATCGGCGTTGTTGAACTGAAGCAACCTGTGGTGATGGCGAAAATTCAGGCGGCCTTTGTCGACAGGGGTGTCTGGGTGCGTCCGTTCGGACGGCTGGTCTATCTGATGCCGCCCTACTGCATCGACGGGTCTGATCTCGCCGAACTGACATCGGCTGTTGCGGCAGTGGTCCGGGAAGAGGGGGCGGCATGAGCCTCGATTTTAAAAAAATCCTGCGTGATCTGCAGGATACCGGGAGTCTGCGTCAATTACGGCCGCTGGCGGAGAGGAGCGGCTGCCGGGTGAGCTACCGGGGGAAAAGATACCTGAACCTGACCTCGAATGATTACTTGGGGATAGCCGCCGATACCGAACTCCTGCGGAGATTCTACGGCCTGCAAAACGAGGAGAATCTCATTGACCGGTACGGCATGGGGGCGGCCTCATCACGGCTGCTGACCGGTGATTGCCCGACGGCCCACCGGCTGGAGGAGGTCCTGGCGCGAGCGTATGGACGCCCTGCGGCGCTGCTGTTCAATTCCGGCTACCATGCCAATATCGGCATCCTGCCGGCGTTGCTGGGCAAGGGAGATCTGATCCTTTCGGATAAGTTGAACCATGCCTCAATCCATGATGGGATGCGGCTCTGTCGGGCGGAGCATAAGCGGTTCCGACATTGTGACTATGATCATTTGCAGGAACTCCTGGAGAAAAACCGGAAGAGGTACCAGCGGGTAATCATCGTCACCGAATCCGTCTTCAGCATGGACGGCGATGTGGCGGATCTTGAACAGCTGGCTGCCTTGAAAAACCGCCATGATGCCCTGCTCTATGTGGATGAGGCCCATGCCGTCGGGCTCTATGGCGCCAAGGGACTCGGCAAGGCCGAGGAGCAGGGAGTAACAGGTGAGGTGGACCTCCTGATGGGGACCTTCGGCAAGGCCTACGCCTCGATCGGCGCCTATGTTGTCTGTGGTACCGATATCCGCAATTTTCTGATCAACCACAGCAGATCCCTGATCTTCACCACCGCCCTGCCTCCGGTGAACCTGCAATGGAGCCTCTTTGTCTTTACCGAGGTTCTGGCGATGCATGATAAGAGGCGGCGACTTGCCGAGCTTGCAGCCAGGCTGCGGCAGGCGCTCACCGCCAAAGGTCTCACGACGGGGGGTGCGACCAATATCGTACCGGTCATGATAGGAGACAATCAAACTTCCGTCGACCTTGCCCTGAAGATGCGGCGGGAAGGCTACCTGATCTTCCCGGTCCGACCGCCCACTGTCCCTGCAGGCACCGCCAGATTTCGCCTCTCGCTCACAGCCGATATGGACTGGCCGGATGTCGAACGGCTGGCGGGATGCCTCGCCGGACATCTACCCGCAGGGCCGTATGCCGGTGGTACGGATTCATGAAAATCCGCTGGCTCCACAGGCATGATCGCAGCAGTCTGCTGATCTTTTGCAACGGCTGGGGGATGGACGGGGCCCCCTTTATCCCCTTGCAGGCACATGCCTTGGATGTGCTGATGTGTTATGACTATACGAAAATGGACCTTGAACAGGACCTTTTCACGATGATTTCCAGATATCGGCAGATTTTCCTTGTCGCCTGGTCCATGGGTGTCTGGGCAGGCCAGCGCCTCTTCCGGCACCACTCCGACAGGTTTGACAGGAAAATCGCGGTAAACGGCACTCTCTGCCCGATCCATGCCCGGTACGGGATTGCCCCTGAGGTCTTTTCCGCCACCCTTGCCGGATTCAATACCGCCGCACGCCTGAGGTTTTACCACCGTATGTGCCGCGATCGTCGCGCGTTCGAATATTTTCTGGCCCATCAGCCTGAACGGGATATCGAGGATCAGAGACAGGAGCTTGCCGGGCTCATCGGAAAAACGGACTGCTGTCCGGTCGAGGCCTCGATCTATACCGACGTCGTGATCGCAGATAAGGATCTGATCATGCCCACCGCCAGCCAGCGGCTCTTTTGGCGGCAGGGGGGCATTCATCCGGTCGACGGCCATCACTTTCTGTTTTATCGTTGGAACAGTTGGGATGCCGTGCTTGAGGACCCGGGGAAAAACGGGACGGGCCTGGATTGCCGGACGGATAAGAGGTGCGGGACGCATGAAGAATACTCCGGATAAGACAAAAATAGCCCGAAGCTTTTTTAAAGGCAGACAAACCTACGATCAGCATGCCAGGGTGCAGCAGAAGGTCGGGCGCAAGCTGGTCGACATGTTGGACACCTATCCCATGCTGCGCTATGACCGGGTCCTGGAAATCGGCTGTTGCACCGGGGCCATGACCGAGATGCTCCTTGCCGGCCGCAGGATTGGAACACTGTATCTCAACGATCTGGTCTCGGAATTCCATGACCTTGTTCTGGAGCGGCTCGGTGGACGTGCAGCCGGTATCGTGCCGCTGTTCGGCGACATCGAGGATCTCGATCTGCCGACCGATCTCGATCTTGTCCTGTCCAGCTCCACCTTCCAATGGCTTGTCGATCTGCCGGGTTCCCTGACCAGGATAACGGCCTCGTTAAAGAGGGGCGGTTGTCTTGCCTTTTCGCTCTTCGGGCCAGGGACGCTGACCGAATTCCGGCAGTTGACGGGTGTGGGCCTGGGCTATGCAGCACTTGGCAATATCATGGATCTGCTGGCAAAGGATTTCGTCCTCCAGTTTGTCGATTCGGAAACCTACCGGCTGTATTTCACCTCACCGAGGGAGGTGCTCAGGCATCTGCGGGCCACCGGTGTCGGGGGTGTCGGCGAGTTTCGCTGGACGAGCAGGAAGCTCCGGCAATTCGAGGAGGCCTATATACGGCGTTTCGGAACGCCTTCGGGTGTTCCCGTTACGTATGTGACCTCCTATGTCATAGGTTCGAAGAAATAGGTGAGGCGATGGCGGCAGGAGAGGTTGTAGCGATAACCGGAATAGATACCGATATCGGCAAGACCATTGCCACCGGCCTGTTGGGCCGTTTCCTGCTGTTGCGCGGATACACGGTCATCACCCAGAAGGTCGTCCAGACCGGCTGTGTGCGGGTGAGTGAGGATATCGTAAGGCATCGGCAACTGATGGGGATGAGCCTCCAGCACGTCGATCGCAACGGGCTTACCTGCCCGTATATCTTCCCCGAACCGTGTTCGCCGCATCTGGCGGCCTCCCTGGCCGGAAAGAAGATCGACTGCCAGGTCATATCGGCTGCGACCAGTGAGCTGCAGCGCCGGTATCGTTACGTGTTGATGGAGGGGGCGGGCGGTCTTCTGGTCCCGCTGACTGCCGAGGTGACGTTTCTCGATTACCTGCAGCAGCAGAACTATCCGCTGATCCTGGTCAGCAGTCCGCGTCTGGGCTCTATCAACCATACGCTGGCGGCCCTGGAACTGGCCAAGACAAGAGGGCTAGTGGTGAAAGGGATTGTCTATAACCGGTTCCGGGACGACGGCGGGGTCATTGCCGACGACTCGAAAAGGGTGTTTTCATCCCATCTGTGCCGCTACGGCTTTGCCGATGTTCTGGTCGAGGTCTTCGCCAGCGACATGTATGCGGAGGGGTTGTCCCCCGATTTTGGCAGGATGTTTAATTTTATAGAGAGTGAGTGAGGGGGGAAAGACGTGCAACGGGAGAAGAAAACGTGTCTTGGCTGTAAATATTTTCGGCTGGAGGATATCCATTCCGGAATCTGCCGGGTGGAAAAAGACCGCAGACCCTATCCGGTGAAGCTGCACGGCGATCTCTGCCCCCGATGGACCGGCTGCGGCCAGCAGTACTTTATCCGTCTGGGATGGATGAGGAGCAAGGTGGCGGCAGAGGAGGCAAAAAAAGGCGCCTGAAGAGCGTTTGGCCTTCAGGCGCCTTATGGGCCGAGCTGCATGGGGCAAAATAACCGTGCAGCTTGTATTATGCCTTGTCGGTAACCGCCTCCGGCCACCTGTTGGCTGCAACCTCGTCGGTTGAATAGTCGGGAAGCAGGATCGGGGCGATCTTCGGATTTTCGACACCGGCATCGGCCAGTTCCTTCTCGAACCTGACAACATGGTCGAGCGTCAGGTCCTTCAGTTCCACCCCGCCCTTGACGTAGGCGGCAGCATTTTTGCCGGCCCGACGGCCGAAGGTGATGATGTCCTGAAGACTATTGCCCATCAGCCGATTCTCGCCGTGGACTCCGCCTATGGCCTCACCTGCGGCGTAGAGACCCGGCAGGATGGTCTCGGAGTTGCCGTTGACGCAGATGCCGCCGTTCTGGTAGTGCAGGGTCGGGTACACCAGCATCGGCTCCTTGCTGATGTCGATGCCGTGACGTTCGAACTGGATGAATTTAGCCGGCAGCTCCTTCCTGACCGAGCCCGGTCCATGCAGTTCCTCGATCATCGGCGAGTCGAGCCAGAGGCCGACCCGGCCGGTGGGGGTGATGATGCCGAGACCTTTTTCCATGGCCTCTTTGATCAGCTCGGCGGACTCGACATCCCGCGGTTCCAGCGGAAAGCAGAACTGCTCGCCGTCGCGGTTCAGCACATGGGCGCCCAGGCCGCGAACCTTCTCGGTGATCAACAGGCCGACATTCTGCTCGGGATAGGCGACTCCGGTCGGATGGTACTGGGTGGAGTATAAGAGCTTATTGGCAACGCCTGCCCTGTATGCCATGACGATGCCGTCCATGGTGGCGCCGTAATGGTTGGTGGTGGCAAATCCCTTGATATGCAGCCGGCCGAAACCGCCGGTGGAGATGACGACCGCCTTGGCCTTGACGATGGAGTACTCGCGGGTCTCCATGTTGAAGAGGATGGCACCGGCGCATTTGCCGTCGGAGTCGAGGATCAGCTCGACTGCGGGGCTGAACTCGAGGATGGTGATGGTGTTGCTGCGGTTCCTTGCCTCGTCGCGAACGACGCGCATGATCTCGGCACCGGTCATATCACCGGCGGAGTGCATGCGTTTTCTCGAAGATCCGCCGAAATGACGGGTCACGCAGCGACCGTCGTCCTGTTTCAAGAACATCATGCCCAGAGACTCGAGCCAGGCGATGGAAAGCGGTGCGTCCTTGGCAAGGGCCGCCACCAGGTCGGGCTGATTGGTGAAGTGGCCGCCGCCGATGGTGTCCAGGTAATGATAGTAGGGCGAATCTCCTTCCTGGGTGGCGCCCTGGATGCCGCCTTCGGCCATGATGGTATTGGAATCGCCGTGACGCAGCTTGTTGGCGATGATGACCTTGCAGCCGGCGGCCTCGGCCATCAGTGCAGCAGAGGTACCTGCGCCGCCGCCGCCTATGACCAAGACGTCGGTCTCATGGGCGATAGCGGTAAGATCCACCTTCCCGGGGCGGATGACGGATTTTGACTCCAGCAGACCGACGACCTGATCCTGCAGGGAATCGCCCTTGTTCGGGCCGACCCTGACAATGCGTTTGGCATCCTTCTGGTAATCGGGGTGAAATCTGCTTAAGACCTCTTCCCGTTCATCCATGGAAAGGGCGGGGAAATTCTCACCGCGCCGGGCCCTTTCCAGACGGGCCGGCCGCGTGGCCTCGACTTTTTTGATAAGTTCCTTTAATTCTGGTGTGTACGCCATTGTCGTCTCCTTAATGGTCGGCATCGCAACAGGTTTGTCCGCGCCGACGGTTCAGCGTCGTATCGTGTTGGATTGTCGTGTTGCCCCTGCAGTGTTTCAGGGGTTTTGCGAGATCATCTCACCACTCAATTGGTCGATGACTACCGGATTACAGATACCGGGTCTCTTTGGGTTTCCATTCTCCGAGAGTGGAAAGATCCGGCTCCCGTTCCCGGTCGACATATTTTTTCTTGAGTGTTTCATGATCCATTTGGGTCAGGTCATCCAACATCTGGTCGTATTTACCGGATTCGATCTCTTTAACCCGGCTGACCAGGTGCTCGAAACGCGGCTGAATAAATTTGCCGAATATCCGGCGGGCCAGCTGGGCGACATGATATTGGGGAATCTCACCCATGCAGCGGCTGGCGCAGAGACCGCACTGGATACAGTCAAAGGAAATTCTGGCGGCCTTCTCGACCTGCCCCTGTTTCAGGGCGGCGATATAGTCCATGACCTTGACCTCCATCGGGCAGGCCTTGGTACACAGGTTACAGGCGACACAGCGGAAGATCTCGGGATAGAGGGCGTGGATGGCCTCGGCGGCGGCGCTCATCTCTTCCATGTTGTAGCTTGCCCTGTTGGCCGGGAAGAACGGGATCTGGGCCAGGTACATATTGGCCTGGACCACGGTCTGACAGGCAAGGCCGAAGTGCAGTTTGTAGTCGCCGGCCATCCGGTAGACTGTGGGGCAGGCCCCGCAGATGCCGCCGCGGCAGCCGGCGCCGCGCAGGAACTTGAAGCCGGCAAATTCCATGGCCTTCATGATGGTCAGGGTCTCGGGGACCTCGTATTTCTTGCCCATGACGAAAATGGGTATGGTCTTGGCCCCTTCCGGAAGGATTGCCCGATCACCCGTCGCTACCTTGATTTCGGGTTGTTTGGTTGTTTCACACATATGTTTAATCTCCCTTGTAGATAAGAATGTCGTACGTATTGGACCCTGCGGTCAGACGGCCATCTGAAGGTTTTTAGCCTCCAGCAGCTGCACGGCTTCGGCGTCATTCATCTCAAAATGACAGATCTCCGGATCGACACCCAACGCCATGGCCAGGAGCTGGGTGAAATAGAATGTCGGCACCCTTGCCGTTATTTTTCCCTTTTCGATAAAGACGGCCTGTTGTTTGCCGAGGTTGTATTCGCAGAGCGGGCAACTGGCCGCCAGCGCTTCGACACCGGCAGCCGCTGCTGCATTGATGACGCCTGCGGCAGCCTCGTTGTCGCCGGCGGCGGTGTTGAGGACCTGGTAGGAACCGCAGCAGGTATCGGCGGCATTGAAGGGTACGACCGTCGCCCCGATTGCCTCGAGGAGCCTGGTCATCAGGCGGAAGCTTCCCAGCGGCTCGATTCCGACATCGACCGGTCTCTGCAATGTACAGCCGTAGTAGGGGGCAACCTTCAGACCTGAAAGCGGTTTTTTTACCTTCGCCTTGATCGTATCCCAACCGACATGTTCTTCGAGAAGGGTCAGGAAGTGGATGACCTCCACCTCGCCCAGATAATCGATCTCGTCGTCCATGAAGCGATTGATGGTGTCGCGTTTGACCGTATCGGTTCTGATGAGCCGGTTGGCACGTGCCAGGGTGTTGTAGCACATCGAACACAGGGTGACCAGTTTATCGGCGCCGCGTTCCTTCGCCCGGACCAGGTTCCGTACCGGACCGACATGATGAATGAGATCATCATCCGCAAGCGAATACACCGCACCGCAACAATTCCATCTGTCCATTTCTTCCACGTCAATACCCAAGGACTGAAGGGATGCGAGCGCCGCCAATTCAAGATTTTTGGCCTTCAGTTTGAGGGTACATCCCGGATAATAACTGATTTTCATCGTTCTCCTTAACTCGTCAATTTTCTAAATCCTGCCACCATCACGATCTGCGGAACCTCCTTGATCAGTTCAGCGGACATCCGGGATGGCTCAATGTGGTTTCTGCCGGTTCTCAGAACAAGCTGCCGAAGGGCCTCCATCACCCTGGCGATATCGATGCCGCGGGGACATCTGACACTGCAGGAGTGGCACGAGGCACATTTCCAGTAGGTATTTATGCCGGTCATCCGATTCAACAGGCCGAACTGGCTGAGGTGCATAACCTTGCGCGGGAAAAAATCCATCTCATCAGCCATCGGGCAGGCCGCGGTACAGGTGCCGCACTGCATGCAAAGCTTTACATTCTGGCCGCTCAACGTGTTGATCTTTGCAATAGACACCATTGATACATTCTGGGCGTTGATAGGTAATGTCATGTTTCTCTCTTCTTTCATACAATTGAATAACAGTCCGATATTCCTCAATGGGACCCATGGGCCGTTGTTTCCTGTTCTTGAAAAACCGGAAACGGATCGAACCAATGGCGGTTAATGAATGGACATTCAGCAACTGAGAAAAATGATTACCAGAGACTTTTTAAAAACTCAAGTATCAATTCGGGAACAATTCACAGGAATTTTTCAAAAAATTATTGCCGAAGAGGGCTTGGTAACGGTATTACACTTATAAGCTGATGATATTATCATTGCGAAGTATTTAGAAATAAAAAGAATGTATTATCAAGAGTAACATGCGTAGTAACGAGTGTGCGCGGCGGAAGGTTAGTGATATTCTTTATTATCAAATTATTGATTGATATTATAAAAAGTAATGATATAAGGATCGGTCGATCCGTCCACGATTATCTGCATTGAACAATTGACGGCGGAAATTTGCAACCAGGCCAATGCCGGTGGTATTGGCGGTAGGTGAGGAACGTGATCAGCAGCAGAGGAAGAGGGACGGAGGAGCGTATATACAGGTATGCAGGTAGTAGCCTGCAGAGATTTTGCGGGAAAAATAGCAGATTTTTAAATAGAGATTAACAAATCGGCAATAGGTATTACGACAAATGGAGAGTAGATAGGAGATCCCTTCAAAGAGAAAATCCACCCAGTGACCGCAAACAATACTGATACCGATATCCGGCCAGAAAACATAGAGTTGAATGCCGTCTTGCAGGAACTGACGGCTATCCGGGAGGATATGCTGGCCGGGCCTGAGAAGATCAATCGGCGGTTGAAACGTGTTCATGCCCATTACCGCCAAAGCGCCCGCAATCTTGTGCATTACCTGATCTTCCGGGGCAGGGACCTTCGATCACTGCAGGTTCGACTGGCGGGGCTTGGGTTGTCGTCGCTCGGCCGGGCGGAGTCGCATGTCCTGGACCTGGTGGATGCCGTTATCGAGGTCATTCACCGGTTGGAAGGGCGGCAGATTGATGGGCTCCATGAAAACGGACGAATCGATTTTTCCCTTGGCCAACGCCTGGTGACCGAACATACCGATGCCTTGCTCGGCTCCCCCCCGCTTGAACGTCGTGTCCGCATCATGGTCACGATGCCCAGTGAAGCCGGCAACGATTATTCCCAGGTCCACAACCTGTTGAACCGGGGTATGGACTGCATGCGCATCAACTGTGCTCATGACGAACCCGAAACCTGGCTGCGGATGATACGTTACCTGAACAGGCGGAACAGGCGCTTGGGCGATCATGTCGGGTCCTGATGGATCTCGCCGGGCCGAAACTGAGAACCGGGGCGATGGAACCGGGGCCGGCGGTGATAAGGATCCGTCCGCGCCGGGATGTCTTCGGCCGGGTCATTGCGCCGGCCAGGATCTGGTTATCCCCTACACCCTTGACCCCGCCCACCCCGGCAGATGCGTCCTTGCTGCTTCCGGCCGATTGGCTTGCCCGGTTGCGCGTGGGAGAAGAGGTCCGCTTTGTCGATGCCCGCAATGCCGTACGCGATCTGAAAATCGTCGATGTCAGCGAATTGGGTTGCTGGGCCGAGGCGACTGAGACAGCCTATATCGTCTCCGGCACCATGTTACGCTGTGATCAAAAGGGTGCCAAAGACAAGAAGGTTGTTGCCCGGGTCGGTGAACTGCCTCGGAATAGAAACGGGATTCTTCTGCAGCAGGGGGATCATCTGATCCTGACCCGCAGCCCCATTCCCGGTCGTCCGGCCACCATAGACGGAGGCGGACGGATACTGACTCCGGCCATGATCAGTTGTACGATCCCTGGGGTCTTCGATGATGTCGGGACGGGAGAGGCAATCTGGCTCGATGACGGTAAGATAGGCGGGATCGTCGAGAGGATAGAGGCTGACCAGGTGCGAGTCCGGATAACCCGTGTGCGGCCGGGCGGCGTCCATCTCTATGCAGATAAGGGCATCAATCTTCCCGACAGCGCCCTTCGTCTTCGAGGGCTCACCGATGATGATGTCGAGTGTCTTCCGTTTATTGCCGAACACGCCGATATCATTGGGTTGTCCTTTGCCAACAGTGTGGAGGACGTGGAATCGCTTCAGAAGAAATTGATCCGGCAGGGAGGTAGATCATGTTGCGACTGAATGGTGTCACCAAAGATTATGGGAAGGTACGGGCTGTCGATTCGGTCTCCTTGCGGATTTCCGCAGGAGAAATGATCGGGATCATCGGAAGATCGGGTGCCGGGAAGTCGACGTTGCTCCGTTTGATGAATCGATTAGCCGATCCCTCGGCCGGGGAAATGGTATTTGACGGCTCGGAGATCGGGAAACTCGGAGGACGGGATCTGCGGAGGTGGCGATCGAAATGTGCCATGATCTTTCAACAGTTCAATCTGATAAACCGCCTGGACGTCCTGACCAATGTCCTGATTGGCCGTCTCGCCTACCGCAGCACCTGTTCCACGCTGTTCAAGTACTTCAGCAGATCCGAGAAGATCATGGCCATCAAGGCGCTGCACCGGCTCGACATGGCTTTGCATGCCTTGCAGCGGGCAGACAGGCTGTCGGGAGGTCAACAGCAGCGGGTAGCCATAGCCAAGGCCCTGGTGCAGGAGCCTGATGTGGTCCTGGCCGATGAACCCATCGCCTCTCTTGATCCAAACAACGCCGCCAAGGTGATGGGGGCACTGAAGGCCATCAACGAAGAGGATGGTATCACGGTTATCTGTAATCTGCACCATCTGCATACTGCCAAGACCTATTGCCGGCGGATTCTCGCCATGGCGCACGGACGTATCGTATTCGACGGCCCCCCTGAAGCTCTGACCGCGGCAGAGGTAAATATGATCTATCGGACGGAGGAAGAAAAAGAGTTCACTCCGGAGGCGGTCGATATGTTCGCCGATGAGACGGGATCTTTTTTTCCGGAAACAGCAGCCTTTCAAACCGAGTGACCGCAAATCCGTATCGTCTGGAGGGGGAGAAGGTGGGTTTGTTCAACCGGGGCATTGCTGATGCGGGGGAAAGGATGGCAGGGAGGGTAATGGCGGTGAACAGCAGCGCAACGCACGGTTTCAGGAAAATGAATCGGCAGCGCATCAGGCTCATCGCCGGATTCGGGGTGGAGGGGGACGCACATGGAGGCCGGCGGGTTCAGCATCGTTCCCGGTTGCGGCTGGGCCATGATCTGCCGAATCTGCGCCAGGTCCATCTTGTTCACGCCGAGCTGTTTACCGACTTGAAGCGTGCAGGCTTTATAGTAACAGCTGGAGATATCGGTGAAAATATCACCACCAGCGGCATTGACCTGCTTGGATTGCCTGTCGGCACGCGGCTGCGACTGGGCGATACAGCCGTCGTCGAGGTGACCGGGCTCAGGAACCCGTGTGCTCAGCTGGACGGTTATAAGGCTGGTCTGACGGCCGCTGTAGTGAGTCGCGATAACGAAGGCAAGTTGATGCGAAAGGCGGGGATCATGTCCGTCGTTATCCAGGGTGGGAATGTCGGACCGGGCGATTCCATTCGCATCGAGCTGCCGCCTGAGCCGCATAGACGGCTCGAGCCTGTCTGAAACTTTCATGAAACCTGTGTCTGCAGAGGATGTGGCGAAAGAAAAAAGGGGAAGGTGAAGGAGTACTCCGACCTGAGGTCGGCAATCAGGGGGGATACCTGGACAGTACTATTGAAAAAAGGAGAGAGACTATGAAAGTGATACGGAAGTTATCCTTGGTGTATGTATTTGCCGTTCTGCTGGTGCTTGGCCATTGTGTCAGTAATGTTAAGGCGGCGGATTGGCGCAAGGACCATCCCAGGATCGTGATGGGGATCATCACCAGTGAGAACGAGGCTGATCGCGTCTCGCGATGGAAACCGGTGCGAGAATACCTTTCCCGGGAGCTGGGCGTTGAAGTGGACGAGCGTCTGGCAACGGATTATGCCGGGGTCATCGAAGGTGTGAAGGCCCAAAAGGTCGACCTGGCCTACTTCGGTCCCGCCTCTTTTTCCAGGGCCTGGATCGTCACCAATCACCGGGTCGAGCCCTTGGTCTCCAAGCTCAATGCCGATGGGAGTTTCGGCTATCATTCCATTATCGTCGTCAAGACCGACAGCCCGTACCATACGATTAAGGACCTGAAGGGGAAGAAATTCGCCTTTGCCGATCCTAATTCCACCTCCGGCCACCAGGCGCCTCGTTTCTTCCTGCACGAACAGGGCATCAATGTGGACACCTTCTTCGGCAAGACCGAGTTTTCCGGCAGCCATGAGAACAGCATCATAGCCCTTTTAAACGGTACCTTCGACGCAGCGGCGACCTGGTGGAACTCACCGACGGACAACAATCCGACCCGGATGGAGAGCAAGGGGATGATCAAGCCGGGACAGTGGCGCATCATCTGGAAGTCGCCCCTGTTGCCCAACGATCCATGGTCCATGCCCACCTGGCTGCCGGAGCAGATGCGGGAAGACGTCCGGCAGGCAATCCTCCGTATGCCGGAGAAGGACCCTATGGCATTCAAAGACCTTTTCGGAAAGGAGTCCAAAGGCTTCAAGGTCGTCGCCGTTGCCGACTACGAACCGATCATTCGGATGATTCAAGCCAATATGAAGGAGAGGAAGAACTAGGCTGAAGGGTGGAGCAATTAGCCGGGATGCAGAGAGGATCGATGACACCGCAACCTCAATCATCGGATGCCGTGGCTCTTTTTGAAAAGGCCGGGAGCCGTGATATCTGCGGAGGATCTTGCCTTCGCCCAGCGGATCTGTCCGGAGATCATGGGCGCCTCCCGCCTGAAAAGAATGCGCAGGTCCCTGTTCTGGCTTCTTTTTATCCTGCTCGTCGTCCATTGTCTCTGGCGAATGGATTTTCTCAATCTTCCCCGTATGATCGACGGCTTCGGCAAACTGGACAATGCCCTGCGCTTCATGTTTCCGCCTGCCGCCCACGGATATCTGGGAGAATTCTGCTACGCCATGCTGCAGACGGTGGCCATGGCCTTTCTGGGATCCCTGCTGTCAACTTTGGCCTCTGTTCCTCTGGGATTTCTGGGGGCCCGGAATGTCGTTGCCAACCCGGTACTGCATTTCGCACTCCGGCGCGTCTTTGATGTTATCCGCGGGATCGATTCTCTGATATGGGCGCTTATCTTCGTCAATGTTGTGGGCCTGGGGCCTTTTACCGGTATCCTGGCCATTGCCGTCAGCGATACCGGCACCCTGTCGAAATTATTCTCGGAGGCCATCGAGGGGGTGAATGCCAAGGAGGTCGACGGTGTTCGAGCCGCCGGGGCCAACGGCATCCAGATCATGCGCTTTGGGATGCTGCCCCAGGTCTTTCCGGTAATCCTGAGCCAGATGCTGTACTTCTTTGAATCCAATACCCGCTCGGCTACTATTCTGGGTGTCGTCGGCGCCGGCGGCATCGGGCTGGAGCTGTCGGATCGCATCCGGCTCTGCGCCTGGGATGAGGCGATGAGCATCATCATTCTGATCCTGGTCACCATCTCCGTTATCGACACCTTATCGAAGACACTGCGTCTTCATATCATAGGGACAAACAATCGTCCGACGTGACGAGAAGGTTACGGAAGGGCTAGGCGCTGATGCCGCTACCGACCGGCCGGAGGGTAATGGTGCTCAATCCCCCCGGCTGAAGACCTGACGACCGGAGACGAAGGTGCGTACGACCTGGGCAACCCGGCGGCTGTCATCGACCAGCACCAGATCGGCCGCCTTGCCGTCGGTAATGGAACCGGTATGGGCTTCGATGCCGGTTGCCCGGGCGGCATTGAGCGAGATCAGGCGTACGGCTGAGGGAAGGTCGAGGATGCCTTCCTTGAAGAGTTTGAGTGCCGCATGTAACAGGGACATGGGGGCATAGTCCGAACAGAGGATATCACCAAGACCCGAGCCGATGGCCTCGCATCCGGAAAGATTGCCGGTGAGCGAGGCGCCGCGCAGGATGTTCGGCGAGCCCAGAGAGATCAGCATGCCATGCCGACGGGCGGCAAGGGCCGCCTCCCGATTGACCGGGAATTCGGAGAGGGTCACTCCGAGACCCTGCATCACCTCCACCTTATCGTTGCAATCATCGTCATGGCTGGCGATGGCCACACCATTGTCACGGCAGGCCCGGGCCAGGCGACAAAGTGCCTCCCAATCGATACGGCTGCTCGCTGCCAGACGACGTTCGATGATTCTGTCCACCCGTTCCCCCGAGAGCCCCCGGGCCTTGGCATAATAGGCCCGGAAGTTGGCCACCTCGGAGAACTGTCCTTGCCCGGGGGTGTGATCCATCAGCGAGAATAAATGAATCAGCCCTCTGCCCAGCAGATCTTTCACCTGTTCGATGTCATCCTCGTTGGTCATTTCATAGCGGGCATGGACATGGGTTCGTGCCCGGAATTCATCCTTCATGCCTTCGATCTGATTGATAAGTTCGATGGTCGTCCGGGCATTGCGGAAGGGGGGATCTTCACTGCCGTCCAGAAAGCAGAGGCAGTGAAAGATAGAGGTGACGCCGCAGGCTACCAGCTGCTTGTCCAGCTCGTGCAGGGCCACATCGACCGGAAATCGACCACCGGGGCGGGGCTGGATGGCGTTTTCGATCACATCGCTGTGGATATCGATAAAGCCCGGCAACAGCAGATGGCCGCAGCCGTCCAATCGAGTAAAGCCGTTTGCCGTAACCGGCCTGTCGGCAATGTCGCGGATGATTCCCTGTTCGATGACCAGGGAGGCGTCCGGAAGGACGGCGTCGGGGGTGATCACCCGGACATTGAAGATGATCGTTGCGGCAGAAGAGCCTCGCGTGAGGTTCATGATCGGCGTTCCTTTTCAGGCATCGGGAAAATGGCGTCCATCAGGCGATGCATGATGGAGAGGTCGTGGAATATGGCAATCATCGTGGTTCCTTTGGCCTTCATCTCCAGCAGCAGATCGAGGACGACCTGCATGGCCTCCCTGTCCAGGGAGGCGGTGGGCTCGTCGAGCAGCAGAAGCCGCGGTGGGCGGATGACCGCCCGGGCCAGGTTCACCCGCTGCTTTTCTCCGCCGCTGAAGGTGCTGGGAAAGGCGTCCAGCAGGGATGGATCGATCCTGAGCCGCCGGAGGAGCGCGCGCGAGCATCGTCTCGCTGCAGACCGGGGAGTCCCGGCCTCGATCAACGGCTCGGCCACGATATCGGTGGCCGAGACCCGCGGCAGCACCGAGAGAAACTGAGTGACATACCCGATCTCCCGGCGACGCAGCAGCAGGATCTCATGTTCGGCAAGCGAGGTCAGCTCAACCGGGCCAAGGGTCTCAGAGGCATAAGTGATCCTGCCGCAGCTGGCCTGGTAGGTCCGATAAATGCATTTGAGCACCGAACTCTTGCCGTAACCGCTCGGTCCTGAGATCCCCAGGGCCGTACCGGCCGGGACGTGAAAAGAGATCCGGGGAAAGCCCGTGATCTCCTTATCGTTCAGGATATGCGCCACGAAACGTTTTTCGAGATTTTCAACGGTGAGCATGGCTACAGGGTCGAATTGACAAGGAGTTGGGTATAGGCATGTCGCGGGTCTTCCAGGATCTGATCGGACAGGCCGGCCTCGACGATACAGCCGTGGCGCATGACGATGGTGCGTGAGGTCAGCAGCCGGATGACTCCAAGGTCATGGGAGACGACGATGGTCGCAAGACCCAGTTCCCGCTGCAGGTTGCGGATGAGATCCAGCACCCGGGCCTGGACCGAGACGTCGAGGCCGGTGGTTACCTCGTCTAAAAGTAGCACCGCCGGCCGGGTCGACAGGGCTTTGGCGATCTGCACCCGCTGCTGCATGCCGCCGGAAAAATTACCCGGCGACTCGTTCAGGCGCTGGACAGGGACCTCGGTCTGGGTCAGCAGTTCAGCCGCCCGCTCCCGCATGCGACCCACATTGCGCCAGCCTGCCATCAACAGCCGCTCGGCGACATTGCCTCCGGCGCTCACCTTCATTCGCAGTCCCATTCGGGCATTCTGGTAAACGATGCCCATGAGTTCGTTCCGGATGCGCCGCCGCTGGAAGGCGCTGAGCGAAAAGAGATTGTGCCCGGAACCGATCTCCGCGGCGGCAAGGCCGTCCAGGTTGAGAGAGTACGCACCTTCGGTCGGTGGAAAGTCAAAATGCAGCAGGCGGACCACGGTGCTTTTGCCCGAACCGCTTTCGCCGACGATCCCCAGGACCTCGCTGGGGTAGAGATCGAAGGAAACCTGGCGACAAGCCAGGATGGAGCGGCAACGGGGGCATTGATTGGTCTCCCGTCGGTCGCCGGTCAGATCCAGGCATTCCGGGCAGCCCGGGCCATAGCGTTTGGTCAGGTTGCGCACCTGCAGCACCGGTTTCATCGATCCGACTCCCTGGGTTGATCCGGATCTTCGGCAGGGGCCCGGCGGCGGAGCTTTTCACAGAAGGCGGTGTCCGAGCAGGTATGCGTCTTGTTGCCGGTCTGATCGTCGGTCATTTCGTCGAGGTAGGTAGCCGTCGAGCCGCAACGGCTGCAACGGCGGCCATTGAAGTCCTCGGTGCGGAAGGCGAAGTCTTCGAAGGAGAGCGGTTCGACATCGGTATGCGGCGGCACCGCATAGATCCGCTTTTCCCGACCGGCACAGAAAAGAAAGAGGGCCTCGCCGCGATGGAGCTTGGCCAGGTCCCAGCGCGGGATCGGGCTGGGATCCATCAGGTGACGGCCGTTGACCATCACCGGGTAGCGGGCGGCCACGGTGATCTCGTTGAACCTGACGATATCTTCAAAGAGGTAGAGCCACATCCGGCTGTAGTCCGCCTCCGCGTGCATTCGCCGGGTTGTCTGTTCGGACGGTTCCACCAGGCGCAGAGGCTCCGGAATGGGCACCTGAAAGACGAGCAGCTGGTCGTGGTGCAGAGATTCCTCAGGAATGCGGTGCCTGGTCTGGATCAGGGTCGCCTCCGAAGTATCGGTGGTCAATGCCACCCCTGTGACACGGTGTACGAATTTTTTGATGTTGACGGCATTGACGCTGTCGTCGGATCCCTGGTCGATGACCTTGAGGATGTCGTCGGAACCGACCAGTGACAGCGTCAGCTGCAATCCGCCGGTTCCCCAACCTCTGGCGATGGGCATCTCGCGGGAGCCGAAGGGGATCTGGCACCCGGGGATCGCCACGGCCTTCAGCATCTTGCGGCGGATCTCGCGTTTGGCGCCTTCATCAAGGAAGGCAAAGGAATATCTGTTTCTTTTCGAAGGGATGCTGGAGCGCCAATCGGCTGTTGCACCTGGTTTCGATGGTGAGCTGGAGGTCATACGGGAGTCTTCTCGGATGGCTGTTGTCCGGATTGAATGGTGCGCAGACGATCGAGCTCCGACTGAAAGGTCACATAGTGCGGCAGCTTATAATGATTGCAGAATCCCATGGATTCGATGCCGTCCACATGGGTCAGGATGAATTCCTGATCCTCCGACGGCGCCGACGGCGTATCGGTGGATATGGCCCGGTCCAGGACGGCCATGGCAATGGCCTTGGTCTCATTATGGCCGAAACACAGCCCGTAGCCGAGGCTGAAGACGGCAGGCCCGCTTCCATCGGGTATACGGGAGATGACTTCAGCCTCGGTGACCTGGATCTCGCCTACCGGTTCGATGCCGCCATTGACCGGGTTGTGGTAGAGGATGGGCAGGAATCCGACCCGCAACTCGCCTATTACCGGGTGGACGGAGCCATAGCCGCGCATGTTGGAATAGGCCAGGGCCAACAGGCCGCCGGTCTCACCTCGGGCCAGGGTCTGTAGCTGGGAGCTGCGGGGTGCGGGGAAGGTGAGGGCCTGCCGGGTGATGTCAATAGGCTCCGCCACGTCTTCTCCGACCGAGGCGCGGGGGACCAGCAGACCTTCACGCCTGAGCATTTCCACTACCTTGGGAAAGGTCTTGGGCAGTGCAGGCAGTGTCCCTAGGCTCCGCAGGAAGGCATCGATCCGTTCTTTCATCTCCTCTTCCGACTCATCGAGCAGATCGAAGTCCAACAGCCTTAGGGTATAGTCCGGAGTCGGTCCGAGGATCTGTCCTCCCGGGATGTCCTTAAAGGCGGCCGAGATGCGCCTGGTCACCCGCATGATGTCGGTGGTGAGCGCTTGAGAGTAGCCCAGCCGGGGCAATGTGGTCCGATAGGAGCGCAGGATAAACGCCGCCTCGAAGGTGTCACCGGCCGCCTGCTTGAAGGCGAGAGCGGCAAGGTCGGGGGCGTAGAGAGATCCTTCTCCCATAATCCTGTCCACCGCTAGATACAGCTGGTCGCGGATCTGTTCGGGATGCAGGACCGCAGACGTCCCTCCGGCGCGGCGGATGAAGGAAAATTTTTCCGCATTTTCGATGGCGGCGGCACCGCCGCTGACCGCAACATAGCCCATAGTTACCTCATCCTGATCCGGGTAGAACGTGGAATGGCAATTACCTTCCCGCCTGAACGGACCAGAAAGATGTCCAGGCCAAGGGGATAGTCGGCATTGGCCTCCATCAGGAAGCCGTACTCTTCCGGGGCAATACCGTCGAACTCGGGTGCAATGCCTTCCCCCGCGGCTATTCCGGGACCGGATAACCGGACCTTGATATCGTGGTCCGTGCCCGTACCTCCGAGGTCCGGGAGATAGATGAGGGTGGCCCCCAGCTCAGGGGCTTCCGTATGACCGCGTTTGGCCTGCAGCACTTTTCTTTGACTGCTGCTCCCCAGAATAAAAAGAAAATCAGCCTGTTCCACGGATTCCGGCCTGACCTGGGTGGCACTCCTCAAGGCATTTTCCAGATGTGTTGTATCGTCACAGCCGATAACGGAAAAGCTGACTTCGCAATCCAACAGGCATTCACCGATGGTCAAGGCCTCGGCGAAAGGGTGAGGTTCAACCGCCAGCTCCAACTGGACGCTGCGTCCGGGCCGGCTCATGGCTCGAAGGAGATGGCGATAATTTTTCTGGTTGTGCAGGCAGCGTGTCTCCAGCATAAAGACCCTTTATTCTCCCAGGGATCCGAAGTCGACGGATTCCCTGCTCATGGATTCGAACCGCACTGCGGTGGAGGCTGCCAATCTCGACAGCAAGAGTTCCTGTTGAGCTCCTCTTTCGCCGGTTTTTTCAAGGAAGGCGGCTACAGCTGACAGCATTTCCCGGTTTCCGCTTACCTCGGCGGCCTCGACGGATGCCAACAGGATGGCACGTTCAGGCTCATCGCCGCTGATCATTCCCCAACCGGTAAAACCGTCGAGATCTACCTCCGTTTCACAGATCAGCACCTCGCCGAGATGAAATTCCACATCAAAGGGGTCGCGGACCTTGTACATGACCAGGCCTGTTTCCGGAGGGCGCCGGATCTGGAATGATCCCCGGGACCAGAGATGGTCCAACAGCTCGATTACCTCTTCTTTCCGCAGTACGGCAAGGGATGCAGACAGGCGTGCCTTCACTCCTTGATCTCCGGATATTTTCGAATTTGTGGCGGGCAAATCCTTCATGACGATTCTCGTATCCATATCCATAGCGGAATCCGCATCCTCAGACAGGCAGGAGCCTCATGGTCCTGTACGGAGGACGGAGGCGCGCTCGGCGTGTCCCAGGGGTTTGGCTCCCGGGGCCTGTCGGGACAAGAACATAGGCAATGACTCTACGACGGCCATAGTACTCCTGACGGCATTAGGAACAGGTTAAGGTTGGGTTAAATATTCGCATCGGGGTTTCCCAAAACGGAGCTGATGGGATATATGTCTCCAGGTGGAGCGTTGAAAGAGACCGTGATGGAGCTTCGGCGTTAGAAAATGTCGGCAATTTCTGAAAACAATCCGTATTAACGATCAATTGGAAATACGATGGATTCACTGCTCTCTGATTCGGGCCCGATTTCCAGGGCATTTCTCGATCGCGGGATCTCGTCATTCAAGGATGCCTGTCGTCTTGTGCAGGGGCTGTCCTACGGCCGCATCGGCAAGACCGGCGAACCCCTGCGGGTTCTCCGGGAAAGAAGGGGGACATGCAGCTCGAAACATACGCTCTTGGCCCTGCTGGCCAAGGAATGCGGGTTGCCGCTGCAACTTACGATAGGTATCTATCTGATGGACGGCATCAACACACCAGGCGTCGGTCCCGTCTTGAAGGCCTTCGGACACCCCTTTCTTCCGGAGGCTCATTGTTATCTGATCTGCCGGAGAAAACGTCTTGATTTTACAAGAACGGCAGGACTCAGCATCGACAGCTTCCTGGTGGAGCGGCAGATCGACCCGGGTTTGATCGACGCGGAAAAGGTCACCTTTCATCAAGAATTTCTGTGTCGCTTTTACGGCGTCGACAGGCTCCAGGAGATCTGGAGGATACGGGAGGCCTGCATCGAGGCCCTCTACGAGACCAACCCGGTTTACAGCCCGACAGGACAAGGGAGAGGGGATGGAGATTTGCGAACTGCGGATGACGGAATATGCACAGGTTCTTGAATTGCTGGATTCTACTCCGGGAGTAACCTTGAGACGGATGGATGACACGGAGGCCGTCGCCTTATACCTGAAGAGAAACCCGGGGCTCAGTTTTGTGGCCATGTCCGGAAGGGAGGTGGTCGGGTGCCTGCTGTGCGGTCATGACGGCCGGCGCGGGTATCTCCAACACCTGATCGTCAAGCCGGATTACAGACGGCAAGGGATAGGAACGGCGCTGGTCAGGTGTTGTATCGCGGCGCTTTACGATATCGGCATTGCAAAGGCCCATGTCTTCGTCTTCACCTCCAACCGGACCGCAAACAGCTTTTGGCAGAACGGCGGTTGGAACCTGCGGCAGGAGATCAGCATGTACTCCTTCAATTCCTCCGAGGATGATAACGCCTGACGAGGTGTGCGGAAAGGCGACCGATGATCGCAGCATGTCCTCTTTGCCTGTCGCCAGGCCGTGAAGGAGGGGATAGATGCCTTCTTGGAGGTGCGGCAGGATCGATCTACACCGCCAGGATATCCCTGAGAGCTGCAACCAGCTCCGGCAGATGCACGCTGCTGCTGCCCTGGAAGAAGAGACCGCCGGGGCTCTGCAGGGCCGACCTGGAGAAGGCGGTGGCCTCGATGTCGATAGTGATGATTTGGAACCAATGGTCCAGTAGCCCCCCGGACCGCGGAAGGTCGGGATCCCGCTGTCGGCGGAGACGCCGGCCCCGGTCAGGACGGTGATCAATCCTTCGGCAGCCAAGGCCTGGGTCAGTGTCTGCCGCAGCTGTTCTTTTGGGGATGGCATGGTCCAGCTCCTCCTTTCGTACATCCTCCGGCTTTTTTTCGCCTCGCAGGCTGTTGACGTCCTGGCGCCTGCTTGGTGCATCATCTGAAGGTCCCGGAATTTTTCAGCAGCCGGCGAACCGAAGACGATGATGAAATACTGCCCTCTCCGGTATAGGCCTCATGATTTTTTTCAATATCCGGAAGGTTGTAGCGATAATTTACCATCATTCCGGCGGACTGCATAATGCCGTTTTCTGAGGTATCGGCGGACCAGTTGATTCGCTCGATGCGTGCACCGTTGGTAAGATGGAAATGGGCAACACGGTCGAGGGCCCGGTGACCGCGTTTGACGGTCAGCAGATACCGGGCGCAGAGGCCAAGGAGTGTGGGTTCAAGCGATTTTTGCATCTCCTTTGCCCGTCCGTCGGTGCTTTTCAGGATCTCGGAGAAGGAATACTCCGGGGTGCCATCATCGGTGAGGATCCGGATGGCAGCGAGTTCCTGCTCGGCAAAAGAGGTGTCCCCGGAGGTGTCTTTGAGCCATTTCACAAAATCAGGAATAGGCGATAAGGTCGAAAATGTTTTCAGATTCGGCAGCTTGGATACAAGATCCCGCACTACCCGCTTGATGAGAAAATTCCCGAAACTTACACCCGATAGACCCGCCTGGCAGTTTGAGATGGAGTAAAAGATTGCCGTATCGGCCTTTTCCGGCCTGACTGGAGGGGCCTTTTCATCGAGGAGATCGGTTATATTCTCGGCTATGCCGTTGACCAGAGCGATTTCGACGAAGATCAGCGGTTCATGGGGCATCCGGGGATGAAAGTAGGCATAACACCGCCTGTCCGCACGCAGCCGGTTCTTCAGATCGCTCCAGGAACGGATGGCATGGACCGCTTCATACTCGATGAGTTTTTCCAGAAGGGCAGCCGGAGAATGCCAGGTGATTCGCTGGAGATCGAGAAAGCCGACGTCAAACCAGGAGGCAAGGAGACGGTGGACATCCTGATCAAGCGCCTTCAGCTCCGGGTCTTCCCTGGCCCAGGTGATGAGTTCCGCCCGCAGGTCGACCAGGAATTTGACCCCCTCCTCCAGCTCGTTGAATTGACGCAGGAGTCTGGTCCGGGGGGGCTCGAGAAGATCGCGTAAGGAAAGGATATATTCCCGGCGCCGGAGGGGATCGGCGTTCTGTCGCTGCCCGGTGATCATTTGTTCGAGGGCCTCGATGTCGACATCGTATTCTCTTGCCAGAAGCTCCAGAAATCGGCGCCTGCCCTCGCTGTTGAGGACCAGATATGTCTCTCCGAGTTCAGCCGCCCGGGCTCGGGCCGATACCTCCCCGCCATGACCTCGAAGGCAGGAATCGATCTTGTCGCGGAGTAATTGCAGGTCGGCCTCGGGGAGGTCCGTTTCGATAAGCTGTTTCAGTTTCCCGGAATCGCCTAGAGGCCAGATACGCCGAATTCGGCGAAGGGTGCGATCCCACAAGGGTTCAGGGGTATTCTTCATGGATTTCAACAGATCAGGATTTTTCAGGGTGACAACAGATGTCTTTGCCAGTCGACAGTATCGGACATAGGGCCTTTTTTCAAGATCTTTTCAATCGGCAAGGGCGCCGAACCGCCATCCGGATGGCCTGTTTGCCTGCAGGCAAGGCAGGTGGGTGACACCGGCTCCGTGGCAGGGGAAAAAATTAAGGCTATTGCCGGGCAAAGAACGGCTGCTCATAGTGAAACACCCGGACGGACCTGCCGAAAATTGCCACCTCTCTGAACTGGAAGAGGATAGCCGCGGTGGGAGAGGCAATGCTGCCGCTGCCGACTGGCATCAGCAGCACGGGATTGGCGCAGCCGGGTATGTCCTCGAAAATCGGGGCGTCATCGCGGAGAAATTCAGCCAGCGGGATGCGGTGGACCGAGGCGACCTCGGCGGGGTTGCCGGTGAGCATCAGTCCTGTTCCGCCCCAGACCACGACGGGGGAGATGATAAAACCGGAATGGGTGATATAATCGTCCAATCGTCCGACGATCCGGTCGGGGGGAAGGCGCAGGCCGACCTCTTCGTCAAGCTCTCGCAGGGCCGTTTCTTCCGGGCTTTCACCTTCTTCCATCCTGCCTCCCGGGAGTGCCCACTGGCCGGCATGCCGTTTCAACCGGAAGGCCCTCCTGGTAAGGACGAGTGCGGCGTTGCAGTTCCATGAGGCCCGATGGGGAATATCGAAGAGTGCCGGATCATGGTCGATATCGACGATGGTGACCGCCACGGCCGCCCGTTTAAGGTTCTGCCGTTTTTGGGGCAGGAAGGCGAATGCGGAGAGATTTTTCCGTATGCGGTCGAAGAGATTCCGGTCGCATCGCATATCATGTATCTCAGGACGTCGGCTGTCCATGGCGTCAGAACCCCATCGCCTTTTCTCGTCTGATAACTTCCTGCTCGAGGGCCTCTCGTTCTTTATCCGAAAGATCCGTTCGGCAAAGCTGCTTGCGCAGCCCTGCCAGGATCATCTCTTCTCTATATTCGTTACATGTGTAGTCAGGTGAAACCTTCTTGTTTTGCATTGTCTTGCCATGTGCCGTAAGATGGGGGTAATCGCCGTTGATCGTTCCTATGGTCTGGTTTGCGTGCATTATGCCGGAAAATTGTGCAAAGATAAACCGGATTTTATCTTGGCTCACGCTGTGGACCGTACTCCTATCGAGGCAACGGAAATCTTTCAAGGGAAAATTCGACCATGCATGCCTACTGGATATTTCTGTTGAAAAAAATTGCCGAGGCAATTTTTCTGTCACCGCTTTTGCCTTTCATAATGATTGCCCATGGTCTGCTCTCCCTGCACTGGCGGCCTCGCCGGGGCCTCCTGTATTGCTGGTCCGGTCTCCTGATCCTGCTCTTCTTTTCAACACCTGTCACGGTGGATTGGGTAGCCAAAGGGCTGGAGAATTTTCCGCCGGTGACGACTAAACAGCTCAAGACCGCCCAGGCCATTGTCATTCTCGGGGGTGGGGAACGCGGCTATGCCAGGGAGTATGGCGGTCCGGTACCTGACAGGGTTACCCTGGAGCGGCTGCGTTACGCGGCCCGGCTGGCAAAGGAAAGCGGCCTGCCGGTGCTTGTTTCCGGCGGTGCGCCGCGAGGGATGCAACCGGAGGCGACATTGATGGCCCAGTCGTTGCGGCAGGATTTCGGCATACAGACCCGGTGGCTCGAACAACAATCACTCGATACCGCCGATAATGCCTATTTCAGTGCACAGATCTTGAAGGATGCAGGAATAGCAAGGATTGCCCTGGTGACTACGGCACTTCATATGCGCCGGGCGGTTTTCGCCTTCAGGCATGAAGGACTCAGTGTAATCCCGGCACCCACGGCCTTCATCTCCGATGAGCCGCCGGAAAAGATGATCACCGATTATCTTCCCGGTGCGGCGAGTGCCGATGACGGCTGGGCCGTGGTCCATGAATGGGTCGGCATCCTTGTCCAGCAGGTCGAATACAGGGTTATGCCAAAGGGATTTCCCTGATCCCGCAGCCGCCCCAACCCTCCAATGTGGCGCCGACGCTGCCGAAGAAGAATCTCTCTCCCGGCATGGCACTGGAAAGAACTGGAAGGCGGCGGGCGAATGAACAACCCGATGAAAAAAATGTAAAAAACAGGTTTCAGCCGGTTGTCATCATGAAATCAGGGCATTATGAGAAAAAACAGACCCTTTTCCCCGGTGGGCGGCTTGATTTCTTCCACCTGAATAGCTATCCGTCAAAATGTTTTTCCACAGACTTGTTGTCAAAACGCCTCATTCCTTCCTCCTCGTATTCTAAGCGGTCCGGATGAATTTCGGTATTTGAGCTAGGGCAGGGTCGGCCCTGCTTTTGCTACCATTTCATATGTGACATGACACTAGGGCCTGGTATATTTAACCCTGTTGTTTCCTGACCCTGGAATTCTCCTTCTGTCCGTGAAATCCCTTACAAAAAATCATGGTTCTCCCGGACAGACAAGATACGGTTTGTATTATATAAAATGTAATAGCATAAGAAAATCATCCCCACACAAGCAATGGAGAGCAAATGTTTCGCATGCACCCGATGTGTGGATATCTTTGCGCTCAGGCTCTACAGAGTTACCGCACTTCCCAGTAATTTCCGGCTGGGACGGGTAAAATCGGAGGCACGAACATGAAAAAGACATTCGCCAAGGTTTTGGTTATCGGTTTCTTCTGGCTAGCCGCCCTGACTACGGGTTCGAGTATGTGCCTAGCGGACACGATTACCTCGGGCTCGAATGGACAGATCAATTGGATCCAGACCCAGAAATTCAGTCTCGACGAGTCATTCCCAACGATCTGCTACTCTGACACAGTAGAGGGCTGCAGTCACCAAACCAGCCAGCAAACCACTTTCACCCAGACCAATACCCTCCCGTTTCACGGAGCCCCTTCCGGCTTCACCATCGGGGATACGCAGTACGCATTGACCGGAGCAAGCCTGAATTTTTCCTATTGGGTCGGGGTCTGGGGCGTAGTTGGTTGCTCGGACGATAGGCTTGGGGCTGGTTGCAGCGCACACGGATCAATCAATTCTTACGGCTTCGCCGATTTTCCTGCCGCGTATCCCTGGTTTGCCAGGAAGGTCTACGATATTCACACCAACGACGGATGGGCGCACGATGACGGCTGGGGAGGCTTTATTCCGGTTCCAAATTACGCGTCGGGTGTAGATGATTTGTATACAAGCCTCAATAGCGGTGGGCCTACCGTACAGAGCCAGAGTGTCACGCTGGATTTTGGTTATCTCCTCTCGTATTTCATGGGAGAGACAACAGTGGACCTTGAGCTGGAGAAGGAGGTCGTCGGGAATGTGTGGGGCGTCGATAGCGATGACAATTGGGATATCCTCCGTGACGGTGGGGCTTATTACTCGAATACAGGCCCTCTATTTGATAGATGGGACGGCGTTGCGAGCCTTCAATATACCTATAGTCCGGTAGAGAGCACGCCCGTGGCCTCGACGCCCGAGCCGTCAACGCTCGCCATGCTGGGGCTCGGGGCGGCAGGGTTGTTCGCACTGCGGCGGAAAGAGCGGGCGGCAGTCGACCAGCCTGCTGCTGCATGAAGGTGGCCGGAGCCGAAGTTTCACTGGAGCAACCGTTTGAATATGCGTCGCACCCTGGCCAGAGAGCGTGCCTTCGTTCAGGACTTCCTCTCCGGTGTTGAAGGTAACGCCTCGGATTTTCCGCAAAGGCTTTCAGCAAACGGATGCAACCAACAGGAGAAGAGGTGCGTCCGGCAAGAGCGAAAAACGTGAAGGCTACCGGGGGCGGTGCATTATGGCGTACCGCCTGAGGTCTTTCATGCCATTGAGGCCGAGCTTGGCCATGATCCTGGAGAAATAGGTTTCAACCGTGCGGACGCTGATGAACAGGGCGGCGGCGATATCGGCATTTGATTCACCTCGGCCCAGCATGGCGAGGATATCGTTTTCACGTTCGCTCAGCAGATGTTCCGAAATTTCCTGCAACTTCGACAGGGCTCTGTTGGCAAGACTCCGGGACGCCCGGGGGCTTACGTGACGACGGCCCGCCTGCAGGTCGGAAACCGCCTGGAACAGGACATCTTCGATCTCACGCTTGCTGACATAACCGTCCGCCCCGGCTGTAAAGGCCTTCTCAATGGTTTCTGCATCCTCATGCATTGAATAGACGAGTACCCGGACACCGAGCTTGCGCAACCCGGTAATGAGCCCGAGTCCACTTTCCTCACCGAGGGAAAGGTCGAGGAGGGCAAGGTCCGCGCCGGCTGCTTCGATCCGCTCCAGGGTCTCGCTTGTATTCTCCGCTTCGCCGCACACTATGTGGGACGCCTGCGGCAGGAGCATCTTCAATCCCTGGCGAACTACGGGATGATCATCGATTAAAAATATGCGGGCCGGATTTGCGCTTTCTTTCATCGCTGCGATTCCTCCGTTAACCCCTTTTCACAAGGTGCGACACAGGTCACCATGGTTCCCCCGCCCTCCCGGTCGGAGACGGTCAGCGTGCCGCCGATAATCCGGGCGCGATGAACCATTATTCCCATGCCAAGCCCCCCCTGGGTCTTGGCATCATTGTTGCAGCCGATCCCGTTGTCCTGAACGGTTAACGTGATTGTTTTTTGATCGGTGCAGTCAATCCCAACGATAATCCTGTCCGGACCGGCATGTTTTACTGCATTGGTAATCGCCTCCTGGGCGATCCGGAACAGTTGCGTTACAGCGGCATTGGTACACGTGCCGCAGCCGAGAAACTGTCGGAACTCAATGACAATGCCGCTCGACTCGCCTAGACGCCGGACCAGGTCTTCCAGGGAGGAAATGATCTTCTGAGGATCATGTTCAACCGGCCAAAGCCCTCGGGAAAGATCATAAGCGATGTTTACCGATTCTTCCAGCAGGGATGAGAGATGCCCCCATTCCGAAGGCGATTCTCCCGGGCCGGCTATCTTGCGCCGCAGCGCCGAAAATTGCAGTCTGGTCCCGGCAAGCAACTGACAGAGACCGTCATGCAGGTCGTGGCTGATCCGTCGGCGTTCCTCCTCGCTGACGTTTACAATTTCACGCTCCAGCCGGGTCCTTTCGGCCATCTCCTTTTCCAAGGAGAGGTTTTTCCCCGCCAGCTCGTCAGACAACAGCTCTACCGCAGTAAACGCCCTGGAAAACCGCAACGAAAGGGCTAGAGCCTGAAACAAAACAAAAATAAACATACCCAGGTGTATAAGATAGACCGACTGAATTAATTGCATATCCAGCAAGATATCGTTCAGGCCTGCAAAACCGAGGACCATGAAGCCGAGGAGAATAAACAGGGATCCTTCCCGTTTTCTGCGCACGGCTGCGAAAAGGCGAAGCAGCATGTCAAAGATGATGATGATGGAAAAGAGGTAATATCCCGGAATGACGGAGGTGAATGTCATGGTCGGAAGGGCAAGGCCAAAAAAGGTAAAAACAGCGGCCAAGGCCCAGGCGGCTTGCTGAAGGCGCCGGGAGAACTCACGAGGGTAAAGGCTTCGGAAGAAGATGTAAAGGACTGGAACCGAAATAACGTAACAGAGAAGATCAACCCGGTTGAGAAGCGGCACCGGGATCCGCTTGATCAACAGATTGATAACCCAGTCATTCGAACTGCAAGTGAGCAGGTATCCTGTCCACAAAAGGCAGTAAAGACCGAAATAGAGTGGTGCGGTGTTTTTCCTAAGGAAACCGAAGAGAACGAGATGGTAGAGTCCCATTACCAGCAGGCTGCCGATACAGAAGAAGGCCAGTCCCCAATTCAACACCTGTGCGGCCTCCAGTTTCTTAGATGTCCCCAGTTTGATGGAAGAGAGAACCCCGCCTTCATGATAATGGTAGTTGGACACCTGAAGGACCAGGTCGATGAGCCTGCCGTCAACCGGCAAAAGGGGTATTTGAACGGATTGTATCGGCGTTTCTGCGGACAGGTTATTGCTGACCCTGCCGTTTTCTACGAGCAGTTTGCCGTTTGCCCAAAGCCGGTAAGCGGACTCAATTGTACCCAGATAGAGTGCCAGGCCGTCTTCCGAGGCTGCAAGCAGAATCCGCAGCCGAAATGTGGCGTATCCTTCCCCCCCCAGTTTCCTGCCATCAATCTCCGCGCCGTTCCAGGCCCCGGGGAAAGACAGATAGGCGGACACAGCCGGCTGATGCGGCCCGTGTAAATCTTCCGGGGCCAGAAGCTGCTTCCAGTAGAACGCCCATTGACCGTCCAGACGGACAGGCTTATGATGAAGGATATCGACATCGGAAAGATTGATGACGCCTTTTCGCGCCAAGGGCGCCGACGTATGAAGCGTAACACATCCCGGCAAAAAAACGGACAGCATCAGCAGGCTGAGTATATTTTTCGCCATGGTCATCCCAAGTTTGACAGGCGTCCAAGGCCTGGCGTCCTATTCTTTGGATTCCAGGACGTTCCTCGGTTTGGAGTTCACTGATTTGTGTGTAAGGCAAACAGCCATCTTGGGCATAATTGCCCAGCGGGAACGACCGTAGAGAAATCTACGATTACGGTTTACCCTCTTGATGAGCCATGAATTTCCCGCACACCATCTGCTCCAGAAGAATAATCGGACCTATGCCCCCTCATTTAATCATAAGAGATTTGCTCTGCCAACCTCTTTCCAGGATGATGGTACAATAGTAAATATGGTGAAAGCTCAAGCATTCTTAAAAAGCGTTCCTTCAAAACCTGAAAAACATGTTGTTGAGGGGAACCAGATCAACTTTATCCTTGTAGGCAATGAATTTTTTGACGGCAGCTTCACCATCCATAGTCCGATCACCATTGCGGAAAAACTGCTTGAAAAAAATATCCATTTTGGGGAAGACTTTATGGAGATGATCAACAACAACTGACCCCGGTAACCTCGGCATCCTGTCCTGCCGGTCAACCGACAACCAAACACTGCAGAGAATCATGAGTCTTCCCATCTATCTTGACTACAACGGTACCACCCCGCATGCCCCGGAAGTAATCGATGTCATGCAGCTGTTTCTTGGGACCGAGTTCGGCAATCCTTCCAGCAGCCACTGGTACGGTATCACCCCGAAGAAAGCGATTACGGCTGCCCGCCGACAAGTGGCCGACTTGTTAGGGGCAAAGCCCGCTGAAATCCTCTTCACAAGTGGTGGAACCGAATCCAACAACCATGTCATTAAGAGTATTGCCGGAGCCAGATATAACAAAGGAACACACATCATCACCTCCGCCATTGAGCACCCGGCCATCCTGGAGGTGTGTAAGTTTATGGCAGGCCATGGTTTCATGTTCACCGTGGTACCGGTGGATGAAAACGGGTTGATCAACCCTGCCGATATTCGGGCGGCAATTCGCTCCGATACTATCTTGATCTCAATCATGCATGCAAACAACGAGATCGGCACCATCCAGCCTGTCAGGGAAATTTCCAGGATCGCGAACGAAAACGGCATCCTGATGCATACGGACGCGGCGCAGTCGCTGGGCAAGATCCCGGTCGACGTAGGTGAACTCGGAGTTGACCTGTTATCTGTCGCCGGTCATAAGATTTATGCTCCTAAGGGCATCGGCGCCCTTTATATCAGCGATACGGTGAAAAATGAGATTTTCTTCCATGGCGCCGGGCAGGAAGATGGGAGACGGGCGGGAACGGAAAATGTCCTGGGAATTGTCGGCCTGGGGAAAGCCTGTGAACTGGCAGCTGCCAATTTGAACAGGTATAAAGAGGTGATGCGTGCAACCCGCGATCATCTTGAAAAAGGGCTTTCGGCCAATATCTCCGGCATCCGGTTCAACGGGCACCCTGAGAAACGGTTACCGAACACCAGCAGCGTCTCATTCCTGGCAGCAGAAGCCAATAAATTGCTTGGTGAGATCGGCCTTGATATTGCCGCCTCAGCAGGAGCCGCCTGTCATTCGGATAGGGTCGAAATCTCTCACGTCCTGCAGGCGATAAAATTACCCGGAAAGTGGGCAAGAGGAACCCTTAGATTTACCACCGGTAGATTTACCACCATCGAGGAAATTGACCGGGCTGTGGATCTCATCACTTCAGCAGTTCTACGGTTGCGCTGATCGAAAAACATGGTACCGCTCAATATCCCCTTTCTTCCAGATGACGACTATCTGCATTTTCTCCTCGAGAAAGAGAACCGTCTGCAGTCCGTTCACTTCAGTCTATACGATTCGCTCCTTCAGGACGCAAGAATACACCTTTTTCAAACAGACGGTCGGTGCTTATCTGGACGGCGCCTTTCATGGCAACCTGCTCAGCCTTCTTGACGCCTCGCACTGGATGGCAGACATCTGGCACCTGCCTAATCAATCTCTGCCAAGGGACTTCCTTGAAGAAATGATCCGTTGCAAGCTTGACTGCTCACATTGTCCTCACTGTAAATCGGTGTTTGAACGGCTTGCCGGGATCAAACCGCTACAAATCATTGACGGACGTCCTGCGTCGGCAAACAACGTGATAAGTAATCGACGTCTCAGCTGAGGATAAATGACATTTCATTGGACCATCACTTTGATAGTCTCGATCGCACACCCAGTGTTAACCCGGATGGGTCGAATACCATAATCTGCCTGAAGCCTCTGGCCGGTAAAACAGCGGCGATTATGCCAAGCTCGGCACAATCCCCCCAGAGGGGGGGGAAGAATACCCTCAATCTAAA